>CAZWUR010000060.1:0-30057 GCA_964637205.1 uncultured Rubrivivax sp.
GAAGAAGAAGACCATCTGCGCCAGCGCCAGCGTGATCATCGCGAAGTAGATGCCCAGGCGGCGGATCGCCAGCAGCCCGGCGCCGACACTGAGCACGCCCGCGCACAGGGTGCCGAACAGGATCGCCAGCTCCGGCGTCAGCCCCCACACCTTGGCCGCGTGCGCCGAGGCGTAGCTGGCGGCGCCGAGGAACATTGCATGGCCGAAGGACAGCAGTCCGCCGAATCCGAGCAGCAGGTTGAAGGCGCAGGCGAAGAGCGCGAAGCACATCACCTTCATCATGAACACCGGGTAGACGACCAGCGGCGCGGCCAGCAGCAGCAGCGCCATTGTGACGAAGACGATGCGGTGCGTGCGCAGCTCGGCGGCGCGCTTTTGCGCCGCAGTCGAAGGGGGCGTGGTCTGCGTCATTTCTGTGCCCCGAACAGGCCGGCCGGGCGCACCAGCAGCACGATGGCCATGATGACGAAGATCACGGTGCTCGACGCCTCCGGGTAGAAGACCTTGGTCAGGCCCTCGATCAGGCCGAGCGCGAAGCCGGTGATGATGGCGCCCAGGATCGAGCCCATGCCGCCGATGACGACGACGGCGAAGACGACGATGATCAGGTCGCCGCCCATCTGCGGGCTGACCTGATAGATCGGCGCGGCCATCACGCCGGCCAGCGCGGCCAGCGCGACACCGAAGCCGTAGGTCAGCGTGATCATGCGCGGCACGTTGATGCCGAAGGCCTGCACCAGCTGCGGGTTCTCGGTGGCTGCGCGCAGGTAGGCGCCGAGCTTGGTGCGCTCGATCACGTACCAGGTGCCGAAACACGTGATCGCCGAGGCGGCGATGATCCAGGCGCGGTAGTTGGGCAGGAACATGAAGCCCAGGTTCTGGCCGCCCTGCAGCGCCGCCGGGATCTGGTAGGGCTCGCCCGAGGAGCCGTAGATGTTGCGGAACACGCCCTGGATGATCAGCGCCAGGCCGAAGGTCAGCAGCAGACCGTACAGGTGATCCAGCTTGTACAGCTTGGACAGCATCAGCCGCTCGATGACGACACCACTGGCACCGACCACCAGCGGCGTGATCAGCAGCGCCCACCAGTAGTTGATGCCCAGCTTGGCGAGCAGCAGGTAGGCCACGAAGGCGCCCAGCATGTACTGCGCGCCGTGCGCGAAATTGATGATGTTCAGCAGCCCGAAGATCACCGCCAGTCCGAGCGACAGCAGCGCATAGAACGAGCCGTTGATCAAGCCGATCAGCAACTGGCCGAACAATGCCTGCGTCGGGATGCCGAAGATTTCGGTCATGGGTGTGTGTTTGGACACGGGCGGCACCGCACGCGGCGCCGCCCGTGGACCGGATGGCTTACTTGACGAGCGGGCAGCCGCCGTCGGCCAGCGGACGGAAGGCCTGGTCGGCGGGGATCGTCGTGCGGACCTTCAGGTAGTCGTACGGTCCCTTCGATTCAGCCGGCTTCTTCACTTCGACCAGGTAGGCCGGGTGCAGCGCGCGGCCATCGGCGCGGATCGAGCCCTTGCCGAACAAGGGGTCGTCGGTGGGCAGTTCCTTCATCTTGGCGACCACCGTGGTGCCGTCGTCCGTCTTCGCCGCCTCGACCGCCTTCAGGTAGTGCAGCACCGAGGCGTACACGCCGGCCTGGATCATGGTCGGGTACTTGCCGTTGTTGGCCGGAGCGAAACGCTTGGCAAAGGCGCGCGTCTGCTCGTTCAGGTCCCAATAGAAGGTGGTGGTGAAGATCAGGCCCTGCGCGGTTTTCAGCCCCAGGCTGTGCACGTCGGCGAGGAACATCAGCATGCCGGCCAGGCTCTGGCCGCCCTGGGTGATGCCGAACTCCGAGGCCTGCTTGATCGAGTTGATGGTGTCGCCGCCGGCATTGGCCAGGCCGATGACCTTGGCCTTCGAGGCCTGCGCCTGCAGCAGGAAGGACGAAAAATCGGTGCCCGGGAAGGGCACACGAACGCCGCCGAGCACCTTGCCGCCGGCCTTGAGGATCGCAGCCGTGGTGTCGCGCTCCAGCGCATGGCCGAAGGCATAGTCGGCGGTGAGGAAGAACCAGGTGTCGCCGCCGGTCTTGACGATGGCGCTGCCGGTGCCGTTGGCCAGCATCCAGGTGTCGTAGGTCCAGTGCACGGTGTTCGGGCTGCAGGCCTTGCCGGTCAGGTCGGAGCTGGCAGCACCGCTGTTGATGAAGGCCTTGCCCTTGTCCCTGGTGATCTGGTTGATGGCCAGCGCCACGGACGAGGTCGGCACGTCGAAGATGGCGTCCACCTTGTCCACGTCGTACCAGGTGCGCGCGACGGTCGAGCCGACGTCGGGCTTGTTCTGATGGTCGGCCGAGACGATCTCGACCTTCATGCCCTTTTTCGCGGCGCCGAAGTCTTCAACCGCCATCTTCGCGGCGACCACCGCGCCGGGGCCGGAGACGTCGGCGTAGATGCCGGACATGTCGTTCATGACGCCGATCTTGATGACACCGTCCGAAATCTGCGCCTGCGCGCCGGCGGCACCGAGCCCGAAGGCCGTGGCCAGCAGGGTCGAAAGGAGATTGCGCTTCAGTTTCATGTCTCTATCCCTCAAGAGTTGAATCACTTCCGGCCGAGGCCGGTTCCTCAAACACCCAGCACTTCGCGCAGCATGTCTTTCTTGGCGTCCAGTTCAGCCGCGGCAAAGGCCTCGATCACGCGCCCATGTTCGATCACGTAGAAGCGGTCGGCCAGCGGCGCGGCGAAGCGGAAATTCTGCTCCACCATGACGATGGTCATGCCGCGCTCGCGCAGCGCGCGTATCGCCTGGCCCAGCGCCTGCACGATCACCGGCGCCAGGCCTTCGGAAATCTCGTCGAGCAGCAGCAGCCTTGCACCTGTGCGCAGGATGCGCGCCACCGACAGCATCTGCTGCTCGCCGCCCGACAGCCGCCCGCCCGGGCTCGCACGGCGCTCCTTCAGGTTCGGAAACATGGCGTAGATCTCGTCCACACCCATGCCGCCCGAGGCCACCGGCGGCGGCAGCAGCAGGTTTTCCTCGCAGCTCAGGCTGGTGAAGATGCCGCGTTCCTCGGGGCAGTAGCCGATGCCCAGGTGGGCGATGCGGTGCGGCGCCAAGGCCACCGCCTGCGTGCCATTGATCATGATCGAGCCCGAACGTCGGCCGACCAGGCCGAGGATGGCTTTGAGCGTGGTCGTGCGCCCGGCGCCGTTGCGCCCGAGCAGGGTGACCACCTCGCCGCGGTTCACGGTCAGGTCGATGCCGTGCAGGATGTGCGATTCGCCATAGAAGGCGTGCACGTCCTCCAGGCGCAGGAACTCGGTGCCGGGGTTCTTCGGGGTATCCGTGCGCTCAGCCATGTGCGCCCTGCAGTTCGGTGGCCTCGCTGCCCATATAGGCTTCGAGCACCTGCGGGTTCTTCGACACCTGTTCGTACGGGCCTTCGGCGATGACCGCGCCACGCGCCAGCACGGTGATGGTGTCGGCGATGCTGCCGACGACGTTCATGTTGTGCTCGACCATCAGCACGGTGCGGTTGGCCGAGACCTTCTTGATCAGTTGCGTGACCAGCTCGACGTCCTCGTGCCCCATGCCCTGCGTCGGCTCGTCGAGCAGCAGCATCTTCGGTTCCATCGCCAGCGTGGTGGCGATTTCCAGCGCGCGCTTGCGGCCGTAGGGCAGCTCCACGGTCACCTCTTCGGCCAGCTCGCGCAGGCCGACGGTGTCGAGCAGTTCGAGCGCACGCTCGTTCAGGCGGTCGAGCACGCGCTCGGAGCGCCAGAAATGGAACGACGTGCCGAGCTTGTGCTGCAGCGCCACACGCACGTTCTCCAGCACCGTCAGGTGCGGGAAGGTGGCCGAGATCTGGAACGAGCGGATCACGCCGCGGCGCGCGATCTGCGCCGGCTTCTCGCGCGTGATGTCGTGGCCCTCGAACAGGATCTGGCCGCGCGTGGGCGTCAGGAACTTGGTCAGCAGGTTGAAGCAGGTGGTCTTGCCGGCGCCGTTGGGGCCGATCAGGGCGTGGATTTCGCCGCGCCGCACCCGCAGATCGACACCGTCAACGGCGACGAAGCCCTTGAACTCCTTGGTCAGGGCGCGTGTCTCGAGGATCAGGCCGTCTGCGCTCATGCTGCGGCGGTCGGCCCGGCATGTCCGCGCTGGGGGACGTCGGTCTGCGGCGGCTGGCGGCGCGGCTGGCGGCTGCGGATCTGGAGGCTCATCGATGAATGGAACGGTCTGCGTCTCGGTGGCGGGTCCGTCTGCACGCCGCCCAGTGGCGTTCTTCGCCGCCAGGCTGCAAGGCATTCAACCCTGAGGCCGCGCAGTCTAGTCAATCTGGAGCCGACTTTCGCCCACTCGGATGCGGCTCTCGGGAAAACCCCTGCGCCTGGCCCCTGGCACGCCGCGGTCAAGACGCCGGCCGGGGCGCGGGCACAATTCCGAGGCACGGCGTCGCATGGCGCCAGCCGCCAGGCCGTTTTTTCCGCAACCGCGGCGGCTTCGTGCCGGACAAGCAGACCCTCACGATGACCGACAACCCCCAGCGGATGGCAGGCGCCGCGGCACCCCAACGCATCCGCAGCTACGTCATGCGCGCCGGGCGCATCGGCCCCGGCCAGCAGCGTGCCCTGGCCGAGCTGGGGCCGCGGTTCCTGCTGCCCTTTCAGCCGACGGTGCTGGACCTGGCGGCCGTTTTCGGCCGCAGCGCGCCCTGCGTGCTCGAGATCGGCTTCGGCATGGGTGACGCCACGGCCCAGGTCGCCGCCGCGCTGCCCGGCACCGACTTCATCGGCATCGAGGTCCACCCGCCCGGGGTCGGCGCCCTGCTCAAGCGCATCGGCGAGGCCGGGCTGGGCAATCTGCGCATCGTGCAGCACGATGCGGTGGAGGTGCTGCAGCAGATGATCGCCCCGGCTTCGCTGTCCGGCGTGCACCTGTGGTTTCCCGACCCGTGGCACAAGAAGCGCCACCACAAGCGGCGCCTGGTGCAGCCGGCCTTCATCGAACTGCTGAGTTCGCGCCTGGCGCCGGGCGCCTATCTGCACTGCGCCACCGATTGGCAGCCCTATGCCGAACAGATGCTCGACGTCCTGTCGGCGGCGCCCGGCCTCGTCAACAGCGCCGGGGGCTACGCGCCGAAGCCGGCCTGGCGACCGCTGACCAAGTTCGAGAACCGCGGCCTGAAGCTCGGCCATGGTGTGTGGGACCTGCTCTTCACACGCTCCAGCTGACCCAGCCGGTCCAGGCCGTCAGCAGCACCAGGCCGCCGAAGACGATGCGGTACCAGGCAAAGGGCACGAAGTCGTGCGTGCTGACGAAACGGATCAACCAACGGATGCAGGCCAGCGCGCTGAAGAAGGCGACCACGGTGCCGACGGCGAACATCGGCAGGTCGGCCGCCGACAGCAGGGCCCGGTCCTTCCAGACCGAATAGGCGCCGGCGCCGATCAAGGTCGGGATCGCGAGGTAAAAGCTGAACTCGGTGGCCGCCTTGCGCGAAAAACCCAGCACCAGGGCGCCAATGATGGTCGCGCCCGAGCGGCTGGTGCCCGGAATCAGCGCCAGGCACTGCAGCAGGCCGACCTTCAACGCGTCCATGGCGCCCATGTCGTCCACCGTCTCGACCCGCGCCTGGCGCGCGCCTTGCAGGTCGCGCGCGCCGTACAGGCGCCGGTGGCGCGCCTCGATCCACAGGATCAGCACGCCGCCGACCACCAGGGCCACCGCCACCGGCACCGGCGCGAACAGATGGCGCTTGATGACGCTGCCCAGGGTCAGGCCGAAGACCACCGCGGGCATGAAGGCGATCAGCACATTGCGCACGAAGCGCTGCACCACCGGGTCGTGGCCGACTCCGCGCACCGTCCAGACCAGGCGCGCGCGGTATTCCCAGAGCACCGAGAACATGGCCCCGGTCTGGATCGCGATCTCGAAGACCTTGACCCGGTCGCCGGTGAAGTCCAGCAGCGAACCGGCCAGGATCAGATGCCCGGTCGACGAGATCGGCAGGAACTCGGTCAGGCCCTCGACCAGGCCCATGATCGCGGCCTTCAGCAACAGCAACGGGTCCACGACGGACATCCCTTCGGCGCGGTGCAAAGCGGCGCATGATAGGTTGCGCGCCCTGCCGTGCCGCCCCGGCGGGCGTGCGGATTGACCAAAAGCGGCGCGCACCGCTACATTACTGACCGATCAGTCAGTAAATTGATGCCCACGCCACCTGCCCCTCGCACCCGCCAGCGCCGCAAGGAAACCCGCCCGCAGGAACTGCTCGACGCCGCGCTCGAGCTCTTCGTCGAGAAGGGTTTTGCCGCCGCACGCTCGGAGGAGGTCGCACGCCGGGCCGGGGTGTCCAAGGGCACGCTGTACCTTTATTACCCGAGCAAGGAAGAGCTGTTCAAGGCCGTGGTGCGGCAAAAGCTGTCCCAGCTGATCGCCGAGGGCCAGGACATGGTGGGCTGCTTCGAGGGCCCCACCTCGGAGCTGCTGCGCACGCTGACGCGCATCTGGTGGGACCGCTTCGGCAACACGCCGGCGGCCGGCATCCACAAGGTCGTGATCGCCGAGGTGCGCAACTTCCCGGAGCTGGCGCAGTTCTACGCCGACGAGGTCATCGCGCCGGCCGACCGGCTTTTTTCCAGCACCGTCGAACGCGGCATCGCGCGCGGCGAGTTCCGCGCCCTGCCGGTGCACGACGTGGCCCATGTCCTGATGGCGCCGATGATCTTCATGGCCCTGCACCGGCATTCCTTCGGCGCCTGCCCGGTGCACGGCGTCGAACTCGACCCGGTGGCAATGCTCGAGACACAGCTCGACCTGATGCTGCGCGGACTGGAAATCCGGGCATGAGGGCGCGCACGCGCGCGCTGCTCATCGGCGGCGTGGTGCTCGCACTGCTGGCCGCCGGCGCGCTGTGGCGCCAGCGTGCGTCCCGGGCACCCGAGGCGCCGCCCGCGGGCGCTGCGGCCGGCGCCGCGCCGGCGATCCGGCTCGCGCCTGGCGATCTGGCCCTTGCCAGCACGCAGGCACTGGCGCGCACGGTGGACCTGAGCGGCAGCGTGCAGGCCCTGCACACCGCGCTCGTGAAGGCCAAGCTGGCCGCCGAACTGCGCTCGCTCGACCTGCGCGAGGGCCAGGCGGTGCGCGCCGGCCAGGTGATCGGGCGCCTGGACGACACCGAGGTCCGCTGGCGGCTGCGCCAGGCCGAGGACCAGGCCGCCAGCGCCCGGGCCCAGCTCGAGATCGCCGAACGCACCTTGGCCAACAACCGTGCGCTGGTGGCGCAGGGGTTCATCTCGACGAATGCGCTGCAGACCTCGGAGTCCAACCTGGCCGGCACCCGGTCCACCTTCGCCGCCGCGATGGCGGCGGTGGAACTGGCGCGCAAGGCGGTGAACGACACCTGGCTGGTGGCCCCGATCGGCGGCCAGGTGGCCCAGCGTTTCGCCCAGCCCGGCGAGCGCGTCGGCCTGGACGCCCGCATCGTCGAGATCGTCGACCTGTCGGCGCTGGAACTGGCCGCGCCGCTGGCCCCTGCCGAGGTGGCGGCGCTGCGCCCGGGGCAGCCGGCGACGCTGAACGTCGAGGGGCTGGCCGCGCCGGTGAACGGGCACGTCACGCGCATCGCCCCGGCCACCCAGGCCGGCACCCGGGCGGTGATGGTCTATGTGGCGCTGGACCCGGTGCCCGGCCTGCGCCACGGGCTCTTCGCCCAGGGCCGGGTCGAGATCGCCAGCGCCGCGGCGCGGGTGGTGCCGCTGTCGGCGCTGCGCATCGACGGCGCCCGGCCGGCGGTGCTCACGGTGCAGGGCGGCAGCGTGCTGCGCCTGGCCGTCGAGCCCGGCGAGCGTGGCCTGGCCCGCTTCGGCGGCGCGCCCGAGCCCGCGGTGGCGGTCGGCGACGCCCTGCCCGAAGGCGCCACGGTGCTGCGCGGCAGTGTCGGCACCCTGGCCGCCGGCACCGCCGTGCAGCTGCCCTGACGACCCGGCCCCGGCGCGCGCATCAGCATGTGGTTCACCCGCGTCTCGATCGCGAACCCGGTGCTGGCGACGATGGTGATGATCGCCTTCGTCGTGCTCGGTGCCTTCAGCTACCAGCGTCTGGCGGTCGACCAGTTCCCGAACGTCGACTTTCCGACCGTGGTCGTCACCGTCGACTACCCCGGCGCGAGCCCGGAGATCGTCGAGTCGGAAGTGACGAAGAAGGTCGAGGAGGCGGTCAACACCGTCGCCGGCATCGACACCATCTTCTCGCGCTCCTATGAAGGCAGCTCGATCACGGTGGTCCAGTTTTCGCTGGACGTCGACGGCCGCCGCGCCGCCGAGGACGTGCGCGAGAAGCTCGCCCTGCTGCGCCCGACCCTCGACGACGACGTCGAGGAGCCGCGCGTCTCGCGCTTCGACCCGGCCAGCACGCCGATCTTCGACGTCGCGGTGCTTTCGCCCGACGGCAGCCGCAGCCCGCAGGAGCTGAGCACCTGGGCCCGGCAGGTGCTCGCCAAGCGGCTGCAGAACGTGCGCGGCGTGGGCTCGGTCAGCGTCATCGGCGGTGTCGAGCGGCGCATCCAGGTGCAGCTGCAGCCGGCGGCGATGCAGGCCCAGGCCGTCTCGGTCGACCAAGTGCGCGCCGCGCTGCGCAGCGAAAACCAGGAGCTGCCGCTGGGCAATCTGCGCGGGCTCGAGGTCGAGCGCGTGGTGCAGATCGACGCCCGGCTGAAGCGGCCGGAGGACTTCGCGCGCATCGTGGTCGCGCGCCGCGGCGAGGTCGCGATCACGCTCGGACAGGTGGCCCGGGTGGTCGACGGCCCGCAGGAGATCGAGAGCCTGGCCCTGTACAACGGCCAGCGCACGGTGCTGCTGTCGGTGCAGAAGAGCCAGGGCGAAAACACCGTGGCCACGGTCGACGGCCTGCAGCGCGCGCTGGCCGAGGCCGGCGCGCTGACCCCGCCCGGCATGGCCACCGAGATCAACCGCGATGGCGCACGCCCGATCCGCGTCAGCGTGGCCAATGTGCGCCAGACCCTGCTCGAAGGCGCGGCGCTGACGGTGCTCATCGTGTTCCTGTTCCTGAACTCCTGGCGCAGCACCGTGATCACCGGGCTGACCCTGCCGATCTCGCTGATCGGCACCTTCCTGGTCATGTACTGGCTGGGTTTCACGATCAACAACATCACGCTGATGGCGATGAGCCTGTGCGTGGGCCTGCTCATCGACGACGCCATCGTCGTGCGCGAAAACATCGTGCGCCATATGCAGATGGGCAAGGACGCACACCGCGCCGCGCTCGAGGGCACCGACGAGATCGGCCTGGCGGTGCTGGCCACCACCCTGTCCATCGTCGCGGTGTTCCTGCCGATCGGTTTCATGGGCGGCATCGTCGGCAAGTTCTTCCACGAGTTCGGCATCACCATCGCCGCCGCGGTGCTGATCTCGATGTTCGTCAGCTTCACGCTCGACCCGATGCTGTCCAGCGTCTGGCCCGACCCCGAGGCCGGCCATGCACATGCCGGTCGCGGCCTGTACAACCGCACCATCGGCCGCGTGACCGGCGCCTTCGAGCGCCTCACCGAGCGCCTGGGCCAGGTCTACCAGCAGGTGCTGGCCTGGTCGCTGCGCCACCCGCTGGCCACCGTGGCGGTGGCCGTGGTCACCTTCGCCGGCAGCCTGGCGCTGATCCCGGTGCTCGGTGCGGAATTCGTGCCGAAGGCGGACTTTTCCGAGACCCAGGTCAACTTCGAGACCCCGGTGGGCTCGGCGCTGGCGACCACGGAAGCGCGCGCCCGGCAGATCGACAGCGCACTGCGCGAGCTGCCCGAGGTGCGCTACACCGTGGCCACGATCAACAGCGGCTTCGCGCGCGGGCGCAACCGCGGCAGTGTCTTCGTGCGCCTGGTCGACCGCCATCAACGCCAGCGCAGCGTCGACCAGCTCGTCATCCCGATGCGCGAGGCGCTGGCGCGCATCCCCGGCGTCGTGGTCACCAACATCGGCGTGCCCGACCTGGGTGGCGGCAAGACCCTGCAATGGTCGGTGCAGGGTCCGGATCTCGGCGAGCTGCAGCGCCTGGCCGAGCAGATCGCGCCGCAGCTCGCGCAGATTCGCGGCCTGGTCGACCTGAAGAGCACGCTCGAACCCGACAAGCCGGTCAGCGCGGTGCAGCTCGACCGCCGCGCCGCGGCCGATCTGGGTCTCAACGTCAGCGCCGTGGCCGCTGCGCTGCGCCCGCTGCTCGCCGGCCAGGCGGTGGGCAACTGGCGCGCGCCGGACGGCGAGTCCTACGACGTCTGGCTGCAGCTCGCCCCCGAGGCGCGGCAGCGCAACGAGGACCTGGCCGGCCTGCCCCTGCTGCTCGCCCCCGGCGCCGACGGCAGCCCGCGCACGGTGCGCCTGTCCCAGGTGGCGCGGGTGGTCGACAGCAGCGGCCTCACCCAGATCAACCGCCGCGACCTGAACCGCGAGGTCAACTACGATGCGAATACGCTGGGGCGCAGCACCGGCGAGGTCTCGGCCGACATCCGCCGCGTGCTCGACGGCCTGGCCCTGCCGCCCGGCTACCGCTACAGCTTCGGCGGCAGCACCAAGAACATGACCGAATCCTTCACCTACGCGGTGGGTGCGCTGGCGCTGGCCGTGGTCTTCATCTACATGATCCTGGCCAGCCAGTTCCGCAGTTTCCTGCAGCCGCTGGCGCTGATGAGCTCGCTGCCGCTGACCCTCGTCGGCGTGGTGGCGATGCTGATGCTGTTCGGCTCGTCGTTGAACATGTTCAGCATCATCGGCATCGTGATGCTGATGGGCCTGGTGACAAAAAACGCGATCCTGCTCGTCGACTTCGCGATCCGCTCGCGGGCCGACGGCATGCACCGCACCGAGGCCCTGCTGCACGCCGCCCGCGTGCGCCTGCGGCCGATCCTGATGACGACGCTGGCGATGATCTTCGGCATGGTGCCACTGGCCTTTGCCGTCAGCGAAGGTTCGGAACAGCGCGCCCCGATGGGGCAGGCCGTGATCGGCGGCGTGATCACCTCGTCGCTGTTGACCCTGGTGGTGGTGCCGGTGATCTACTGCTGGCTCGACGACCTGGCCGCCTGGGCCCGGCGCGGCTTCAGGCGCGCCCAAAGCCCGCCAGCCTCCTAGAATCGGGTTTGCCCTTACACTAATACCCTAGTAGGTATACGTATGAACATCGAACGCGCCCGCTTCAACATGATCGAACAGCAGATCCGCCCCTGGGACGTGCTGGACCCGGCCGTGCTGTCGCTGCTGGCCGTGGTGCGGCGCGAGGACTTCATGCCCGACGCCTACCGTGCGCTGGCCTTCGTCGACACCCAGGTGCCGCTCGGCGACCTGAGCCTCGGGCAGTGCATGCTGGAGCCGCGCGTCGAAGCCCGGCTGCTGCAGGAGTTGCAGGTGCAGCGCCACGAAAAGGTGCTCGAGATCGGCACCGGCAGCGGCTTCATGGCGGCGCTGCTCGGCCACCGCGCGCAGCATGTGCACTCGCTGGAATGTGAACCGGCACTGGCCACGCTGGCACGCGGCAATCTGCTGCGCGCCGGGGTCGCGAACGTCACCGTGCGCGAGGTCACGGCCGCCGAAGGTGCGCGCGGCCTGGGTGCGCAGGCGCCCTTCGACGCCATCTTGCTTTCCGGTTCGGTGCCCGAAGTGCCGCGCCTGCTGCTCGAGCAGCTGAAGATCGGCGGCCGGCTGCTGGCCATCGTCGGCGACGAGCCGATGATGCGGGCCCGGCTGTTCACGCGCAGCGGCGATGCCGCCTGGTCGTCGGTGGACGTGTTCGACACCGTGGCGCCGCGGCTGCAGGGTTTCGACGCCGGGTCACGCTTCGTCTTCTGATGCTGCCGCAGCTTGCCCCCGGGGAACTCGCCGCCCGCGCCGGCCCGGACGGCTTCGTCCTGCTCGACGTGCGCGAGCCCTGGGAAGTGCAGACGGCCGCCATCCGCCTGCCCGGCACCGGGGGCCTGCAGATCCCGATGCACCTGGTGCCCCTGCGTCTGAGCGACATCCCGCGCGCGCAGCCCGTCGCCTGTATCTGCCATCACGGGGTGCGCAGCGCGCAGGTCGTCGCATTCCTGCTGCGCCAGGGCTTCGATGACGTGTACAACCTCGCCGGCGGCATCGATGCCTGGTCGACCCATGTCGACCCGGCGGTGCCTCGCTACTGAAGAACAGCTCCCAAGGATCCCGCCCATGCGTTCGAAGCGTCTGACCCTCCTCGCCACGGCCGCCGTGCTCGCCCTGGGGGCCGTGCCGTCGGCCTTCGCGCAGAACCTGCGCGAGATGTACGAGGCGGCACGCACCTTCGACGCGACCTTCCTCGCTGCCCAGGCGCAGGCCCGTGCCGCCGAATTCAGGAACGCCCAGGCCGACGCGTTGAACCGGCCCAGCGCTGCCCTCACGGCGGGCGCCTCGGCCGGCTACGTCAATGCCGACGGCCGCCCCGGCGGTGACAGCAATACGCTGAATGCGGCGCTGCAGGGCCGCTATCCACTGTTCAACCGGTCCAACGAAGCCAGCATCGACCAGGCCCGCCAGGCGCTGGTGCTGGCCCAGGCCGAGCTGGCGGCCGCCGAGCAGGACCTGATCGTGCGCGTCGCCCAGGCCTACTTCGACGTGCTGGCGGCCGACGACTCGCTGGCCACCACACGCGGGTCCAAGGTCGCCACCGCCGAGCAGCTGGCTTCGGCCAAGCGCGCCTTCGAAGTCGGCACCGCCACCATCACCGACACCCGCGAGGCCCAGTCACGCTACGACCTCGACGTGGCCCGCGAGATCGCCGCCGAGAACGAGCTGCGCGCCAGGCGCATCGCCCTGGAAACCCTGGTCGGCCGCAGCGCCGTCGACCCCCGGCCGCTGGCGCTGCCGGCGGTGATGCCGCCGGTGCTGCCGCCCGACCCGCAGGCCTGGGTCGGCACCGCCGAGGCGCAGCACCCGGGCATCGCGCGCGCCCAGGCGGCGTTGCAGATCGCCGCCCTCGAGATCGACCGCGCCAAGGCCGCCGAGAGCCCGACCCTGGACGCGGTGGCCTCGGTCGGCGCCGCCCGCTACTCGGGCCGCTACCCGCAAGGTGTGCCCGGCTCGCCGACGTCGACGGCCAGCATCGGGCTGCAGTTCAACCTGCCGCTGTACACCGGTGGCGCCACCACCAACCGCATCGCCGAAACCCGGGCGCTGGAGGACAAGGCGCGCAACGACCTCGCCGCCGCGCGCCGCGGCGTGGCGCAGGGCACACGCGTGGCTTTTTTCGGCGTGCAGTCGGGCATTGCCCAGGTCAAGGCGCTGGAGGCCGCGGAAGCCTCGTCGAAACTGGCGCTCGAGGCCACCCAGCTCGGCTACAAGGTCGGCGTGCGCGTGAACCTGGACGTGCTCAACGCGCAGAGCCAGCTCTACCAGACCCAGCGTGACCTGGCCCGGGCGCGCTATGACGTGCTGGTGGGCCATCTGCGTCTGCGCCTGGCGGCGGGCCAGCTTGCCGTCGGCGACATCGACGCCATCAATTCGCTGCTGGGGAAGTGAAGGCGCCGGCCTCGCCGGCCGCATCTGCGTAGCCGGCCAGCAGCGGCGCCCAGTCGGCTTCGGCCCAGTGCCAGGCGGCCCGCCGGCCGGCCTCCTTGCGCAGCGATCGCTGCAGGCGCGCCAGATTGGCCGGCGCCCAGGGGCCGGGCGCGCGCACCCGGCCACGGTCGAAGTCGATGATCCAGACCGGCGCCGAGGCGTCGGCGGGATGATGCATCAGGTTGTGGCAGTTCAGGTCGGCATGGTCCACGCCATGCGCGTGCAGGCATGCGATGGCGCGTCCCACGGCCTGCCATTCGGGCGCGGACAAAGGCCGCTGCTGCAGCGTCACGCTCAGATCCTGCACGCCGTGCAGGCGCTGCATCAGCAGGTCGGCCCGGTAGTGCAGCGGGCCGGCGGCCAGCCAGCGCGCGGCCGCGGCGTGCGGCACCGCCAGACCCCAGCCGACGAGACGCTGGAGCAGCGCAAACTCGGCCATCGCCCGCGACGCCTGGACCGGCTCGCGCAGAAAGCGGTCGTGCACCAGTTTGCCGACCAGGCCGCCGCGACGGTAGTGGCGCAGCACGAACTCGCGGCCGCCCTGGCGCTGCAGCCAGACCGTGCCGCGCCCGCTGTCGCCACCGAGCGGCGTGGCCGCAGCGGGGTCGAAGGGCGCGCCCTGCGTTGAGGGCAGCAGGGCCGGATTCACCCAGACCTTGCCGTCGGCACTGGCCACACGCGCCGCACGCTGATCCAGCAGCGCGAGCAGCGGCGCCAGCGTGCGCGCGGTGGCGCCGCCGGCCTGCGCATGCAGCGCGCGCCCACGTTCACCCACCGCCTGCGCCGCCGCCGGGTCCGCATGCCAGGCGACCAGGGCAGCGGCCAGGTCCGCCGCGGCGATGACATCGTGCACGGCCCGCGCGGCGGCCAGCGCAGCGAAGACCTCGGCAAAGTTGAAGCGCTGCGGCCCGGCCAGCACCGGCACGCCGAACTGCATCGCCTCCAGCGGGCTGTGTCCGCCCACCGGCACCAGGCTGCCGCCGATGAACACCGCCTGCGCCAGCGCCAGCCAGGCGGTCAGCTCGCCCATGCTGTCGGCGAGCAGCACCTGGGTGTCGGCGGACACGGCCAGCGCGGCGCTGCGCCGCTGCCAGCGCAGGCCCGAGGCCTCGAGCAGGGCCGCGACGGCGTCGAAGCGCTGCGGATGGCGCGGCACCAGCACCGTCAGCAGGCCCGGTGCGCCGGCCTGCAGGCGCCGCACCACGTCGAGCACCAGCGCCTCCTCGCCGTCGTGGGTGCTTGCCGCGACCCACAGCCGGCGTTCGCCGACCCAGGCCCGAAACGTCGCCACGGCGGCCGCGTGCGCCGCCGGCAGGGGCGCGTCGAACTTCAGGCTGCCGGTGACCCGCACCCGGGCGGGTGCGGCGCCGAGGGCAAGAAAGCGCGAGCGCGCCGCCTCGTCCTGCACCAGCAGCGCGTCGAGCGCCGCGAGCAGGGTCTGCGTGGTGCGCGGGAAACGTGCGTAGTTGCGCGCCGAGCCGGCCGACAGCCGGCCATTGGCGAGCAGCACCACGCTGCCGCGCGCCTGGGCCTGCGTCAGCAGATGCGGCCACAGTTCGGTCTCCATCAGCACCAGCAGGCGCGGATCAGCCGCGTCGAGAAAGCGCCGCACCGCAGCGGCGGTGTCGAAGGGCAGGTAGCGGTGCTGCACCGCGTCGCCGCAGGCCTCGACGATGCGCGCCGAGGCGGTCGGCGAACTGCAGGTGAAGACGATCGGCAAGCCCGGCCGCGCCGCCCGCAGCGCGTGCACCAGGGGCAGTGCGGCGACCACCTCGCCCATCGAGGCCGCGTGCACCAGCACCCCGCCACGCGCCGACGTCGGCAGCGGCGAACGGCCACGGCGTTCGTCCCAGCGCTCGCGGTAGGCCGGCACCCGCCGGCCCAGCCACCACAGCGTGGGCCAGGCCGCAGCGCGTGCGGCGTGCATCAGGGCCGAATACAGGCGCAGGGCCATGCCAGCCTTCAGACGCGCTCAATGTGCCGCGGCAGCGACCTCGGCATCGGGTTTCACGCCGCGCAGCGCGCTCATCATCGTCTTCTCGATGCGCCGCAGCGCGGCCTTGGTGTGGCCCTCGAAACGCAGCACCAGCACCGGGGTGGTGTTCGACGCGCGGATCAGGCCGAAGCCGTCGGGCCAGTCGATGCGCAGGCCGTCGATGGTGCCGACCTCGGCGCCGGCAAAAGCCAGCCGGCCGTCGGCCACGCGCGCCTGCAACTCGGCCACCAGCGCGTGATGTTCGCCCTCGGCACAGTGCACGTTGAGCTCGGGCGTGTTGTGGCTGCTCGGCAGGGCATTCAGCACGCGGCTCGGGTTCTTGCTGCGCGACAGGATCTCGAGCATGCGCGCCGCGGTGTAGGTGGCGTCGTCGAAGCCGTACCAGCGCTCGCCAAAGAAGATGTGCCCGCTCATCTCGCCGGCGATCGGCGCGCCCACTTCCTTCATCTTGGCCTTGACCAGCGAATGGCCGGTCTTCCACATCAGCGGCACGCCGCCGGCCTCGCGGATCACCGGCGCCAGGCGCTGGCTGCACTTGACGTCGAAGATCACCGTGCCGCCGGGCTGGCGCGCCAGGACGTCTCGCGCCAGCAGCATCAGCTGGCGGTCCGGGTAGATGATCCTGCCGTCGCGCGTGACCACGCCCAGGCGGTCGCCGTCGCCGTCGAAGGCCAGGCCGAGTTCGGCGCCGGTGGCCTGCACGGTGGCGATCAGCTCGGCCAGGTTTTCCGGCTTGCTCGGGTCGGGGTGGTGGTTCGGAAAGTCGCCATCGACCTCGCTGTAGAGCTCGGTGACGCTGCAGCCCAGCGCGCGCAGGATGCCCGGCGCCGAGGCGCCCGGGATGCCGTTGCCGGAATCGACGACGATCCGCATCGGCCGCGCCAGCTTCGCGTCACCGACGATGCGGGCGCTGTATTCGGGCACGATGTCCATCTTCGCGCTGCGGCCCTGGCCCTGCACGTAGTCGCCGCTCTCGATGCGCCGGCGCAGGGCCTGGATCTCGTCGCCGTAGATGGCACGCCCGGCGAGCACCATCTTGAAGCCGTTGTAGTCCTTCGGGTTGTGGCTGCCGGTGACCTGGATCGCACTGCGACAGCCATGGGCGCCGCGCGTGGCGGCCACGTAGTAGCTCATCGGCGTCGTCACCGCGCCCAGATCCACCACGTCCAGCCCGGTGGACTTCAGGCCGCGGATCAAGGCCTTCACGAGCCCGGGCCCCGACAGCCGTCCGTCGCGGCCGACGGCAACCGCGCGCTCGCCTTCGGCGCGCGCCTGGCTGCCGAAGGCCCGGCCCAGGTGCAGGGCAAATCGCTGATCGATGCTCTGGCCGACGATGCCGCGGATGTCGTAGGCCTTGAAGACGGAGGGGGTGACTTTCATGCAGGGCGGCGGGCGTTGGCGATCGGCGGATTGTAGGGACGGCGCTCATGCCGGCGGTTCGTCGCCCGGGCTGTCGATTCGTCGGCGAATCGGTGCCGGGCACGGCCGACATTCCTACACTGCCCAGACATGACGACCCTCACCCGCCACACCATCGCCCAGGCCTGGAAGTCCTGGTACGGCAACGACCTCGAGCCGGTCGGCCCACCCTGGCTGCAGTGGGCGCTGACCTTTGTCTTCTGCACCGTGATCGGGCTGTGCTTCACGGTGCTGGGCATGGCCGTGAACGCACTCTTCGGCAGCCAGGCCTGGGCGCGGCCGAGCGTCTGGCTGCTCTGGTTCGGCCGCAACCTGGCCGTCTCGCTGGTCATCGGCTACCTGATCCACATCATGTTCGCGGTGCTCATCCCGGCCGTCGGCAAGGCCCGCATCCGCGGCTGGAACGATGCACAGCGCGCGGCGTTCTTCGCCGGCGTGCCGATCATCGGCGTGTTGATCGGCTGGCCGATCGGCGCCACCCTGGTCACCGGCGGCGTGCCGACCTGGATCACGCAACCGAGCCTGAACAGCATGATCGGCGTGCTGCTGTTGTCGCTGCTGATCAGCTTCATCTTCTTTCAGGTGTTCAATGCCAAGGCGCATCAGGTGGTCGCCGAGCGCCGCGCCGTCGAGGCCCAGCTCAAGCTGCTGCAGGCGCAGATGGAGCCGCACTTCCTGTTCAACACCCTGGCCGGCGTGCAAACCCTGATCGACGCCGACCCGGAACGCGCCAAGCGCATGCTGGAGTCGTTCACCGACTATCTGCGCGCCACCCTGGCCAGCCTGCGCACCGAGGACAGCACCCTGGGCCAGGAACTCGCACTCGCCGAAGCCTATCTGGGCCTGATGCAGCAGCGCATGGAGGACCGGCTGACCTTCAGCATCGAAGCCGACGCCGGCCTGCGCGACACGCCGATGCCGGCCCTGCTGCTGCAGCCGCTGGTGGAGAACGCGATCCACCATGGCCTGGAGCCGAAAGTCGAGGGCGGCCATGTGCGCATCACCATCCGCCGCGACGCAAGCCTGCTGGTGCTCGAAGTGCTCGACGACGGCTGCGGCCCCGAGGCTGTGCAGCGGCGCGGCAGCGGCAACGGCCTGGCCCTGGCCAACATCCGCCAGCGCCTGGCGGGCCGCTGGGGTGACGCCGGTACGCTGGTCCTGGCGCCACTGCAGCCGGGCACGCGTGCCACACTGACGCTCCCACTCGATGCTCAACCCTGCACATGACCCTGGCCCTGATCGCCGACGACGAGCCGCCGCTGGCGCGCCATCTGCAGCAGCAGCTGGCCGCGCTGTGGCCGGATCTGCAGTTCACCCCGCCGGCGCGCAACGGCGTCGAAGCGGCGGCGCAGATCGAAGCCCTGCGCCCGCAGATCGCCTTCCTCGACATCCAGATGCCCGGCCTCACCGGGCTCGAGGTGGCCCAGGGCATCGAAGGCGACACCCGCGTCGTCTTCGTCACTGCCTACGACGAATACGCGGTGCGGGCCTTCGAGCAGCGCGCGCTCGACTACCTGCTCAAACCGGTCAAGACCGAGCGCCTGCAGCGCTGCGTCGAACGCCTGCGCGAAGCGCTGGAAACGACCGAGCCGCCCGATGCCCGGCTGGCCGAGGCGCTGCGCCAGCTGCAGCCGACCGAGGCGGTCGAGCGCCTGCGCTGGGTCCGCGCCAGCAGCGGCGAGCTGACGCACCAGATCCCGGTCGAAGAGGTTCTGTACTTTCACGCCGACGACAAGTACACCTGCGTGATGACGGCGGCCGGCGAACACCTGATCCGCACGCCGATCGTCGAACTGCTGGCGCAGCTCGATCCGGCGCTCTTCGTCCAGGTGCACCGCTCGACGATCGTGAACCTGAAGCATGTCGCCGGCACGCGGCGCGACGAGGCGAGCCGGCTCTTCCTGCGCATGCGCCAGGCAGAGCGCGAACTGCCGGTGAGCCGCGCCTACGTGCACCTGTTCAAGGCCATGTGAGGCCGGGCCCGGGCGACGGACCCCGGCGCACGACCCTGGCCGACCCGGCGCGACGCGAATCAGGCATCATCGCCGCCGCGGCGCGGGAACCTTCGCCGCTGCCGAGCCTCCATCCCTGATCATGCCGATGCCTTCTCCTGCCGGCCGGGCCCGCTCCGGCCCGGGTTTCCTGGGTGCCCTGCTGGGCATCGTGTTCGCCGTCTTCGGCTTCGTGCTGATGGTCGGCGCGCTGCTGCTCGGCCTGCTCGTCGCCGCCGGCGCCCTGGTCTGGGCCCTGCTGCGCGGACGCCGGCCGGCGCCGGTGCGCTTCGAATGGCGCCGCGGCACCGCGCGCGCCTGGCGCCCGGGCTCGGGCCGGCCGCCGAGCGACGAGGTGGTCGACATCGAAGTGCGCGAGGTCACCGAGAACAGCGCGGCTTCGACGAGTTCGAAGCCGCCGCACAAGAGCCTGTGAACAAATCCGGCACACCCGCTCGTACGCGCCAGCGCCGGGTCTGACAGGTCCGAAAACGGCCAGCCCCGGCCGCCATGCGGACTACGATGGGCGCATGCTCATCGACACCGACGCCGCCTACCTCGCCCTGAAGGCGCGCGATGCGCGCTTCGACGGGCGCTTGTTCGTCGGCGTCACCTCCACCGGCGTGTACTGCCGCCCGGTGTGCCGCGTGCGCACGCCGCGGCGCGAAAACTGCCGTTTTTTTGCCAGCGCCGCGCTGGCCGAGGCGGCCGCCTTCCGCCCCTGCCTGAAATGCCGCCCCGAGATCGCGCCCGGGCTGTCGGCGATGGACTCGTCGTCGATCCTGGCGCAGCAGGCGGCGCGCTGGATCGAACATGCGGTGCACGCCGGCGAACCGGTGTCGATGGCCGCGCTGGCCGGCCGCCTGGGCGTCACCGACCGCCATCTGCGGCGCATCTTCGCCGCCGCCCACGGTGTCGGCCCGCAGGCCTACGAAAGCACGCAGCGCCTGCTGCTCGCCAAGCGGCTGCTCACCGACACCACCGAGCCGGTGACCCAGGTGGCGCTGGCCAGCGGATTCGGCAGCCTGCGCCGCTTCAACGCCGCTTTTGCCGAGCGCTACCGCATGGCACCGACCCGGCTGCGCCGCGACGGTGCGCCGCTGCGCGCGACGACGGCCCTGCGCCTGGCCTGGCGCCCGCCCTGCGACACCGCGGGTCTGCTCAACTTTCACGCCCGCCGGGCCCTGCCCGGGGTCGAGCAGGTCGAGGGTCTGACGCTGCGGCGCACCCTGGCCCTGCCTTCGGCCCAGGGCCCGGTCCAGGGCTGGCTGGCCTGCCGCCTGGTGCCGCAGCGTCACGAACTGTGGCTCGAACCCTCGCCCAGCCTGGCCCCGGCCCTGGGCCTGTTGCTGCAGCGGGTGCGCCAGGCCTTCGACATCGACGCCGATCCGGCACGCATCGACCCGGTGCTCGTGCCGCTCGGCGCCCCGCCGGGGCTGCGCCTGCCGGGCAGCTTCGACGGCTTCGAGACCGCCGTGCGCGTGATCCTCGGCCAGCAGGTCACGGTGAAGGCGGCGCGCACCCTGGCGCAGCGCCTGGTGGCCCGCTTCGGCACGCCGATCGCGACCCCGCATGCGGGGCTGGAGCGCCTGTTTCCCGACGCCGCGACACTGGCCGGCGCCGACCCCGTGATGATCGGCCAGTTGGGCATCGTGCGCCAGCGTGTGCGGGCCCTGCAGGCGCTGGCGGTCGAGGTCGCCACTGGCCGGCTGGCCCTGCACCCGGGGGCATCGCTGCAGCCGACGCTGGACGCGCTGCGCGCCCTGCCCGGCATCGGCGACTGGTCGGCCCAGCTGATCGCGATGCGGGCCTTGGCCTGGCCCGACGCCTACCCCGCCAGCGACATCGGCCTGTTGAATGCCCTGGGCACGCGCGACGTGGCCGAAGCCGGCCGCCGCGCCGAGGCCTGGCGGCCCTGGCGCGCCTACGCCGTGATCGCCCTGTGGCAGACCCTGGAGACCGTGGAATGAACAAAGCACCTTCGGGCCTGGTGGCCCGCACCACCCTGCCGACACCCATCGGTGAGCTGACGGCCGCCGCCACGGCGCACGGCCTCGCCTTGCTGGAATTCGACCCGCCCCCGCTGCACGGCGTGCCCGAGGACCCGCACCAGCCCTGGCTGGCCCGCACGGCCGACGAACTCGCGCGCTACTGGCGCGACCCGGCACAGCCCTTCAGTGTTCCGCTGGACCTGCAGGGCACGGCCTTCCAGTGCGCGGTCTGGCAGGCGCTGACCACCATCCCCAGCGGGCAGACCTGCAGTTACGCCGACATTGCCCGGCGCATCGGCCGGCCGAAGGCGGTGCGCGCGGTCGGCGCCGCCAACGGCGCCAACCCGGTGGTGCTGATCGTGCCCTGCCACCGCGTGATCGGCGCCGACGGCTCGCTCACCGGCTATTCCGCCGGCATCGAGCGCAAGGTGGCCCTGCTGCGCCACGAGGCGGTGCAGGCCGAACTGAGCGCGTGAGGCGGCGCGACGGCGGCGAGTTGCTGCTGCTGGCGGCGATCTGGGGCGCGTCCTTTCTGTTCATGCGCATGGCGGCGCCACATTTCGGCGCCTTCGCCCTGGTGTTCCTGCGTGTCGGCCTGGCGACCCTGGTCCTGCTGCCGGTGCTCGCCTGGCAGGGGCTGTGGCCGGCGCTGCGCACCCACTGGCGTCCGATCGCGGTGGTCGGGCTGCTCAACTCGGCCCTGCCCTTCGTGCTCTTCACGGTTGCGGCGCTGGCCATCAATGCCGGCCTGTCGGCGATCTTCAACGCCACCACGCCGCTGTGGACGGCCCTGATCGCCTGGCTGTGGCTGCATGACCGGCCGGCCCCGATGCGCGCGCTGGGCCTGGCGATCGGCTTCGCCGGCGTGCTGGCGCTGGCCGCCGGCAAGGCCAGCCTGAAGGTCGGCGAACATGGGGTGAGCCCGGCGCTGGCCATCGCTGCCTGCATCGGCGCGGCCCTGTTCTACGGGCTGGCGGCCAATTTTGCCAAGCAGCGCCTGAGCGGCGTGCCACCGCTGGCCCTGGCCACCGGCAGCCAGCTTGCGGCGGCCCTTGTGCTGGCCGGGCCCGCCTGGTGGACCTGGCCGACCCTGGCGCCGCCGGCCAGTGCCTGGTGGGCCGCGGTCCTGCTGGCCCTGCTCTGCAGCGGCCTGGCCTACGTGCTGTACTTCCGCCTCATCGCCCACCTGGGGCCGGCCGGTGCGAGCAGCGTCACCTTCCTGATTCCGCTGTTCGCGGTCGGCTGGGGCTGGGCCGTCCTGGATGAACGACCCGGCCCGGGCATGGCCGCCGGGGGCGCCGTGATCCTGCTCGGCACGGCGCTGGCCATCGGCGTCGTCCGCCTGCCCGCACGCTGGCGCTGAGCGGGCCACCGGTCCAGGGAAAACACCACTGCAGGACCGGCAGCGCCGGCTTAGGGTCGGTGCACGACAACATGGGCGAGAGGCCCGGAGGAGGACGACATGATCCGTTCATGGCGTGCGGCTGCGGCCGCGCTGTTCCTGGCCTGGGCCGGGCCCGCTGCGGCGCAGGGCGTCACGCTGCGCGTGCTGTCCAGCCCGGCCGAATACGTCTCCGGCGGCGACGCGCGCATCCAGATCAATGCCCCGGCCGCAATGCACGCCGAGCTGCGTCTGCGCCTGAATGGCCAGCCCGTGAGCCCGGCGCTGAGCGCCGACGGCGACCGTCTCGAAGGTGTGATCAGCGGCCTGCGCAACGGCGCCAACCTGTTGACGGCGCGCCTGCCGCAGGGCGGCGGCCAGGCCACGCTGGCGCTGCGCAACCATCCGATCACCGGCCCGATGTTCAGCGGCCCGCAGCAGATGCCCTTCGTGTGCACGACGATCCAGGGCGCAGTCGCCCGCCAGCCCCTGGTCGACAGTGCCGTGCCGCCGGGCTACCGCGTCACCGACAGCAGCGGCGCCACCATCGGCTACAGCAGCAACTGCTCGATCGACAGCTTCGTGATCTACCAGTACCGCAGCACCGGCGGCGCCTGGGTCACGATGCCCGCCGACGGCAGCCGTCCGGCCGACATGAGCCAGGTGACCCTGCCCGACGGGCGCACGGTGGACTTCCATGTGCGGCGCGAGATCGGCTCGATCAACCGCTTCCTCTACAGCATCGCGATGCTCGCGCCGCTGACCGACAACGCCGCCCAGAACGACACCAGTCTGTGGAACCACAAGCTGCTGTACTGGTTCCAGGGCGGGGTGGCGATCGGCCACAGCCAGGGCACGGTGCACTCCGGCTCGATGAACCCCGACATCCTGGGCCGCGGTTATGCCATCGTGCATTCCAGCGGCAACAACACCGGCACCCATTACAACCTGCGGCTGGCCGGCGAGACGGCGATGATGAGCAAGGAGCGCTTCGTCGAGCGCTACGGGGTGCCGCTGTACACGGTGGGCCTGGGCGGCTCGGGCGGTGCGATCCAGCAGTACATCATCGCGCAGAACCAGCCCGGCGTTCTCGACGCCCTGCTGCCGGTGCAGAGCTACCCCGACATGGTCACGCAGACCATCCACGTCGGCGACTGCGAACTGCTCGAACATTACATGGACGCCACCGACCGCGGCAACGCGAAGTGGCAGACGACCAAGAACCGCAGCTGGCTGGTGGGCATGA
This sequence comes from uncultured Rubrivivax sp., assembly GCA_964637205.1. Classification (GTDB taxonomy): domain Bacteria; phylum Pseudomonadota; class Gammaproteobacteria; order Burkholderiales; family Burkholderiaceae_C; genus Rubrivivax. The sequence goes on from CAZWUR010000060.1 coordinate 23,590, forward strand.
ATGCCGAGGACAGCGTGCCCGACGCGCTGGCACCGCTGAAGCGCCAGCTCGGCTACGCCACCGCGCCGGGCAGCACCGAATGCATCGATTCCTGGCGCGGCCTGACGCCGCTGGCGATGAACCCGCTTTACGGCGAGGCTCCCAACGCACAGTTCTGGGAGCCGCAGAGCGACATCGCCGCGATCCGCTGGACGCATTACGACGATCTGCGCAACATCTACTTCTGGGACGCCGACGGCGCCGCACGTCCGACCTGGGACAACGTCGGCGTGCAGTACGGCCTGCGTGCGCTGCGCGACGGGCGCATCACGCCCGCCGAGTTCCTGCACCTGAACTGGTTTGTCGGTGGCTGGAAGCACCCCAGCGAAATGGTGCAGGAAGGGTTCCCCTTCTTCGGCACCTCGGCCGCGGAGATCCAGAAGGCGCTGACGATCCCCGGCTACTTCGACCCGTGGAGCCTGCGCAACATGAACCTGGCGCAGGGTGACCAGCCGGCACCGCGCACGCGCGGCGACCTCCTGGCAATGCGCCGTGCCTACACCACCGGCCATGTGTTCGCCGGCCGTGTGGACATGCCGACGATCGACCACCGCCAGTACATGGAGCGCGAGCTGGACATGCACAACGTGCACCAGTCCTTCGCGCTGCGCCAGCGCCTGTTCGACAACCAGGGCCACAGCGACAACGTCGTGATCTGGTTCACCGACACGATGCCTGGCCAGCCCAAGGCCAGCCAGTCCTTGGAGGCGCTGGGCGTGATGGACCAGTGGATGAGCAACATCCTCGCCAACCCGGCCGCCGGGGTGGCGGCGAACAAGCCGGTGCAGGCCGTCGACGCCTGTTTCGACCTCGCCGGCCAGCCGATCGCTCGCGCCGCCGACGTCTGGGACGGGGTGCTCGACAACCGGCCGGCCGGCATCTGCACGCAGCGCTTCCCGATGTACACCACCGCGCGCATCGAGGCCGGGGCACCGATCTCCGGCGGCATCTACCGCTGCGCACTCAAGCCGGTGGCGCGGGCGATCGCCGACGGCAGTTACGGCGCCTGGCGGCCGACACCGGAGCAGCGGGCACAACTGCGGCAGATCTTCCCGCAAGGGGTCTGCGACTACAGCAAACCCGACCGCGCCCGGCCACCCGCCTGAGGCGCGCGGCACCAAGCCCTCGAGTTGACCTGAGTCAAGTGCCGGGCCGCAGGCCCGGCACCTGCCGGGCTACAGTGCGGCCATGCTCCGACCCCGCACCCTGGCCGCCAAGCTGACGGCGATCGGCATCGCGCTGCTCGCCCTGGCCGTGGTCTCGGTCGGCCTGACGATGTGGGTCAGCCTGCAGATCGAGGGCGGCGCCGCGGCGGTCAATGAAGCCGGCCGGCTGCGCATGCAGGCCTGGCGCATCGCGGCGCAGACCGACGCCGGCGAGCCGCAGACCCTGCAGGCGCTGGCCACGGCCTACGACGACAGCCTCGCGCTGCTGCGCGAGGGCGACACCGCCCGGCCGCTGGCCGTGCCCTGGGACGCGGCCTCGCGCGCCGGCTTCGACGCCGTGAACAGGCGCTGGACAAGCCTGCGCGCGGCCTGGCTGGCCGAGCCGCCGCCGGCGCGCGCCGACATCGTGCTGCAGGCGGGCGAATTCGCCACCGAGATCGACGGCTTCGTCAGCGCCGTGGAACATTCTCTCGCCGCCTGGACGGCGATCCTGAGCCTGGCGCAGATGGCGATGATGGGCCTGGCCGTCGCCGGCGCGGTGATCCTGATGTTCACCGGCCACTCGCTGGTGCTGACCCCGCTGGCGCTGCTGCGCGACGGCGTGGAGAAGGTCCAGGGCGGCGACTTCGAGACCCGCGTCGAGGTGCCGTCGCGCGACGAGTTCGGTGACCTCGCCGACGGCTTCAACCGCATGGCCCAGGCGCTGCAGGGCCTGTACCACGATCTCGAGCTCAAGGTGCGCGAAAAGACGGCGCGGCTGGAAACCCAGCGCGAGCGCCTGGCGCGGCTGTACACGGTGAGCGAGTTCCTGGCCCGCGCCGGCACGCTCGACGAGATGGCCGGCGGCTTCGTGCGCCAGATCCGCGCCATCGCCGGCGCCGATGCGGCGGCGATCCGCTGGTCCGACGAGAGCAACCAGCGCTATGTGCTGCTCGCCGGCGACTGCCTGCCGCAGAGTTTTGCCGAAGAGGAGCACTGCGTGCGCACCGGCGACTGCTTCTGCGGCCAGCCCCAGGGCAGCGCCGGCACGCGGGTGATCCCGATCCGCGAAGAGGCCCCGCCGCAGCTGGCGCATTGCGCGCTCGCCGGTTTCCAGCTGCTGGTCAGCGTGCCGGTGATGCTGCAGCAGCGTGTGCTCGGCGAGATCGACCTGTTCTACCGCGCCCCGGTCACGCTCGGCGCCGAGGAGCGCCAGCACCTGGACGCGCTGGCCAGCCACCTCGCCAGCGCGATGGAGGGACTGCGCGCCGGGGCACTGGAGCGCGAATCGGCGGTCGCCGACGAGCGCGGCCTGCTCGCGCGCGAACTGCACGACTCGATCGCGCAGTCGCTGGCCTTCCTGAAGATCCAGCTCGGCCTGATGCGCGACGCGATCCGCCGCCAGGACCCTGCCGCGGTTCAGCGCGCCACCGACGAGCTCGATGCCGGCCTGCGCGAAAGCACGGCCGACGTGCGCGAACTGCTGGTGCATTTCCGCACGCGCACGAATGGCGAGGACATCCTGCCCGCGCTGCGCACGACCTTGCAGAAGTTCGAGCATCAGAGCGGCCTGGCCACCCATCTGTCGGTCGAGGGCGAAGGCCTGCCCCTGCCGCCCGACGTGCAGGTGCAGGTGCTTCACGTGGTGCAGGAAGCGCTGTCCAATGTGCGCAAACATGCCGGCGCACGTGAGGTCTGGCTGGAGGTGGTCCAGGGCCACACCTGGTCGGTCGAGGTGCGCGACGACGGGCGCGGTTTCGATGCCGCGCGCGCGCCACCGGGCGAGATGCACGTCGGCCTGCGCATCATGCGCGAGCGTGCCGCGCGCATCGGCGCGCAGGTGGTGGTCGACTCGGTGCCGGGTGCCGGCACCTGCGTCACGCTGACGCTGCCGGCACGCCAGGAAGCGCTGGCGGCATGAGCCCGCCCGGCCGCCCGAAGGGCGAATCCCTGAAACGAAGTGCAAGGGTAGTCCGGTGAACGCGCCTGGCCGTTTGCAGGCGCGCATCCGGCTGCTGGTGGTCGACGACCATTCGCTGTTCCGCCGCGGTCTGACGGCCTTGCTCAGCCTGGACGCGCGCTTCGAAGTGGTCGGCGAGGCCGGCGACGCCGGCGAGGCCCAGCGCCGCGCCGGCGCGCTGCAACCCGATGTGATTCTGCTCGACAACCACCTGCCCGGGGTCACCGGCGTCGATGCGCTGCCGGGTCTGCGCGAGGCCGCACCCAAGGCCCAGGTGCTGATGCTCACGGTGAGCGAAGACGAACACGATCTGGCCGCGGCACTGCGCGGCGGCGCGCGCGGCTACCTGCTCAAGACCGTGGACCAGGCGGTGCTGGCGAGCGCGATCGAGCGCACGATGCGCGGCGAGTCGACGATCAGCCCGGAGATGACGGGCAAGCTCGTCAGCGCCTTCCAGGCCATCGCGCCGGGCAGCACGGCCGACGCCCCCGCGCCGGACCCGATCCACAGCCTGTCGCCACGCGAGTCACAGATCCTGCAGCATATCGCCCGTGGCGCGAGCAACAAAGAGATCGCGCGCGCACTGGACATCGCCGAGACCACGGTGAAGATCCATGTGCAGCACATCCTGCGCAAGCTCGGCCTGAGCTCGCGGGTGCAGGCCGCGGTCTACGCGGCCGAACGCGCGGCCTGAACGTGCCGCCACGGGCGCACGCCCGCCGCTTGATCTGACGCAAGGGCGCGCCAGAAAAGGGACCGCCTAGTTCTTCAGGACGATGGGGCGAACCCGAAGCCTCGTTCTTCCGGCCTGCGCCGCGTGTGCCACCGACGGATGTTCGCCTCGCGCCGCTCAGGCCACAGTGCCGCAATCCCGAAAGGAGTTCCGGCATGAATCCGCCACGACCCGTTCCGCTGCCGCCCAAGGCCTGGTCGGTGCTCATCGTCAGCACCCTGGCCTTCACGACCTGCTTCATGGTCTGGATGATGTTCGGCGTCATCGGCATCCCGCTGAAGAAGACCCTGGGCCTGAACGCCACCGAGTTCGGCCTGCTCACCGCGATGCCGGTGCTCAGCGGCTCGCTGATCCGCGTGCCCCTGGGCATCTGGACCGACAAGTACGGCGGTCGCATCGTCTTCACGCTGCTGATGGCGCTCACCGTGCCGGCGATCTGGTTCATGGGCTATGCGACGCAGTACTGGCACTTCCTCCTCATCGGCCTCGTGCTCGGCCTGGCCGGCGGCTCGTTCTCGGTCGGCACGCCCTACGTGGCGCGCTGGTTCCCGAAGAACCGGCAGGGCATGGCGATGGGCATCTTCGGCGCCGGCAATGCCGGGGCCGCGGTCAACAAGTTCGTCGCACCGGCGATCCTGGTCGCCTTCGGCTGGACGATGGTGCCCAAGGTCTACGCCGCCATCATGCTCGGCACGGTGATCGTCTTCTGGTTCGGCAGCGCCAGCGACCCGAAACACCTGGTGCCGCCGAACACGCGCTTCGTCGACCAGCTCAAGATGCTCAAGGACCCGCGCGTGCTGAAGTACTGCCAGTTCTACAGCATCGTCTTCGGCGGCTATGTGGCACTGAGCCTGTGGATGGTGCAGTACTACGTCGGCGAATACGGCCTGGACATCCGTGTGGCGGCCCTGCTCGCGGCCTGCTTCTCCCTGCCCGGCGGCGTGCTGCGCGCGGTCGGCGGCTGGCTGTCGGACAAGTACGGCGCGCACAGCGTCACCTGGTGGGTGATGTGGGTGAGCTGGATCTGCCTGTTCCTGCTCAGCTACCCGCAGACCGAGTTCACGATCCAGACCGTCAACGGCGCACAGTCCTTCCACATCGGCCTCAACGTCTACGCCTTCACCGCGCTGATGTTCGCGCTGGGCATCGCCTGGGCCTTCGGCAAGGCCAGCGTCTTCAAGTACGTCAGCGACGACTTCCCGCACAACATCGGCACCGTCAGCGGCATCGTCGGACTCGCCGGCGGCCTGGGCGGCTTCGTGCTGCCGATCATGTTCGGCGCGCTGATGGACCTCACCGGCGTGCGCTCGAGCGCCTTCATGCTGATGTACGGCGTGGTCTGGGTGTCGCTGATCTGGATCTACTGGACCGAGGTGCGCAGGACCGAGGTGATGGGCGGCAACGCCCCGATGTCGCCGCTGTCGAGCGCACTGTCGCACTGAACCCGCAGCCGTCCGAACAGGATCCGTCATGAACAACACCTCAAGGTCGGCCACCAATGCCGACATCCACGACTGGAACCCGGAAGACGAGCGCTTCTGGGAATCCACCGGCAAACGCATCGCCTACCGCAACCTCTGGATCTCGATCCCCGCCCTGCTCTGCGGCTTCGCGGTCTGGGGCATGTGGGGGATCATCACGGTGCAGATGCTGAACCTGGGTTTCCCCTTCACCCAGGCCGAGCTGTTCACGCTGACCGCCATCGCCGGCATCTCCGGCGCGACGATGCGCATTCCGGCGTCCTTCCTGATCCGCCTGGCGGGCGGGCGCAACACGATCTTCCTGACGACCTCGATGCTGCTCGCGCCGGCCATCGGCACCGGCATCGTGCTGCAGCACCCGGAGTGGCCGCTGTGGTCGTTTCAGCTGATGGCGCTGTGGTCGGGTGTCGGCGGCGGCAACTTCGCCTCCTCGATGTCCAACATCAGCACCTTCTTCCCGAAGCGCCTGCAAGGCACCGGCCTGGGCCTGAACGCCGGCCTGGGCAACTTCGGCGTCACGAGCATGCAGATCGTGATCCCGCTGGTGATGACGGTCGGCATCTTCGGCGCCCTCGGCGGCGGGCCGATGACCCTGATCCACGAGAGCGGCTGGATCTTCGGGAAAATCCAGCCCGGCTCGCCGACCTGGATCCAGAACGCCGGCTTCGCCTGGGTGCTTTCCCTGGTACCGCTGGGTGTGCTGTGCTGGTTCGGCATGAACAACCTGAAGACGGTGTCGCCCGACACGGGCAACCCCTTGCTGGCCTTTGCCAAGATCACGTATCTGTACACGCTGGCCTTCGTGCCGTCGATCTTCATGCTCTGGCTGTACCTGCCGGCGCCGACCGGACTCGGCGTGCTGAACATGTGGGTCGCGATCCCGCTCGACATCATCGCGGCGGTGACGATGATGCGCCTGGCCGCCTTCGGCACGATGAAGGAAGGCGTGGCCGCGCAGTTCGCGATCTTCAGGAACAAGCACACCTGGGCGATGACGACCCTGTACATCGTCACCTTCGGCTCCTTCATCGGCTTCTCGATGGCCCTGCCACTGTCGATGAAGGTGATCTTCGACGTCGTGCACCTGCCCGACGCCAACGGCGTCATGCA
>CAZWUR010000061.1:0-28318 GCA_964637205.1 uncultured Rubrivivax sp.
CGCCATAGGCCGCGCCCATGTCGCGGAAGGTCTCGTAGGTGATCTGCCACTCGCCGTCCCACTTGACGGCGTAGGCGCGGTAGGGGTCGCTGGGCTGCGAGATCCAGTATTCGCCAACCGCACCGGTGCCCGGCAGCGCGGCCGTGGCCAGGCTGTCGCGCAGGTCGAACAGGCCGTACAGCGGTGAATCGGGAATCGCCCCGCCGGCTTTCACGTCGGCGAAGACATAGCTCACGCCCTGCAGGTCCTTGGTGTGCAGCGGCTTGTCGATCACGCCATGTTCGACGTGCACGAGTTCGGACAGGGGCACGAGCTGCCCCGGGCCAGAGGCCCCTGGCGGTGCCGCCGCGCGCAGCGGCAGGGCCAGCAGCGCGTCCAGGCCGACCTGCTCGCTGCGCGGCAGCTGCAGGCGCACCGGCACCGCGATCTTGCTGCGGCCGTCGTGCACGAAGGCGGCATCGACGCCCGACAGGGCGCCCTGCACCGTCTGCGCCACCAGCGCCACCGGGATGCCCAGGGCCTCGGCCCGCGGACGGTCGATGCGCAGGAAGGCGCGCGGCGCGTCCTCGCGCAAGCTGCTGTGAATGCCGGCGATGTCCGGGTTCTTCGCCCAGTCATCGGCGAGACGAGCGGCGAGCTGCTGGCGGCCGGCCTCGTCGGGGCCGTAGACCTCGGCCACGATCGGGCTCATCACCGGCGGGCCGGGCGGGACCTCGACGACCTGCAGCCGCGCTCCGTGCTGCGCGGCGATCCGCTGCAGCGCCGGCTGCAGGCGCTGCGCGATGGCGTGGCTCTGCTCGTCACGATGCTGCTTGTCGACCAGGTTGACCTGGATCTCGCCCAGTTCGGCCTCGCTGCGCAGGAAGTACTGGCGCACCAGACCGTTGAAGGTGATCGGGCTGGCGGTGCCGGCATAACCCTGCAGATCGTGCACCTCGGGCTGCTTGACGAGGTAGGCACCCATCTCCTGCAGCGCCGCGGCGGTGTCCTCCAGCGGCGACCCGGACGGCATGTCGACCACCAGCGCAAACTCGCTCTTGTTGTCGAAGGGCAGCATCTTCAGCACCACCCATTGCACCGCCGCCAGGCTCACCGACAGCGCCAGCGCGACCAGAACGCCGGCGAGCAGCAGCCAGCGCTTGCGCGCGCTGTCCAGGAAGGGCCGCAGCAGCGCGCTGAACAGCCGCCCCAGCCGCGCGCCGATGCCCTTCGGCGCGGCCGCATCGGCCGCATCGGCCGCATCGGCCGCATCGCCCGCATCGGCCGCATCGCCCGCATCGCCCGTTTGCGGCGCTGGGCCGGGCTCGCCGGACTTCATCAGCTTGAGCGCGAGCCAGGGCGTGACGGTGAAGGCGATGACCAGCGACAGCGCCATGCCCAGGCTGGCATTGATCGGGATCGGGCCCATATAGGGGCCCATCAGCCCGCTGACGAAGGCCATCGGCAGCAGCGCCGCGATCACCGTGAATGTGGCCAGGATCGTCGGGCCGCCGACTTCGTCCACCGCGGACGGGATGATCTCGCGCAGCGACAGATGAGGCGACAGTTGCTGGTGGCGGTGGATGTTCTCGACCACCACGATGGCGTCGTCGACCAGGATGCCGATGCTGAAGATCAGCGCGAACAGGCTCACCCGGTTGAGCGTGAAGCCCCAGGCCCAGCTGGCGAACAGGGTGGCCGTCAACGTCAGGATCACGGCGCCGCCGACGATGACCGCCTCGCGGCGGCCCAGGGCCAGGCCAATGAGCAGGATCACCGAGCCGGTGGCAAAGGCCAGCTTCTGGATCAGCTTGTTGGCCTTGTCGGCCGCAGTCTCGCCGTAGTCGCGCGTGACGCTGGCCTGGATGCCCGGCGGAATCACGGTGTTGCGCAGCTCGTCGACGCGCTCCCGCGCCGCACTTGAGACGTCGACCGCGTTTTCGCCCGGCTTCTTGGTCACGGTCAGCGTCACCGCCGGGTAGGCGCCACCTGCGGCCGAAGCCGCCGCGCCCGGCGTGTACCAGACATGGTGCCGTGCCTGCGCGGCACCCGGCGTCACCTGCGCCACTTCGCGCAGATAGACCGGCTTGCCGTCGTGCACGCCGACCACCAGTTCGCGCACATCGTCGGCGGTCTTGAGGAATTCGCCCGTCTCCACCGCCAGCATGCGGTGGCCGGCCGGGTCGACCACCTGGCCCGCGGGCAGGGCAAGATTGGCGCCCTGCAGGGCCTGTTGCAGGCGCATCAGGTCGACGCCGCGGGCGCGCAGCCGCGCCGGGTCGAGCGCGACGCCGATCACCCGGCCGGGGCCGCCGATGGTCTTGACCTCGCGCACCCCCGGCACCCGCTTGAGCTCGACCTCCATCGCCGATGCCACACGCTCGATCTCGAGCGCGCTGCGCGCGTCGTCGGACCACAGCGTCAGCGCCAGCACCGGCACGTCGTCGATGCCCTTGGGCTTGACGATCGGCGTCAGCGTTCCCAGGCCCGGCGGCAGCCAGTCCTGGTTGGCGTTGAGCACGTCGTCCAGGCGCACCAGGGCTTCGGTGCGCGGCACGCCGACCTGGAACTGCACCGTCAGCAGCGCCATGCCGGGCCGGGAAACCGAGTAGGTATGTTCGATCCCGGCGATCTGGCCCAGCACCTGCTCGGCCGGGCGGGCGACCAGGTTCTGCACCTCGGCACTGCTCGCCCCCGGGAAGGGGATCAGCACATTCGCCATCGTGACATTGATCTGCGGCTCTTCCTCGCGCGGCGTCACGAGCACCGCGAACAGGCCCAGCAGCAGGGCCACCAGGGCGAGCAGCGGCGTGATCGCGCTGGCCTGGAAGGCCGCGGCCAGGCGGCCTGCGGCACCGAACTTCGCGGTCGCCGGCATGGCCATCGGGCTCAATTCGCCGGCGTCGCGCCGGCCAGGCCGGCACGCACCGCGTCGAGCGCAAAACGTTCGCCGGCCTTCAGCCCGGCCAGCACTTCGACACCCGCCTCACCCTGGGTGGCGCCCAGACGCACCGGACGCAGCACGAAGCGGCCGTCCTGCACGGCATACACCGCGCTCAGCTCACCGCGCTGCAGCACCGCCGCGGGCGGCAGCAAGGGGCGCACCGGCAGGCCCGCCGTGGCGGCACCGGCAAAGCGCACCAGCACCGACTGGCCGGGCGCAAAGGGCGCCGCGGTTGCGGGACTCAGGTCGAGCCGCCATTCGACGGTCTGCGTCACCGGGTCGGCCGCCGGCAGCTCGCTGCGCGAAGCGGGCGCCACCCAGCGGCCATCGGGCAGTTGCACCTCGACCTTGCTCGCGCCCTGGGCCAGCGCGGAACGGGTGGACGGCACCTGCACCACCGCCCGCAGATGGCCCGGTGCATACAGCGTGACCAGGGCGCGACCGGGCGCGGCGAGGTCGCCGGCTTCCACATGGGTGGCCAGCACGACGGCGTCGAAGGGCGCCGTGACGCTGCTGAAGCTGCGCGCCAGTGCCGCCTGCGTGCGCCCGGCGCGGGCCTGATCCTGCCCGGCCTGCGCGGCGCGCAGCTGCGCATCGGCCATGTCGCTGGCCGCCTGGCTGACGAACCCCTGGCGCCGGAGTTCGCGCGTGCGCTCGGCATGGGCGCGGGCATTGACGAGCAGCGCCTCGGCCTGGGCCATGCCGGCGTCGGCAGCGGCCAGGCCGGCCTGGGCGCTGCGCTCGTCGATGCGCGCCAGCCGCTGCCCGGCACGCACGCGGTCACCGGCCGTGACCGCCAGCTCGAGCACATTGCCGCTGGTCTGCGCCGCGACGGTGCTCTGGCGCAGCGCCTGCAGGGCGCCGGTGAGCACGAAGCCGGCACGCTCGGGTGCCGCCTGCAGCACTGCGGTGGGCACCGGCTCGGCGTGCACGCCAACGCCCGCCCCAAGGGCGAACGCGGTGGCAAGACAGATCAGGTGTTGACGCATGATGGGATGGATTTGATACCTTGGCGGGCATCATATCACATACCCACCAGGGTATATAGAACATGCGGCGGCAGCGCGCCGCCGGGTGCCGGTCTAAAACGGTAGTGGGCGGTCAAAGTGCAAAGATGCCTCTGATGCAATCTGGATTTTGTCGTGTTTGGTCATTGTTTCTATGGCATTCAGTGAGTGCGGGGGCGCGGTCACCCCGTGAGGATGGGGCGCAGGGTCTCGATCTCTTCGACGATGAAGTCGAAAAACGCACTGACACGTGGCGTGCGCTTCAGCTCGGGGGTGGTGAGCATGCGCCAGATGCGGGTGAGTTCGTTAACCGGGCCGAACAGACGTACCAAATCGGCCTCCACATCGCCCAGAGCCATGGGCAGTGCGCCCACGCCCAGGCCGGCCTTCACCGAATAGATCAGCCCTAGCACGCTGCTGCTGCGCGAGGCCAGTTCGGCGCCCGGTGCCACTTCTTGCAACCACTGCGACAGTCGATGTTTGGCCATGGTGGTGTCGAAGCCGACCAGCGCGTGGCTCGCAAGGTCTTCAACGCGTTCGGGCTGGCCGTGTTGCGCGATGTAGGCTTTGCTGGCGTAGACGGCCCAGAGAGAGTCACCGATCTTGCGGCCCACCAGTTCGCCGTCGTCGGTGTCGCCCGAGCGCAGCGCGACATCGGCATCGCCCTGGCGCAGGTCCATGTATTTGTCGCTCATCACGAACTGCACTTTCAGCGCCGGGTGTCGCGCATGAAACCGGTCGAGCATGCCCGTCTGCGTGATGCGGTTGACGATGGGTTCGGGGCAGGTCATGCGGATCACGCCGGTGGCCTCCCCGGCCAGTGTTCCAATCTGGCGCTCGAAGGCGAGCACGGCGCTTTCCACGGATTCGGCGAACGGCAGCATTTCCTGACCGAACTCTGTCAGCCGGTAGCCGGTGGGTTGCCGCTGCACCAGCGACTGGCCAATCTGCCGCTCCAGCTCAGCAAGACGGCGCTGCACGGTGGACTGATCAACACCCAGCGCGCGTCCAGCAGCCAGCGTGCTGCCCTGGTGGGCCAAGGCCAGGAAGTGCTGAAGGTCGTCCCACTGAAACTTGGTTGAGTCCGGCATTTTTGCGACCCCTTCCTGCAAAGTTGCGCCTTACGGCAGCGGGTTCAACGCCCTACGCTGTGGACACATCGACACCGGATCGATGCCCGTCCACAAACGTCAGGAGCCGACGCCATGAAAAGTTTCTCATCGTGTGCCTCCCAAAATGTCTGGCATAGCCCCCGCTGGGGCAAGGCCCTGGCCTTCGTGCTCGGTTTTGCCGCGCTTGGCGTGGTCCATGGTACTGACCGCACAGTCACCATTGAAGCGAGCCACCCCAACGTGGTGTTTTACTGGAACGACATTGCCAACCAGACGGTGCTGGCGCCGTCCACCACCAACACAACGCCAGAAGAGCAGCGGCCGTCGTACCAGATCGATCTGGCGACCCTGCATGTGGCAATTTACGACGCAGTGAGCGCCATCGACGGCCGCTACAAGCCGTTCGCCATCCGGCCCAAGGCAGCCGCTGCGGGCGCCTCGATGGACGCCGCCGCCAGCGCTGCGGCCTTCGGCGTGCTGCAGGCGCTGTTCCCCAACCGACGCGCACTGTTCCAGTCTGCCTACGACAGCCGTTTGGCCGCCCTACCGGACGACGATGCCAAAACCCGTGGCGTGCTGCTGGGCAGCGAAGTGGCGGCAGGCGTGGTGGCCTTGCGGACCAGCGACGGGCGCGCGGTGACTCTCGCGCCCTACGTGTCGGGCACCGCTGCGGGCCAGTTCCGCAGCGCGGGCCCAAACCCTTTCAACCGGCAGGTGCCGTCCACCAAGCCGTTTTCGCTCACGCGGCTGGACCAGTTCCGGCCGCCACCACCGCCCGCGCTGAACGGCGCCGCCTACGCGGCTGCGGTGGAGGAAACCCGGGCGCTCGGCGGTGCGATCAGCACCGCTCGCACGGCGGAACAACTGGAGATCGCCCGCTTCCATTCCGAGCTGCCCGCGTCATTCGTGGCGCGCAACCTCGGCCGCTTCGCATCCACCACAGCCGACGTGGCGGACGCAGCGCGGCTCATGGCCTTCATCTATGTGGTGCACGCCGACGCCATCGGTGCCTGCTTCGAGGCCAAGTACCACTACGCTGCCTGGCGCCCCGTGAGCGCTATCAACCTGGCAGCGTCCGACGGCAACGACGCCACCCTGGCTGACACAACTTGGACGCCCGTGCTGCCCACGCCCAACCACCCCGAGTACCCAGCCGCCCATTCCTGCACCTCGGGCGGATTGGGCGAAACCCTGCTGCGCTACTACGGCACGCGCAACGTATCGTATTTGTGGGATAGCAAAGCCACCGGCACCACGCGCACCTACAGCAGCACCGACGCGCTGGACGAAGAAAGCCAGATCGCGCGGATCGCTGGCGGTATGCACTTCAGGTTTTCAACCGACGCTGGTGTCGAACTCGGCAAGCGGGTGGCCCGGTGGGTTGCAGATCACCACTTCGGTCGCCGGGAGCCATGACCATGACCAACACTGCGAAAAGCGCGATGCGCGCGCAATGGGATCGATCGGCGCCTGGCTGGAACGCACACGGTGCGCTGATTGGTGCCTGGCTTGCGCGGGCCACCGACGCCATGCTCTCCATGGCCGGCATTGGACCGGGCTCGCAGGTGCTCGATGTGGCCGCTGGAGCAGGCGAACAGACGCTGACGATCGCACGCCGCATCGGCTCCTGTGGCAGCGTGCTCGCCACCGACCTGTCGCCGGTGATCCTGGCCCTGGCCAAAGACAACGCGCAATGTGCCGGGTTGTCGAATGTGCGAACTCTGGTTGCCGACGGTGAAGACCTGCCGGTCGAGTCTGCGGCCTTCGACGCCGTGGTCTGCCGGCTCGGGCTGATGCTGTTTGCCAACCCGGTGCGCGGCCTGGGCGAAATGCACCGGGCGCTTCGGCCCGAAGGCTGCATCTGCACCATGGTGTTTTCTCAACCCGAACACAATCCCTGTATCACGACTCTGATGGCGACGGCGCTGAAACACGCTGGCCTGCCCGCCGCGAACCCGTATGAGCCAGGCGGCCTGCTCAGCCTGGGTCGGCCGGGTTTAATGAACGAGCTGCTCGACACCGCGGGTTTTCGCGATGTGGCCACCACCCGGATTGACGCGCCTTTTCGCATGCCGTCTGCCAAGGCCTATCTGGACTTTGTTCGCACCTCGGCAAGCCCGATCCAGCGCATATTGAGCCACCTAGATGCGACCGCCGCCAACGCCGCCTGGGCCGACATGGAAGAAAAACTGTCGGTGTTTTCGACGCCTTGGGGTTGGGAAGGTCCGAACGAACTGCTGCTGACGGCTGGGCGCCGCTGAATACCGTCTCCGACGAGACTGTGCAGAATTTTGAGCGTCGACCTATCAAGGAACGGTGATGACCACCTCGACCAAAGTCAGCGCCTGTGACACCGCAACGCTGAACCTGGTGAGCCGTGGCTCACTGGCGCTGCGCGGTCTCAGCCTGCTCCTGCTGTGCGCGTTGGTTGGAGTGCTCACGCTGCGTGCTGGCGCTTTCGGACTGGAGGGCGCGCAGAGCTTGATGGCCTCGCTGCGTGCGGAGAACGACGTTCGCATCTTGCTGCTGCTGGCATTGATTTACGCAACCGTGCTGGCAATGCCCTTTGTGCCGGGCATGGAACTGGGTGTTCTCCTGATGGTGGCGCTGGGCCCGCGCGGCGTCGTGCTGGTCTATGCAGCCAGCCTGTTGGGCTTGAGTGTTTCGTATGCGGCGGGCCGTTGGCTGCCCTTGCACTGGACGCCAGCCAGGCGGCTGAACGTTGACCCGGCCAAAGCCCGCCTCGACACCACCAGCCAGCTGCAATCGCTGGTGTCTGGCCATTGCCTGGCACGCAGGCTGCCGACCCGCCTGATGGCCCGGCTGGCCACGCACCGTTACCTGGCCTTTGCGGTTAGCCTCAATTTGCCGGGCAACATGGTGGTGGGCGGAGGCGGCGGCATCGCGCTGCTTTGCGGCCTGAGCGGGCTGTACGGCTACTGGCGCTTCCTGTTCACCGTGGCCGTGGCAATATCGCCGTTACCGATTGCGACGTTGATGAGCTCCTGGGGACTTGGTGCTGGTGCAGCGTAAAACTTGGACTGGCTTATGTCGCAAATTCAAGCCTTTTTCCGTACGCGATGGGACTGAGAAAAAAACTCGGAAAATCTTTACAGAATTTCCGAGTGGGTTTTTACCGTTTTCTGCAGGATGATTCCAAGAAAACTCCCTCTAAAACTTGACAGTTTTGAAACACTGCTCCCTAGAACGGGATGTCGTCGTCCATGTCGTCGAAACCGGTCGACGACTTGGCCGCCGGCTTGGACGCGGCCGGACGCGTTGCCGGAGCGCTGCGCTGCGGGCGCTGGCCCGAGCCCGCCCCCTCGTCGCCGGCGCCGTCGCCGCCCTCGCGGCTGCCGAGAAGCTGCATCTGGTCGGCCACGACTTCGGTCGTGTACCTGTCGACGCCGTCCTTGTCGGTCCATTTGCGCGTCTTCAGCCGGCCCTCGACGTAGACCGGGCGGCCTTTCTTCAGATACTCGCCGGCGATCTCGGCCAGGCGGCCGTTGAACACCACGCGGTGCCATTCGGTCTCTTCCTGGCGCTCGCCGCTGTCCTTGTTCTTCCACTGACGCGAGGTCGCGATCGTGACGTTGCAGATGGCGCCGCCATCCGGGAAGAAGCGGGTCTCGGGGTCGCGCCCGAGGTTGCCGATGAGGATGACTTTGTTGACCGACGCCATGGTGGACTCCTGCGCATGAAGGATGCCCGGATTATCGCCGCCGGGTCTGCCGCGGCCATCCATCCGGCGGCGGCCTGCTGCGGGGTGCCCCCTTCGCGGGGAGGCTGCGTCGGCCCCGGCGGGTACGATGACGCCCGTGAGCGCCGTTCCCGAGACCCGTCTTCCTGCCGCCGATCCGCTGGCGATCCTGCACGAGGTCTACGGCTACGCGGCCTTCCGCGGCGCCCAGCAGGCCATCGTCGAGCATGTCAACGCCGGCGGCGACGCCCTGGTGCTGATGCCCACCGGCGGCGGCAAGAGCCTGTGTTACCAGGTGCCGGCGATCGCGCGCCACCGCGCCGGACGCGGTGTGGCGGTGGTCGTGAGCCCGCTGATCGCGCTGATGCACGACCAGGTCGGCGCGCTCGACGAACTCGGCGTGCCCGCGGCCTTCCTCAACAGCACGCTCGACGGCGACGAGGCACGGCGCATCGAGCGCGATCTGCTCGCCGGCCGGCTGGTGATGCTCTACGCCGCGCCCGAGCGGCTGCTCACGCCGCGTTTCCTGGCGATGCTGGATTCGCTGGCCGAGCGCGGGCTGCTCAGCCTGTTCGCGATCGACGAGGCACATTGTGTGAGCCAGTGGGGCCATGACTTCCGCGCCGAGTACCTGGGCCTGAGCGCGCTGCACGAGCGCTACCCGCAGGTGCCGCGACTGGCCCTGACCGCCACCGCCGACAGCCACACGCGCGCCGACATGGTCGAGCGCCTGGCGCTGCAGGACGCGGCGCGCTTCGTCAGCAGCTTCGACCGTCCGAACATCCGCTACATCATCGCCGAGAAGACCGACCCGAAGGCGCAGTTGCTGCGCTTTCTGCGCGACGAACACGAAGACGACGCCGGCATCGTCTACTGCCAGAGCCGGCGCAAGGTCGAAGACACCGCCGCCTGGCTGGTCGGCGAAGGCATCCCGGCCCTGCCCTACCACGCCGGGCTGGACGCCGGCCTGCGCCGCCGCCACCAGGACCGCTTCCTGCGCGAGGAAGGCCTGGTGATGGTCGCCACCATCGCCTTCGGCATGGGCATCGACAAACCCGATGTGCGATTCGTGGCCCATCTGGACCTGCCGAAGAACATCGAAGGTTATTACCAGGAAACCGGCCGCGCCGGCCGCGACGGGCTGCCGGCCAACGCCTGGATGGCCTACGGCCTGGCCGACGTCGTCAACCAGCGGCGCATGATCGACGAGGGCGAATCGGACGAGACCTTCAAGCGCCTGCAGCGCAACAAGCTCGACGCCCTGCTCGCGCTGGCCGAGGCGCACGACTGCCGGCGCGTGCGCCTGCTCGGCTACTTCGGCGAGGCCAGCACTCCTTGCCGAAACTGCGACAACTGCCTGCAGCCGCCGGCCACCTGGGACGCCACCGAAGCGGCACGCAAGGCGCTGAGCTGCATCTACCGCTTCCAGCAGCATGGCGGCCTCGGTTTCGGCTCCGGCCACCTGATCGACGTGCTGCGCGGCAAGTCCACCGACAAGGTGCGCCAGCATGGCCACGAGCAGCTCAGCACCTTCGGCATCGGTGCCGACGTCAGCGAGGCGCAGTGGCGCGGCGTGCTGCGCCAGCTGATCGCGCTCGGCCATGTGCGCGCCGAGGGTGAATGGCATACCCTGGCGCTCGACGATTCCGCGCGCGCCGTGCTCAAGGGCGAGGTCACGCTGCTGCTGCGCGTGCCCTCCGAAGCACGGCGCGGCAAGGCCGGGCGCGGCGGCCGGCGCAGCGCGGCCGCCCGGCCGCCACCGCTGCCGCTGGACGAGACCGCATTGCTGCGCTTCACGGCGCTGAAGGCCTGGCGTGGCGAGGTCGCGCGTGAGCACAATCTGCCGGCCTACGTGGTCTTCCACGACGCCTCGCTGGCCGAGATGGCGCGCAGCCAGCCCGACACGCTGGATGCGCTGGGGCAGATCAGCGGGGTCGGCGCGAAGAAGCTGCAGGCCTACGGGCGCGAGATCCTGCGTGTGCTTGGCAGCAGGGAGGCAGCGGCCGACATGCCACCCGACATGCCGCCCGACATGCCCCCCGATTGGCTGGACGACGCACCGCCGGCGCAGCCGGACTGATCAGTCAGCGGCCTCGCACTCGGCCTTCAGGGCTGCGGCAAGGGCCGGCATCGCGACGCGCGCATGCCGCGCATCCACGGCCTGAAGCACCGCCTCGCGCTTCAGGGCCGCCACCAGGCGACTCGTGGTCTCGACGGTCAGGCCCAGCATCGCGCCCATCTCGCCGCGTGTGGGCAGCCACAGGCGACCGTCGCGCTCGCCGTATTCGGTGAGCTTGAGCAGCAGGCGCAGCATGCGCCAGCGCGCGCTGCCGGCACTCAGCTCGGTCAGCCACTCGTCGGCTTCGTCCAGGGCGTTCTGCCAGCGTTTCATCAGGTCGCGCAGGAGCTCGGGCTGGAGCGCGGCGAGTTCGTCGACGAGCACACGCGGCAGGCGGCAGGCGCGCACCGGCGTGCAGGCGATGGCGTCGGCGGCATAGGTCTGCCCCAGCATCGCCTCCATGCCCACGAGCTGGGTCGGGCCGGCCAGGCGCACGATGCGGCGGTCACCACGTTCGCTGCTGCGCTCGAGCTTGAGCACCCCCTCGCGCAGGGTGAAGGCGGCCGTGCCGCGCTGGTTGGCCGCGTACAGGCGCTGGCCGGGTTCGAGCTGGATGTCGGCGATGTGGTGGTGGATCTCGGCGAGCTCGGACGCCTCGAGCACGCCGAAGAGGGCAAAACGCCGCACGCCACAGGCCAGGCAGGCCTGCGCCTGCGGGTTCCAGGGCGACAGGGGGTCGGTACGCAGCGGGATCACGGTGGCTATGATGACCGGTTTTGCCGCCCCCGGTGCAGATGCCGTCTTCCGTCTCGTCCAGCGAACCCTCGATGCTGCCCACCGCGCCCGGGGAGTTGCGCACGCTGCGTGTTCGCGGGGCACGCACGCACAACCTGAAGAACATCGACCTCGACATCCCGAAATACGCGCTGGTGGTGATCACGGGGCTGTCGGGTTCGGGCAAGTCCAGCCTGGCCTTCGACACCCTGTATGCCGAAGGCCAGCGCCGCTATGTCGAAAGCCTGAGCGCCTACGCACGCCAGTTCCTGCAGCTGATGGACAAACCCGACGTCGACGTGATCGAGGGCCTGTCGCCGGCGATCAGCATCGAGCAGAAGGCCACCAGCCACAACCCGCGCTCCACCGTCGGCACCATCACCGAGATCCACGACTACCTGCGCCTGCTCTACGCGCGTGCCGGCACGCCCTTCTGCCCCGAACATGGCCTGCCGCTGCAGGCGCAAAGCGTCAGCCAGATGGTCGACGCGGTGCTGGCCCTGCCCGAGGGCAGCCGGCTGATGCTGCTGGCCCCGGTGGTGCGCGACCGCAAGGGTGAATTCGTCGAGCTGTTCCAGGACATGCAGGCGCAGGGCTATGTGCGCTTCCGCGTCGGTGGCCGCGTCTTCGAGGCCGACGCGCTGCCGGCGCTGAAGAAGAACGACAAACACGACATCGACGTCGTGATCGACCGCGTCAAGCTGCGCCCGGACATGCGCCAGCGCCTGGCCGAGAGCCTGGAAGCGGCGCTGCGCGTCGCCGACGGGCGGGCGATCGCGCTGGAGATGGACAGCGACGAGCCGGCCGAACCGGGCCGCCCCGCGGCCGCGCGCGAACATGGCTTCAGCAGCCGCTTCGGCTGCCCGAAGTGCAGCTACTCGATCCCCGAGCTCGAGCCGCGGCTGTTTTCCTTCAACTCGCCGGTCGGGGCCTGTCCGAGCTGCGACGGCCTGGGCCAGATCACGGCCTTCGACCCGGAGCGCGTCGTCGCCTTCCCGCAGCTGAGCCTGGCCGGCGGCGCGATCAAGGGCTGGGACCGGCGCAATGCCTACAGCTTCTCGCTGCTGGAAAGCGTCGCGCAGCACCTGGGTTTCGACGTCGAGACGGCGTTCGAGGATCTGCCGGCGCGGGCCCGCGAACTGCTGCTGCACGGCTCGGGCGACGAAGACATCGAGTTTGTCTATAGCGCCGAATCGGTCGGCGCCGGCCGCAGGACGGGCAAGTCGCGCAGCGTGAAGAAGCGCCATCCCTTCGAGGGCATCATCCCGAACTGGGAGCGCCGTTACCGCGAGACCGACTCGGCCGCGGTGCGCGAGGACCTGGCACGCTACCAGGCCGCCAAGCCCTGCCCCGACTGCGCCGGCAGCCGGCTGCGCCGCGAGGCGCGGCATGTATTCCTGCAGCCGAAACAGGCGGGCACGGGCGCCACCGACCCCGGCCCGCCGCTGTTCGAGCTCGAAGCCTGGACCCTGGCGCGCTGCGCCGACTGGTTCGAGACCCTGGAGCTCGAAGGCGCCAAGGCCGAGATCGCGAACAAGGTGCTGCGCGAGATCCGCGCCCGGCTGCGTTTCCTGGTCGATGTCGGCCTGACCTATCTGAGCCTGGACCGCGGCGCCGACACCCTGTCGGGCGGCGAGGCGCAGCGCATCCGGCTGGCCTCGCAGATCGGCAGCGGACTGTCGGGCGTGATGTATGTGCTCGACGAACCCAGCATCGGGCTGCATCAGCGCGACAACGCGCGCCTGATCGGCACCCTGCGCCATCTGCGCGACCTCGGCAACTCGGTGCTCGTGGTCGAACACGACGAGGACATGATCCTGGCCGCCGACCATGTGGTGGACATGGGGCCGGGTGCCGGCGTGCACGGCGGCTGCGTCATCGCGCAGGGCACGCCGGCCGAGGTACGCGCCAGCGCCGAGTCGCTGACCGGCCGCTACCTGGCGGGCACGCTGCGCATCGAGGCGCCGCCGGGCCCGCCGACGTCGCCCGACCTGCCGATGGTGCGCATCGTCGGCGCACGCGGCCACAATCTGCAGGATCTGGACGCCGCCTTCCCGGTCGGCCGGCTGACCTGCGTCACCGGTGTTTCAGGCTCGGGCAAGAGCACCCTGATCAACGACACCCTGTACGCGGCGATGGCGCGGCGCCTGTACGGCAGCCACGCCGAGCCGGCGGCGCACGAGCGCATCGAGGGCCTGGAGGCCTTCGACAAGGTGATCAATGTCGACCAGAGCCCGATCGGGCGCACGCCGCGCAGCAACCCGGCCACCTACACCGGGCTGTTCACGCCGATCCGCGAGCTCTTCGCCGAGGTGCCGGCGGCGCGCGAGCGCGGTTACGGCGCCGGGCGCTTCAGCTTCAACGTCGCCGGCGGGCGCTGCGAGGCCTGCCAGGGCGACGGCGTGATCAAGGTCGAGATGCACTTCCTGCCCGACGTCTACGTGCCCTGCGACACCTGCCAGGGCAAGCGCTACAACCGCGAGACGCTGGAGATCCTGTACCGGGGCCGCAACATCGCCCAGGTGCTGGAGCTGACGATCGAGGAGGCGCACGACTTCTTCGGCGCGGTGCCCAATATCGCGCGCAAGCTGCGCGCCCTGCTCGACGTCGGCCTGGGTTATGTGCGCCTGGGACAGAGCGCGACGACGCTGTCGGGCGGCGAGGCGCAGCGCGTCAAGCTGGCGCTCGAACTCGGCAAGCGCGACACCGGGCGCACCCTGTACATCCTGGACGAGCCGACCACGGGCCTGCACTTCCAGGACATCCGGATGCTGCTCGACGTGCTGCTGCAACTGCGCGACGCCGGCAACACGGTGGTCGTGATCGAGCACAACCTGGACGTGATCCGCTGCGCCGACTGGCTGCTCGACCTGGGACCCGAGGGCGGCGCCGGCGGCGGGCGGCTGGTGGTGGCCGGCACGCCGCAGGACGTGGCCGCCTGCACCGTGAGCCACACCGGACGCTTTCTGCGCGCCCAGATGGCCCGCCACGCCAGCATGAGCGAAACCACCTGACGCGAGGGTTCGCCGGGGCGGCGGCCGCAGGGCGCGTGGAGGCGCTACTTCAGGTGGTTGTTGATGAGCTTGGTCATCTCGAACATCGTGACCTGCGCCTTGTCGAACACCTTGTGCAGGTTCGCATCGGCATTGATCAGGGTCTTCTTGGCCTTGTCCTGCAGTTCGTGCTTCTTGATGTATTCCCAGACCTTCTTCGTGACCTCGGTGCGCGGCAGCGGGTCGGCACCGACGATGGCGGCCAGCGCGGCGCTGGGCGTCATCGCCTTCATGAAGGCGGCATTGGGCTTGCGGGCAGGCGCTGCGCCCGCGGTCTTCTTGGCTGTGGCCATGGCTGTCTCCGGCAATGCTGGCAATCGGCGCCGCGGCGGGTGCCGACGGCGGGCGCCATGGTAACCGCTCGCCGGCACGGGCCTGTTGCCGAAGTTTTCAGCGCCGCTTCAGCGGCCCCGGCGGGCTTCTTCCAGGCGCCGGCGCCGCTCGGCCTCGAAGACGCGCCAGCGCGCCTCGACCACGTGCAGCTCGATCGCCTCGTCGCCCGGCGGCAATCGGCGCGCCGCCTGCAGGGTCTGCAGCGCCGCGTTCAGGTCGCCGCTCGCCCAGCGCGCCTCGGCCTCGGCGCGGCGCGCACGCACCGGCTGGCCCAGGGCCATCGCACCCTGAGACAGGGCCCACCAGGCACCGGTGTCTTCGGCATGGTCGATGACCCAGGCCTGCAGCGCCTGCACGCTGGCCTCGAGCGCGGCGCGCGCCGGCGGCTGTGCCGCGCCGGGCAGGCTGCGCGCCGCCTCGGCGCGCAGCAGCAGGGCCGGGCGCGAGGCGTCGTCGGCATCGACGAGTGCCGCGGCAGCCGCGGGCCGGCGCAGGGCCAGGTTCAGTTCGGCGCCCAGCCAGCGCAGCACGCGGCGCAGCTCGGCGGCCAGGCCCGGCTGCGCGGCGGCGGCCTCGATCGCCGGCAGCGCACGCTGCATCGCGGCCGTATCGCGCAGTTGCGCCGCCGCCAGCGCACGCCGGTACAGGGCCGGCAGGTCGTCACCCGGGGCCAGCAAGGCACGCTGCAAGGCAGTCGTGCCCGGGTCCATCAACACCGTTGCGCGCATGCGCATCAGCGCATGCATCGTCGGCACCGGGCCTTCGCCTCGCGCGCCCTCGGGCACACGGGCGCGCGCCTCGGCAATGCGCTCGGTGGTCAGGGGGTGGCTGCGCAGATAGGGATAACTGCCGCTGTCGTTGAGCCGGTTGGCCATCGCCAGAAGCTCGAACATCGCGGCCATCGACCCCGGCGCATGTCCGGTGCCGACGAGCAGGCCGTAGCCGATGCGGTCGGCCTCGCGCTCCATGTCGCGCGAATAGTTGAGCTGGCCCTGCAGCATCGCCGCCTGGCCGCCGGCGACCGCGGCCTGCGCCATGTCGGGGTTGCCGCCGCGTGCGGCGAGCACCAGGCCGATGAGCATGGCGGCGATGCCCACCATGCCGGTGCGCTGGGCGTCGCCCAGGCTGCGTGCGATGTGGCGCTGCGTGACGTGGGACAGTTCGTGCGCCAGCACCGACGCCAGCTCGTCCGGGTGCTCGGTCATCGCGATCAGGCCCAGGTGTACGCCGATCAGGCCGCCGGGCATCGCGAAGGCATTCACGCTGGGGTCGCGCACGAGGAATGAAAGCCAGGAAAACGGCCGGTCGATGTCGGCACCGATCTGGCCGGTACGCCGCGCCATCGCCACCAGCGGGTCGAAGATCGACGCCAGATAGGCCTGCAGCACCGGGTCGTCCAGATAGGCCGGGTCGCCGCGGATGCTGCGCATGATCTCCTGCCCCAGGCGCGCCTCGTCATTGATGTCGAGTGCCTCGGAGGCGGTGTCGCCCAAAGCTGGCAAGGCCGCTGGCAAGGTCGCTGGCAATGCCGCCGGCAAGGCTGCGTTCTGGGCGCGCAGCGGCAGGCCGGACGCCGCCAGCGCCAGCGCGAGCAGGGCACAGCCGGCGCGGCGACGCCAGCGTGGCGGGCTTGAAGCGGACATCGTCATGCGGTGGCTATGATGACAGCGCCGCATTGCCCCCATGTTTCCGTCGCCGATGACCCCACCGCTCACCCATTTCGACGCCGCCGGCCAGGCGCATATGGTCGACGTCGCGGCCAAGGACGTGACGCACCGCGTGGCGCGCGCCACCGGCCTCATCCGCATGTTGCCGGCCACCTTCGCGCTGATCGCCGAGGGCCAGGCGAAGAAGGGCGACGTGATCGGCATCGCGCGCATCGCCGCCATCCAGGGCGCCAAGCGCACCGCCGACCTGGTGCCGCTGTGCCACCCGCTGCCGATCACGCGCGTGGCGGTGGACTTCGAACTCGACCCCGACACACCCGCCGTTCGCTGCACCGCCCAGGTCGAGACCCTGGGCCGCACCGGCGTCGAGATGGAAGCCCTGTGCGCGGTGCAGGTCGGCCTGCTCACGGTCTACGACATGTGCAAGGCCGCCGACCGCGGCATGGTGATCGACGGCGTGCGCCTGCTGGAAAAGCAGGGCGGCAAATCGGGGCCCTGGGTGGCGGGCGAGGCCTGAAAGGTCAGCCCGCGCCTGTCGCGGCCACGCGCGCCTCCAGACGGGCCAGCAGGGCCTCCAGCCCCCGGGCTGCATCCAGTGCGTCGTTCAGGATCGCCACGCGGAGCTCGGGTCGGTCCGGATACTCGTGGGTCAGTGCGTTGCGCAACGTGCGCCAGCGCGCCCAGTCCGCCAACGCGACGAAGCCGAAACGTTCGAGCCGGTTCAACACGTCGATCAGCGGCAGATCGGAGACCGGCTCACCCAGTACGTCAGCGGTGAACGGGCGCAGCACCTGCTCACCCAGCGTGTCCTGCAGCTTGATGAAGCGCAGCACGAATTGGTCACCGACCCTGACCAGCGCATCGTCCGGTGTCAGGACGTGCGACAGCTCGAAGGTCGGCGGCAGATCGGCACTCGCCTTGGCGAGCACATCAGCATGGCGGCGGCACTGCTGCAGGGCGTCGCGAAGCGGGACGCTCACAATGCCACGCCCTCGCGCCGGGCGCGCTCATACACCGGCTCGCTGATGCAACCATCGTCGAGCAGGATGTCGATCTTGCGTTCACCGAGAGCGATCCACAGGTCCGCCAGCAGGTCGATGCGCCGCCGCGCAGCTTCCGGGGCAGGCAGATCGGTGGCAATCAGCAGATCGATGTCGCCGCCGCGTCGTTCGTCATCCAGCCGCGAACCGAACAGGCGCGGCACGCGCCCGAAATGGCGCATCCCCAGCTCGCGGATGACCTGACGCTCGTGGGACGTGAGACGCATGGGGCTATGGTACCGAACGACGCTGCAGCACGCGCCAGTCGATCGGATGCTCCGGTGGCTGGCAGGCCCAGGCCGCGGCGGCCGAGGCCGGCGTTGCGCAAGGGGCAAAAAAATCCTCGGCGCGCTGCGCGCCGAACTCGCGCAGGCGGGCGGCGACGGTGCGCGCTTCATCCAGGCGGCCGGCCGCGGCCAGGGCCTCGGCCCAGGCGCGCATCAGCCGGGTGTCCAGCAGATAGTGCTTGGCGCCGTCGAAGGCCGCCAGGCCGTCGGGCTGAGGCAACCCGGTGGTCGCCGCGGCGTAGTCGCCATGGTGGGCGAAGAGCCAGCTGCCGCGCCCGTCGCGGATGCGCTGCGCCAGCGGCGGCGCGTCGGCCGGCGCCTCGAAGATGCGCACCACCCGCTGGTAGTCGGCCACCGACAGCAGGGCCACGAGCAGCATGCCGACGGCCAGTGCGGGCCGGGTGCGCAAGGACGCGCCCGAGTCCGAGCCGCCGAGCGCAAAACCCCAGACCCAGGCCAGCGGCAGCAGGAAGTAGGCGTACCACAGCGGGTACTCGAGCAGGCTGTGCACGCCGATCATCAGGGCGAACATCGCCGCGCAGCGCTGCAGGGCCGTCGTCGGCCCGGCTGCGCCGTGAAAGGCACGCCACAGCGCCCAGAAGAGCAGGCCGCACACCGCGCCGCCCAGCGGCAGGCCGAGTTCGACCAGCAGCTGCAGCGGCAGGTTGTGGGTGTGGTCGAAGAAGGCGGTGGGCCGGCCCGGGAAGGGCGTCATCGACCAGGCGAGGTTGAACTCGCCGAAGCCGACACCGGTCCAGGGCTGCTGCGCGATCAGGGTCAGCGTGTTGGCCCAGATGCCGAAGCGCGAGCTGGAGATGTCGGTCTCGTGCAGCCGGGCCTCACCGCCGAAGCTGTGCGCCCCGAACTGCGCCCAGGCCCACAGGCCGGTCCAGGCCAGGCCGTAGAGCAGCGGGGCGGCCACCAGCAGCCAACGTGTGGGGCGCGACAGCGAGCGGTCGAACACCCCCCAGGCGGCGAGCAGCAGCACGCTGACCAGACCGGTGCGCGAGGCGGTGAGCACGACCCCGCCGATGAGCAGCGCGAACAGCGTGCGCGCCACGAGCGGCCGCAGCCGGCCGAGCTGCAGCAGGGCCACGGACGCGATCGCCGACCACAGCAGCAGGCTGCTCAGGTGATTCGGCTGGCGCAGATTGCCGACGGCGCGGCCGGGCAGGCCGGAGCGCGCCAGCCAGTCGCCGTCGGGCCAGGTGGGCGCAAACACCTGCACGCCGGCGATGATCAGGTTCAGGCCGCCGGCCAGCACCCAGCCCCAGCAGAAGGCGATGAACACCCGCTCGGCCGAGCGCGTGGCGCGCGCCGAGGCGCCTGCCGCGACCAGCAGCGCCGCCGCGGCCAGCAGGCCGAGCGCCGACAGGGCCAGGCTGGACGGCAGCGCGCCCGGCCCCCAGGACCAGAACACACCGAGCGCCACGCCCGCCAGCGCGGCCAACAGCGGCCAGGCCCGGCACGCCGCAGGCCAGGCACCACCCGCCACCGCCGCGAACAGGCCCCAGACGGCCAGGGCCAGGGCCTGGTTCAGGAAGGTCGGCGAGGGCGGTGGGTTGTGGGCGAGCAGGGAGGGCAGGGCCGCCGCGAGAAGAGCAGCGGGCAATACGACGTGGTACGGACCTTCGCGATCGAATGGGCGTTCTGGCATCTTCTCGGTCGGCCGCCCAGGAGCCGTTCATCGTCGGGCGAATGGCACCTTGACCGTGCCGTGTTGGCGCGGCGCCGGCACATGGCAGGCGCACCGGACAGCGATGGTAGACCGCCGTCGCCACGGATCGACCGTCCGTCTCGTGCGCGGCGCTATTCCAGTCGCAGCCCGCGCCCGTATCGAAACTCGGTCTGCATGGCCATGTCGTCGATCACCTCCAGCGGCCGGCCAGCGGCCGCTTGCACCTCCGACAGATCGGCAAACGGCTGTTCAAGCAGTCGAGCCACGGCGTCTCGATGCGCGGCAGAGTCCGGGACGATCAGAGGCGAACCATCCAGAACCATCGACTCGAGACGCCGGCGAGCGGCGTCATGGTCCAGCGCCCGGAAGTCATGGGCGCCTGCGTACACGAAATTGGACCATTGGTATGCATACCCGAAGACGGCGGCCGCCGTCGCCAATGCATCGGGTGAACCGGTGGCGTTGAAGGCGATGATCGCGCCGGGCGCCATATGCGCCTTGGCGATGGCCATGAACTGTCGCGACAGCAGGTTGGTGATGTTGGCGCGCCAGTGAAAGGTCGTGTTCATCACGATCAGGTCGTATCGCTGCTGCGGATGGCGATTCAGCCAGCGGCGCCCGTCGTCGATGTACAGCGAGAACCGGGAATCGGAGAGCCATCCCGCGGGCGGCACCAGGGCCTCGATCAGATCGACATAGCCCGGGTTGATCTCGACGATGTCGATATGGCGCACCGCCGGCATGGCCGAAAGCACGCGCAGCCATGCGCCCGTGCTCATCCCGATCACGAGCACTTGCTCCGGCGCCGGGTGAAGCGCCGACAACAGGTACATCCGGTCGATGCGATTGCTGTTCACCGCCAGGTCGACATTGATGCGTCCATCGTAGACATTGCCGCCGAAGACGATGTCGCCGCCAGGACCGCCGTCCACGACATGCAGGAGCCCGTGGCGGTTGTGCACGATCTTCTTGATGGCACCCCCCGACCCGCGCTCGGCGAATGCCTCGATGGCGCCGGTGTCCTGGGGGTCGAACAGGAACGCCCCCCCGGCGAGCCCGGCAGCAGCGGCAAACGCGGCCATCCAGCGGCGATCCGCTGCCAGCAGACACACCATGCTCAAGCCGATCGCAGCCAGGCCGATGGCGGTCAGCGTGGCTTCGGGTGTCAGCCAGTCCAGCAACACAAGACCGGTGATCAGCGGCCCTGCCGTCGATCCGACGATGTTCAGGAAGTAGACCCTGGACAGCGATCGCCCCAGCTTGCGGCCCGCGCCCGAAGAGCCGAGATGATGTGCAATCGGGAAGACCGCGGCCTTCAAGGCGGCGGTCGTCGCAATGAGTACGGCCAGCATGAGGAAGCGCAGCGGCTCAAGCACCTCGGCAAGTCCTGCCAGAAGGCCGGGCAGCAGGATGTCCAGGACGCCGGACGCCAGCAGCGCCAGACCGGCGGCCAGGACACCCCCCCGGCGACCATCGCATAAACGCCTTCCGACCGAAGCGCCCAGCGCGATGCCCAGCAAGAACAGCACGAGCACGACGGCAAAACTCTGCGGCACGCCGTGATAGACAAATCCGACCAGCCGAACCCATACGATCTCCTGACTCAGGCTCAGGAAGCCCACGCCCAGCGAAAGCAGCCAGGCCAGCCGGATCATCGCTCACCCCGCAGGCGCCACCAGGCCAGCGCAGCCACGCCCAGATTGATCGATCCGGCAAACTGGATGACGCTGTCGAGGCGCATGTGGTTCAACATGACGAAGGTCGGCAGCAACGCACCGATGGCAGCGCCCAGCGTGTTGACGGCATAGAGCTGGCCGGTAGCCCGGCCTACGTGTCGCCAAAGCCGCGCCACATGGCAGACCAGGACCGGCAAGGTGGCGCCCATCAACAACGCCGGCATCAGAACCAGGAGGAAATTGACACCGGCCACCACCGGCATGCTGGCGCCCACGAACCGCGTGCCGGCCCAAAGCAGGATCGAGGTGCTGGCGAGCCCGAAGAGTCCGATCAGCGACTCGCAGATCGCAAAGATCGACAAGGCGCGCTGCGGCCAGCGGTCGGCCAGGGCGCCGCCGGCCAGGGCGCCGAATCCCAGACCGGCCATGAAGGCGGACACGACGATGGTGACCGAGGTGAGGTCGCTGCCGAATGCGGCAAACAGCAGTCTCTGCCAGCAGACCTGATAGATCAGTCCGGCGGCACCGGACAACGCGAACAGCAGGTTCAGCTCGCGGATCGGCGAGGCGACTTGAGTTTGAGGCACATCGGTTCACGCAAGGCCCGGTCGAAGTCAAGCCCACCCTGGACGATACGCGGCGACGGTTTCCACGAAGGCGAGAAAAGGCTGGCTTCTGCCGGTTGACCCGGGTAGTCGATGCCGGCCACGTCGAGCATGGTGTGGAACACCTGAGCTGTGCTCATTGGCGCGTCTGCCTGCTGCACGGCCCGCGCCACGAGTTCGGGCCGCAGCGCGGCGTAGCCGAGATCGTGCCAGAACAGCGCCGCGGCGCGAAAATCCCGCTCTGTACCGTGTCCGTGACCGCTGAGTGTGCACTCACCGTCGAACAGGTTTTCGCCATGGTCGGCAACGTAGAAGAGCGTCGAGACCGCGCCGCTGTTGCGCAGGGCCTGAATGACCTCGGCCAGGAAGTCATCCGTATAGGCGACCGAGTTGTCGTAGGCGTTCGACAGCGCCTCACGCTGCGCACGGTCATGCAGGCTGGGCTGCTCTACGTCCCGGGTCGATGGGCGGAAGATCTCGAACTCTTGCGGATAGCGATGACCGTAGTCGAAGTGGCTGCCCAGCGTGTGCAACACGATCAGTTGCCGCGGTTCCGGCCGAGACAGCGCCTCACGCAGTGGGCCGAGCAGATCACCGTCGTAGGCCGCGCGCGTCTTGTACGAGCCCGGATTCACGTACCGCAGCACGTCCGCCTCGCGGGCATGCAGCGAAATCGTGCTGTCATATGGCCCCATCGGGCTCTGGGTCGACAGCCAGTAGGTTCGATAGCCCGCTTCATGAAAGGCTGTCAACAGCGATCGTTCGGCGAAGAAGGGGCGCGGATCCTGCGGCGGCTTGCGCGTCAGGATCAGTGGCACCGACATTCGCGTCCAGGCCCAGGGCGAGATCATGTTCGTGAAGCTGACGATCCCCTGCTGGGTCATCAGCCGCGGCGTCGTCGGCCGGCCGTAGCCGTTGAGCTGCCAACGGTCTGGTCGGCCCGTCTCGCCGATCACCAGGACATGGACTTCGCGCTGCACGGCGGCGAATTCAGGTCGTTCCCGGGCGCCAAAGCGAAACGATTGCACCGCATCGGACAGCGCGTAGCGTTCGCCGCGCTCGCGAAGATAGGCCCAGACACGCAAGGGCAAACCCACGGGCCAGGCGTCGGCGAGTTCGCCCGAGACCGGGTCGAGCGCCTGGCGCACGAGACCATCGCCTTCGGCGCGCGGTGGCGCGTCGGGCGGCGGCTCGGCACCGAGGTCTCCGGCCAGCCAGGGCAATAACAGCAGGAGGACACTGACCGCCCAGATCGCCGGACGCCATCGGTGCCGCCAGCCCAGGCCGGTGCGCCGCGTGGCCCATATTGCCGCCACCGACAGCATCAGGCTTGCAGCCAGAACCAGGGCCATCGGCATGGCCAAACCGGCCAGATAGGCCGAAGCTTCCTGGGCGTCGGTCTCGGCGATCACGCCCAGAAGATGCACATCGCTAGGCCGCCCAAACTGGACGAGGTACCAGGACTCCAGCGGCGCCAGCAGCATCCAGGGCGTCAGCAAAACCAGACCCGGCCACAAGCGCGACGACCACAGCACCAAGACCGCAAGGCCGAGCACTGCAGCCGCCAGACCCCGCCCGGCGCCGAGACTCGAAGCGCCCAGCGCCGCAGCGACGAGGGCCGGGCTGGCGGCGACGAAGATCACTGCCAAGCACAAGCCCAGGGCGACACGGTCGGCGGTGTTGCTGCGATTCATGATATTGAATGCAATCGGGCCGCAATTGCGGCCCGAGGGTTCGTCACGGCCCTGAACGGATCAGGGCAGCGCGATTTCGATCAGGACGACGCGGCTGCACCAGCGCGGCAGGTCGACGGCACGTACTTGTTGTCGGCTGCATCGGTGACCACGCAGACCCAGCTCACCGAAGTGTCGTTGGCAGTGGGTGTCAAGGTAAAGACGACATTTTTACCTTGGTCGCCCATGGTCGTGGTGATGACACCGGTGGCATCGGCGCATTCGACCGAGGTCACGGCGCCGGTCGCCCCCAGGTCGGTCACACCGGCGCAAGCGCCAGCGGCAACGACGCCGCCGTTGGCAGCAATGTTCTCGGAGATCGTCGGCTTCATGCCGTTGGCCAGCGACAGGCCTTCCGTCACACGGGCCCGGACGGTGTAGTCCTGATACGCCGGCAGTGCCACGGCGGCCAGGATGCCGATGATCGCGACGACGATCATCAGTTCGATGAGGGTGAAACCTTTTTGCATGCGCTTCATGGATGAGCTCCTTGGGGACAGGTTTGGGGCAGGGACACCCCCATGAATGCAGGGGCCGTGCCAGGCTGATCGGGTGGTTTTGGCGTGAACTCCGCACGCCGAGTGACGCGATTGGTCACATTGCCCCGACCAGATCCGGCCCGGGCTGACACAGGATGTCAGGCCGGCGCGGTTTTCGGCGCCAGCTGCATCACCTGCCCGGTGTGCAGCGCGCAGACGCGATGCCCGCCGGCAAGCCGCGTCACCTCGGCCATCACGGCCTCGACCTCGCCGGGCTTGATGTGCGTGATCCAGACCTCGGTGCCGGCCGGCAGGGCCGCCAGTTCGCCTTCCAGCAGGGCCGGGCACAGATGCTGGCTGATCTGCGCCAGCGCCTGTTCGTCGTTGCCGAAGGCGGTTTCGATGACCAGGGCCTGCAGATCCAGCGTGGCCAGGCGCGCGCGCAGGGCGGCATTCGGTGCCGTGTCGCCGGTATAGGCCCAGGCGCGGCCGTCTTCGGCGAAGAGGGCAAATCCGCAGGCCGGCACGGTGTGCGCGGCCGGCAGCACCTCCAGGCGCTGCGCGCCCAGGGTCAGGGTCTGGCCGATCTCGAACGGCTCGAAGGCCAGCACCGGCTGCTCGGCGCTGGGCAGGCGCGTGAAGTCGGGCCAGATCACGCCGTTGAAGACATGCTGGCGCAGGGCGTCGAGGGTCTGCGCCAGGGCGTGCACCCGCACCGGCGGGCGGCCGCGGCGGCGCCGCGTGACGCTGTCGGCGAGCAGGCCGATCGACAGCACATGGTCCAGATGCGAGTGGCTGACCAGGATGTGGTCGATCGCCGCCATTTCGTCCAGCGTCAGGTCGCCGACCCCGGTGCCGGCATCGACGAGCAGGTCGTCGCCGACCAGGAATGAGGTGGTTCGGCTGCCGGCAGCGATCGAACCCGAGCAGCCGA
Organism: uncultured Rubrivivax sp.; assembly: GCA_964637205.1. Taxonomy (GTDB): domain Bacteria; phylum Pseudomonadota; class Gammaproteobacteria; order Burkholderiales; family Burkholderiaceae_C; genus Rubrivivax. The sequence goes on from CAZWUR010000061.1 coordinate 25,061, forward strand.
GAACGCGGATACGCATGGACGAGGAACTCCTCGGGCCATTGTGGGGGGGCGGGCCGGCCGCCGGCGTCCACCAGGGACGCGACCCGTGACGCGCTTCACAGGCGCGGCGCCGGGCCGAGGGTCAGACCCGCGAGCCTCAGGGGTGGATGAACTGCATCTGCGTGCCGGCGAGCTCGATCACGTCGCCGTTGCGCAGCGGGATCGAGTCGGTCGTCAGCGGCACGCCGTTGACGCTCGGTCGCGAACTGCCTTCGACATGGGCGAAGGCATAACCGCCCGGGCGGCGCGTGATCGATGCCACCTGCACGCCAGGTTTGCCGACCGTGGTGACGACCTTGGTCAGCGCCACCTCGCGGCCGGCCGCGGCGCCGTTGAGCACCTTGATCGTGGCCGGCTGCAGGGTCGGGGCGCTGCCACCGCCGCCCAGGGCACCGAAATTCGACGGCGCATGGTGCGCGACCCCGCCGAGTGCGGCGGCAGTGGCGCCGGGCCGCATGATCATCGTCTTTTCGTATTCGCCGCTTTCGTCGACGAGGTACTTGATCTTGTACTTGCCGATCTCGACCGTGTCGTTGTGGGCGAGCAGCTGCTTCTTGATGGCCTTGCCGTTGATGTAGGTGCCATTCGTGCTGTTCAGGTCTTCGATGAAGACGTCGGCACCGACCATCTGCAATACCGCGTGCTCGCCGCTGACGGCGAGGTTGTCGATCACGATGTCGTTGTACGGGCGCCGGCCGAGCGTCGTCTTGTCCTTCGTGATCTGGACTTCCTTGATCACGACCCCGTCGAGCGAAACCACCAGCTTGCCCATCGATATCCCCGTCTGTGCCCGCGCCCTCTGTGCGGCGCGGTCTCCTCAGTTGTGAACCGGCCGCTCAGCGCCGGAACGGCCACCACGAGCGTGTCGAGGCCGAGGTGGCGCCCGAGGCGCGCACCAGGATGACCGAGATATTATCCTTTCCACCGGCATCATTGGCGGCCTCGATCAAGGACTTGCAGCAGGCGTCCAATGATTCGTGCGCCAGGACGATCTGCGTGATGGTGCTGTCGTCGAGCATGTCCGACAGCCCGTCGGAGCACAGCAGGTACACATCGCCGGGTGCGGCTTCGTGCTGGTGGGTCTCCAGCAGCACCGTGTCCTCGACCCCGACGGCGCGCGTCACGAGGTTCTTGTTGGCCGAAAACGCGGCCTGCTCGGGCGTGATCAGGCCGGCGTCGATCTGCTCCTGCAGCAGCGAATGGTCGCGCGTGATCTGCTGCAGACGCCCGGCGCGCAGGCGATAGGCGCGCGAGTCGCCGACATGGCCGATCAGCAGCCGGGTGCCGCGGAACACCGCGACCACCAGGGTGGTGCCCATGCCGGCGTACTGCGGGTTGGAATTGGCCGCGTTGAAGATGGCGCGGTTGGCGTTGTCAACGCAGATGTCCATCGCGCGGCGGACCTCCTGGTCGCTGGCCTGGACGCTGGCTTCGCGCAGCCAGCGCCCGAGCTCGCTGACGATGAAGGAGGTGGCCATGTTGCTGGCGACTTCGCCGGCGTTGTAGCCGCCCATGCCGTCGGCCAGCACGGCGAGCGCCGCATCCGGGTCGGTGGCGACCGAGTCTTCGTTGTTGCTGCGCGCGCGGCCGGCGTCGACGGCGGCCTGGAGCTCGATGTTCAGGGGCACGATGGGACGCTCGGGGATGGCGCAGAGGCTGGCAGTGGGGGGCGATTGTGCATCCTAAACCCGGTGTCGCCGCGGCGCCCACCCTCAGCCGCGTGACTTTGGCCCGGGCGTGGAGGCGTCGGCCAGGGTGTGCAGTGCCGACGCCACGCCGGCTGCGTTCGCCGGGCGCTGGGCCGGCGTCTTGGCCAGCAGCGATGCCACCAGAGCGGCCAGCGGCGCCAGCGCAGCGTCGTGCGGCGGCGGCACGCAGCGGCGCAGGTCCGGCGCGGGGGTGCCCGCCACCTGGCGCAGCAGTGCGCCCAGGCCCTCGGCCTCGAAGGGCAGGCGCGCGGCCAGCAGTTCGAAGAGCAGCACGCCGAGTGCATACAGATCGCTGCTGGCCTGCGGTGCAGCCCCGGCCAGCAGTTCCGGCGCCATGTAGCCCGGGCTGCCGAGCACGAGCCCGGTGCGCGTGCCTTCGCTGTCGGCGCCGCGCGCGAGGCCGAAGTCGGTGATGACGACACGGTCGCTGGCCCAGTCCACCATCACATTCGCCGGCTTCAGGTCGCGGTGCACGACGCCCGCGCCGTGGGCATGTGCGAGTGCGTCGGCCAGACGTGCGCCGAGCCGCGCCACCACCGGAACGGGCAGCCGCCGGGCGGCCCGGGTGTAGCGCGTCAGGTCCGCGCCCGGCAGCAGTTCCATCGTCAGCCAGGCCACGCCGCCGGCTTCGCCGCAGTCGTGCAGGCGCACGATCCCGGGATGCTGCAGCCGCGCCGCCACGCCTTGTTCGCGCAGCAGCCGGGCCCGCGCCTCGGCGGCCAGCGCCGGGTCCATGCCCGGGGCCGGGAGCAGCAGCTTCAGCGCCCGCCAGGCGTCGGCGCGATCATCGAAGGCAGCATAGACCACACTGCCGGCGCCCCGCCCCAGGCGCCGCGCGACGATGCAGCCGGCGAACCGCTGGCCTTCTTGCAGCGGTTCGCCGGCGAGGTTCATGTCTGCCGCTCGGCGACCGCATGCGTCCGCCGATCCCCCGACGGGAAGCGGGCCGGCCTGGGAGCGGCTCGCCGTCCGGCGGTTGAAACGCCGCGCCTCATCCGGCCTGCGCGCGCCGGCGCGCGGCCAGGCGCCCCCAGGCCAGCACGAGCAAGGCACCGGCTAGGCCGGCGGCGTAGCGCATGGCGTCGGTCTGCGGCAGCTTGGGCACCCAGGTCCAGCCTTCGGGGTTGGCCACCGCCGGGTCGCTGACCGCCATCGTGCCGGCGATCCAGCCGAGCAGCATGCCGCCGAGGGTGATGATCATCGGGAAGCGATCCATCAGCTTGATCACCAGCTGGCTGCCCCAGACGATGATCGGGATGCTGACCAGCAGGCCGAAGATGACCAGCGGCATCTGGTGGCCTTCGTGGCCCGAGGCCTGTGCCGCGCCGGCGATGGCGATCACGTTGTCGACGCTCATCACGAGGTCGGCAACGATCACCGTCTTCACCGCCGCCCAGAGCTTGTCGCTGGCCTGGATGTCGCCGTGGGCGTCCTCGTCTTCGGGCAGCAGCAGCTTGATGCCGATCCACAGCAGCAGCGCGGCGCCGACCAGTTTCAGGAACGGGATCGC
>CAZWUR010000062.1:0-28011 GCA_964637205.1 uncultured Rubrivivax sp.
CTGGTCGGCATGCACTTCTTCAACCCGGTGCCGCTGATGAAGCTGGTCGAGGTGGTCAGCGGCCTGCGCACCGACTGCGACGTGGCCGCAGCGATCTTCGAACTGGCCAAGGCCTGGGGCAAGGTGCCGGTGCACGCCAGGAGCACCCCCGGCTTCATCGTCAACCGCATCGCGCGGCCCTATTACGCCGAGACCCTGGCCCTGCTGCAGGAGCAGGCGGCGCCGCCCGAGGTGCTGGACGCCTGCCTGCGCGCCGCGGGTTTCCGCATGGGGCCCTGCGAGCTCATCGACCTGATCGGCCACGACACCAACTTCGCGGTCACGAACTCTGTGTACGCGGCCAATTTCCAGGACAAGCGCTACATGCCGTCCCTGGTGCAGCAGGAACTGGTGGACGGCGGCCTGTTCGGGCGCAAGAGCGGGCGCGGCTTCTACACCTACCCGGACGGCGCGCCGACGCTGCCGCCGGTGGCGGTGGTGGACCTGCCCGCCGGGATGGCGGTGGTGGTGCATGGCCGCGGCCCGGTTGCCGACGCGTTGGCCGATGCGCTGGCGGCGCGGCCGACCGTGCCGACCACGCGCGACGGCGGCAGCGGCTGGGTCGGCCTGGCGGTCGGCGAGGCGCAGCTGCGCCTGACCGACGGCCGTACCGCGGCCGAGGTGGCGCAGTCGATGGACCGCGGCGACATCGCGGTCTTCGACCGCCTGCCGGGCGGCGCTGAGCAGTGGCGCGGTGCACTGGCCCTGGCCTTCGCACCGACCGCCGGCGAACGCTGGCGGGCCGAGGCGCCGGCCTGGCTGGCCAGGCTGGGGGTCGAGCCGCGGGTGGTGGCCGACACGCCGGGCCTGGTGGTCGCGCGCACGCTGGCGATGCTGATCAACGAAGCCGCCGACGCGGTGCAGCAGGGTGTGTGCAGCACCGACGGCGCCGACGCTGCGATGAAGCTCGGCGTCAACTACCCGGCCGGCCCCTTCGAATGGCTGGCCGGCTGGCGCGCCGACGGCGTGCTCGCGGTGCTGGCCGCGCTGGACGCCCTCTACCGTGGCGAACGCTACCGCGCCAGCCCCTGGCTCGTGCGCCGCGCGCGGGCCGCTGCCAGCACAGGAGACTAGGATGAAACTGACATGACCCACGCCTTCATCTGCGACGCCGTGCGCACCCCCTTCGGCCGCTACGGCGGCGCCCTGTCGTCGGTGCGCACCGACGACCTGGGCGCGCTGCCGATCCGGGCCTTGATGGACCGCCACCCGGGCGTCGACTGGGCCGCGGTGACCGACGTGCTCTATGGCTGCGCCAACCAGGCCGGCGAGGACAACCGCAACGTGGCGCGCATGAGTGCGCTGCTGGCCGGGCTGCCGGTGGGCGTGCCGGGCGCGACGATCAACCGCCTGTGCGGCTCGGGCCTGGACGCGCTGGGCAGCGCGGCGCGCGCCATCCGCGCCGGCGAGGCGGGGCTGATGATCGCCGGTGGCGTGGAGAGCATGAGCCGCGCGCCCTTCGTCAGCCCCAAGGCCGAGAGCGCCTTCAGCCGCAACACCGCGGTCTACGACACCACCATCGGCTGGCGCTTCGTGAACCGGCTGATGAAGGCGCAGTACGGCATCGACTCGATGCCCGAGACGGCCGAGAACGTGGCCGCCGAGTTCGGCATCCAGCGCGAGGCCCAGGACCGCATGGCCCTGGCCAGCCAGCTCAAGGCGGTGGCGGCGCAGCAGGCTGGTTTCTTCGACGCCGAAATCGTGCCCGTGACGATCCCGCAGCGCAAGGGTGAGCCGGTGGTCGTGGCCAGCGACGAACACCCGCGCGAAACCAGCCTGGAGGCGCTGGCCAGGCTCAAGCCCATCGTCAAGCCCGAGGGCAGCGTGACGGCCGGCAACGCCAGCGGTGTCAACGACGGCGCCTGTGCGCTGCTGCTGGCCGACGAGAAGAGCGCCGTGCGGCATGGCCTGACGCCGCGCGCCCGCGTGGTCGGCATGGCAACCGTCGGCGTGGCACCGCGCATCATGGGCATCGGCCCGGCGCCGGCGACGCGCAAGGTGCTCGAGCTCACCGGCCTGAGTCTGGCGCAGATGCACGTGATCGAGCTCAACGAGGCCTTCGCGGCCCAGGGCCTGGCGGTGCTGCGCGACCTGGGCCTGGCCGACGACGACCCGCGCGTCAATCCCAACGGCGGCGCCATCGCGCTCGGCCACCCGCTGGGCGCCAGCGGTGCGCGGCTGGCGACCACGGCGGTCAACCAGCTGCACCGCATCCAGGGCCGCTACGCCCTGTGCACGATGTGCATCGGCGTCGGCCAGGGCATCGCGCTGGTGCTCGAGCGGGTCTGAGGGCCGGGCCCGCGGCCGCAGCGTCAGCGCCGATGCGTCGCAGCGTTCAGGCGGTCGAGCTTGGCCGCGTAGAGCGCCTGCGCTTCGCGTGTGGGCCCGAGTTCGCGGGCCCGGTCCAGGTGCCGGCGCACGGCCGCCGCGTCGCCCAGTTCGGCAGCCGCGCGGGCCGCCCAGGCATGCAGCTCATGCTGGTCCGGGTCGCGGGCCAGTTCGCGGGCGAAGGCATCGGCGGCGGCCTGCCAGCGACCCTGGGCCATCGCCTCGCGGCCGCGCTCGAACCAGGCAAACGGCGCCACCCTCTCCAGCCGCTGCAGCGGCACGCGCCAGGCAGCGGCTTCGGCGCTGCGCCCATCGGCGTCCAGGGCCATCACCAGATTGGCCAGTACCGCCGTGTTCTCGGGATCCGCGGCCTGCGCCTGCATCAGGGCGCGCACGGCCAGCGCTGGGGCGCCGCGCTGGCGGTGCAGCAGGGCCAGGGTGTTCCAGGCCGGAACCAGCTGCGGCGCGGTACGCAGGGCGCTGCGCACCCAGGCGTAGGCTTCGGCAGGGCGGCCGGCGACCAGGGCCTCGGCGGCGCGGTTGTTCAGGAACATGCCGACCACGGTGGCCCTGGAGATCGCCCAGGCGCGGTGGGTGGCGGCGTCCTGCGGCGACAGGAAGTCGATCGTCATGCGCTGCTCCCAGCGCGCGCCGGCCGTGCGCGTCGACCCGCCGTCGAGCACCAGGTTGACATGGCCGCTGTAGGCCAGGAAGTCGCCACTGCGGCTCCAGGCGTCGCCGCTGTCGACCTGCTGGTAAGTCACGTTCAGGCCCAGGGTCTCGGCCATCACGCCCGTCATCAGGGTCAGCGACAGGCAGTTGCCGGCACGCGCCTCGAAGGCCTGCGCCGCGCTGCGCGTGAAGGCGGCGTCGTAGTCCAGCCGCAGTCGGTGGGTACGGAACAGCGCGAACAGCATCGCCTCGCGCGCACCATGCATGCGCGCCATCGGCTCGATCTCATCGTGCAGGAAGGCGCGCATCGCCGGGCTGAGTGCGGTGGCCTGCGCCGGGTCGGTGTCCACGGCCACCGGCGCAAAGGCATCGTCGGGCAACAGTTCGGCCGGCGGGGCGGCGGGCAGTGCAACACCGGCGCAGCCGGCGGCCAGCAGGGCCGTGGCCATGACGGCCAGGGTGGCGAAACGGTGCATGGATCGGCCTCGCACGTTGAAGTCCACCACACTAGCGCCGTGACGCGCCGTCGTGCAAGCCTCCACCGCGAGCAGGGGAATGCAGCGCGCCGCGCCGGTCGGGCGGCGGTGGGTGGCCGGCGCGTGACCCTGCGGGCGGCCGGAAAGCCGGTTCGAGCACGGCTTGCCGACCGGCACCACAATGGCGCCCTGTCGCCCGACCCGACCCCCCGCCTTCGATGACCCCTGATCCCCGACGTTTTCGCGAGCGCATCGCGCGCTGGCCCAGCGACCGCCTGGCCGGCATCCGCCGCGGCGTCGAGCGCGAGGGCCTGCGCGCACGCCCGGACGGCACGCTGTCGCTGACCCCGCACCCGGCGGCCCTGGGCGCCGCGCTCACGCATCCGCACATCACGACCGATTTCTCCGAGTCGCAGATCGAACTGATCACCGGCGTGCACGCGACGATCGACAGCTGCCTGGCCGAACTGACGCGCGTGCACCAGTACACGATGCGCTGCCTGGGCGACGATCTGCTGTGGGCGACCAGCATGCCCTGCACCCTGCCCGCCGACGAGACGATTCCGGTGGCGCGCTTCGGCACCAGCAATGTCGGCCGCGCCAAGAGCGTCTACCGCATCGGTCTGGGCAACCGCTACGGCAAGCGCATGCAGACGATTTCCGGCGTGCACTACAACTGGTCGCTGCCGGGCCTGGACAACGAGGACCACTTCGCCCTGATCCGCAACTTCCGGCGTCGCGCCTTCCTGCTGCTGACCCTGTTCGGCGCCTCGCCGGCGGTGTCGGCGAGCTTCGTCGCCGGTCGGCCGCATGGCCTGCAGCCGCTGGCCGCGCAGACCCTGGGCCTGCCGCATGCGACCACGCTGCGCATGGGCCGGCTCGGTTACCAGAGCGACGCGCAGGCGGCGCTGGCCGTCAGCTACAACAGCCTGGAGCGTTATGCCGATTCGCTGCACACGGCGCTGACGCGGCCGCACCCGCCTTACGAGGCGATGGGCATCCGCGGCCCGGGCGGCGAATACAACCAGCTCGCCACCAGCTTGCTGCAGATCGAGAACGAGTTCTACGGCACGATCCGGCCCAAACGTTCGATCCGCCCCGGCGAGCGGCCGCTGCATGCGCTGCGCGAGCGTGGCGTCGAGTACATCGAGGTGCGCTGCCTGGACCTGGACCCGTTCACGCCGATCGGGGTCGCGGGCGCGACGATGGCCTTCGTCGACGTTTTCCTGATGCACTGCCTGCTGGCCGACAGCCCGCCCGACGATCCGCTGGAAGTCGCCGCGATGGCGCGCAACCAGGAACGCACCGCCACCCAGGGGCGCGAGCCCGGCGTGATGCTGGAATGCTGCGAGGGGGGTGTCGTCGCCCTGCAGGACTGGTGTCTGGCCCTGATCGAGGAATGTGTGCCGATCGCCGAGGCGCTGGACGCCGCCACCGGCACGACCCGGCATGTCGCGGCCGTGCGGCAGGCGTGCGAGGCGCTCGAATCCCCGGCCCGACTGCCGTCGGCGCGCATGCTGCAGGCCATGGCCCGCGAGCACGACAACGCCTTCAACCCCTACGCGGGCGCACGTTCGGCCGAGGCCGGCGCCGCGCTGGCCGCCCTGCCCTGGCCGGCCGAGGCGCAGGCGCAGTTCGAGGCCTGGGCCGAGGACTCGCGGCGCAAGCAGGCCGCGCTGGAAGCGCGCGACAACGTGGACTTCGAGACCTACCGGCAGCACTACATCTCGGCCGAGCGGCTGACGCCGGCCATGCGTTGAGGCCGCTGGATCAGCGCCGGCCCTCGGGGTTGCCTGGCGCGTCTTCGTACCGGCGCGTCACGGCGCCGCTGATCATCAGTCCCTCATTGCACGAAGAGGCGTGATGGCAGGAGCAAGAAGCCGACCACGGGGACCACCGCGAAGTTGGCGACTAGTTTTCGCAGCCCGGCGCGCTGTTCCGCCTGATGAGCACGGCGCAGCAGCAGGCGCTGTTCGACAACACCGCGCGTTCGATCGCGGATGCAGGGCGTGAGATCCAGTTGCGCCACATCCGTCACTGCGCGAAGGCCGATCCGGCCTATGGCGCCGGCGTGGCCAAGGCGCTCGGCATCGACCCCGCCGAAGCGCCCTGAGGACCGCCGCCGGCCACCCGCTCAGCGCACGGCCTTCGGGTCGAAATGCGGGTTCTGGATCAGGCCCAGGCGGTTGCCGAAGGGGTCGCGCACATCGGCCACGCGGATGCCGTCGCCGACATCCTTCGGCGGGGCCAGCGCGCTGGCGCCGAGTTCGATCAGGCGCGCGCAGGCGGCGTCGATGTCGGCCACGCCCCACAGCGGCTGCGCGCCGTCGATGGACGGCGTGGCACCGGGCAGCAGGCCGAGCTCGAAGCCACCGACCGCGAAGCCGATGTAGAAGGGCTCGTCGAAGTACGGTGCGACGCCGAGGGCCTGCGCGTACCAGTTCCTGGCCGCGTCGAGCTGCTCGGGCGCGACCGGGTAGATGGCGGTTCTGAGTCCCAGGATCATGGTCTTCTCCCTATGGTGGATGGCCGGACTATCGGAAATTCCGGCTGCGGGCGTCCAGCCCCTGCAGCAGCACGGTGTGGTCGACGAGCTGGCGCGCGATCAGGTGGCGCACGCCACCCTCGCATTGCCAGACTCCGTAGACGGTAAGCAAGGTGGCCGCCAGCAGGGGCTTGCGCTGCTTGTCGACGAGGTCCGGCCAGACGATGACGTTGACCGCCCCGGTTTCGTCCTCCAGCGTCACGAAGACCACACCCTTGGCCGTCTCCGGCCGTTGACGATGCGTGACGAGGCCGCTGGCGCGCGCCAGCCGGCCGGTCGGAAAACCGGCCAGCACCACCGCCGGCAGGACCTTGAAAGCGGCCAGCCGCGGGCGCAGCAGGGCCAGCGGGTGGGTGCCCAGGGTGAGACCGGTGGCGCGGTAGTCGGCCAGGGTTTCGCCGCTCTCGTCGGGTGCGGCAAGCATCGCCGGCGCCTCGTGCGTGCGCGTGCGCGCCAGCATCGGCGTGGCCCGCGTGTCGACGCCAGCCACCGCCCAGGCGGCGGCGTGGCGGTGCCCGGCCAGGCCCTGCAGCGCGTTGGCGCCGGCCAGCAGCTGCAGCGCATGCGCGTCCAGCCCTGCGCGGCGGGCCAGGTCCTCGGCGCTCGTGAAGCGGCCGGCCACCGGGTCGCCGCGTGCGGCGACGATGCGTGCCGCGGCCTCTTCGGGCAGACCGCTGATGCGGTTCAGGCCCAGGCGCACCGGTCGCAGGCCGGCGCCCTCACCTTCCAGCGTCGTGTCCCAGGGGCTGTGCAGCACGTCCACCGGCCGCACCTCGACGCCATGTTCGCGCGCGTCGCGCACCAGCTGCGCGGGCGCGTAGAAACCCATAGGCTGGCTGTTCAGCAGTGCGGCGAGGAAGGCGTCCGGATGGTGGCACTTGAGCCAGGCACTGACATAGACCAGCAGCGCGAAACTTGCAGCATGGCTTTCCGGGAAACCGTATTCGCCGAAACCTTCGATCTGCTTGAAGATGCGCTCGGCGAACTCGACGGCGTAGCCCTTGGCCACCATGCGGCCCACCAGGCGCTCGTGGAAGGGGCCGAGGCCACCCTTGCGCTTCCAGGCCGCCATCGCACGGCGCAGCTGATCGGCCTCGCCGGGCGTGAAATCGGCGGCCAGGATCGCGAGCTGCATCACCTGCTCCTGGAAGATCGGCACGCCCAGGGTGCGTTCCAGCGCCAGCTTCACCTCGTCGCTGGGGTAGTCCACCGGCTCCTCGCCGGACCGTCGTTTCAGGTAGGGGTGCACCATGCCGCCCTGGATCGGCCCCGGGCGCACGATGGCGACCTCGATGACCAGATCGTAGAAGCAGCGCGGCTGCAGGCGCGGCAACATGCTCATCTGCGCCCGGCTCTCGACCTGGAAGGTGCCGACACTGTCGCCTTTGCACAGCATGGCGTAGCTCGCTGCGTCTTCCGGCGGTACGTCCTGCATCACGAAACTGCGCTGCAGCTTGTCGCCCACCATCGCCAGCGCGCGCTTGATCGCGCTGAGCATGCCCAGGGCCAGCAGGTCCACCTTGAGCAGGCCCAGCGCGTCGAGATCGTCCTTGTCCCACTGGATCACGCTGCGGCCTGGCATCGCCGCGTTTTCGACCGGCACCAGGCGCGCGAGCTGGTCGCGCGCGATGACGAAACCGCCCGGGTGCTGGCTGAGGTGGCGCGGAAAACCGATCAGCGCGCTCGTCAGCTCGACCCAGAGTTTCGAGATCGGCGCCTCGGGGTCAAAGCCGTTTTCGCGCAGGCGCTCGGGGTCGATCCTTCGGCCATCGAACCAGTGCTGCGATTTCGACACCGCCTCGATGCGTTCGAGGTCGATGCCCAGCGCGCGCCCGACGTCGCGCAGCGCACTGCGCGGGCGGTAGCTGATGATCACCGCCGTCAGGGCCGCGCGATGGCGGCCGTACTTGCGGTAGACGTACTGGATGACTTCCTCGCGGCGCTGGTGCTCGAAGTCGATGTCGATGTCCGGCGGCTCGTTGCGCTCGGCGCTGATGAAACGCTCGAAGAGCAGACTCATGCGCGCCGGGTCGACTTCGGTCACGCCCAGGCAGTAGCAGACTGCCGAATTGGCCGCGCTGCCGCGGCCCTGGCAGAGGATGCCCTGGCCACGCGCCCAGTGCACCAGGTCGGCCACGGTCAGGAAATACGGTTCGTACTGCAGCTGCGCGATCAGCGCCAGCTCGTGTTCGATCGTCGCGCGCACGGCCGCCGTCTCGCCCTGCGGGAAACGCCGCTGCACACCCTGCTCGGTCAGCCTGCGCAGCCAGCTGGTGGGTGTATGGCCGTCGGGCACGATCTCGCGCGGGTATTCGTAGCGCAGTTCGTCCAATGAAAAATGGCAGCGCCCGGCAAACTGCAGCGTGGCCTCGAGCCACTCGGGCCGGTACAGCGCCGCCAGCCGCGCCCGCGGGCGCAGATGCGCCTCGGCATTCGGCTCGAGCGCAAAACCGCAGTCGGCCACGGTACGCTTCAGGCGCGTGGCGCTGAGCATGTCCTGCAGCGGCTTGCGCGAACGTGTGTGCATCAGCACGCTGCCCACGGCGACGACGGGCAGCCCGGTCAGCGCGGCCACGCGCGGCACGATCTCGAGCAGCACGCCGTCATGCGCGCGGTGCAGCAGCGGCAGCGCGATCGCGGCGCGGTCGCCGAACCAGGTGTGCAGCCACAGGGCCTGCGCAAACAGGGTCTCGAACGGTTGTTCGGCGCTCAGCACCGGCGGCGCCAAGAGCAGGGCCAGGCAGTCGGGCAGGCCGGCCAGGGTGGGCGTGTTCGGCACCTTGCCTTCGACATCGCCCATCAGCGCACGGTACTGCCCCTTGGGCGCGCGCCGGCGCGCCACCGTGATCCACTGCGCCAGGTTGCCGTAGCCGCGGCGGGACATGGCCAACATGACAAGCCGGGGGCCATTCAAGTCATCCTCGCTGCGCTGCAGCGCCATCTCGGCGCCGACGATCAGCGGCAGGCCCAGGCGTTTGGCCTCGGCATGCGCGCGCACCACGCCGGAGAGTGAACACAGGTCGGTGACCGCGAGCGCCGCATAACCCAGGGCCTGCGCACGGCCAGCCAGTTCCTCGGGATGCGAGGCGCCAAGGCCGAAACTGAAGTTGCTGCGGCAGTGCAGTTCGGCGTAGCCGGGGAGCATGGGCGGGCGGGCGGGAAACGGCCTCACAGGATACTGTTTTTTTATACAGTCATGTTCTGCAATCCCGATGCGGGTCGCCGGCCCGCCCCCGACGCCCCCCTGGGGCAGCCTTGCCTGCACATCGGTAGCGCGGTAAAAGGCCCGTCAAGACAGCCGGCGCCCTTGGCGCCGGCGGTGAATGCACCACCCGATCGAACCCGAGCGGCCCGGCATGGCCGCAGGGGCCCGGACATGAACTCCGATGGCCCGGCTGAATCCTTGCCCGCCCTGCGCCTGCATGTGCCCGAACCCAGCGGGCGCCCCGGTCAGACGACCGACTTCGCCTACCTGCGCCTGTCGCCGGCCGGCGCGGTGCGGCGGCCGCCGGTGGACGTGCGCGCCGCCGACACCGGCGATCTCGCCGCGGCCCTGGTGCGCGTGCTTGACGACGAGGGCCGTGCCGTCGGCCCCTGGGCGCCCGCGCTGACCCCCGGTCAGTTGCAGCGCGGCCTGCGCGCGATGCTCAAGACACGCGCTTTCGACGCGCGCATGTTCACCGCGCAGCGGCAGAAGAAGATCTCCTTCTACATGCAGTGCCTGGGCGAAGAAGCAATCGCGGTAGCGCATGCGATGACGCTGCAGCCCGGCGACATGTGTTTCCCGACCTACCGCCAGCAGGGACTGCTGCTGGCGCGCGACGATGTCGACATGGTCGAGCTGATGTGCCAGCTGCTGTCCAACGCCCGCGACCCGCTCAAGGGCCGGCAGCTGCCGGTGATGTACTCGATCAAGCGCGCCGGCTTCTTCTCGATCTCGGGCAACCTGGCCACCCAGTTCGTGCAGGCCGTGGGCTGGGGCATGGCCTCGGCGATCCGCGGCGACACCAAGATCGCCTCGGCCTGGATCGGCGACGGCTCCACCGCCGAGAGCGACTTCCACACCGCACTCACTTTCGCCCATGTCTACCGCGCGCCGGTGATCCTCAACGTCGTCAACAACCAGTGGGCGATCTCGAGTTTCCAGGCCATTGCCGGCGGCGAAGCGACCACCTTCGCGGCGCGCGGCGTCGGCAGCGGCATCGCCTCGCTGCGCGTCGACGGCAACGATTTCCTGGCCGTGCACGCCGCCTCGGCCTGGGCCGCCGAACGTGCGCGGCGCAACCTCGGCCCGACCCTGATCGAGTGGGTGAGTTACCGCGCCGGTGCACATTCGACCTCGGACGACCCTTCGCGCTACCGACCCGCCGACGACTGGCAGCGCTACCCGCTGGGCGACCCCATCGAGCGCCTGAAACAGCATCTGGTGGTGCTGGGCGCCTGGTCCGACGACCAGCACCATGCGCTGAAGGCCGAACTCGACGCCGAGGTCGCCGCCGCGCTGAAACAGGCCGAGGTGCACGGTTCGCTGCTCGACGGCCACATCCCGCCGCTGGACACCATGTTCGAGGACGTCTACCGCGAGATGCCGGCGCACCTGCGCCAGCAGATGCAGCAGGCAGCCGAGGCGATGGCCGCCAGGAAGGATGCCTGAGATGGCCTCGATGACGATGGTCCAGGCCCTGCGTTCGGCGATGGACGTGATGCTCGAACGCGACCCGGACGTGGTGGTCTATGGCCAGGACGTCGGCTATTTCGGCGGCGTCTTCCGCTGCACCGACGGCCTGCAGAAGCGCCACGGCCGGCAGCGCGTGTTCGACGCGCCGATCTCCGAGGGTGGCATCGTCGGCACCGCGATCGGCATGGCCGCCTACGGCCTGCGCCCGGTGGTCGAGGTGCAGTTCGCCGACTACTTCTACCCGGCCAGCGACCAGATCGTGTCCGAGGCGGCTCGGCTGCGCTACCGCTCGGCGGGCGACTTCACGGCGCCGATCACGATCCGCATGCCCTGCGGCGGCGGCATCTACGGCGGCCAGACGCACAGCCAGAGCCCGGAGGCACTGTTCACCCATGTCTGCGGCCTGCGCACCGTGATGCCGAGCAACCCGCATGACGCCAAGGGCCTGCTCATCTCGGCCATCGAATGCGACGACCCGGTGATCTTTCTCGAACCCAAGCGCCTGTACAACGGCCCCTTCGACGGCCACCACGACCGGCCGGTGGTGTCCTGGGCCGGCCACCCGATGGCCGAGGTGCCCGAAGGCCATTACCGCGTGTCGCTGGACCGCGCCAATGTCGTGCGCGCGGGCAGCGCCGTCACCGTGCTCGCCTACGGCACGATGGTCTTCGTCAGCCTGGCCGCGGCGCAGGAAACCGGCATCGACGCCGAGGTCATCGACCTGCGCAGCCTGTGGCCGATGGACCTGGACACCGTGGTGGCCTCGGTACGCAAGACCGGCCGCTGCGTGGTGGTGCACGAAGCCACGCGTACCAGCGGCTTCGGCGCCGAACTCACGGCCCTGGTGCAGGAGCACTGCTTCTACCACCTGGAGGCCCCGATCGAACGCATCACCGGCTGGGACACACCCTACCCGCATGCACTGGAATGGGCCTACTTCCCGGGCCCGGACCGCGTCGGCGCCGCGCTGCACCGGGCGGTGGAAGCCTAGAGGCCGGCACGATGAGCGAGCTCTACCGCATCCGTGTTCCCGACGTCGGTGAAGGTGTCGCCGAGGTCGAGATCGCCGCCTGGCAGGTGGCCGTGGGCGACGTCATCACCGAGGACCAGATCCTGGCCGAGGTGATGACCGACAAGGCCACGGTGGAGATCCCGTCGCCGGTGGCCGGCATCGTGCGCATGCTCGGCGGCGAGGTCGGCGACACCCTGGCGGTGGGCGCCGACCTGCTGCGCATCGACACCGGTGCGACGCCACAGGCCGCGCCGACGCCGCAACCGACCACGGCATCCGCCGCCCGCACACCCGCACCGGCCGCATTGCCGCCGGCCGCGCCCAAGCCCCGGGCACCGTGCCCGGCCGCGGCCCCGCCTTCCGGGCAGCTGCAGCGCGTGATCGCATCCCCTGCGCTGCGCGCGCGCGCCTGGTCGCTGGGCATCGACCTGGCCCGGGTCACCCCCGGCGGGCCGTCCGGGCGGTTGATGCAGGCCGACCTCGACGCCTATCTGGCGGCCGGCGGTGCCACCGCGGGAGCACCCGTTGCGCCGGCTGCGGCCGCGGCGGCACCGACCCGCAGCGCATCCGACGCACCCGTCACCGAGACGCGCACCCAGCGCATCGTCGGCCTGCGCCGCCGCATCGCCGAGCGCATGCAGGAGTCCAAGCGCCGCATTCCGCATTACAGCTATGTCGAGGAACTCGACGTCGGCGCGGTGGAGGATCTGCGCGCGCGGCTGAACGACCAGGGCCAAGGCCCGCGCCTGACCCTGCTGCCTTTCCTGGTGCGCGCCATCGTCGTCGCCGTGCGCGACTGGCCGCAGGTCAACGCCCACCTCGACGACGAGGCCGGGTTGCTCACGCTGCACGGTCCGGTGCACGTCGGCATCGCCACCCAGACCGACGCCGGGCTGATGGTGCCGGTGCTGCGCGATGCGCAGGCACTCGACCTGCGGGCCTGCGCCACCGGCATCGCGCAACTCGCCGAGCTCACCCGACAGGGGCGTGCCACACGCGACCAGCTCAGTGGCTCGACGATCACCCTGACCAGCCTCGGCCGCCTGGGCGGCATCGTCTCGACGCCGGTGATCAACCGGCCCGAAGTCGCCATCGTCGGCGTCAACCGCATCGTGATGCGCCCGGTCTGGCGCGACGGCAACGTGGTCGGGCGGCCGATGATGAACCTGTCCTCGTCCTTCGACCACCGGGTCGTCGACGGCGCGGTGGCCGCCGGCTTCGTGCAGCGCCTGCGCGAGCTGATCGAGCAGCCGGCGCTGATGTTCGTCGACTGAGCGACCGGGCGCGCGGGGCAAGGTTGCGCGACCCTCGGAACAACCCTGGGTGTGAGCGTTCTGCTTACGGCGGCTGACCGATCGTCGCACCGCGGACCGCGCTCATGGTTAGCGTCTGCCCTGTCCCGACTTCGGCCAGGCCTGCGCCATGAACATCAACTCCGCCCAGCAGGGTCTGAAGACAAGACCCGTCGACGACGCCCGGCCGGCCGTCGACGCAATCCACCCCGCCGCAGCGCCTGAAAAGGCCTCGGCCGAAACCGCCGTGCACCATGTGCGGCCGGGTGAAACGGTGCAGGCCATCGCCGACCGGCACCACACGACGCCGCACCGGCTTTTCCAGCTCAACCCGGCGCTCGACCCCGTGCTCCGCGCCGAGCCCCTGCTGGCACAGGCGCACTGGTCGGCGGCCTACCTCGAAAAGGCAGGCACGATGCTCGTGCCTGCCCAGCTGCGCCAGGACGCTGGCGCAGCGCCCCCGCCCGGCGCCGTCGCACCCGAGCCGGCGGTGGACGATGCGCTGGCGGCCATCGACGGCGACGACACGCCCTACAAGCAGGTCTCGGCGGTGCAGGAGCAGGCCGTTTCCTTGCGCGAGGCGCATGGCGACGATGTGGCCGAACAATTCGTCGCCGCCTACATCGCGCGCCATCCGGAGGCGTTTGCCGAGGGTTACACCGCGCTCGACATGTTTCAGGAGGTGAACGACGAGACGCGGGCGCTCTTTGCCGCGGGCCTGGACCTTGCGTACGAGAGCATGCAGAACTCGCCCTGCTCCAGCCCGGCGGCGCTGGCCTCGCAACTTGCCGGCGGCGCGATGAAGGCCTACCAGATGGTCGACTTGACCCATGTGCCGACCGACGGTGGATTCTCGGCCCTGGTGGCGCAGACCGGCAACGACGGGCTGCAGACCGACTATGTGCGCGCCGGCCTGTACCGCGCCAATGCGGTCATCACACAGTGGCAGGACCCGCCGGCCTACGCTGGCGGCGACGCCTACTACCCGCTGTACGGGGCCTACGAATTCGCCGGCTCGCTGGGCATCGCCAGCGAAGGCTCGGCCGCCACCGCCGAGGCCGTGATCCGCTTCGCCGAGCACAACAGCTTCGGCGGCGAAGCGCGCGGCGTCGAGAGCCTGCGCGCGATCCTGTACGCGTTTTCGAGCAACCAGATTCCGGGCCACGCCAGCTACCTGAGTTTCCTCAACGCGGCCGTGCCGCCGGACACCGTGTACTACCACGCGCAGGTCACGGCGCCGAACACGCCGCTGGGCGACCGGGAATCGCTGACGCTGTTCCTCGCCATCGCCGGCGCCTCGACCGACCGCACCGGCCTGATCGAGATCGACGCGGCCGACGGCAGCCCGGAGGCGACGGCGCTCACCGCCCGCCTGTTGCGCAACTACGTCGACCGCTGGACCGACCCGGCCGGCCTCGACATCGCCGGCAGCGGCACCTTCGGCATGGGCACCGGGCCGTTCGCCGGCGTCAACATCCGCGGCGCCATGGAGACCTTCTTCAAGGAGGCGATGATCGACCCCAACGAGAACGGCAGCTACCGCGACGCGCTGACGGGCTTCGTCGTCGAGCGCCTGTTCCAGGGTCTGGACCCGAACTCCCCGCTGGCACAGCGTTTCGGCTCAGCGACCGAGGCGGCGGCCTATTCGGCCCATTTGCTGAACCTGATGGGGCTGTCGGAGCTGTCCTTCCTGAAGGACGCGCAGAAACAGGATGCCCAGACGCAGCGCATGGTCGCCTTCGTCGTCGGTGCGCTGGCCTCGGTGCCAGGCGCCTACGTGGCAGGTGCGCCGGGCGCGGTGACGGCGTCCAAGGCTGGCCAGGCGGTGCTGAGCTTCCTGATCGGCAAGGCCAACGGCACGGTACAGGGCGAGCTGACGGACTATCTGGCCGCCCAGGGCGTCGACGCCGAGGCGGCACGCCAGATCCAGAGCTACGTGCTCGGCGGCGACCCGGCGCAGCTCGGACCCCTGTTCGAGGGCCTGCTCGGCCAGACCCGGCTGCCGCCCGAGGTGATTGCCGATTTCGTCGACGAGTTCATGACCACGCTGACCCTGCCGGTGGGCCAGGGCGGCGGCTTCGCCGAAGCGCTGGAGGCCGCGCTGGAGACGCTGGACAACCACCGCGAACGGCTGACCGACGCACAGTATTCGCACATCGTCGACATGCTGATGCAACTGCAGCAGGCGCTGACCTGAAACCCGGCGCGGCGGCTTTGCGACGCGCACGCGCGCAGGCCGTGCCCTGCACCTATCACCCGAAGCGCCCCTGCAGGAACCACCCGCCCGGCGTGGCCAGCCGCGTGCGGTAGACCCAGACCAGGGCCCCGTCCTCGTCGCGGGCGATGAAGTAGTCGCGCGCCGCAAGCTTAGCGTCCCACCAGCCGGCCTCGATGCGCTCGGGGCCGCTGAGGATCTGCAGCGCCCGCCCCGCCAGCAGCGGCAAGGCACCACGTTCGGCCAGCGCCTGCGGTACGGGCAGCAGCCAGGCCGGACGGTGCAGCGGCAAGGCACCGCCGGCCGCTGGCGGCAAGCTGTCGGGGCCACGCGTCGGCACGGCGGCCTGCAGCCGCGCCGCGTATTCCGGCCGGTGGTCGGCCAGCGGCTGCAGGCGCTGCACCTGCGCGTCGCCCAGGCGCGCACGCAGGCGCTCGAGCAGGCGCAGCAGGCCTTCATGCTGACTCTGGCGCGAGGCGAACAGCTCGCCGCTGGGCGCTTCGGCCTGCACCCAATGGCGGCAGTGCAGGCGCAGTTCCAGCGTGGGCGCCGGCAGCGGGCAATGTGCCAGACGCTCGCGCAGCAGCAGCCGCAGCTGGGCCGGTCGGCGCCGGGCTCGGCAAGCTCGATCTTCAGATCGGTGTGCGGCGGCACATCACCGTCGGCATCGGCGCGACGCGTGCGTTCGTGCTGCATGCGCAGCGTGAAGGCGGCGATGCGCGCGCGCCGCGCCTGCGCCCAGGCGATCAGCCGCGCCAGCAGCAGGCCGGCGCCGTGCAGGACCTGGTCGCTGGTGTCGGCGCGCGCGAACAGCTCGAGCCGACTCTCGAAATGCTCGGCCACCGTCAGCGACTCGCGCGGGTCGGGCGCGTCGCCGCGGGCGCGGTCCAGCTCATGCAGCAGCGATTCGCCGAAACGCCGTGCCAGCCCGGCGCGCGGCAGCGCGCGCAGGTCGGCCAGCCGGTGCAGGCCCATGCCCTGCAAGGTTTCCCAATGTTCGCGGCCAGGGCCGAGCAGCCACACCGGCGCGGCGTCGAGCAGCGTGCGCAAGGCGGCGAGCCCGGTGGCGTGCGGACCGGTTTCCAGATCGCCGTGGGCGGCCCTGCCCCAGCGCGCCAGCAGCGCCGCGCCGGCGGCGGTGGGTGCGGCGGCGGCCTGCAAGCGGTGGCCCAGCGGCGCCAGCGCATCGTGCAGCTTGGCGCGCAGGCGGGCCGGACCGCCGTGGTAGCGCAGCACCATGCTCAGTTCCAGCAGCACGGTGGCCGGGCTGGCGTCGAGCACCACCATCGGCGTGAAGGCCAGCGCCGCGTGCGCCACCGCCTGCAGCGCGGCGGCGTCGCGCGCGCCATCGGCCTGCCCCAGGCGCAGCGCCGGCGCCAGCGCCAAGGCAGTGGCACGCTTGAGGCCCGGGCGCACGCCGGCTTCGGCGGCCGCCGCGTTGACGGCGGCGATGCGGTGCTGCGCCACCAGGGCCAGCGGCGCGGCACGTTCGGGCGCATTCAGCGTGGCGGCAAAGGCCTCCAGCGACAGCTGCGGCAGGTGCAGGGCGAGCCAGTGCATGGGGTCATCCGCTGATCGGCCCGCGGGCGGATCATGCCGCGACGCGTTCGGCCGCGACCGGCGACCGTCGCCCGGTGCGCGCCCGTTCGCGGGCACCGGCGCCGAGCACCGGCGGCAGCGCCAGCAGCAAGGGCACGGCGCAGGGTGGCCCGCGGCGCTTGAGCAGATGGATGCACAGCGTGTCGGGGCGATCCGGCGCCCCGGGGGCCAGCCGCAGGCGCAGCGGCGCGGGGCTGGGCCCGAGCCGCGCCTCGACCTCGCGGAACAGGAACACCGGCCCCGGATGCGCCTGCGCCGCCAGCTGCAGCCGGCGCAGCGCGTCAGCCGGCAGCCGCGCCGGCAACCAGGCCAGGGCGGCACCGATCTGGCCGCTGGCCAGGGCCTGCTCCAGCGCCCACAGCGTGTCGGCTGCAGGCAGCCGCGGGCGGCCGCGGGGGTGGGCCCGCGGCTGGCCGCGGCCCTGCACCAGCAGCAGCAGCATCGGGTCCAGGCCCAGTGCCGCCAGCGTCCAGGGGCAGGGCCGGGCCGGCGGATCGAACAGCATCACGCTGCGCGGCAGGTCGCCCGCCCCACCCGGCCCACGCTGCAGCGCGGCCAGCGCCGGCGCCAGCAGCCGCCATTCACCGACGCCGGGATGCGGCAGCAGCAGTTCGCTCAGCACCCCCGCGGGCCAGCCGCCGCCGGGCAGTTCGGCGTCCAGCGCTGCAAAACCTGTGGCCAGGCCCGGCGCCGCGGCCCGGCCGAAACCGGCCGCGCGCCACAGTGCGGGATGGATGGCCTCCGGTGACGGCGCAAGGAGAGCGGGGGAAATTTCCACCAGGATACTGTACGTTCATACAGTCTCGAGAGCAAGCCGACCCCCTTGATGTCGGCGGCACCCCCCGCTCGCGTGGCTGCCGTCCGGGCCGGCATGTCGACAATGGCGCCATCCCCCACCCTTTCGACCGAGACACCCTCATGGCCCTCTTCTCCCGCACGCCGGCCGCCCTGGTCGCCACCACCCTGGCGGCTGCCGGCCTGGCTCTGCCGGCCCAGGCCGTGACCCTCCAGGTCCCGACGGTGATCGACGTCACGCTCGACCTGACCCAGGTGGCCGAGACCGATCCCGGCTTCTGGGGCGCCGGCGGCGCACCGGCCTTCACGCCGGACTTCGTGCCCTTCACGCTGGCCGAAGGCGACGACTTCACGATGACGGTGGACTTCGCCGGCACGCAGACGCTGACCGTGACCGATCTCAGCTTCCTGTGGACCTTCTTCTATTCGAGCGGCGACAGCTCGGAGGTCGAGGGCCTGGGCACGATCTCGCTGCTTGACGCCGATGGCAATGCCTTCGTCACCAGCGAGCTCAAGTCCACGGTCGAAGGCCAGATTCACTTCGGCCAGCAGTTCTCGGGGTCCGACTTCGCGACGCCGCTGCCCGGCAGCGTGAGCTTTCACGGCGTGCGCTACCAGGGCACCCTGGTCGACTATCTCGAAGACGGCGTGACCGAACGCGACTACGGAACCCCGGCGTTCTACGTCACGGGCAGCGTGGTCGCCGTGCCTGAGCCGGGCAGCTGGGCGCTGATGCTGGCCGGGCTGGGCTTCATGGGCTCGCTGGTGCGCCGGCGCCGCTGACGCGCCGGGCGACGGTCCGACCCGTTCAGGTCCGACCCGCAGGCACCGGGCGAAAAACCCGCCGCAGCACCGCGGCGCACAGGTCGACCGCCGTGTTCGCCTCGTTGATCACCCGCCCCATCGGCAAGAAGCCGTGGACCTGGCGCTCGAAGCAGACGTACTGGCAGGGCACGCCGGCGGCCGAAAGGGCGTCCGCATACTGCCGGCCTTCGTCGCGCAGCGGGTCGAAGCCGGCGGTCAGCACCAGGGCCGGCGGCAGGCCGTCGTGGCGCGCGGCGAGCAGCGGGCTGGCGCGCCAGTCGTCGCGCGGCGCACCCGCCATGTAGTGGTCCGCGAACCAGGCGACCGTGTCGGCGGTGAGCAGGTAGTCTTCGCCGTTGAGGCCCTGCGACAGCGCCAGTCCACGCATGTCGGTGGCCGGATAGATCAGCAACTGGAACACCGGCAGCGGCTCACCGGCGTCGCGCAGTGCGAGGCAGGCCACCGCCGCCAGGTTGCCGCCGGCGCTGTCGCCGCCGACGGCGATGCGCGCCGGGTCGATGCCCAGCGCCGCCGCCTCGCGCCGCGCAAAACGCAGCGCCGCGATGCTGTCGTGCACGGCGGCCGGGAACGGGTGCTCCGGACCCATGCGGTAGTCCACCGCCAGCACCGCGCAGCCGGCGTCGGCGGCCAGGCTGCGGCACAGGGTGTCATGGGTGTCGAGGTCGCCGATCACCCAGCCGCCGCCGTGCAGGTACACGAGCAGCGGCGGCGGCAGGTCGGCCGGCCCCGGGGGCAGCACCAGCCGCATCGACAGGCCGTCGCCGACCAGGTCACGCACCGCGCCCACGGCCGGGGGGTCGGGCTGCGAGAAGCCGCGCCGGTCACGGTAGGCCGCACGCGCCTCGGCCGGGGTCTGCGTGTGCACCGGGGGCACGCCGCGTTCGGACATCAGGTCGAGCACGGCACGGGCCTGGGGGTCGAGCATTCAGGGACTCCGGGTGAGGTCGGGGTCTGGGTATTCTCGCGGCATGTACATCCCCGATACTGCCTGCCCCTGCGGCACGGGTTCACCTTATGCGCACTGCTGCGGCCGCTGGCATGCCGGCCCGCTGCATCTGCAGGCCCCCGACGCGCCGACGCTGATGCGCAGCCGCTACAGCGCCTATGTGCGCGACGATCTGGCCTATCTGCGCGCCACCTGGGCGCCCGAGACCTGCCCGGCCGACCTGGCGCCCAACCCGCCCGGGCTGAAATGGCTGGGCCTGGAGCTGCGCCGTCACGACAGGCAGGACGCCGAGCACGCGACGGTGGAGTTCGTCGCCCGCAGCCGGCTCGCCGGCCGGGCCACGCGGCTGCACGAGACCAGCCGCTTCGAGCGGCGCGACGGCCGCTGGCTGTACGTCGACGGCGAACTGCGCTGAGTGCGCTCAGCCGAAGTGCACAGCGTGCACCATCGGCAGGTTCAGCGACACCGTCTGCCAGCGCTCGCCGCCGTCGTCGCTGGCCCACAGGCCCCCGGTGGTGCTGCCCATCAGCAGCCGGCGGCCATCGGCCGACACGTCCAGCGCGTGGCGGTAGATCAGGTCGTAGGCCTGCTGCTGCGGCAGGCCCTCGCGCAAGGTCTGCCAGGTCTTGCCGCCGTCGCGGGTGCGGTTGACCACCAGGGCCGCGTCCACCGGCACCCGCTGCTGGTCGGCCACCGCGGGCACGAACCAGGCGCTGTCGGGATCCTGCGGGTGCACCGCCACCGCAAAGCCGAAGCTCGACACCGGCGCCTGCAGGGGCTGCCACAGCGCGCCGTTGTCGGTGCTGCGCCAGATGCCGCAATGGTGCTGGCACCACAGCACCTCGGGTGCCGCAGCGCAGCGCACGATGCAGTGCGGATCCTGGATGTTCGGGTCCTCGGCGCGCTCGGGCGGCATGAAGTCGGCGCGCATGCCCCGGGAGCAGCTGTCCCAGCTGTCGCCGCCGTCGCTGCTGCGCCAGGCGCCGCCGCAGCTGATGCCGACCAGCAGTTCGGCCGGATCGGCGGGGTGCGGGCAGATCGAGTGGATGCCGGGCACGTCGTAGCCGCCGCCCATCCACTCCAGGCGCTCCGGCCGGTCCCACAGGCCGCGCTGCAGCTGCCAGCTCGCGCCGAGGTCGTCGCTGCGGAACAGGCCGCCGGGCAAGGTGCCGGCCCACAGCGTGGCGCCGCTGCGCGCCAGGGCCCAGACCTGCACCAGCTTCCAGGCCGGCCCGCCGGCGTCCGGCGGCTGCTCGGGGTAGGCCGGTGCGGCCACTTCGGCCCAGTGCGCGCCGGCATCGTCGCAGCGGTGCAGCTTGACCCCGAAATGGCCCAGGTTCAGCGCCGCCAGCATGCGCCCCCGGGCGTCGGGCGGCAGCATGGCGCTGACCGGCTCGCCGAGAAAGCTGCTGCCTTCGATCTGCCAGCCGCCGGCGCGGTGGCGCAGTTCGAACAGGCCCTTGCGGGTGGCGATCCAGGCGCGGTCGTCGTTCATCTCATACTCCGGGTCATCCGCCCGACAGGGCCTGCATCACGTAGACGCGGCTGTCGGGCTGCAGCGGGTCGGACTGGGCAAGGGCATCGGCGCAGCGCCGGCCGTCGACGAAGATCGCCACGTTCGGCCGCACATGGCCCTGCTCGTCGAGCACGTAGCCACGCAGGCGCGGGTTGGCGCTGAAGGCCGAATCCAGCGCGGCGCGCAGCGTGGCCGCCGCGCAGGCCACCTCGGGCGTGTCGGTGAAGCGGCGCAGCTGGGGCGTGAAGCGGACCTCGACCATGGCGGCACATCATGGCGACTGCGCCCAGGAATGACAATGCGCAAGTCACCCGACACCCGCGCATGCCCCAAGGTCTGATCGCCGCCGCCCTCGCCTACATGCTCTGGGGCGTGTTCCCGCTGTACATCAAGCAGGTGGCGCATGTGAGCGCGGCCGAGGTGGTGGCGCATCGCTCGGCCTGGTCCCTGGTCTTCGTGTTCGCCCTGCTGCTGTGGTGGCGGCGCACCGCCTGGCTGAAGGCGGCGCTGGCGGACCCGAAGGTGTTGAAGGTCTTCGCCGGCTCGGCCCTGCTGCTGGCCTTGAACTGGGGCCTGTACGTCTGGGCGGTGAATGCCGGGCGAATCCTCGACGCCAGCCTGGGCTACTTCATCAACCCGCTGTTCAATGTGCTGCTCGGTGTCGTGTTCCTGCACGAGCGGCCGCGGCCGCGCCAGTGGGTGGCGGTGGGCATCGCCGCGGCGGGTGTGCTGTGGCTGATCGTCGCCGCCGGCGAATGGCCCTGGGTCGCCCTGGTGCTGGCCTGCACCTTCGGCCTCTACGGCCTGATCCGCAAGACCGCACCACTCGGCGCCGCCGAGGGCCTGGCGCTGGAGACCCTGATGCAGGCGCCGGTGGCCCTGCTGCTGATCGGCTGGTGGACCTGGCAGGGCACGGGCGGCCTGACCGGGCACGACGCACCGACCCTGGTCTGGCTGCTGCTGGCCGGCCCCTTCACCGCGGTGCCGCTGCTGCTGTTTGCCACCGGCGCGCGCCGCCTGACCCTGGCCACCCTGGGCCTGCTGCAGTACCTGGGGCCGACCCTGCAGTTCCTGATCGGCGTCTTCGTCTACGGCGAGCCCTTCAGCGCCGAGCGTGCCGTCGGCTTCGCGCTGATCTGGCTGGCCCTGCTGATCTACAGCGCCGAATCCTGGCGCGCCTGGCGGCAGCGGCCGGCCTGAGGGCGCACCGGCCGCGGTCGGACGCGCGGATCATTGAATTTGACAATCACTGTCATTTTGTCAATGAATCCAACAAATGCTGCGGTGCATCCAAAATAGCGGGCATCGAGAGTTTCCTTTCACCCTCAACCGCTCAGGAGCCCTGCATGTCCATCATCAACACCACCGTCCAGCCCTTCAAGGCCCAGGCTTTCCACAACGGCAAGTTCGTCGAGATCAGCGAAGAGACGCTCAAGCGCCAGTGGTCGGTGCTGGTCTTCATGCCGGCGGCCTTCACCTTCAACTGCCCGACCGAAGTCGAGGACGCGGCCGACAACTACGCCGCCTTCCAGAAGATGGAGGCCGAGGTCTACATCGTCACCACCGACACCCATTTTGCGCACAAGGTGTGGCACGAGACGTCGCCGGCGGTCGGCAAGGCGAAGTTCCCGCTGATCGGCGACCCGACGCACCAGCTGACGCGCATGTTCGGCGTGCACATCGAAGAAGAAGGCCTGGCGCTGCGCGGCACCTTCATCGTCGACCCTGACGGCCTGATCAAGACCGCCGAGGTGCACGACAACAGCATCGCCCGCGACATGAAGGAAACACTGCGCAAGCTCAAGGCCGCGCAGTACGTGGCCAAGCACCCGGGCGAAGTCTGCCCCGCGAAGTGGAACGAGGGCGCGGCCACGCTGACCCCGTCGCTGGACCTGGTCGGCAAGATCTGACCGGCGGTTTCACCGGCAGTTTCGCCTGCTGAGGGCTCCGGCCCTCGCTTGCTTCGACTGAACCACCAGGTTCGGTCGCCAGCGTCCCGCGGGGCGCTGACGACCGGGTCGGGCTTCGCTCACCCCTGTCATTCCCAGGAGTACCGCCATGCTGGACGCCAACATCCAAGCCCAACTCAAGACCTACCTCGAGCGCGTGACGCAGCCGATCGAGCTGATCGCCTCGCTCGACGAGCGCGCCGAGTCGGCGCAGATGCGCACCCTGCTGGAGCAGATCACGACCCTGTCGGACAAGGTCACGGCGCGTTTCGACGGCCAGGCCGCGCGCCGGCCGTCGTTTCGCATCAACCGTGTCGGCAGCGACATGGGCGTGGAGTTCGCGGCGATCCCGATGGGCGAGGAGTTCACCTCCCTGGTCCTGGCCCTGCTGCAGGTCGGCGGCCACCCGCCCAAGGTCGAGGCGGACGTGATCGAGCAGATCCGGTCCCTGGCGCCCGAAGGTGAAGGCGACTTCGTCTTCGAGACCTGGATGAGCCTGACCTGCCACAACTGCCCCGACGTCGTGCAGGCGCTGAACCTGATGGCCGTGCTCAATCCGCGCATCCGCCACGTGGCGATCGACGGCGGGCTGTTCCAGGACGAGGTCGAGCAGCGCCAGATCATGGCCGTGCCGGCGGTCTTCCTCAACGGCCAGCCTTTCGGCTCCGGACGCATGGCGCTGGCGCAGATCCTGGCCAAGCTCGACACCGGCGCCGCGGCGCGCGACGCGAAGCATCTGGCCGCCAAGGCGCCCTACGACATGCTGATCATCGGCGGCGGCCCGGCCGGCGCCGCCGCCGCGGTCTACGCCGCGCGCAAGGGCATCCGCACCGGCCTCGTGGCCGAGCGCTTCGGCGGCCAGACCCTGGACACCCTGGGCATCGAGAACTACGTCTCGGTGCTGCGCACCGAGGGGCCGAAGTTCGCCGCCGCGATGCAGGCGCAGGTGCTTGCCAACGAGGTCGACCTGATGAACGGCCAGCGCGTCGCGGCGCTCGAGCCCGGCGCGATGATCGGCGTGCGCCTCGAGAACGGCGCCACCTTGCAGGCGAAGTCGGTGGTGCTGGCGACCGGCGCGCGCTGGCGCCGCGTCAACGTGCCCGGTGAAGCCGAGTACGCCAACAAGGGCGTGGCCTACTGCCCGCATTGCGACGGCCCGCTGTTCAAGGGTCGTGACGTGGCCGTGATCGGCGGCGGAAATTCCGGCGTCGAAGCGGCGATCGACCTCGCCGGCGTGGTGCGCCATGTGACGGTGGTCGAGTTTGCGCCTGAGCTGAAAGCCGACGCGGTGCTGGTGCGCAAGCTGCACAGCCTGCCCAACGTCAGCGTCCATTGCAATGCGCAGACCACCGAGATCACCGGCAACGGGCAAACCGTGGATGGCCTCATGTTCAAGGACCGCGCCAGCGGCCAGACGCAGCGTGTGGACCTGGCGGGCGTGTTCGTGCAGATCGGTCTGGTGCCCAATACCGAGTTCCTGAAGGGCACGCTCGAACTCAGCCGCTACGGCGAGATCCTGATCGACGAACGCTGCGCCACCAGCCTGCCGGGTGTCTTCGCCGCCGGCGACGCGACGACCGTGCCCTACAAGCAGATCGTGATCGCCGCCGGTGAAGGTGCAAAGGCGGCACTGAGCGCCTTCGACCACCTGATCCGGCACGGCTGAGTCGCCGCGCCGACGGGAATCAGGCGGGTCGGCGGCGCAGGCGACTGGCCAGACCGGCCAGCCCGATGGCCATCATGGCCCAGGTGCCCGGCTCGGGGATCGGGGCGGCCGCCCACTCGGTGAAGTTGTCGTCGAGCAGGAAGAAGTTCCACTGCGGGTTCGGCCCGCCCAGCACGTCATGGACCGAGTCGTAGTCGCCAAAGTCGCCGATGAAGAAGCTCACGCCGGCCGGGTAGGGGCTGGCAGCGGCGAAACCGGATCGGAAGTCGCCGTAGTCGCCCGTCCCCCAGCCGTAGGGGTTGCCGGGCTGCCCGTCCGGAAAACCGCTGAGTGGCAGGTTGAAGTCGATCGAGTTGAAGCCGAAGCCGACAATGCCGCCACTGGCGGCCGTCACCGTCGCCAGAACCCGGCCGTCCACCAGCAGGTCCAGGTCGACCTGGCCGCCGGACACCACCGCCGGCGCGCCGCTGGCGTGCAGGAACTGGGCGGTCAGTGAGTCCGCTTGAGCGGCGGCGGTGGCGCACAACACTGCGACCAGCGCCAGGGGGCGGATGAAAGAGGAGATGGACATTCGGCAAGCCTCGTGAGGGGTAAAACGGACGCCCGCAGCATGCGACATGGCGCGCGCAGGAGTCTCGCCGGCGCCCACGCGCCGCGCCAGCCCCCTCCCCCGACTCCGGGGGGAGCGTCGGCGCGCCGGCGAACCGCACCACGTGGACCTGGCGGGCGTCTTCCTTCGGATCGGCTTCCTGCCCAACACCGAACGGCTCAACGGTCCGATGGAACCGAGCAGGCTGGGCCAGATCCTCATCGACGGGCAGTGCGCCAGCCGCAGGCCCGGCGCGTTCGCCGCCGGCGACGCGCCCACAATGCCTTACAAGCAGATCGTGATCGCCGCCGGCGAAGGTTCGAAGGCCGCGCAGAGCGCCTTCGACCATCTGATCCGCCAGGGCTGAAGCCCTGCCCCAGATGCGAAGGCCCCGCTGCGGCGCGGCCTTGCTTCGTGCGCGAGACGGCGGCGTGGCCGGCCGCTCTACCTACCTAGCGCAGATCACCCGCCAGCGTGGCCAGGGTCGGCGCAGGGATGACGACGTGCGCCGGGTAGTGGGTGTGGTCGCAGCCCAGCTTGACGTCGGCACCGGCCAGCACGGCCTGTTTCATCGCCGGCGTGAACTCGAAGCGCACGAAGTGCACCGCCGAGGTCTTCTCGTCGTTCTCGCGCGCCAGGTCCTCGTCGGCGATGGCGTAGACCCGCGGGTGGCCCTCGACCTCGACGAACATGCGGTCCTCGACGCCGATCAGGCGCGCCAGTTCGCGCTTGCGCTCGTGCGCGTCGGGGTACTCGATGAGCATCGTCGCCTTCCAGTTGCTGCCGTCGGGCACCAGGGGCGCATAGGCCTCGATCTCAGACGCGATGCCGTCGTCGTCGAAGATCTTCTCGATGTGCAGCATCTCCTGGATCTGCCGGCGGATGGTGCGCTCGTCCTCGAACTGCAGCGTCATGTGTTCACCCAGGGCCACGCTGCGCCGCTTGCGGTGGGCGATGGCCTCGGGCTTGCTGCTCTGGCGAATCTTCGAATAGGCCTCCAGGGTCTGGAGGCTGTCGCGGGTGATGGTCATGGAGAGTGGTCCTCGGCGTTGAATCAGAGCCCGTAGGCCAGGCGGACCAGGCTCAGCGGATGCTGCAGCGCCTTGGCCGGCGTGCCGGCCTGCGCCATGCCCTGCGCGATATGGTGGCCGGCCAGCGCGCAGTCGCTGCTGATGTAGTCCGGCTCGTCCTTGGCCATGGCGCGGAACACCGGGCGGCCGATCTTCATCGCCACCGGGTGCGTCGGCGTCTTCACGCCGTAGGTGCCGGCATGCCCGGAGCAGCGCTCGACGGTGTTGAGCTGCAACTGCACCGTCTGCCCGATCAGCTTGAACAAGTCCTCGGTCTTGCGGCCGATGTTCTGCACCCGGCCATGGCAGGGGATGTGGTAGCTGACCCGGCCCAGCGCGGTCTTGAAGTCGGTCTTCAGCAGCCCGTCGCGATGGCGCGCGATCAGATACTCGAAGGGGTCGAACATCGCCGCCTGCACCGCCTTCGTGTCGGCGCAGTCGGGGAACATCAGCGGCAGTTCCTGCTTGAACATCAAGGTGCAGCTCGGGATCGCGCTGAGGATCGCGTAGCCCTCCTTCGCGTATGTCGCCAGCACCGGCATGTTGGCCGCCTTGTGCGCGGCCACCGCGTCGAGGTCGCCGAGTTCGAGCTTGGGCATGCCGCAGCATTTCTCCTTCGCGACGATGACCCAGGGAATGTCGTTGTGCTCGAGCACCTTCAGCAGGTCATGGCCGATGCCGGGTTCGTTGTAGTTGATGTAGCAGGTCGAGAAGATCGCCACCTTGCCCGGCGTGCGCTCGCCGTTCGTGACCACCGTGGCCTGCGACTTGCCCGCGCTCCAGCGGAAGCGCTTGGTGGCCAGTTCGGGCATCCAGGCCTCAGGATGCACGCCGAGCACCGAATCCATCTGCTTGCGCGCGAACTGGGTGTGGTTGATGGCGTTGACCGCCTGCACGACGACGGGGATGCCGGCGAAGCTGCCGTGCACGTCGGTGCTGGCCAGGAACCTCTCGCCGGCGCCGACCCCGCCCTTCCTGAACTTGATGGCCTTGGCGCGCAGCATCAGGTGCGGGAAATCCACGTTCCACGGGTGCGGCGGCGTGTACGGACACTTGGTCATGTAGCACAGGTCGCACAGATAACACTGGTCGACGACCTTCCAGTAGGCCGGCTTCGGGATGCCGTGCACCTCGCCGTCCTCGGTCTCGTCGACAAGGTCGAACAGGTTCGGGAAGCTCTGGCACAGGCTCACGCAGCGGCGGCAGCCATGGCAGATGTCGAAGACACGTTCCATCTCCGTCAACAACGAGGCCTCGTCGTAGAAGTCGGGGTTCTGCCAGTCCAGCGGATGCCGGGTCGGCGCTTCGAGATTGCCTTCGCGCATGGTGCCTTGCCTCGGGAAGCGTGCTTGAAACGAACAAGGGGCGCGAAGCCCCCTGTGGATCAGTGCCGGAACGTGATCAGTCCACCAGCGCGTCGAGGGCCTTCTGGTAGCGGTTGGCGTGCGAGCGCTCGGCCTTGGCCAGGGTCTCGAACCAATCGGCGATCTCGTCGAAGCCTTCGTCGCGCGCCGTCTTGGCCATGCCCGGGTACATGTCGGTGTACTCGTGCGTCTCGCCGGCGACGGCGGCCATCAGGTTCTGGCGGCTGTTGCCGATCGGCAGGCCGGTGGCCGGGTCGCCGGAGCCGTTCTCCAGGAACTCCAGATGGCCGTGCGCGTGGCCGGTCTCGCCTTCGGCGGTCGAGCGGAACAGCGCCGAGACGTCGTTCTGCCCTTCCACATCGGCCTTGTTCGCGAAGTAAAGGTAGCGGCGGTTGGCCTGCGACTCGCCCGAGAAGGCGTCCTTCAGGTTCTGCT
>CAZWUR010000063.1:0-26358 GCA_964637205.1 uncultured Rubrivivax sp.
GGTGTCGGCGTCGTGCTCGGCGTGGCGGACGGTCAGGGCCAGGTTGCTGCTGCGGCCCAGGCGGGTGTTCCAGCCCAGGGCCACGCTGTCCAGTCCGTTGCGGCCCGCGGCGTCGGACCGCGAGCGCTGGCTGCTGGCATTCAAGCTCAGGCTGGAGATGGGCGTCAAGCGGTGATTGACGGTGACGCTCAATCCGCGCTGCGTGACCGGCCCGGCGGCCAGATCGTCGCTGGCGCCGGACAATGTGTCACCGCGCTCGCTGCTCGTCCGGTAGGCCGACACGGTCCAGGTGGTGCGTTGGCCGCTGAGCGCAAACGACAGCTCCTGGCGGCGCAGGATCGACACGGCGCTGGTCAGGAACCCGCCACCGCCGAGCCGCGTCGCCGGGTCGATCCCGTTGCGTGCCAGGAAGTCGCGCACCAGCAGGTCGCGAAGAAACGGGTCCGGCTCCTGCGACGCAAACAGCTCGAAGAACAGATCGTAGGCGGTCACCGAGTTGCCCGCCCCGTTGGACGAGGTGCCGTCGTTGATCGAGCGGATGTCGGTGTAACGCCAGACCGAACGGCGCATGCGGTGCTCCAGCGCCAGCTGATGCGCTTCGCCGAACTGGCGGCGGTCGCCATCGATGCTCACACGCGTGCGCGGCGTGGGGGTCCACAGCAGGCCGGCACCGTAGTTCTCGTATTCCCGGCTCTCCACCGAGGCCAGGTCGGAGCGCTCGACCCCGCCACGCACCGTCACCTGCAGTTCCGCGTCGGGCCGCACGATGACGCTGGCGACGGCGCGGTCGATGGTCGTTTCGCGGCCGCCGTCGAAGTTGCTGGTCTGTCGCGACCCCTGCAGCGACCAGCTGATCACACGCCCGACGGCCGCCGGCGACAGGCTCAGTGACGCGCCGGTGCTGCGCGAACCGATCTGGCTGCCGCCGTCGCTGCGGCTGGCGTTGGCGCTGGCCTGCACGCCAAGAACGCCGCCGAGCACGCCGCGCAGCACGGGTTGCAGCGACAGGGTGCGGACTTCGGACTGGTTGAGGTCGGTCAGCGTGCCGTCCACCGATTGCGCACCAAAGGCCGAGGTCGGCTGGCGCGTGATGCTGGCGGCCGCGTTGACGTCCAGATGGCCTTGCACGATCTCGGCGCGGCCGCTGGCCGCCAGCCGATGCTGCAGGTCGTTGGCTTCGCTGTCGCGGGCATGCAGCACGGCGCCGAGCGAATAGTCCACGGATCCCTGGAGCCGACCGGTCCGGCTGACCAGGCGCAATCCCGGGCTGACGGTGGTGATGGCCTCGGCCCGGCGGCCTTCGGCGACGGCACTGGCTTGTCCACGGTAGCTGTCGGTCAGCGTCTGGGAGATCGACAGCGTGGGCGTCAGCGTGACGCTGCGGCCACCCGTGGCCTGCTGCGCCGCCGCCGTGCCGACGGCACACCAGGCTGCGGCAGCCAGGGCGGCGGCTCGCCTGCCGTCAGCCACCGGCCTTGGCCTCGTCGGCCGCCTGAGGTGATTCGCCCTGGCCATAGCCGTAACCGTAGCCATAACCGTAGCCATAGCCGCGCCCGTAGCTGCCCGAGCCCGCGCTGCCGCGGGCCTTGTTCAGCACCATCATCTTGACCGGGCAGGACTCGATCGTGGCCAGGGCATGCTGCACGTCGGCCTGCAGGGTGCGTCCGGCGTGCACGACGACGACGATCTGCCCCATGTGCGTGGCCAGGGCGCGCGCTTCGGTGGTCAGCAGCAATGGCGGCGAGTCGAAGATGATGATCCGGTCGGCATAGCGGCTGGCCATGTCGTCGAGCAGATCACGCATGGCGTCGCTGGCCAGCAGTTCGGTGGCGCGCGGATGCGGCGTGCCGCTGGGCAGGATCGTCAGCTTGTCGACATTCGTGCGCAGCAGCGAATCGGCCACGGTGGACTTGCCTTCGAGCACGTCCAGCAGGCCGGGCCCCGGTTCGAGTTCGAGCATGCGCAGCACCGAAGGGCGGGCCACGTCGGCGTCGACGAGCATCACGGTGTTGTCCAGTTCCGCCGCGATGCTCATCGCCAGATTGATCGAGGTGAAGCTCTTGCCTTCGCCGGGCAGCGCGCTGGTCACCATGATCAGGTTGCCGTGCTTCAGCGGCGCGGCACCCTTGCCCATCGCATTCGCGATCAGCGGGCGCTTGATGACGCGAAACTGGTCGGCCGTGGGCGTACGCGGGCCATGCGGTGTGGCGATGCCGCGTTCGTTGAGCACGTCGAGCTTCAGCTCGACCTTGCGCGACTGCGGCGCCGGTTCATGTTCGGTGCCAGGGGTCGCCACGCTCGCCGGTGCGTCCGGCGCCCTGGCCTGCACGACGGCCGGCACCTCGACGCCGGCGCGCCGCAACTGCTCCAGCCGCTCGGCGGCCTGTTCGATCAAGCTGCTCATGGTTCCTGTCTTGGCTGTGTCATCGTCCGGCCAGCACGGCCAGTACCGCCAGCCCGGCGCCGAACAGCACGACCAGGCTGCCCGAGGCACCGAAGAAGCGCAGGCGGTCCATGCGCTCGCGGCGTCGTTCGTCGTCGCCCATGACGACCGAGATGACGCCGAGCAGGGGCAAGCCGGTCTTCAGGCGCAGGTCATTGACGTCGTGGAAGGCCGGGCGCAGCTGGGCGGCGGCAAAAGCGGTGAACAGACCACCGCCCAGGGCGGCGACCAGCACCAGCGGCAACAACATCAGGCGGTTCGGCGACACCGGCTTGGGCGACACCCGCGGCGGATCGATGAGGCGGAAATCGGCCACGCCCGAGGCCGACTCCAGATCACCGGACATCACGGCCGCCTGCCGGCGCGAGACGAGGTTGTCGTAGTTCTTCTTCGTGATTTCGTAGTCGCGATTGAGCTGCGCAGCTTCGGCCTCGAGCTGCGGCGCCGTGCGCACGGCGACACGGGCGGCTTCGAAACGAGAGCCGTACTCGGCCACGCGGGCCTGCAAGGCGGCGACCTGGATTTCCGACGCCGCCAGCATGCGGTTGAGCTCCTGCGTCACCATGCTCTGGGGCTGGCCTGCGGGGCCGGCAGCGGCCGAGGTGGCGAGCAGCTTCTTGCGCTGCTCGGCCGTTTCCTTGGCTTTCTGGGCCTCCAGGTCCTTGATCAGTCGCTTGGTATTGACGACGTCGGGATGCTGCTCCGTGAAGCGCTGCAGCAGGCTGTCGAGGTTGCGCTTCTGGGCCTCGATGCGACCGTCGATCTCGGGCGTGGAGACCTGGACCGCGGACTCCTCGAGCAGGCTGCGGGTGACGATGTTGCCCGACTGCGACTTCTCGGCCGCGAGCTGGGTCCTGGCGGAATCGCGGGCGCGCTCGGCCTCGCGCAGTTGCAGACGTGCGTCTTCGAGCTGGCGACTCAGGGCCGCCATGCGCGACGCGGCGTCCAGCCCGTCGGGTGACTGCATGTCCAGATTGCGCAGCCGGAATTCCTTCAGTCGCGACTCCGCTTCCTCGAGCTTGGTTTCGAAGTTGCGGATCTGTTCGTCCAGGAACACGCGTGCCGAGTCGGTGTCCTTGCGCGAAGCGCCCAGGCTGGATTCGACGAAGATCGACACCAGCGACTGGATGACACGCTTGGCCTTTTCCTGGTCGCTTTCCTTGTAGGTCAGCGTGAAGAGGTTGTCGCGCGTCGTGCTGTTGATCTTGATGTCCTTGGACAGGTCCTCGTAGAGCTTGTCCAGCTGCCCCTTGGAGCTGGACCCCAGGTCCAGGTCCGCCATGCGCACCAGCTTTTCCAGGTTCGGCCGGCTGATCAGGGTGCGGCTGAGCATGCCGATCTGCTGCTCGATGTTGGGCTGAATGGCCAGGCCGGACATCAAGGGCTTCAGGATCGACTGGGTGTCGACGTAGATGCGCGCCGATGCTTCATATTGATTCGGGATGCGAAAGACGACAACGGTGGCGACAGCGGCCACCAGCCAGGCCACCAGTACCCCAGCCCACCGGTAGCGCCACATGCCACGGGCGACGCCGGTGATCTGAGCGAGGATGTCTTGCATGAAGAGTGGTTCCGGAGCGGGTGTCGGCGGGGCGCCCGTTCAGAAGAAGCTCTGCGGGATGATCAGGATGTCGCCGGGCAGCATCTCGACGTTGGCCGAGACGTCGCCACGCTTGATCAGGTCCTTCAGCCGGACCGAGTACTGCTTGCCGCTGTCGCTGGTGCGCAGGATGGTGGCCGCGTTGCCGTCGGCAAAATCGGTCAGCCCGCCGACGGCGATCATCACGTCGAGCACGGTCATCTTCTGCTTGTAGGGCAGGAACTGCGGCTTGGCGGCTTCGCCGACGACGCGGATCTGCTCGCTGTACGGGCCGACGAAGCCGGTGACGACCACCGTGACGATGGGGTCGCGCACATACTTGCCCAAGGTGGTCTCGACCTCGCGGGCGATCTGCACCGAAGTCTTGCCCTGCACGAGCATCTCGTCGACCAGCGGCGCCGAGATCTTGCCGTCCGGGCGCACCGGCACCGACATCGACAGCTCGGGGTTGCGCCAGACGATGATGTTGAGGTTGTCCCCGGCAC
Source organism: uncultured Rubrivivax sp. (assembly GCA_964637205.1). Lineage (GTDB taxonomy): Bacteria > Pseudomonadota > Gammaproteobacteria > Burkholderiales > Burkholderiaceae_C > Rubrivivax. Next base: position 4,529 of record CAZWUR010000063.1, read on the forward strand.
CGACGATGTAGCTGTAGTCGGCCGTCGCCGCGCTGGCCGGTGCAGGGGGGTGCTGGCCCGGACCCGCGGCGCAGCCGCCGAGCAACACCGAGACGCCCGCCAGGGCGGCAAGCATGGGGCGCGTGAGCACGGCAAAGGGGGCAAGCGGCATCGGTGTTCCTCTCGGATACATTCAAGCGTGTGGGTTCAATTCGTTCAGATCGGCTTCGCGCAGAACGCGGCGACACAATCCGACCCGTCGGCTGTACTTCGGCATTCTGCCAAGCTCGGAGTTTCACACGGACACGGCGCCTAGGGCGCGTTCGACTGTGGGAGGGGCATGTCGAACCCAAATAGTTCACGGCATGCCCCCCAGGCGAGTGACCTGCGGTCCGCGTTGCAGGAATGGGCAGCGCTCCCGGGCGTTCGCGAGGTGCTGGCGGCAGACGCCGCCCTGGCAAGGTACGGCATCGATACCGGCGGCGCGACCCGGCGCCTTGGCGGTGCGCTGCTGATCGAGGACGCCGGCACGCTGCCCGAGTTGGTCCGGATCGCCGCGCGTCATCAGGTGCCCCTGCACCCCATCAGTACCGGAAGGAACTGGGGCTACGGCACGGCGCTTCCGGCCACCGATGATTGCATCGTCGTTGACCTGTCGGCGCTGCAGCGCATCGTCGACTTCGACCCCGTTCTCGGCGTCGTCAGCGTCGAGCCCGGTGTCACGCAAGGCATGCTGGCGCACTATCTCGACGAACGCGGTCACGACTACATGGTGCCGGTCACGGGCGCCGGGCCGGATGCCAGCCTGGTCGGCAATGCCCTGGAACGCGGCTACGGCATCACGCCCATCGCCGACCACTTCGCCGCGGTGACGGACATCGAGGCCGTCCTGGCGGACGGGAGCGTGTTCCGGACCAGCCTCGCGCAGGCCGGCTGCGACGAACTGGCTCGCCTGTTCAAATGGGGGGTCGGTCCCTATATGACCGGGCTCTTCACGCAGGGCGGATTCGGCATCGTCACCCGCCTCACGCTGCTGCTGGCGCGGCGCCCCGACTGTGTTCGCGTCGGGCTGTTCAGCTTGCCCGACGACGACGCGCTCGACGCAACGGTGGCGCGGGTGCGCCAGATCCTGGCGCGGCTGCCGGGCATCGTCGGCGGGGTCAATCTGATGAACCGGCGGCGCATCCTTGCCATGGTGGCCCCGTACCCGCATGGCGAGGCCGGGCCGGACGGGTTGCTGCCCGACGCCGTCATTGCAAGCATGGGCGCAGCACATCAGGTGATGCCCTGGACCGGCTTCATGACCCTCTACGGCACGCCGAAGGTGGTGCGTGCGGCGCAGCATGAGATTCGGCGCACCTTGGCACCCCTGGCCCGGCGCCTGATCTTTGTCGGACCCGGGTTGTCGGCGACACTCTTGACCTTGGCGCGCCGGCTGCCCGCGCCCTGGGGCCCCAAGCTGCAGGCCACCGCCTCAACCTTGAACGGCGCCCTGGAATTGGCCCGCGGCCGCCCCAACCGCACGGCATTGCCCCTGGCCTTCTGGCGTGGCGGCGGCCTCAACGACGCCGGGCCCGCGGCGGACCCGGCGGCGGACGTCCGTGCCGGGCTGCTCTGGTATGCCCCGTTGGTGCCGATGCGCCCGGAGGTCGTGCGCGCGGCCGTCAACCTCATCGAGCGCGTTGCGCGCCGGCACGGCATCGAACCCCTGATCACCCTGACCAGCGTTGGCGAGAGACTCTTCGACAGCACGGTCCCCCTCCTTTTCGACCGCAGCGACCCTGATGCCGTCCGGTCCGCAACCCAGTGCTGGTCGGCCCTGGTCGACGAGGGCCAGCGCATCGGTATCTTGCCTTACCGATTCGGTGTGGATGGCATGAGCCTGGCGCACGAGCACATGGGCCGCGCATGGCACCACAGTGACGCACTCCGCCGAGCCTGGGACGCCCAGGATCTGCTGTCACCGGGTCGTTACGGGTCGGTCCTGACGACCACGGCGAACACCTGAGAGGACTGTCGGAGATGTTTACACCCCTCACCAACAGTTCGAGATCAGCTTCGTTTCTGGACCCCGCAACCCTGGAAAACATCATTCAAATCATGAAGTTATGAATGACGCTCGATTCCTGGCACGGCCTATGCTTCTAGGACACCATCCAGGCACGGAAGTCGGGCCTGAAGTGAAGTGATAGCTCAGGAGAAAGTAATGAAGCGTTCCTTGCTCAGTCTTGCTCTCGGTGCGGCGTTCTTCGGTTCGGCGATGGCCGCCCCGATCGCGCTGCAGCCGGGACCCGTGTACGTTCAGTTCAACAACCTGGAGCAAGTGGGTGCCATCGACACCTCCGGCTTCGGCAACGTCGACCTGAATGGCGACGGCATCAACGACCTGACCACCGGTCAGGCTGAAAACAACTGGGGTGTGTTCAACGTCAGTTCGGTGCAGGCTGGCGGCGTGGCCACGGACCACACCGACATCTCCGGCGGCACGGCCTACTTCGCCGACGGCTTCAGCGGCGGCCAGATCCACGGCATCTTCTACGGCCTGTCGTTCACCAGCGCCACGACCCTGACGGGCGGCTGGATGGACTTCTACTGGACGGATGGGAACGGTCTGATCACGGCCGCGGACCTGAACGGTGGCTTCGCGCCGACCAACCGCACCGACTGGGGTTCGGCCGGCAAGTTCACTGCGGGTACGCTCTTGGCGCGTGTGCAGTTTTCGTCTGGCGCGGTGGACGGCGACGCTGTCACGAGCATCACCTCGACCGTTGATCCGCTGAACTTCAGCGGCACCGGCCAGGCTGACGGTTTCGCCAGTGTCGTCGACGTCAACGGCGACGGCGTGATCGACGCGGCCGATGGCGTGTGGGCTACGCAGCTCAACAGCGACTGGTTCTATGTCGACCCGGACGGCGATGGCATCCGTGGTGAAGCGGGCGAGAGGCGCGATATGCGCTTCAGCACCTTCTTCCAGAATCTTGACGCCTGGGACGGCCCGGGTGTCCAGGGCCTGCGCAGCAACGACCCGGCACGTTCGTATGCGGTGCCGGAGCCGGGCTCGATCGCCCTGGCCGGTCTGGCGTTGCTGGGTCTGGGCCTGAGCCGCCGCCGCAAGGCCTGATCAGGTTCGAATTGCAGGCGCCAAGCGCGTCTGCGGGTCAAAGGGGGCTTCGGCCCCCTTTGTTTTTGCCGGACACCTTTGATCTGTCAGCGGGCCCGCCACGGACCCGCGGCCAGGCCGGGGAAAAGCGACGCCAACCCATTGGCCTCAGAACGCGACCCGGCATTCAGTTCGTCGGCGGAATCCCAGCGCGCTGCGCCGGACGGCGCTGCACGCCCGACAAGGCGGTGGATCTGGTACAGACGCATCCAGCGGGCGCACAGGTGCTCGGCGCCGGTCAGGTCGGCGTCGGTCATCGCGTCGACCATCTCCTGGAAGCTGAACGCGGCCGCCAGGGAGTGACTCGAGTCAAGGTTGAAGGCAGCCGGTGCCGACGGCGTGAAGATTCGGGGGAATGCCTGCAATGTGCCGGCCTTGCGCGGTCGGACATGGTCGAAGACCCAGAACGCGGCGCCGTCGCGACCGACGAGACGCCGGACCTCGGCCATGCAACGCCTCAGCAGCGCCGCCGTTGGCAGGTGATGCAGCGAGAACACGCTGCTGACCACGTCGATCCGATCAGCCGTCGATTCACAGAAGGCCGTCATGTCGCCGGCGCGCAACTCGACGCGCTGCGCGAGCCCCTGACTGGCCAGATAGGCCTGGCCGACCTTGATCATTGCCGGTGCGAGTTCCAGCCCGATGATGTGCAGATCGGGGCGCCGTCGGGCCAGGTAGGCCAGGTAGCGGCCCGAGCCCGAACCGAGGTCCAGGACGGTTCCCCCCTCGGGCGCCAGTTGACTGGTATGCCAGGCGTTGAACTCGTACACCGGCGTCAAGACCGAAGTCCCGGCTTCGTGAAACCCTTCGACCTGCGAATCGTCATCCATCAGCGCCGTCGGCTCGGGCGTACGCGGAAGTTCGGTGCCTGGCAGCCGCTCGCTGAGCAGCATCAACGGCAAATTGATCAGCTTCACGTCTTCACCTCCCTCGCGTTCGGGTACCGGACGAGGCTACATGAGACCACAATCCGGCCTCATGCCGAACATCCTTGCATTGCGCCCGGGCTGGGTGCTCGCTGCCCAGTTGCTGGGCACGCTGGTCATCCTGGTCGCGGTACCGGGGAATGTCGTCAAGTGGCTGGCCTTCCTGACCTTGTGGGCGGTCACCTTCTGGCCCCTGAAACGGTCCGAATGGGCGCTTGGCGTGACGGTGTGCCTGCTGTTCACGGCCATGAATGCCGCAGCGCTGGACAACGGCATCTTCGCATTTGCGCGTGCCGACCTGCTGGGCATGCCGGTCTATGAGCTCACGATGTGGGGCTTCTACGTGCTGCATGTGCATCGTGTCGTGGACGGACCGATTGCCGCGCGCCCCGGATGGGAGGTCTGGGCACTGGCCATTGCCTTTTCGGCGGCGTTCGGTCTGATCCATGACCCTGTGCCGCTGCTCGTCGTCACGCTGGTCATACTCGGTCTGGCGTTGTGGCGCCATCACGATCGACACGACCTGCGCTATGCCGGCTACATGCTGCTGCTCGGTGCCTTGATCGAGTACGCCGGGGTGTGGAGCGGCGAATGGCGCTACCCCGTGGCGCCGTTCGCCGGCGTGCCGCTATGGTTCGCTACCATGTGGGCCGGCGTCGGATTTTTCCTTCGCCGCCTGGCGCTTCCACTCGCCCAGCGGCTGGACGGAACCCGAAGCGAATCCCTTGCTTGAACCTGCTCACAGGTGCCGCATGCCCACCCCCAACGCACTCCGTCGAAAGATGCTGCTCGCCACGGCCGCGTCGACACTCGGCCCAGCCACCGCGTCGGCCGCGCCCGACCCGGCATTGACCTTCGCCCAATCGCTCTTCGAGCGGCCGTCCGGGCGCGACATGACGGCCTTGATCCGCATGGAACTCGTAGAAAAGGGCCGTGAGCCGCGAGTCCGCGAACTGGTGTCCTATCGGCAGGACCGAGGCCAGGGCGAAACCGCTTACCTGATCCGGTTCCTCGAGCCTCGGGACATCGCAGGCACCGGCCTGCTCAGCCTCAACCACGGTGACGGCGACAGCGAGCAGTCCTTGTTTCTGCCCGAGCTCGACCGGGTGCGCAAGGTGTCCGGGGACCGCAAGGGCGGGCGCTTCGTGGGCTCCGACCTGTATTTCGAGGACCTGCAGGAGCGCAAGCCGTCGCGGGATAGACATGTCCTGCTGGGTGTCGAGACAATCAACGGCATTGCATGCGAGCGCCTTGAGAGCACGCCGCTGGACCCCGACGATTCGATCTATTCACGCCGGGTCGCCTGGGTCGATCCCAAGACGCTGATCACCTACCGTGTCGACTATTTCGAACGCCATCCGACGACGCCGACCAAGCGCCTGGAAACACTCGCCGTCAAACGCATCCAGGGCTTCTGGACCGTGACCGACAGCCGGGTCACGGATCTTCGCAACGGCCACATGACGCGCATGGTCGCGGCGCATGTCGAGTACGACCGCCGGCTGCCGAAGCGATTGTTCACGCCGCAGGTGCTGGCTGACGAAGCCATCGAATCGGAGTACCGCCCATGAGAGGACGTCTGTTCGCCGTTGCCGTCGTCGTGTCGAGTACATGCTTGCCGGGCCGGGCCGCCGAACCCTTGCCGGTCGGTGCCCCCATGGTCGCGCAGTCCGACGACGCCGAGGCACCCCGCCGCACGCGGGGCGCGCGCGAATTTCGACCGATTCTGCGCTTTGGTGTCGACGACGTCATGGCCGAAGTCTCGGCCTGGCCGGATGCCGAGGTGGCCGAGCAGGGCCTGTCCCTGCGCGCCAGTCCGTACCTGTCGTGGCAGCCCGCACGGGGCTGGGAGCTGCGCCTGGGCGCGATGCTCGGCGCCGATCGGCAATCCGGCGGTACGCTGGACCTCGAGCGCTCAAAGGCGCTTGCGGGCGAGACCTACCTGCGCTATCGAACCGGCGGCACCCGGCTGACCGCCGGTTGGCAGTCGGTCGTCTGGGGGCGCGTCGACGAGGTGGCGCTGATCGACCGGGTCAGCCGCACCGACGCGCGCCGCTTCCTGCTCGACGATCTGCCGCAGCGCCGACTGCCCGTTCCGGCGCTGCGCTGGGAACAGACCATGGATGACTACAAGCTCGACGCCGTTGCCCTGCTGGGCTTCGAGGGTGCCGAGTTGCCTGCGCTGGGTGCGGTCTGGAGTCTGATCGACCGGTCCGCGGGGCGCATCATCGGAGTCGCCCCGGATCCGCTGACTGCCCCCCTGATCCAGGCGGCGACGGTCCGACGCGACGATTCGGGCCAGGGTGGCGCCGGCCTTCGCCTGACCCGTGAGGGCGACATCGGCTGGGGCCTGACGCTGGCACGAACCCGCCAGTCGCTGCCCGGTTTCGTCGCGGATCCGATGGCCTTGACCCTGGACATGGTGCACCCGTACATCGACTTCGTCGGGCTGGACGCGGCCTGGGGGCGCGATGGTTTCACCTGGCGCACCGAGTTCGCCTTGAGCCGTGGGCAACCGCTCAATGCGGCGGCCGACGGGCGGCTGCTGCGGGCAAGTGCCGTGGAGTGGGCGGGCGGCGTGGAGTTCTACCCTGGCGACCGGGAGACACGGGTCAACCTGCAGTTCGTCGCGCGCCATCTTCGGGTCGACGAGAAGGCGCTGCAGTTGACCGAGTACGCGGCCGTGAATGGCGAAGTGGAAACCAGCTTCGATCGCGGGCGCTGGAAAGCCGCTGTGCGCTTCAACCTGGGGCTGAACGTGCACGACGTATACGTCTCGCCGCGCCTGTCCTACCTGGGATTCGAGCCGCACGAGCTCTATCTGGCGCTGCACCACTTCGACGGAGACTCACGCACGCTGGGTGGTTTTCACGACAACCATGACCTGATCGTCCTCGGCCTCAGGACGCGGTTCTAGCCGAGAACCGCAGCGCGTGATCTCGCATTGGCTGGGCCTGAGCGCCGGCACACGACCACGCTTTCTGCCGTGGCCGATAGCTCTGCTCATCGTCATCGCCGTGCACGCGGTCTCGATCTGGCTGATCGGTGACCTGCGCCTGAACAACGCGCTCGAGATCTACTATCCGCCCGGCTCGCCGGCGGTAAAGCTGCGCGACACGTTGCGCAGCGAGTTCCCCAGCGATGAGGCCCTGACCGTCATCTTCCAGGGCGACCAGCTCTACACCCGCGACTTCCTCGAGCGCCTCGACGAGCTGGCGATGAAGGTCGGCGAGAACCCACTCGTCGATCGCGTCGCCACAATCACGACACTGGAGCATGTCTCCGGGTCCAGCGACGGCTTCGCGGTCGAGCCGCTGCTGTCGCGGTCGCGCATCCGCAAGGACTCGCCGGCGGAGTTGCGCGAGCGCGTGCTCGGCGATCGGTTCGCCCCGGGCCTGCTGGCCTCCAGGGATGGCACCGTGCTGGCGATGGCCGTGCGCCCGAAACAACTGGCCCAGAGCGCTGATCGGCTGGCGCTGAAGATTGCGGTCATCTCGGCGATCAACGAGCTCGGCATGCGGCCCCAGTACGCGGGCGACGCCGGGCAGATCACGGTCGACGTCGCACAGTTGCAGTCGTCGCTCGAGGACACCAATCTGTTCCTTCCGCTCACGGTCGCCCTGGGCCTGGTGTTGCTGTTCTGGGTCGTGGGGCGGCTGCGTCCCGTCGTGATCGGTACGGTCGCGATGTCGACCGTGATCCTCCCGGTGCTGGCCGGGATCGCCGCTTTCGGCAAACCGCACACCATGGTCACCGCGATCCTGCCCAGCCTGCTGGCGGCTTACACGATGGTCACGCTGATGCACCTCTATGCCGGCGTGCAGCGCGCCCAGACCCAGCGCCTCACGCGTGGCGATTCGGTCCGATCCGGATGGCGGGAAACCTTCAGCCCGAGCGCCTTCAACGTGCTGACGACGAGTGGCGGCCTGTTGAGCCTGGCCCTGGTGCCCATGCCTCCGGTACAGGTCTTCGGCGTGGCCGGTGCATTCGGGACACTCACCGTCTTCCTGGTCACCTATTTCCTGGTCCCGCCCTTCCTGGTGAGCTGGGACAACCGTCGCTGGCCGACGCACCAATCGACGATGGGCCGGTTCGGGCATTACGCGTCGAAGATCGCCATCTTTGGCATGCGACGCCCGGTGTGGATGGTCGCAGGAACGGTCACGCTGCTGGTCGTCACCGTGCCCCTGGTGATGAAGTTGCAGGTGGAGACCGACGTCCTCACCTACTTCGACGACTCCCACCCCGTGAATCGCGACATTCGCACGATCGAGTCGCATCTGGTGGGCACGACGTCGCTCGAGGTTTCGATCCGTGCCACCGAGCGTGACGCGCTGCAGCGCGTCGAGGTGCTGACCGAAGTCGCGTCACTGCAGCGCTGGATGGAAGCACAACCCGAGGTCGATCGGGCCGTTTCCATGGTCGACCTGGTCGAGGAGATGCACTGGGCCATGAACGGCGAGCAGCCGGCGTTCCGGGCCCTGCCCCCCAATGACAGACTGCTGCGCCAGTACCTTCTGGTCTACGACGGCAGCGATCTCTTCGAACTCGTCAACCGGGACTACTCGCACCTGCGCGTCATGCTGAACCTGAACGTGCATGGCGCAAGACAGATCGACGACGTGATCCAGCGCATTCGCGATCATGTGCAGACGCAACCGCTACCGGGCCTTGTGGTGGACGTGGGTGGCTACGGCCGGCTGTTCGCCGATCAGGTCGACCTGCTCGTGTCCGGACAGGTGAACAGCTTCGTCGGCGCATTTGCACTGATCTTTGTGCTCATGGCTGCGCTATGGCGTTCGTTCCGTTCCGCGGCCATCTGCCTGGTGCCCACCCTGGCGCCTCTGTACTTCGTCATCGTGCTGATGGGCGCCACCGGCGTACCGCTGGACATGGCCACGGTGATGATCGCCAGTGTCGTGCTCGGCATCACCGTCGACGACACCATCCACCTCTACCACGCGTACCGAGAACGACGCCTGCGCGGCGTTTCACAAGGGCTCGCCGTCGCCCGCGCCTATCGCACCACCGGCCGCGCCGTCATCTCGACCTCGGTGCTGCTGACCGCGCAGTTCGGCTTGCTGGCCTTGTCCGACTTCAATCCGACGTCCAACTTCGGAATGATGACGGCCATCGGGATGCTGGCCGGACAGGCTGCGGAACTGCTGCTGCTTCCGGCGCTGCTGGTACTCACGGATCGCCGGGCCCCGGCAGTGCCGGCCCGATCAAGCCTGCTCGGCAAAGCCAGTCGCCCGGTACATGTATCGGCATCCAGCGAGACGATCTGGCCGCCTGCACCGATGCTCGGTAACGTCAGCCCGGCGGCTCAGAACTCGCCTGCGCCCGCCGCGGTCGCCCGGGCGCGCGACTACGTCTTTGTCTGCCGCGGCGAGGCTTGCCGCGCCAAGGGCGGCGATCAGATCTGGCATGATTGCCTCGAGTCGTTGGTGACCTTGCGATCGCGTGGCGCCGAGCCGGGTGCGATACCGGTCGAAACCGGTTGTGTTCGACGCTGCGAAGACGCCCCGGTGGTCCTGTCGGGCCGGCTGGACCTTCTGTCCGGCGGCGCCGACGACGCGCCGACGCTGTCGGCGCAGGTCCAGGCCAAGATGATGCGCAGCCCGAGCAGCGAGTGACGGGCCCCGCCTCAAGTCGCCGCACGGCATCGGTGACATGAACGACCCCCTGCAGGCCCGGTCGGCGAGAGACGTCAGTTGCGAATCACATACTTTGCCGCAGCCTGCGCCAGGACGACAAACGCCCGGTGTCCGCGCCACAGTCCCGGTTTCCGGCATGAGATGCTCGCGACAATGCAAAGCACGCTCGACAGGATGTGTGGGTTGACGCGGCGATGGCGCCAGGGCGCAGCCTCGCGGCAGCCAGGGATTGAATGGCGATGCCGTGCAGGCGATCGCGATCAAGTGATTCAAGAATGAGGACTGCGCGCAATGAACAAGCTCGGCAACCGCCTGCATCTGACCCTGGCCGTCAGCCTGGTGCTCGGCGCCTGTGGCGGCAAGGATCCGGCGACGATGCTCGCCTCGGCCAAGGGATTCACCGAGAGGGGCGACAACAAGGCAGCGATCATCGAGCTCAAATCGGCGCTGCAGGAGGCCCCTGATCTCGCTGAAGCCAGGTATCTGCTCGGCAAGGCCTTGCTCGACATCGGTGATCACGGTGGCGCCGCGGTCGAACTGCGCAAGGCACTCGACCTGCACCATGACGAAAGCGCCGTCGTACCCCAGCTGGCGCGGGCGATGTTCCTGCAGAACGACATGCAAAGACTGGTCGACCAATTCGGTCAGACGCGCCTGCGGGACCCCCAGGCACAGGCCGACCTCATGGTGACGCTGGCCAGAGCCTATGGCGGGCTGGGTCGCCGCGACCCGGCGCGCCGCGCGGCCGAGTCGGCACTCGCCGCCGTCGCGGACTATGGGCCGGCCAATGTGCTCATGGCTCAGTTGCAGGCAGACGCGGGCGATGTCGACGGTGCGCTGTCTGCGCTGGAGCGGCAGTTGGGCCGGACCCCCGACGATGCCGAGGCCTGGTATGTCAAGGGCGACCTGCTGCTGCTCGGCAAGCGGGACAGTGCGGCCGCGCTGGCCGCCTACCGCCAGGCGATCGCCCTCAAGCCGGACTACGGCCCCGCGCATGGAGCGGCGCTGACCATTCTGCTCGGCAACCATGACGTCGCCGCTGCCAAGGAACAGTTGGAGGCCCTGAAGAAGGTCTTGCCGAACCATCCCCAGACGCGCTACTTCGAGGCCAATCTGGCATTGCTTTCGAAGGACAGCGACCGCGCACGCGAGCTCGTGCAGCAGCTGCTGCGCACCTCGAAGAACAACCCCCGCGTGGTGCAGCTCGCGGGCGCAGTGGAATTCGAACGGCACTCCTGGGCACAGGCGGAAAAGTACCTGACCCAGGCCTTGCAACTCAGCCCGAACCACGACGCAACCCGCCGCCTGCTCGTGCTGACGCACCTACAGCGCGTCGCCCCGAACAAGGCGCTGGCGGCGCTCCAGCCCCTGCTCGACCGACCCGACCCGCCGGCGGCCGCCTACGCGATGGCGGCACAGGCGCATCTGCAGACCGGTGATCTGGCCGAGGCCGAGGCTGCGTTCGAAAAGGCATCCAGACTCGATCCGACCGACGCGCGCAGCCGGACTGCACTGGCGCTGAGCAAGATGATGACGGGCCACAACAGCGCGGGTATCGCGGAGCTGAAGCGCCTGTCCGCGAGCGACGACAGCATCGTCGCCGACGTACCGCTGATCGGTGCGCTGGTTCGCCAGAAGGACTTTGTCGGTGCACTGGGCGCGATCGACGGACTCGAGAAGAAACAGCCGGACAAGCCATTGGCGGCCAACCTGCGCGGTCGAGTCCTGCTGGCCAAGGGTGATCGTCCAGGCGCCGAGCGCGCCTTCGCGCGTGCGCTGGAGATCCAGCCGTCGTTCTTCCCCGCAGCCGAGTCGCTGGCCCGGTTGGCCATGCTGGACAAGAAGCCGGACCTGGCCAAGTCCTACTTCGACGGCGTGCTGAAGGCCGACCCCGCGAATTCCCAGGCGCTCATCGCCAGTGCGGCGCTGAAGGCCCGAGCCGGCGCACCTCGTGAAGAGATCGTCTCGATGTTCAACCGGGCGATCGAGCAGACGCCGGTCGACCCCGAGGCGCGGCTTGCACTCGTCAACTTCCAGCTCGGCAAACAGGACTTCAAGGCGGCGCTCGAAGCTGCACAACAGGCCGTCGCAGCCTTGCCGGACAATCCTGCATTGCTGGATGCGCTCGGGCGCGCACAGGCCGCTACCGGCGACACCAATCAGGCCGTTGCATCGTTCAACAAGCTCGGTCAGATGGTGCCGAATTCGCCCGGGCCGTATATCCGGATCGCGGACGTGCACTGGTCCAACAAGAATCCGGACGCCGCGATCCAGGCGCTCAAGCGCGCGCTCGGCATCGACGACAAGAACCTTGCGGTGCAACGCTCGCTGGTCGACGCCTACCTGGCCACCGAAAAGCCGCAGGAGGCCTTGGCCGTCGCGCGTCGAATCCGACAGCAGCGCCCTGGACAGGAAGCCGGCTACATGATCGAGGGGGGCATCGAGGCGTCGCGACGAAAATGGCCCGAGGCCGTGCTCGTCTACCAGGCCGGCCTGAAAGCCGTCCCGGATTCGTCCGAACTGGCTGCCAGGCTCTACGTCGCCCTGACCGCCGCCAAGCGTGCACCCGAAGCGCGCCAGCATGAGACCGACTGGCTCAAGCGTCATCCGAGCAACGTCGGCTTCCGCTTCTTCCTGGGTGACCTGGCGCTCGCCAAGAAGGACCTGGATACGGCCGAAAGGCATTATCGTGAGGTGCTGCGGATCCAGCCCGAAAGCCCGCTGGCTCTCAACAACGTCGCCTGGCTGCTGGCCCGCAGCAAGCGGCCCGGTGCGGTGGCGATGGCAGAGAAGGCCAACAGCCTGATGCCGGATCGCCCGGTTCTGATGGATACCCTGGCCCTGGCCCTGGCGGCCGAAGGCAGAAACAAGGAAGCCGTCGACATGATGCGTCAGGCGGTGCGCCTCGAGGACAAGAATCCGCAATTGCGCTTCAACCTGGCCACCCTGCTCGTCGCGGCCGGGGATGGGCCTGCGGCCAGGGCCGAACTTGAAATCCTGGCCAAGCTCGGGAACAAGTTCCCCAGACAGCGTGAGGTGACCGAGATGCTGAAACGGCTCTGAACCTGTTGCGATGCCAAGGTCAGGGCAGTTCCTGATCAGCGACGTGGTTCGGCCAGCCTGAGCCGGGCTCTCCGGACTCACCAGAATGTCGCCGTCAGCGCAGCCGCAGTCGCCACGCCCCGGCGCGCGGCGCCCCCACCGCCCCCATGTGCGCGCAACGGGCGGTCAGGGAGCACGCCCTGCCGCCCCAGGATTCGCCGATCCCGAACCCCTGGCGAGCGCCCGGTCGGGATCTGTGCGTGCACGATTGCCGCTCTGCGCGGCCCCTGGATCGACTCTGGGTTGAACCGGGCAGTATTTCACTGCCTCAGCAGGTTCTCTACGCGGAGACTCGGACCGTCGCCAGGCTGCACATCCTCGTACATCCCCCCGCCTCGGGGATGGTTCAGACTGTCGACCGTTCTTACATTCAGTACCAGATCGCGGGCGAGAGAGTCCCGGCAACCGCACCGGGAAGCGACACCATGATCAGAATCTTCAATCACTATCTTCACCGTCACACGCTGCTGCGCATCCTTTCGGATCTGGGCTTCATCGTGCTGGCGATGCTGGTGGTGTTTCTGACCCAGACCGGCAGCCTCGAGACCGTGCTGCCGATGGCCGGGCCGCAGCTGGTGTCACTGGCCGCGGGCATGTTCGTGATCAACAGTGCCTCGGGCCTGTACCAGAAAGCCCCCAACTTCACGATGCCCCAGGTCATCGCGCGGGCTACGCTGGCCTTGCTGCTGGCCCTGCCCTTGACCTGGCTGCTGTTCGGCCTGCTGCCGGCGGACTTCGAGCAACGCGAGGCGGTCCGTGTGGCGGCGATGGTCGGGGTCGGCCTCGTGACACTGCGCCGCGTGTACGCCACCGCCTGGTCCAGCAGCCACAGCCGCACGCGCATCCTGGTGCTGGGCTGCGGCTCGGCTGCGCAACTGGTGACGAACACCCTGCGCCAGTCGGACCCGAATGCGCTGGTCCTGGGCTACTACCCCAGCCCCAACGAGAGCGATTGCGCCGTCGACCACGCCAAGGTGCTGCCGGCCACGCGCTCGCTGAGCGAAACCGCACGCGAACTCGGCGCCGACGAGATCGTCGTCGCCCTCACCGAGCGCCGCGCCGGCGCCATGCCGTTGCGCGAACTGCTGGACTGCAAACTCGTCGGCGTCAAGGTCTACGACGTCAACACCCACTTCGAGAAGACCCTCGGGCAGATCCGGCTCGGTTTTGCCAACGCCGGCTGGATGATCTTCGGCGAAGGCTTCAACCAGGGCTTCGGGCGCAGTGCCGTGAAGCGCATCTTCGACGTCGCCAGCGCCCTGGTTCTGATCGTGGCGTCGGCACCGATCATGGTGCTCGCCGCCCTGGTCATCAAGCTCGACAGCCGCGGGCCGGTCTTCTACCGCCAGGAACGCCTGGGGCAGGACGGCCGTCCCTTCATGGTGACGAAGTTCCGCAGCATGCGCACCGACGCCGAGCAGGACGGTCGGCCGCGCTGGGCCACGGTGCACGACGCTCGTGTGACGCGGGTCGGCAACATCATGCGCAAGACGCGCATCGACGAGCTGCCGCAGCTGTTCAACGTGCTCAAGGGCGACATGAGCATGGTGGGGCCGCGCCCCGAGCGGGCCTATTTCGTCGACCAGCTGACCCAGCAGATCCCGTTCTTCGCCGTGCGTCACTCGGTCAAGCCGGGGGTCACGGGCTGGGCGCAGGTGCGCTACCAGTACGGCGCCACGGTCGAGGATTCGATCGAGAAGCTGCAGTTCGACCTGTACTACGTCAAGAACCATTCGCTGTTCCTGGACCTGATGATCCTGTTCGAAACAGTGGCGGTGGTGATCACGGGCAAGGGCGCGCGCTGAGCTCGCGAGTCCGGGTGGCGCAGCCTGGCGTGTCGAGGATGTCCTGCGGCCGGCCAGCTATGGTCTGATGCACGCCATGACCGACAGTGCAGGTCTCCAGTTGGCCCTGCTGGGCTACGTCGCCGCGGCGCTGGCCTACGGTGCCTTCGGTCTGCGTCTCATCAATACGGGCTATCTGCGGCCGCAGGCCGGTGCGCCGGCCGGCTGGTTCCTGGCCGCGGTGCTGGCCAGCGCGGTCTGGGGCGTCACCGGAGGATTGCAGGCCTGGGCACCCCGGACGATGCCTTCCGTGGCCGCCGAAGCGGCCGACCTCGTGCGCTACGGCGCCTGGTTCGGCTTTCTGCTGGCCCTGCTGAAGCCGGGCCTGCGCGAAACGCCACGTGGCGAGGTGCGCCTGCTGCCGGGTCTGACGGTGGCCGCCTGTGGCGTGGCAGCGCTGGCCCTGCTCCTGCCGCGCCTGACCGACGACGAGCGCGTGCTGCGTGCCGGACTGTTCGCCTGGCTGGCCCTGCCGGTGCTCGGGCTGGTGCTGGTCGAGCAGTTGTTCCGAAACATCGGCAGAGACGGTCGCTGGGGTGCCAAGCCCCTGTGCCTGGGGCTGGGGCTGGTGTTCGCCTACGACGTCTACATCCATTCCCAGGCCGTGCTGTTCGGCAGCTTCGACGCCGATGCCTTCAGCATCCGGGCGGGCATCCACACCCTGGCCGTGCCGCTGCTGTTCGTCGCTGCGCGGCGGCTGTCGGACTGGCAGGCGCGGCTGCAGGTCTCGCACCGGCTGGCGTTCTATTCGGCAACCCTGCTGCTCGGCGGCGGCTACCTGCTGTTCGTGTCTGCCGTCGGCTACTACGTGCGCTTCTTCGGCGGCGGCTGGGGCCGTGCTCTGCAGCTTGCCGTGCTCGCCGGCGCGCTGCTGTGTCTGGCCGTGCTGGCGCTGTCGGCCACGGCCCGCGCCCGGCTGCGGGTCTTCGTCAGCAAGAACTTCTTCGCCTATCGCTTCGACTACCGCGAGGAATGGCTGCGCTTCACGCACACCCTGTCGTCGTCGGTGTCGCCGCACGAGATGGGCCTGCTGGTGATCCGCGGCCTGGCCGACATGGTCGAAAGCCCGGGCGGCAGCCTGTGGATGCGCAGCAGCGAAGGCGACGCCTTCGTCGAGACCGCCCGGACACATCGTCTCGTCGACGCCGAGCGGGAAAGCGCCGAGCATGGCTTCGTGCAGTTCATGGCCCGGGAAGGCTGGATCGTCGACATCCCGGAGGCTCGCGACCACCCTGAACGTTATGCCGGCATGATGCTGCCCACCTGGCTGCCGCCCGGCGACGAGGTCTGGGCGGCGGTGCCGCTGCTGGTGGGCGAGCAGCTCACCGGCTTCGCGCTGATCGCAGCGCCGCATGCCGGCGCGGTGCTCGACTGGGAGGTCCGCGACCTGCTCAAGACCGCCAGCCGCCAGGCGGCTGCCTTCCTGGCCCAGTTGCATGCGGCCGAGGCGCTGCTGGAATCGCGCAAGTTCGAGGCTTTCAACCGCATGTCGGCCTTCGTCGTGCACGATCTGAAGAACATCGTGACGCAGTTGTCGCTGATGATGAAGAACGCCAAACGGCTGCACGACAATCCGGAATTCCAACAGGACATGCTCGCAACGGTGGAAAGTTCGCTCGAGAAGATGCGTCAGCTGATGCTGCAGTTGCGCGAGGGACAGGCCTCGCCGGGCGGCGCCGCGGGCGTGGAACTGGCGCCGATCGTCGAACGCCTGGCCCAGGCGGCCCACCAGCGCGGACGCAGCCTCGAGCTCGGGCAGATCGACCGCATCAGCACCCGCGGGCATGCCGAGCGCATCGAGCGTGTGCTCGGCCATGTGGTGCAGAACGCCTTCGACGCGACGCCGGACAGCGGTCGGGTCTGGCTGTCGGTGACGCGCGTCAGCGGGCAGGTGCAGGTGCAGGTCGGCGACACCGGCCAGGGCATGAGCCGCGACTTCATCGACAACCGCCTGTTCAAGCCCTTCGCGAGCACCAAGACCGCGGGCATGGGCATCGGTTCCTACGAGAGTTTCCAGTACCTGCGTGAGCTCGGCGGCCGGATCGTGGTCGACAGCGAGCCGGGACGCGGCACGATCTTCACCCTGATCCTTCCGCTCCTCGAAACCCGGGCCAACTCGGACCTGCAGATGACCCCCTCCGCATGAGTGCCGACAAGATTCCGCCGCTGATGATCGTCGAGGACGATCTGGCCCTGCAGAAGCAGATCAAGTGGTCGCTGGACCGTTTTGAGTGCGTCACGGCGCATGACCGCGCCAGCGCGCTGGCGGCGCAGCGCCGCCACCAGCCGGCCGTGGTCACGATGGACCTGGGCCTGCCCCCGGACCCGGATGCAACCTCCGAAGGCTTCCGCCTGCTCGAACAATTGCTCGAAGCCGACCCGCATGCCAAGGTCATCGTGCTGACCGGGCAGAACGATCAGGCGAACGCACTGCGTGCGGTGGCCCTGGGCGCCTACGACTTCTTTGCCAAGCCTTTCGAGCCCGAGCTGCTGGGCCTGACGATCGACCGTGCCTACCGGCTGTGGGAGCTGCAGACCGAGAACCGCCGGCTGCAGGCGCTGGCGCACCCGGACGCACTCGGCGGCCTGATGACGCGCGACGCCGAGATGCAGAAACTCTGCCGCCTGATCGAGCGTGTCTCCGGCAGCGACGCCACGGTGATGCTGCTCGGCGAAAGCGGCACCGGCAAGGAGGTGCTGGCGCAGGGCCTGCACGACGCCTCCAAGCGCAGCGGCAAGTTCGTCGCCATCAACTGCGCGGCGATTCCCGAGAACCTGCTGGAGACCGAACTCTTCGGCCACGAAAAGGGCGCCTTCACCGGTGCCACCAAGACCACCCTGGGCAAGATCGAGACCGCCCACGGCGGCACCCTGATGCTCGACGAGATCGGCGACCTGCCGATGTCGCTGCAGGCCAAGCTGCTGCGTTTCCTGCAGGAGCGCACCATCGAACGTGTCGGCGGGCGCCAGGAGATCCCGGTCGACGTGCGCGTGGTCTGTGCCACGCACCAGAACCTGAAGGCGCAGATCACCGACGGACGATTCCGCGAGGATCTGTACTACCGGCTCGCCGAGATCGTGGTCGATATCCCGCCGCTGCGCCAGCGCACCGGCGACGCCGTGTTGCTGGCCCACGCCTTCCTGCGCCGCTTCGCACAGGAGCAGCGCCGCGGCAGCCTGAGCTTCAGCGAGGACGCCCTGCTCGCCATCGAGGCCCACGCCTGGCCCGGCAACGTGCGTGAACTGATCAATGTGGTCAAGCGCGCCGCCATCATGGCCGATGGCGCACGCGTGTCGGCCCAGGACCTCGGCCTGAAGCCGGCGCCGGCGGCGACGCCTGAGTCGCCGGCCGAACATGCCGATCTGGACCTGCGGCGCCTGCGCGAGCAGGCCGAACGCGAGGCCATCGTCACCGCACTGTCGCGCTCCAACGGCAATGTGCTGCGCGCCGCGGAGATGCTCGGCGTCAGCCGACCCACGCTGTACGACCTGATGCACCGGCTGGCGATCAAGTGAACGCGCCGGCGAACACGACGAGGATGACGAAGTGAAGAATCGACTGCCCCGACTCCTGGCTCCGACCCTGGTCGCGGCCCTGGTACTGGCCGCCTGCGGGGGCAAGGATCCCGGAGAACTCGTCGACTCGGCCAAGGCCTTCGCCGACAAGGGCGACCACACGGCAGCAATCATCGAGCTGAAGAGCGCCCTGCAGGAATCACCGCAACTGGGCGAGGCACGCTTCCTGCTCGGCAAGTCGCTGCTCGCCAGCGGTGACGTCGCCGGCGCCGCCGTGGAACTGCGCAAGGCGCTGGAACTGCGCCACGACGAGGACGAGGTGATCCCCGAGCTCGCGCGCGCGCTGTTCCTTCAGGGCGACTACCAGCGCCTGCTCGAGCAGTTCGGGACCACCGTGCTCAAGCCGCCACTGGCCGAGGCCGATCTGAAGATGACCCTGGCACGCGCCAACGGGGGCCTCGGAAGGCGCGAGCCGGCGCGGCGCGCGGCCGAAGCCGCACTCGCAGCCGTCCCGGAGTACGGTCCGGCGAAGATCTTCGAGGCACGTCTGCAGGCCGACACGGGTGACATCGACGGCGCGCTGGCGGCGCTGGACATGCAACTCCAGCACACGCCGCAGGACGCCGAAGGCTGGCAGCTCAAGGGCGATCTGCTGATGCACGGCAAGCACGACCTCGACGGTGCGCTGGTGGCCTTTCGCCAGGCCATCGTGGCGCAACCGAACCATGTGCCGTCGCACACGGCCGCGATGACCGTACTGCTGTCGAAGAACGACCTCGAGGGGGCGCGCAAGCAGCTGGCAGAGTTGCAGAAGATCCTGCCGAAACACCCGCAGACCGCCTACTTTGCCGCCAATGTCGCCATGTTGGGCAAGGATCTCGACAAGGCGAAAGAGATCTCGGACCAGCTGCTGCGCATGGCCGGCGACAACCCGCGTGTCCTGCAGCTGGCCGGGGCGATCGAGTTCGAGCGCCGCAACTGGGCCCAGGCCGAGTCGCATCTGGCCAAGGCCCTGCAGTTGAATCCGTCGCTCGACGCATCGCGGCGTCTGCTCGCCAGCACCTACCTGCAGCGATCCGAGCCGGCCAAGGCACTTTCGGCGCTGCAGCCCCTGCTGGAGCGGCCGAATCCGCCGGCAGCGATCTACACGCTCAAGGCGCAGGCCCATCTGCAGGCCGGTGAACTGGCAGAGGCCGAGCAGGCCTTTGCCCAGGCCACCAAGATCAACCCCGACGATGTGCGCAACCGCACCGCGCTGGCGATCAGCCGCGTGATGCGCGGCGAAGAAGCAGCCGGCCTCGGTGAACTGCGCAGCCTGGCTGCCGACGCGGACAGCACGGTGGCCGACCTGCCCTTGATCGCGACCCTGGTGCGCAAGAAGGACATCAAGGGCGCCATGGCCGCCATCGACGCCCTCGAGAAGAAGCAGCCCGACAGACCTGTCGCATCGAACCTGCGCGCACGCCTGCTGCTGCAGCAGGGCGACAAGGCCGGTGCCGAGAAGGCCTTCCGGCGCGCCCTGGAGATCCAGCCGACGTTTTTCCCGGCCGCGTCTGCGCTGGCACAGCTGGCCTTGCTGGACAAGCGAATCGACGACGCCAAGGCCATCCTCGACGCCTTCCTGAAGACCTCACCGGCCAGTTCGCAGGCCCTGATCGCGAGCGCCGCGCTGAAGGCACGCACCGGCGCGCCCCGCGAGGAGATCCTCGGGATGTTCAACCGCGCCATCGAACAATCGCCGACCGACGCCAGCCCGCGGCTGGCCCTGGTCAACTACCAACTCAACACCCAGGATCCGAAAGCCGCACTCGGGTCGGCCCGGCAGGCCGTCGCCGCGCTGCCCGACAACCCGGCCCTGCTGGACGCACTCGGGCGTGCCCAGGCGGCGTCGGGCGACACCAACCAGGCACTCGCGTCGTTCGGCAAGCTGGCGCAGATGCTGCCAAAGTCGGCAGCACCGCACCTGCGCATCGCCGACGTGCAATGGGCGGCCAAGAACACCGACGCCGCCATCCAGGCGCTCAAACGCGCGCTCGGCGCGGACCCCGACAATCTGCAGGCTCAGCGCGCCCTGGTCGACGCCTACCTGGCCACCAGCAAGGCCACTGAGGCCCTCAACGTGGCTCAGCAGGTGCGCCAGCAGCGACCGCGCCAGGACGTCGCCTATGTGCTGGAAGGCGGCATCGAGGCCTCGCAGCGCCGCTGGCCGCAGGCGATCACCGTCTACCAGGACGGCTTGAAGGCGGCGCCCGACTCGACCGAGCTGGCCACGCGCCTGCACGTGGCACTCAACGCCAACAAGCAGGAGGCCGAGGCCACGAAGTTTGCTGCCGACTGGCAGCGCCAGCACCCGGCGGACGCCGGATTCCGCTTCTATCTGGGCGATCTGGCGCTGTCGCGCAAGGATCTGCCGGCGGCCGAAAGGCACTACCGCGAGGTGCTGCAACTGCAGCCGGAGAACGCGCTGGCGCTCAACAACGTCGCCTGGCTGATGGCCAATGCGAAGAAGCCGGGCGCGGTGGCGATCGCCGAGAAAGCGGTGGCGCTGCTGCCTGACCGGCCGGTGATCATGGACACGCTGGCCCAGGCACTGGCGTCCGAGGGCCAGAAGGACAAGGCCGTGGACATCATGCGCCAGGCCCTGCGTCTGGAAGAGAAGAACCCGCAGCTGCGTTTCAACCTGGCCAAGCTGCTGGTCGACGCCGGCGACAAGGCCGGTGCGAAGACCGAACTCGAGATTCTGGCCAAGCTCGGCGAGAAGTTCCCGCGTCAGGGCAAGGTCGCCGAGATGCTGAAGGCGCTCTGAAAACCGCAACCCATGAACAACGGCCCGCAATGCGGGCCGTTGTTCATGGTGCGGTTGAATGGATCAGCGCGGCAGCGCCGTCGCCCCCATCAGGAAGCGGTCGATTTCGCGTGCCGCCTGCCGGCCTTCGCGGATCGCCCACACGACCAGGCTCTGCCCGCGCCGCATGTCGCCCGCGGCGAACACCTTGGCCACATTGGTGACGTAGCCGCCGTCGTCGTCGGTGCCGGCCCGGGCGTTGCCGCGGTTGTCGCGCTCGACACCGAAGGCCTCCAGCACGCTGGCCACCGGGTGCACGAAACCCATCGCCAGCAACACCAGATCGGCCGGCCATTCCTTCTCGCTGCCGGGAACCTCGACCATCCTGCCACCCTCGAAGGTGACGTGCACCGTCTGCAGGGCCCTGACCTTGCCCTTGTCCTTGCCGGCGCCCGCCAGGAAGGCCTTGGTGGCAATCGCAAACGTCCGCTCGCAGCCTTCCTCGTGGCTGGAGCTGGTGCGCAGCTTGCTGGGCCAGTAGGGCCAGGTCAGCAACTTGTCTTCCTGCTCGGGCGGCTGCGGCATCAGCTCGAACTGGGTCACGCTGGCCGCGCCGTGCCGGTTGCTCGTGCCCACGCAGTCACTGCCGGTGTCGCCGCCGCCGATCACGATCACGTGTTTGCCGCTGGCCATGATCTGGCCCTTGACCTTGTCGCCGGCGACGACCTTGTTCTGCTGCGGCAGGAACTCCATCGCGAAGTGCACGCCGCGCAGCTCGCGGCCGGGCACCGGCAGGTCGCGGGGTAGCTCTGCGCCGCCGGTCAGCGCGACCGCGTCGAATTCCTCGAGCAGCTTCGCAGC
>CAZWUR010000064.1:0-26245 GCA_964637205.1 uncultured Rubrivivax sp.
CCTGGACGAAGTTCAGCGTCCAGTCCAGCGCCGAGTCGCCGCCGCCGACGATGACCAGGTTCTTGCCCGCGTACTGGCCCGGATTGCGCACGCTGTAGAACAGCTGCGTGCCGTCGAAGCGATCGATGCCGTCGACCTTCAGTGTGCGCGGCTGGAACGAGCCCACGCCGCCGGCGATGAAGATGGTCTTGGCCAGGAAGCGGGTGCCCTTGCTGGTCTCGACGAAGAAGCGCCCGTCGTCGCGCTTTTGCACGACGGTGACTTCCTGGCCCAGATGGAAGGTGGCGCCGAAGGGCTCGATCTGCTTGAGCAGGTTGTCGGTGAGCTCCTTGCCGGTGCACACCGGGACGGCCGGGATGTCGTAGATCGGCTTGTCGGGGTACAGCTCGATGCACTGTCCGCCGGGGTAGGCCAGGCTGTCGATGATGTGGGCCTTGATCTCCAGCAGGCCGAGCTCGAAGACCTGGAACAGGCCCACCGGGCCGGCGCCGACGATGACGGCATCGGTCTCGATCGGGCCGTCGTGGGCCTGGGCGGTGGCGGTGACCGCGGGGGTGGCTTGGGGTTCCATCGCGTGTTCAGCGGATCAGCAGACCCAGCTTGTCGTTCTTGTCCTTCCACTCGTCGGCGTCGGGCGGCGGGGTCTTGCGCTTGGTGATGCTGGGCCACTTGCGCGACAGCTCGGCGTTGAGCTTGAGGAAGTGGAGCTGGTCGTTGGGCACGTCCTCTTCCGGCAGGATTGCGTTCACCGGGCACTCGGGGATGCACACCGCGCAGTCGATGCACTCGTCCGGGTCGATGACGAGGAAGTTCGGTCCCTCGCGGAAGCAGTCCACGGGGCACACGTCAACGCAGTCCGTGTACTTGCAGCGGATGCAGGATTCGAGGACGACGTGGGTCATGCGGTGAACTCTGGAAGGACATGGGAACGCCGGACGCAGGGCGCCCGGCGGCACAAACGCTGATTTTAAGCGGCCCGGGTTTCCACCGAGTCTTGACCGCGCTCAGGCAGGGGCCGGAAATGCGCCTCGGTCGGCACATCGCCCAAACACCCGGCCACCGGGCGCGCGCCGGCGCCGACGCTGACCACCGTCGGCCGCCCGGCATGCAGCAGCGCCGCGGCGGCCAGGGTCGCGGGCGTATGGTCGCTGGCCAGCTGGTCGGGCCAGCCGGCGCGCGAGACCACGCACACCGGCGCGTCGGCCGGCCAGCCGGCGGCCTGCAGCCGCCGGCCAAGCGTGCCGAGCTGGCGCCCGGCCATGTAGAAGACCTCGGTGTCGGCACGTTGGCCGGCCTGCAGCAGGCCCTCGCGCGTCATCGCGGTGGCCAGGCTCACGCTGCGCCCGCGGCCGCGCCGGGTCAGGGGCCGCCGGGTGGCCGCGGCGGCGGCGATCGCGGCGGTGACGCCGGGCACCACCTCGCAGGCGATGCCATGCGCGGCGAGCGCCTCGAGCTCTTCTTCGAGGCGACCGAAGAGGCTGGGGTCGCCGCCCTTGAGCCGCACCACCACCGCATGCCGGCCGGCCAGCTTGACCAGCAAGGCGTCGATCACGGCCTGGCCCGTGGCCGCGCGAAAACCGCGCTTGCCGACGTCGATCCAGCGCGCCTGCGGCGCGAATGTGCGCAGTGCCGGGTCGGTCAGGGCGTCGAAGAGCACCACCTCGGCGGTCGCCAGGCGCTGCGCACCACGCAGCGTGATGAGGTCGGCCGCACCCGGGCCGGCCCCGATGAAGATCACCTGTCCCATGGGCTCGGCGTCGCTCAGGCCGAGGCCACTTCGGGCCGCAGGTGCAGGCCGCATTCCTTGGCCGTGCCTTGTTCCCACCACCAGCGTCCGGCGCGTGCATCTTCGCCGGCCGAGACGGCGCGTGTGCAGGGGGCGCAGCCGATGCTCGGGAAACCCTGGTCGTGCAGTTCGTTGTAGGGCACCTGGTGGCGCTTCACGTATTCCCAGATGTCGGCTTCGCTCCAGTCGGCGATCGGGGTGAACTTCTCGCGGCCGTCGTCCTCCAGCGCGTAGAAGGGCAGGTGGCGCCGGGTCTGGGACTGCTCGCGGCGCAGGCCGGCGACCCAGGCGCTGCGCCCTTGCAGCAGGCGCGCCATCGGCTCGACCTTGCGCAGCGTGCAGCAGGCGCGGCGCAGGTCCACGCTGTCGAACATCGCGCGCTCGCCGTGGCGGCCGACAAAATGCAGCACGGCCTCATGCTGCGGCCGGAAAACCTCTACCTGCAGGCCGTAGCGCTGCTGGATGCGCGGGATCATCGCCAGCGTCTGGGCATGCAGAGCGCCGGTGTCCAGCGTGGCCACGGCCATCGGCAGCCGCAGCCGCGCGATCATGTCGGTCAGCACCATGCCCTCGATGCCCAGGCTGTTGACCTGCACGATGCGGCCGGCGTGGTCCTCGGCCGCTTCGCGCAGCAGGGCTTCGGCATGCGCCACGCGTGCGTCGAAGCCGCGGGTCTTGCGCGCCAGGCGTTCGATGCTGGGCGTCATGCGCGCAGGCTCCGGTGCGGGTCGGCCTGGTAGTGGCCGGGGAAGAATCTCAGGGCGCGGTCAGCCGCTGCCCGGCTTTGCCCCGGCGCCAGGCACACCGCATCGAACCCGCAGCGCCGCAGCAGCGGCAGCATGTCCAGCATCACCTCGCCGGTGGCGATGATCTCGCCGCTGTACTTCAGCCTGCCGCGCAGGACCACGGCCTGCGAATAGGCGCGGCCATCGACCCATTTCGGGAAGTCCAGCGCCACCGCCGGGGCCTCGCGCAGGGCCTGGGCGTGTTGGGTGACGTCATCGGTGTTGGCCAGCCGCAGCGTGCCGGCGGGCAGGGTGTCTTCGGCGTTCAGGACGTGCATCAGGGTTCTCCGGCTCGAAGGATCAGGCCGCCTCGGCGGTGGCGGTGCTGCGCCGTGCGACGTCGGTCGCGGCGCGAAAGGGCGCGGTGCCCAGGCGGCGCACAACGTCGACGAAACGCTCGCCCGCGGTGCGCTCGGCGCGGTAGTGATCCACCAGGGCCTCCAGCACGTCGGGCAGTTCGTCGGCGGCGAAGGCCGGGCCGATCACCTTGCCCGGCGTCGCCGCGCCGGCGCGCGCGCTGCCGTCGGCGCCGCCCAGGGTCACCTGGTACCACTCGCTGCCGTCCTTGTCGACGCCGAGGATGCCGATATGGCCGCTGTGGTGGTGGCCGCAGCTGTTGATGCAGCCGCTGAGGTGCAGGTCGATGTCGCCGATGTCGAGCTGCTCGTCGAGGTCCTCGAAGCGCTCCTGGATGGCCGCGGCCACCGGGATCGACCGGGCATTGGCCAGCGCGCACAGGTCGCCGCCGGGGCAGGCGATCATGTCGGTGAGCAGGCCGATGTTGGGCGTCGCGAAGCCGCCCGCACGCGCTGCCTGCCACAGCGCCGGCAACTGGTCGTGGCGCACCCAGGGCAGGACCAGGTTCTGCTCGTGTGTCACGCGCAGTTCGCCCAGGCTGAAGCGCTCGGCCAGATCGGCGGCGCCGACCATCTGCGATGCGGTCACGTCGCCCGGCGCCTGCCCGGCACGCTTGAGCGACAGCGTCACCGCGCGGTAGCCGGGCACCCTGTGCGCGTGCACATTGCGCTCCAGCCAGCGCCCATAGGCCGGCGGCAGGTCTTCGTGCGGCGCCTGCTCGGCGGCGTTGTTGCGCAGGCCATCCTGCAGGGCCTCGGGCAGCCCGAAGTCGGCGGCCACACGTTCAAATTCGGTCTGCGGCACCTCGGGGGCGCCGTCGGCCAGCAGTTGCGCAAATTCGCGCTGCACCGCGTCGACGAAACGCCCACCTTCGGCCTTGACCAGGATCTTCAGGCGCGCCTTGAAGGCGTTGTCGCGCCGCCCGTACAGGTTGTAGACGCGCACGATGGCCTCGATGAAGACCAGGATCTGTGCCCAGGGCACGAATTCGGCCATCGGCGTGGCGATCACCGGCGTGCGGCCCATCCCGCCGCCGGCCAGCACGCGAAAGCCGACCGCGCCTTGCGCATCGCGCCGCAGCTGCAGGCCGATGTCGTGCCAGGCGGTGGCGGCACGGTCCTCGTGCGCACCACTCACGGCGATCTTGAACTTGCGCGGCAGGAAGGCGAACTCCGGGTGCAGGGTGCTCCACTGGCGCAGGATCTCGCAGTAGGGGCGCGGGTCGACGAGCTCGTCGGGGGCGATGCCGGCGAAGGCGTCGGTGGTCACGTTGCGGATGCAGTTGCCGCTGGTCTGGATGCCGTGCATGTCGACCTCGGCCAGCAGGTCCATCACATCGGCGGCCTGGTCCAGCGCGATCCAGTTGAACTGCAGGTTCTGGCGGGTGGAAAAATGGCCGTAGCCGCCGCGCTCGGCGGGCCGGCCGGCGTCCTTGAGGTCGTGCACGCGTGCGATGCGTGCCAGCATGCGCAACTGCCGGCTGGACAGCTCGCCATAAGGCACCGCCACGCGCAGCATCGGTGCGTGGCGCTGCACGTACCAGCCGTTCTGCAGGCGCAGCGGGCGGAAATGCTCCTCGCTCAGCTCGCCGCGCTGCCAGCGCCCGAGCTGGTCGCGGAACTGGGCAGCACGGGCCTGCACGAAGGCACGGTCGAATGGGGTCGGTCGGTACATGCCGGCGAGCATAGAAAGCAGTCGTTATTTCTCAAACTACAGAAAAGTAGAGTGCATATATCTCGTAGGAATATAGGTGGGCTTGGGCTGGCCGCGCTGCTGGGTCTGGCGGGCTGCCAGACGCCGCCGCCCGTCGCGGCCCCGCCGCCGATCGAGCCGCCGCCACCTCCGCCGCCTCCGCCGCCTCCGCCGCGGCCGCCGCGCATCGGCCTGGCCCTCGGTGGCGGCGCGGCGCGGGGTTTTGCCCACATCGGCGTCATCCAGGTGCTCGACGAGGCCGGCATCCGCCCCGACCTGGCGGTCGGCACCTCGGCCGGCAGCCTGGTCGCGGCACTCTGGGCCTCGGGCCTGGACGGTGCCGCGCTGGGCCGGATGGCGGCGTCGATGGCGGAATCGACGATCGCCGACTGGGGCTTCCCGGGCCGCGGCGTGCTGCGCGGCGACGCGCTGGCGCGCTATGTGCGCGAGCGCACCGGTGGCCGCACGATCGAGCAGATGCCGCGCCCGCTGGGCATCGTCGCGGCGGATCTGGACAGCGGCAGCGCGGTGCTGTTTCGCCGCGGCGACACCGGCCTGGCGGTGCGCGCCTCGAGCGCGGTCCCGGCGGTCTTCACGCCGGTGGCGATCAGTGGCCGGGAATATGTCGACGGTGGCCTGGTGGCGCCGGTCCCGGTGGCCCATGCGCGGCAGATGGGCGCCGAACTGGTGATCGCGGTGGACATCGGCGAGGCGCCCGAAGGCCGGCCCACCGGCGACGTCTTCCGTCTGCTGCTGCAGACCTTCGCGATCATGGGCCGCAGCCTCAGCCGCCACGAATTGCGCGACGCCGACCTGGTGATCCGGCCGGCCCTGGCCGGCGTGGACGGAACCGACTTCGCGGCGCGCGAGCGGGCCATCGACGCGGGGCGCAAGGCCGCACTCGCCGCCTTGCCGGCGCTGCGCGCGCGGCTGGCCGCGCTCACGCATTGAAGGCGCTCGGGTGGATCCGCCATGAAAAACGGCCCGACGCAAGCGGCGGGCCGTGAAGGAACCTGAAAGCGGGCTTTCGCGGTTCCGAGGAGACAACCTTCCAGAGAGGCCTGGGCTTGCGCCCGGGCCTTCATCGGACCGGTGTGTCGCCGGAAAGTTCCGGCTTGATCCGGTGCTTGGCCGCTCAGGCCGCGCGACGCGCCTTGGTGGCGGTCTGGCTGGCCTTGGCGGCGGTGTTGGCCACGGCCTGGAAGTTGGCTTCCGCGACTTCGGCGGCTTGCTTGGTCGCCTTCTGCACGCTTTCGAAAGCGTTGTTGGCGGCGGCGACGGCCGACTTGACCAGGGCCACGGCGTTCTCGGTGCCGGCCGGGGCGTTCTTCACCGCGGTGTCAACGACGGCCATCATCTTGCGCTGTGCGTCGGAGAACTGCGACTCGGCGACCTTGGTCACTTCGGCATTCGTGCCGGCAGCGATGTCATACAGGTGACGGCTGTAGGCGGCGGCCTTCTCGGCGCTGGGCTGCAGCATCGCGGCCTGCAGGGCGAGCAGTTCCTGCGCGTCCTTGACCGACAGCATGGCTTGCGTCGTGTCGGCGGCTTCGGCCAGGGTCGAACGTGCGACCTGCAGGTTCAGTTCGACCAGCTTCTCGACGCCTTCGAAAGCCTTGTTGGTCAGGCCGAAGAGGACGTCGACGTTGGCCTTGTGGGCGGCCATCACTTGTTCAGCGGTAAAGGGGGTCATGGTGGGCTCCGTACAAAAAAAGGGGGTTTCAGGGGACTCGGAATCTTTGCTGCACTGCAACATGAACCGAAGTATAAACATCCCGGCGCAGCTTGCAAGTCCTTTTTGTTGCGCCGCAACAATCTAGGGAGGACGCTCCATTGCCGCGGTCGGCTCGGGGATGGCGCCGAGGCCCCGGCGTACCGGCTCGTGTATTCTGGTCGGCAACGACGGAGGCACGGGATGCTGGACTTGTCCGTGGTCGTGGGTGCCGAGAGGTTTGCCGGTGCACCCACCACCGTGCGGGTGCCGCCGGGAAGCACGCGCTTCGTGATCGGGCGCGACCCGGCTTGCGACTGGGCGTTGCCGGACCGCACGCTGGCGCTGTCGGCGCGCCACTGCGAGATCGTCTGCATCGCCACCGGTGCCGTGCTGCACGATCTGTCGACGAATGGCACCTTCGTCAACGGCAGCGCCCTGCGTCTGGACGGCGAACACCCGCTGCGTGACGGTGACCGCATCGAGATCGGGCCCTACACCCTGGTCCTGCGCCTGACCGTGCCGCCGGCAGCGCCAGCGGTGGCGCCGAAATCGGTCGAGGACACGACGCCGATCGTGATGCCGGCCGGCCGCGGCCGCGACCCGGCCGCGGCCGGCATGCCCCTGCCCGAGGCCGACGACCTGGGCCTGACGCGCATCCGGCCGGCGCCCTCGGTGGCCTCGGCGCCGGCCGCGCCCCGGCCGGCCGACGGCGCCGCGCTTCCACCCCCGGCGGCGGCACCCGCTGCCAGCCTGAATCCGCGCCTGGCCCTGGCCCTGGGCCTGCCGGCCGACGCCCTGGACGACCTGCCCGAGGACCTGCTGCTGACCCGCCTGGCTGGCGTGATGCGCGCTGCGGTCGAGGCTTCGCGCACACAACTGCTGCAGCAGGCCCGACAGCGACAGGCGATCGGCAGCCGGCAGGTGGCCGCGCTGACATCGGCATCGCCGCTGCAACTGGCCTCGGACACCGAACAGGCGCTGCGCCTGCTCCTGAGCAGCGGGCCGGACGGCCTGATGCAGGACGCGGCGGCCGATCTGTCGGCCCACCCCGGCCGCCTGCTCGCCGCCTTCGAGGCCGCCGGCGAGCGCCTGGCCCGCGATCTCGCACCAGCCACCCTGGCGCGTGCCGCAGCGGGCGGCGACGCCGCCGCCCGCGAAGCACTTTACGCCGGGCTGTGGCAGCGTCTGGGTGTGGCGGAGCCGGGCGCCGACTGGGCGAGCGGCCTGCGCGCGGCGCTGCGCCTGCACCTGGCGGCGGCCTACGACGACGCCGGCTGAAGCCAGCATGGCCGACGACTTCTTCAGCTACGGGGCCGCGCCAGCGCCGGCAGCGCCGGCCGAGGCCCCGATGCCGCGCCTGCTGGGCGAGCTCGGCGACGAGGACTGGGAGCACCTGATCGCCTTCACCGCAAGGCGGCGCTATCCCGACGGCGCCGAAGTCATCCGTGCCGGCCAGGACCAGCGGGCGCTGCATTTCGTGGTGGCCGGCCGGGTGCGGGTCGAGTTGCCCGGCCAGCCGCCGGATTCACGCGGCGAGGGCGAGCTGATCGGCCTGCTGAGCTTTCTTGACGGCGCGCCGTCGGCGGCCCGCGCCGTGGCCGACGGCGAGGCCGAACTGCTGATGCTGACGCGCGACGCGCTGCAGCAGCTCGGTGCCTGGCAGCCGCGGATCGCGATGGCGCTGCTGCGTGACCTGGCCGCCCATGCGGCCGCCCGCCTGCGCCGCCTGCAGCCGGGCGACTGAACATGGCCGGCGCCGCAGCCCCGGCCACTCCGTCAAAGGCGGCGGCGCCGGCCGCGCCGCTGAACTTCTTTGCCAACTACACGCAGCGGCCGGCGCGTGCGCCGCGAACCCTTTGGTGGGCCCTGCGTGTCGCCGTGCTGGCCCTCACCCTGGGCCAGATCGGCTGGCTGCTCTGGCAGCCGGAACCCGGTCTGCGCCTGTTCTGGGGCCTGGTGGTGCCGGTGCTGCCGGCGCTGCTGGTGCTGGCGCCGGGCCTGTGGCGCCAGGTCTGCCCGATGGCCACCTTGAACCAGCTGCCGCGCCAGGCCGGCGTGTCGCGCGCCCGCGAGCTGCCGGCCGCGCTGAAGACCTGGGCCTTTTCGATCGCACTGCTGCTCTTCGTCGGGGCGGTGGCCCTGCGTGCGCCACTGCTCAACCACGACGCTCGCTGGCTGGCCGCGCTGCTCGCCGGCGCGCTGCTGCTGGCCCTGGCCGGCGGCTGGTGGTTCAAGGGACGCAGCGGCTGGTGCGGCACGTTCTGCCCGCTGGGCCCGATCCAGCGCGACTACGGCCAGGCCCCGCTGCTCCTGGTGCGCAACGGCTGGTGCGAACCCTGCCTGGGCTGCCAGAAGAACTGCTACGACTTCAACCCGCGCGCTGCGGTGTTCAGCGACGTCTACGACGACGACCCGCGCTGGGCCGGCCAGCGCCGGCTCTTCATGGGCCTGATGCCCGGGCTGATCGTGGGCTACTTCGCCTTCGATGCCGGCGCCCAGGCCAGCGCCTGGAGCCACCTCGGCAGCCTGGCCGCCGGCGCCGCCGCTTCGGCCGGCGCCTATGCCCTGGCGGTGGCCTTCGTGCCGACCAGCGCCTACCGCGTGTCGCTGGGCTTCGGCGCCCTGGCCCTGCTGCTGTTCTATGTCTTCGCCGGCCCGGTCGTGGTCGATACCCTGGCCGGGCTGGCCGGCAGCGTGGCGCCGCAGGGGCTGCGCGACGCCGCCCGCGGCACCGGCGCCGTGCTCGCCGGCGTGCTGGCTCTCGGTGGACTGCGCGCCGAGAGGCACTACCGCCAGGCCCAGGCGCAGCGCCAGGCGCGTGCGGCGACGCCGCCGCCCGACGAAAGCCGCACGCAGATCGGCGGCCGCGCGCTGAAGGACCGCCTGGCCGGGCAGGGCGGGGCGCCGGAAGTCACCGACCGCGCCACCGGCATCGCCTTTCAGGTCGCCGCCGAGCAGAGCCTGCTGGAGGCGATCGAGCAGGCCGGGCTGAAGATCGGCTTCGGCTGCCGCGCCGGTGTCTGCGGTGCCGACCCGGTGGCCGTGTGCGAGGGCGGCGAACACCTGTCGCCGCCGGGCGAGGACGAACTCGCCACCCTGCAGCGCCTGGGCCTGGAGGGCCGTGCGCGCCTGGCCTGCATGTGCACGGTGCGCGGCCCGGTGCTCATCGACCGCGACCCGCGCGCTGCGCAGGCGCCGGTCAGCGTGCTGCACCGGCCGAAGGTCGACAAGGCCCGGGCTGCCGGCGTCGGCCGTGTCGTGATCGTCGGCGACGGTGTCGCCGGCATGAGCGCGGCCGAGGCCCTGCGTCGCGACAGCCCGAGCCTGCGCATCGAGATCGTCGGCAACGAGGCGCGGCCCTTCTACAACCGGATGGGCATCGGCCGCCTGGTCTACGACGACGACGAGGCCGGCGCGCTGGCGGCGCTGTCGCTGTCGCCCGAGGACTGGGCCGCGGCGCGCGATATCCGCGTGCACCGCGGCGCGGTGGCGTTGCAGCTCGACCGCGCGAACTGCCGCGTCGGCCTGGACAGCGGCGAGTGGCTGCGCTACGACCGGCTGATCCTGGCCACCGGGGCGCGCTCGGCGCCGCCCGACGATGAATTCCTGGCGCACCCGAACGCCTTCGTGCTGCGCAGCGCCGACGATGCACTGCAGATCCGCAACTACGTGCGCCGCCAGCGCTGCCGACGCGCCCTGGTCGTCGGCGGGGGCGTGCTCGGCGTCGAGGCGGCTGATGCGCTGCGCCATGCCGGGCTCAAGGTGACCCTGCTGCAGCGTGCCGACCGGCTGATGAACGCGCAGCTCGACGCCGCCGGCGCGGCGCGCCTGGCGCATTACTTGGAGGGCATCGGCATCCAGGTCGGCACCGGGATGTCGGTGCTGAAGTACGACGGTGCGCCGCTGCTGGGTGCGGCCTGGCTGGCCCACGGGCCGCGCGTGCGCGCCGACCTTTTTGTCGCCTGCCTGGGCATCCAGCCGAATCTGCACCTGGCGCGCGCTGCCGGTCTGACGGTCAGGCGCGGCATCGTCGTCGACGCGGCGATGCGCAGCAGCGACCCTTTGATCCAGGCCATCGGCGACGTGGCCGAAGCCCCGGGCGGGGGCGGTGGCCTGTGGCCGATCGGCGCGGCGCAGGCGAGCGCTGCGGTGGCGGCGATCTGGGGCGAGGACGCCGGCTATCGCCCGCCGCGCAGTGTGCTGCAGCTCAAGTGCGAGGGCATCGACCTGCGCAGCTGGGGCGCGCTGGCCGCGGCGCCCGGTGACCGCCTGCACCAGGCCCGGCCGGACGCCGAGTCCTGGTGGCAACTGATCCTGCGCCAGGGCGAGCTCGCCGGCGGCCTGTGGGTCGGCCCGCCGGGCAGCGCCAAGGCCTTCACCAAGCTGCTGCAGCAGCCCGACCCTCAGGCCCTGCAGCGCTTCGTGGCATCGTAGGGCCGTGCTCGCCTTCCACGCCGATGCCTTCGTGCTGCCCCTGCCACCGGGACACAGCTTCCCGATGGCCAAATACCGCCTGCTGCGCGAGGCGGTGCAGCGCGAGCTGCCCGCGATCCGCGTGACCGAGGCGCCGGCGGCCAGCGACGGCGAACTGGCGCTGGCGCACACGCCGCACTGGATCCACGCCGTGGCCGAGGGCCTGCTGTCGCCGGCCCAGGTGCGCGAGATCGGCTTCCCCTGGTCGCCGCGCATGGCCGAGCGTGCGCGGCGTTCGGTCGGGGCCACGATCGCCGCGGCGCGCGCGGCCCTGGACGGCGAGGGCGTGGCGGCCAATCTGGCCGGCGGCACGCACCACGCGCATGCCGACCGGGGTTCGGGTTACTGCGTCTTCAACGACGTGGCGGTGGCGGCGCGGCTGATGCAGGCCGAGTGGCACCGCCAGCGCCGGCAGCCGCAGCGGCTGCTGCGCGTGCTCGTGATCGATCTCGACGTGCACCAGGGCAACGGCACCGCGGCCATCTTCCGCGACGACCCGACGGTGTTCACGCTGTCGCTGCATGGCGCGCGCAACTTCCCGGCGCGCAAGGAGGCCGGCGATCTGGATGTCGAACTGCCGGACGGCTGCGCCGACGCCGAATACCTGGGCGCACTTGACGCAGCACTGGACACGGCCTGGGCGCGTCTGGCCCAGACGCCGCCCGGCCTGGCCTTTTACCTCGCCGGCGCCGACCCGCATGAAGACGACCGCCTGGGCCGCCTGAAGCTCAGCACCGAAGGCCTGGCCGAGCGCGACCGGCGCGTTTTCGACGCACTGGCCGCGCGCGGCATTCCGGTGGCGGTGAGCATGGCCGGCGGCTACGGCCGCGACCTCGCGACCACGGTGGCCATCCAGCGCCGCACGCTGGCGCTGGCGCTGGGGAGCTGGCAGGAGCGGCGGGCGCCCGCGCCAGCGGCGCATCGGTTTTTGCGTTCGATGGAACAATTGGCCCCATGACTTCCACGTTGGAAACGCCCACCGCCGCCGTCGAGGCTGTCGATGCGGCGATCCGCTCGCGCCGGTCGGTGCGCGCTTTCCTGCCGACCCCGGTGCCGCGCGAAACCATCGAGCAGCTCCTGGCCGTCGCCTCGCGTGCGCCGTCGGGCACGAATACCCAGCCCTGGAAGGTGACGGTGCTGACCGGCGAGGCCAAGGCCCGGCTGTCGGCGGCGATCCAGCGCGCCTACGACGACCCGGCCGAGCGCGCCGCGCACCGCGAGGAATACGACTACTACCCGACCGACTGGGTGCCACCCTACATCGACCGGCGGCGCAAGGTCGGCTGGGACCTGTACGGTCTGCTGGGCATCGCCAAGGGCGACAAGGCCCGCATGCATGCCCAGCATGGCCGCAACTATCGTTTTTTCGACGCCCCGGTGGGCCTGATCTTCAGCATCGACCGCGTGATGCAGCGCGGCAGCTGGCTGGACTACGGCATGTTCCTGCAGAGTTTCATGGTCGCCGCCCGCGCGCGCGGCCTGCACAGCTGTCCGCAGGCCGCGTTCACGCAGTGGCACCGCATCATCGCCGAGCAGTTGCAGCTGCCGGCCGGGGAGATGGTGGTCTGCGGCATGTCGCTCGGCCATGCCGACCCCGACGCGGTCGAAAACACCCTGGTCACCGAACGCGAGCCGGTGGCCCACTTTGCGAGATTCCTGGGATGAACCCCACGCTCTGCTTCGCTCGCTGCCTGCCGCCATCGACATGAAACCCGCCGTTCTGATTGCCCGCGCGATCTACCCCGAGACCCTGGAGCGCCTGCGCAGGCACTTCGAGGTCGAGGCGAACCCCGACGACCATGTGCACACGCCGGCCGAGCTGGCGGCGCGGCTGCAGGGCAAGGTCGGGGCGCTGACCACCGGCAGCGAGCGCATCGACGCCGCGGTGCTCGACGCGCACCCGGCGCTGCGCGTGGTGGCCAATATGGCGGTGGGCTACAACAACCTCGACATCGCCGCCTTCGACGCGCGCGGCGTGCTCGCCACCAATACGCCCGACGTGCTCACCGAGTCCACGGCCGACTTCGGTTTCGCGCTGATGATGGCCACCGCGCGGCGCATCAGCGAGAGTGAACATTTCCTGCGCGCCGGGCAATGGACGAAATGGTCCTACGACATGTTCGCCGGTGCCGAGGTGCATGGCGCCACCCTGGGCATCCTGGGCATGGGCCGCATCGGCCAGGCGATCGCGCGCCGCGGCGCGCTCGGCTTCGGCATGCGCGTGATCTACCACAACCGCAGCCGGCTGCCGGTGGCGCAGGAGGCGCCGCTGGGCGCCAGCTACGTTGACAAGGCCACGCTGCTGCGCGAAGCCGATCATCTGCTGCTGGTCCTGCCCTACTCGGCCGACAGCCACCACACGATCGGCGCGGCCGAGCTGGCGCAGATGAAATCCGGCGCCACGCTGACCAACATCGCGCGCGGCGGCATCGTCGACGACGCGGCCCTGGCCGAAGCCCTGCGCACGCGGCGCATCGCTGCCGCGGGGCTGGACGTCTTCGAGGGCGAACCGGCCCTGCACCCCGCGCTGCTGACGGTGCCCAATGTCGTGCTCACGCCGCACATCGCCAGCGCCACCCACCGCACGCGGCGCGCCATGGCCGACCTTGCTGCCGACAACCTGATCGCCGCGCTCACCGGTGGCACGCCGCCGACGCCGGTGAACCCCGGCGTGCTGCCGCTGCGCGGTGCCTGAATCAGAAGCGTGTGATCGGCAGGGCCGGCGCGTCGTCGCCGATGTCCATCGCCTGCACGAGCAGGGTCAGGTTGTGCTCGAGGTGCGCCAGGGTGGCCGCGTCCAGTCGCTCGAGCGCCTGCACCAGCAGCCCGGTGTACGGGCCCGGCGCCTTGTCCAGCAGATCCTGCCCGGCCGGCAGCAGGCGCAGCTGCACGGCCCGGCGGTCGCTGGCCTCGCGCGCCGTGATCACCAGCCCGCGCGCCACCAGGGCGCGCACGAGGTTGCTGGCGGTGGACTGGTGGATGTGCATCGCGCGCGCCAGGCCACCGACGCCCAGGCCCGGCTGGGCACCGATGATGCCCAGCGCCCAGACTTGCGCACCGCCGATGCCCACCTGCTTTTCCACCTGCTGGTAGTGGGCGCGGGTGGCCGTGAACACCTGGCGGAAGCGAATCAGCACCTCGGCCGCGGCCTCGGCGTGGGCGGCTGTCTCGGGGGGCTGCACCTTGGACGACATGGCGCCATGATAGTGGTGCCCTGTGTGCCGGTGCCCGGACGATGACCCTGCATCACCCCGACTGGCGGGCCCGGTTGCGCGAGGAGGTCACCGAGTGGCGGCCCTGGGTCACGCGCGGCGTGGTGCTCGCCTTTGCCGCCGCCGCCGGCCTGGTGGTGGCCGGGTTCACCTGGCTGGCGGACTTTGCCTTCCACCAGTTCCAGCACATCGAACGCTTCGCCTGGTGGGCGCCCCTGCTGTGGATGCCCCTGGTCACGGCGGGCATCGTCTGGTTCACGCGCCGCTGGCTGCCGGGCGCGGGCGGCTCGGGCATCCCGCAGGTGATGGCGGCGCTCGAGGAGACGACACCACGCGACAAACGCTCGCATTTCGTGTCGATGAAGCTGGCCATTGGCAAGGTCGTGCTGACCACCGCCGGCCTCTTCGCCGGGCTGTCCCTGGGCCGTGAGGGCCCATCGGTGCAGATCGCCGCAGGCGTGCTGCACAGCGCGCGGCGCTGGCTGCCCGAGCGCCACACGATCAGCGAACATGGCCTGCTGATGGCCGGCGGCGCCGCCGGCATCGCGGCGGCCTTCAACACGCCGCTCGGCGGGGTGATGTTCGCGATCGAGGAGCTGTGGCGGCGGCGCGAGCAGCGCAGCAGTGCGCTGCTCATCTCGGCGATCGTGCTGGCCGGCCTGATGGCGGTCTCGATCTACGGCAACAACAGCTATTTCGGGCGCATCCTGGTGACCCAGCTCGGCTGGTCGCTGTTCTGGCCGGGCCTGCTGATCGCCGTCAGCTGCGGGCTGCTCGGCGGCCTCTTCTCGCGCCTGCTGATCCTGTCGATGGCCGGCGGCAGCGACCTCTTCAGCCGCCAGCGCAAACGTGCACCGGTGCGCTTTGCCGCCGGCTGCGCACTGCTCGTGGCGGTGATCGGCGTGGTCACGAACGGCGCCACCTTCGGCAGCGGCTACGAGCAGACGCGGGGCCTGCTCGAGGGCGACCGCACCGGCGAGGCCTTCTACACGCCGCTGAAGTTCATCGCCACCTGGCTCACCTCCTGGAGCGGGGTGCCGGCCGGCATCTTCGCGCCCTCGCTGGCGGTGGGCGCCGGTGTCGGCAGCGACATCGCGGCGATCACCGGATTCGTCGAGCGGCCGGCCCTGATCGCCCTGGGCATGGCCGGTTTCCTGGCCGCGGTGACGCAGGCCCCGCTGACCAGTTTCATCATCGTGATGGAGATGGTGGCCGGTCAGTCGATGGTGCTCAGCCTGATGGCCTGCGCCCTCATCGCCAGCGGCATCTCGCGGCTGATTACCGCGCCGCTGTATGCGGCGCTGACCCGGCTGCAGCTGATGGGCCTGGGCATTGCGCTGCCGGACGAAAAAAAGGGAGCCCACTAGAGGGGCTCCACAAAGGTCGCTTCTGTCCGCCTCGCCCACGCGGGGTGTTCGAGGCCGAGCCAGTGTATTTGATCAAATGCGATGCTGCCGAGAATTTTTTCACGCCGCCGGCGCACACGGCAGCTTTCGGCGTCGGCTGAGACAATCGACGCATGAGTGATGCGCTGCCGGCTTCCTGGCCATTCCTGTTGCTGGGGTTGCTGGCGGCGCTGAACCTGCTCCTGCTGGCGGCGCTCGTGCTGCGCGCTCGCGACACCCGCGCGCTGGACCGGCTCGAGGCGGCGCTGCGCGACGAACTCGGCCGCCAGTCGCAGGCCCTGCGCGGCGACCTCGGCAACTTCCAGCGCATGCTGCTCGCGCAGTCGGGCGATGTGGCACGCACGCAAAACGAGCAGATCGACGCCTTTCGGGTGCAGCTTGCCAGCACGCAGACCACGCTGACCCAGCAGGCCCAGGCCCTGCAGGCGGCTCTGGCGCGCCAGTCCGACGCCGCGCGCGAGGCCCAGGACGCCGCGCTGCGCCGCTTGGGTGACGCCATGGAGCAGCGTCTGGAACGCCTGCAGCAGGGCAACGAGGCCAAGCTCGAGCAGATGCGCGCGACCGTCGACGAAAAACTGCACGCGACGCTCGAAGCGCGCCTGGGCGAGAGCTTCAAGCAGGTGGCCGAGCGGCTCGAGCAGGTGCACCGTGGCCTGGGCGAGATGCAGACCCTGGCGCGCGACGTCGGCGCGCTGAACCGCGTGCTGACGAATGTGAAGACGCGCGGCGTGTTCGGCGAGGTGCAACTCGCCGGCCTGCTCGAGCAGGTGTTCACGCCCGAACAGTACGCGCGCAACGTGGCCACGCTGCCGGGTAGCCGCGAGGTCGTGGAGTTCGCGATCCGGCTGCCCGGCCAGCGCGCCGACGGTGCGCCGCTGTGGCTGCCGATCGACGCCAAGTTCCCGCGCGAGGACTACGAGCGCCTGCTCGACGCACACGAGCGCGCCGATGCCGCGGGCGTCGAGAGCGCCGCCAGGGCCATCGAGAGCCGGCTGCGCCAGGAGGCGAAATCGATCCGCGAGAAGTACGTCGGCCCGCCGCACACCACCGATTTCGCGATCCTGTTCCTGCCCACCGAGGGCCTGTACGCCGAGGCGCTGCGCCGCCCGGGGCTGCTGGAGGCATTGCAGCGTGAACACAAGGTCATGCTGGCCGGGCCGACCACCTTGCTGGCCACCCTGAACAGTCTGCAGATGGGGTTTCGCACCCTGGCGCTGGAGCAGCGCTCGGCCGAGGTCTGGGAGGTGCTCGGCGCCGTCAAGACCGAATTCGGCCGCTTCGGCGAGGTGCTCGCGAAGACGAAGAAGAAGCTCGACGAAGCCAGCCACACCATCGACGCCGCCGAGCAGCGCACGCGGGTGATGGCGCGCCAGTTGCGCGGCGTCGAGGCTCTGCCCGAGGCCCGCGCCGCCGAGCTGCTGCCACCCGCCGCCGTGGTCGATCCGTCCGGCGTCCGATGACGTCGGCGTCGGCGCCCGGCTTCGGCCGCCTGCTGGCGGCCCTGGTGGCGAGCCAGATTGGTCTGCATGCGGCGATGGCCGGCCTGCGCATGGCCGCGCCGCTGGACGCCCTGGCGCGCGGCGCCACACCCTGGCGCGTCGGCCTGCTGCTGGCCCTGTTCGCGGCCGCACCGGTGCTGCTGGCGATGGCCGCCGGCCGCCTGGCCGACCGCTGGGGTTTCCACCGCCCGATGCGCCTGGCGGCCGCCCTGGTCGGGGCCGGGCTGCTGCTCGCCCTGTTGTCCAGCGCGCTGCGCGGCGCGCCGGCGGCCCTGCTGCTCGCGGCCGCGGCCGTGACCACCGGGGGCGGGGCCAACATCGGGCTCATCGCCGTGCAGCGCACCGGCGGGCTGACGGCGCGCGACCCGGTGGAACGGGTGCGCGTGTTCAGCTGGCTCGGCATCGCGCCCTCGCTGTCCAATGTCGTCGGGCCGGTGGCGGCCGGGCTGCTGATCGACCGCGGCGGCTTCGGCCTGGCCTATGCGGCCCTGCTTTTGCTGCCCCTGGTCAGTCTGCTGGCGGCCCGCGCCGTGCCCGGCGCAGCGGCCCGAAGCCCACGCGCCGCGAGCGCGCGCGCGCCCTTGCGCGAGCTCTTCGCGCTGCCGGGCATGAAGCGCCTGCTGCTCGTCAACTGGCTGCTGTCGATGTGCTGGGACGTGCACAGCTTCGCCGTGCCCATCCTCGGCCATGGCCATGGATTCAGTGCCACCACCATCGGCCTCGTGCTCGGCAGCTTCACGCTGTCGGTGACCGCGGTGCGCGTGCTGATCCCGTGGCTGGCGCGGCATCTGCGGCCGGCGCAGGTCGTGCCGGCGGCGATGCTGGCCACGGCGCTGATCTTCGTCGCCTACCCGTTTGCCCGCGAACCCTGGCTGATGGGCGCCTGCGCGCTGGCCCTGGGGGTGCCGCTGGGCTGCGTGCAGCCGATGCTGATGTCGGTGCTGCACCATCTGACGCCGGAGGACCGGCATGGGCAGGCACTGGCCTTCCGCTCGATGACGATCAATGCCTCGAGCACCGTGATGCCCCTGCTCTTCGGGGCCGCGGGCGCGGCTGTCGGCGCCGCGGCAATGTTCTGGCTTGTCGGCGCGCTGGTCGGCTCGGGTGCAGGGCTGGCGCGTCGGCTGAGGGCCTGAACGCGAGCCGCCCGGCCCTGCGGCCGATCAGAACCGGATCCCGGTCGCCCCCTCGGGCGCGGTCTGAACCTCCACCGGAATCGCCGGCGCGGGCGCGGCGGCGGGGGTCGCGGCGGTGGGCAGGGGTGCGCGCGCCACCAGCGGCGTCGGCGGCGGCGGCGCCCAGCCAGGGGGCAGGCGCGATTCGCGCGGGTAGCCGGCGGCGTCGAGGTAGGAGGCCCAGTCGGCGGACGAGTAGCCGCGCAGGGCCTGGCCACCGACCGTCAGCGAAGGCACGGTGCGCCCGCCGACCGTGCGCTCCAGCGCGGCCACGTCGTCGTTGCTGGCGATGCGGCGCTCGGTGTAGGGCACGCCGCGCTGGCGCAGGTACTCGCGGCCGGTGTCGCAGGGCAGGCAGTTCTCGGCGCTGAACAGGGTCACCGGGAACCGTGCCGCGATGCGCTGCAGTTCAGCCGGCAGGGCGCTGCCCGGCGCCGGCTCGGGCGGTGCCGAACGCGGGCCGATGGGGGTGACGCGCAGGCTGGCGTCGGCCGGCGGTCGGTCGGTGTAGGTGACCCGGCCGTCGGGTGCGACGACCTTGTACTGGGCCAGTGCCGGCCCGGCACCGAGCACCAGCAGGACCGCCAGCGGGCAAAGGAGCATGGGCGAACGCATGGCGGAATCTAACCCGCGCAGCGCTGCGGCTCAACCATGATCAGGCCAGCCCTTGGTGCCGGAGCAACGCGTCCAGCTGCGGCTCGCGGCCGCGGAAGGCGACGAAGTTCTCCAGCGCGGGCCGGCTGCCGCCGGTCTCCAGCACCTGCTGCCGCCAGCGCGCGCCGGTGGCGGGGTCGAAGATGCCGGCTTCCTCGAAGGCGGCGAAGGCGTCGGCCGACAGCACCTCGGCCCAGTGATAGCCGTAATAGCCGGCCGCATAGCTGCCGTCGAAGATATGCAGGAAGCCGTTCGGCCAGCGGTCGCTCGCCGGGCGGGTGCTCAGCGAGATCTCGCGTTCGACCTCCCGCGCCAGCGTGCCGATGTGCTCGCCGGCACCCGCTTCGGCGTGCAGCCGCATGTCGAGCAGCGCGTACTCCACGCCGCGCAGCAGATGCAGGCCGGCGCCGAAATGGCGTGCCGCCTGCAAACGGTCGAACAGCGCGCGCGGCAAGGGCTCGCCGCTGTCGACATGCGCCGTCAGCTGCTGCAGCACAGGCCATTCCCAGGCGAAGTTCTCCATGAACTGGCTGGGCAGTTCGGCGGCGTCCCATTCGACGCCCGAGATGCCCGACAGCGCGAGTTCGTCGACCTGGGTCAGCAGATGGTGCAGGCCATGGCCGAATTCGTGGAACAGGGTGATCACGTCCTCGTGTGTCAGCAGGGCCGGCCGGCCGCCGACCGGCGCGGCGAAGTTGCACACCAGATGTGCCCAGGGGCTTTGCAGCCGGCCGCCGGGCCGGCACCAGCGCGCGCGCGCCTCGTCCATCCAGGCGCCGCCCTGCTTGCCGGGCCGGGCGTAGAGGTCGAGCCAGAAACGGCCGATCTCCTGCCCGTCGCGCAGCACGCAGTGGTGGCGCACGTCCGCGTGCCACACCGGTGCGTCGGCGTCGACGATCTGCACACCGAGCAGACGTTCGATGAGCGCGAACAGCCCGCTGAGCACGCGCGGCAGCGGGAACCACGGGCGCAGCGCTTCGTCGTCGATGCCGTGCCGGGCATGCTTGAGCTTCTCGGCCACGTAGGCGCGGTCCCAGGGCTGCAGCGCGTCGATGCCCAGGGTCCGGGCGTGCGTGCGCAGATCGTCGAGTTCACGTTCGGCGAAGGGCCGCGCGCGCGCGGCGAGGTCGCGCAGGAAACGCAGTACCTGCTGCGGCTCGTGCACCATCTTCGTGGCCAGGGACAGCTCGGCATAGCTGTCCCGCCCGAGCAGGCCGGCCTGCTCCTGCCGCAGGGCCACCAGTTCGCGCATCAGGTCCGTGTTGTCGTGCGCCGGCGGGCCCAGTTCGCTGGCCAGCTGCCCATGCGCGCGGTAGACCGCTTCGCGCAGGCTGCGGTCGTCGGCGGTGGCCAGCAGCGGCAGGCGGCAGGGCGCGTGCAGGGTCAGCCGGCAGCCGTCGATGCCGGCGTCCCGCGCCCGCTCGCGGGCCGCCTGCAGCACGTCGTCGGGCAGGCCCGCGAGGCGCTCGGCCGGCAGGTCCAGGCGCCAGCTGTCGGTGGCATCGAGCACGTTCTCGCCGAAACGCTGCGAGAGTTCGGCGCAGCGCGCCCGGATGGCGGCGAAGCGCATGCGCGCCGGGCCCTCGAGCGCCGCGCCGCCGAGCTCGAAATCGCGCAGGGCGTCGGCCGCGGCTTTGCGGCGCACCGCGGGCAGCGCAGCGAAAGCCGCCGACCCGACGATCGTGCGTGTCTTCGCATACAGACCGGCGTCGGCCGCGAGCCGGGTCATGAAATCGGTGATGCGCGGCAGGTTGTGGGTATGGGCCTCACGCTGCGCCGGCGTGTCGGCCACCGACTGCAGATGCACGACCTGTCCCCAGACGCGGCGCAGGCGCTCCACCGGCGGGTCGAGCCGCGCGGCGATCGCGTCGATGTCGGCGGCCACGCCGGGCCCGCTCGCCGCCGCCAGTGCGGCCTCGGCGTCGGCCAGCAGTGCGTCGAGCGCAGGTGTCACATGTGCCGGCTGCAGCGCGTCGAAGCGTGGCAGGCCGGCCTCGTCGAGCAGCGGGTTGTCCGCCACGCGACTCACGGCGCCGCTCCGGCTGCCTCCAGGGTGTTGACGAGCAACATCGCGCGTGTCATCGGGCCGACCCCACCGGGCACCGGAGTGATCCAGCCGGCGACCTCGCGCACCGGCTCGAAGTCGACGTCGCCGCAGAGCTTGCCGTCCGCGTTGCGGTTCATGCCGAC
This sequence comes from uncultured Rubrivivax sp., assembly GCA_964637205.1. Classification (GTDB taxonomy): domain Bacteria; phylum Pseudomonadota; class Gammaproteobacteria; order Burkholderiales; family Burkholderiaceae_C; genus Rubrivivax. Next base: position 20,944 of record CAZWUR010000064.1, read on the forward strand.
GTCGATCACCACGGCGCCGGGCTTGACCATGTCCCGGGTCAGCATGTTTCGCTTGCCGACCGCGGCGACCACGATGTCGGCCTGGCGCGTGAAGTGGCCGAGGTCGGGCGTGCCGCTGTGGCAGATCGTGACGCTGGCATTGGCCTGCAGCAGCAGCAGGGCCATCGGCTTGCCGACGGTGTTGCTGCGGCCGATGACGACGGCATGTTTGCCGCGCGGGTCGACCCCAGTGGTGTCGAGCAGCTTCATGCAGCCGTACGGCGTGCAAGGGCGAAACCCCGGCAGGTTGCACATGAGCTCGCCGGCGCTCTGCACCGAGTAGCCGTCGACGTCCTTGCGCACGTCGATGGCCTCGATGACACGCTTGGCATCGATATGCGCGGGCAGCGGCATCTGCACCAGGATGCCGTGAACGGACGGGTCGGCGTTCAGCGCCGCGATGCGGGCGAGCAGTTCGGCCTGGGCCAGCGTGGCCGGGTAGCGCTCGAGCAGGGAGCGCATGCCGACCGCTTCGCAGTCGGCCACCTTGTGCCTGACGTAGACCTGCGAGGCCGGGTCGTCGCCGACCAGGATCACCGCCAGCCCGGGCGGTGCGGGCAGGGTGGCGACCCGGGCCGCCACCTCGGCGCGGATGCGCCGGGCGAGTGCGTTGCCGTCGATCAGTTGCGCGCTCATCGAAGTCCTTGACGGAAAGCGAGAAGGCCGCCTGGGGGACAAGCGGCCTTCGGATTGGGGCAGTCTTCTAGACCTTGCTCGGTGCGCCGAGCGCGATCTTCAGCAGGTCGGCGACGGTGTTGGCATTGAGCTTTTCCATGATGTTGGCGCGGTGCGCCTCCACCGTCTTGATGCTGATGCCCAGGTCGTCGGCGATCTGCTTGTTCAGCCGGCCGGCGACGATGCGCTCGAGCACCTGGCTCTCGCGCGTGGTCAGGCGCGACAGCAGCGCGTCGCGGCTGGCCTGTTCCTGGTGCTGGCTGAAGGCGGTGCGTGCCTGGTCGAGCATGCGCTCGACAAGGGACAGCAGCTCTTCTTCCTTGAAGGGCTTCTCGATGAAATCCATCGCGCCCTTCTTCATCGTCGTCACCGCCATCGGCACGTCGCCGTGGCCGGTGATGAAGACCACCGGCAGCGGGCTCTTGCGCTCGAGCAGGCGGTCCTGGAGTTCGAGGCCGGTCATGCCGTCCATGCGGATGTCGGCGATCAGGCAGGCCACTTCGCGCGCGTCGAAACGTGCGAGGAAGGACTCCGAGGAGTCGAAGCACTTGACGCGGTAGTCCTTGCCCTCGAGCAACCACTGCAGAGAATCGCGCACGGCCTCGTCGTCGTCGACGACATAGACGGTGCCTTTCTTGGGGATCAGGCTCATTCAGGGGGTCATGGTGGGGTTGGAGGCAACGCCCGCATCGGTGGCGTCGACGGAGCGGGCCGCAAGTTCCACCGGCAGCGTGAACGAAAAACGGCACCCGGCGACCAAGTCGCCATTGTAGAGGTTCTCCGAACGCATCCGTCCGCGGTGCGATTCGACGATCGTGCGGCACAGGCCCAGGCCGATGCCCAGGCCCTCCGGCTTGGTCGAGAAGAAGGCTTCGTACAGCCGCGGCGCGACCTCGGGCGGCAGGCCCGGGCCCTGGTCGGTGACGCTGAACTCGATCACGCCGCCTTCCTCGGGCGTGTGGCGCGGCACGACGCGCAGTTCGATGTGGCGGCGTGCCGACGGCATCTGCGCGCCGTCGATCGCCTCGGCGGCGTTCTTCAGCAGGTTCAGCACCACCTGCTCGATCAGGATCGGGTCGACGCTCAGATCGGGCAGGCGCTGCGCCACGTAGACGCGGATCGCCACGTTGCGCCGGCGCAGGTCGATATTCGCCAGCTCGACCGCGTCCTCGACGATCTTGCTCGCCTGCGCCGGCTGGCGCTGCGGCTCGCTGCGCTTCACGAAGGCGCGGATGCGGTGGATGATCTGGCCGGCGCGCTCGGCCTGGCGGGCCGTCTTCTGCAGCGCGGCGATCAGGTCATCCTTGGCGATCGAGTCGGCCTTCACGCGCGAGACCATGCCGTTGCAGTAGTTGTTGATCGCCGTCAGCGGCTGGTTCAGCTCATGCGCCACCGAACTCGCCATCTCGCCCATCGTCACCAGCCGGCTCGTGACCTGGGCCTTTTCGGCCTGCGCGTCGGCGATCTCCTCGGCGCGCACGCGGGCGGTGATGTCGGTGGCGATGATCATCTGCGCCAGGCGGCCGTCGGTCCACTGCAGGTAGCGCGCGCGCACGTCGAACCACTTCTGCAGCGACTCGACGAAGACCTCGCGCGGATGGATGCCGGCTTCGGTCAGCTCCTGCGCCGGCAGCCCGGAGAATTCGTCGTAGTCCTCGCTGGGCGGCGGCTCCTCGTCGGCCATGCCGCCGGCCAGCATGGCATGGCCGCGTGGGTCGCTGCCGAACCACAGCCGGTACGAACGGTTGACGAAGAGCAGCTCGCGCTGCTGCACCGAGAGCACCGAGACCGAGGCGTCCAGGCCCTCGAGCACGGTCGTGAAACGTTCGTGGCTGGCCGAAAGCTGGTCGCGGATGCGCTTGGCTTCGGTGATGTTGGTGATGCTCGTCATCCAGCCGGTCTGCTGGCCCTTGGGGTCAACCAGGGGCGAGATGTACATGCGCGCGTCGAACTGGGTGCCGTCTTTGCGCATCACACGCACCTCGATGCCGCCGCTGGGGCTGCGCCCTTGCAATTCCTGCTGCAGCAGCCGGGTGTTCTCCTCGAAGCGGTCGTGCGGCCAGTAGGGGAAGGGCGGCAGGCGGTCGATCAGTTCGGCCTCGCCGAAGCCCACCATATTGCAGAAGGCCGCATTGACATAGGTGATGCGCCCCTCGAGGTCCATCGCGCGCATGCCGGTGGGCATGGAGTTTTCCATCGCGCGCCGGAAGAAGGTCTCCTGCACCAGTTCACGCTGGATCTGCGCACGCCGGCGCATGTGGCGCCAGCTGCCCAGCAGCATCCAGACCGTCAGCACCGACAGCGCCACCACCATCCAGAACAGGGTGTTGCCGATCAGGCCGATCGAGGTGCGGTAGCCCTCGCCGCGCAGCAGCAGGCCGTTGAGCACCGGCACCAGGGGCAGGTCATGCACGATGGCGGCCCGCCGCGGCGTGACACCGGGCATCGCGGTGACGGTGCCGGCCAGCGTGCGGCCGGCAAGGTCGATCACGCTGATGCGGTGTCGCGCCGAGATCTCGGCCGGCACTTCGTAGCGCAGCAGGGCGTCCACCGCGTACTCGGCGACCAGGGCCCCGGCGAACGCCGAGCCGTCCACCAGGGGCACGTAGAGCTGGAAGACGGCCGCGCCGGTGGCGTCGGTGAACACCGTCGAGTACGCCGGCTGCAGGCGCTGGCGCGCGGTGCGGAAGGCGCCCTCGGCCGGATTGGGCACGCCTTCGATCGGCCGCGACACGCGCGAGGACTCGCCGTCCGGCGGCAGCGCGCCATGGTGCAGCGGGGCCCAGTGCAGGGCCAGCGGGCGGCGGTGTTCGTCGTACCAGGCCATGTGCGTGAGCTCGGGGCGTTCGCGGCCGAAGGCCTCGATCACCGGCAGCAGGGCCTCGCCGCTGATCGGCCGCGCGCTGAGTCCACCGGCCAGACGCACCAGTTGCTCCTGGTTCTGGATCAGGCGCAGACCGATCTGCTGCTGGATCACCTCCACGTCACGCTTGACCGATTCGGTCTCGCGCTCGAATTCCTCGTTGCGCAGGTACCAGAAGGCCGAGATGATGGCCGCGAGGAACAACAGCACCGAAACCAACGGGGCGACGGTGACGAAGCGGTCCTGGCGCGCCGGCGACTGCCGCCGCCACCAGCGGCCGAGCAGCCGTTGCAGGGCGGAGCCCTGACGGCGGGCCGGGGTGTTCGGGCGCAGGACCGGACGCATGCCCCGATTATCGATGCGGGGTGACGCGATGATGCCGCATTATGAAATCACAAAGCACTATTTGAAATCCCACCCGTTTGTGCCACACTGGCACCCGAGGCTACTTCAACCAACAAGGAGACAACGATGTCCGCTGTGCCGAGCGACCTGCAGGGTCTTGCCGCCCATGATGCCGATGCCCAGGAGACCCGCGAGTGGCTGGATGCCCTGGCCGCGCTGATCGCGACCGCAGGTCGCGAGCGCGGGCATTTCATTCTGGAGCAACTGCTCGAGGAAGCGCGCGTGAACGGCCTCGACATGCCTTTCGCGGCCACCACCGGTTATGTCAACACCATCGAGCCGGAAGATGAGGCCAAGAGCCCGGGCAACCTCGAGCTCGAAGGCCGCCTGCGTGCCTACATGCGCTGGAACGCGATGGCGATGGTCGTCAAGGCGAACCTGCTCGAGCCCGAGGATGGTGGTGACCTCGGTGGCCACATCAGCAGTTTCGCCAGCGTGGCGCATATGTTCGCCGCCGGCTTCAACCACTTCTGGCACGCCGAAAGCCCTGACCATGGCGGCGACCTGCTCTACATCCAGGGTCACAGCGCCCCCGGCATCTATGCCCGCGCCTTCATGGAGGGGCGGCTGACCGAGGAGCAACTGCTGAACTTCCGCCAGGAGGTCGACGGCCATGGGCTGTCGAGCTATCCGCACCCCAAGCTGATGCCGGAGTTCTGGCAGTTCCCCACCGTCAGCATGGGCCTGGGCCCGCTGATGGCGATCTACCAGGCGCGTTTCCTGAAGTACCTGCATGCGCGCGGCATCGCCGATACGTCCAAGCGCAAGGTCTGGGTCTTCTGCGGCGACGGCGAGATGGACGAGCCCGAGAGCCTGGGTGCGATCGGCCTGGCGTCGCGCGAAAAGCTCGACAACCTGGTTTTCGTCATCAACTGCAACCTGCAGCGCCTGGATGGCCCGGTGCGCGGCAACGGCAAGATCATCCAGGAACTCGAGGGCGAGTTCCGCGGCTCGGGCTGGAACGTGCTCAAGCTGATCTGGGGCAGCAACTGGGACCCGCTGCTGGCCAAGGACCGGGACCGCGTGCTGCGCAAGGTCATGCTCGAGACCCTGGACGGCGACTACCAGGCCTTCAAGGCCAACGACGGCGCCTTCGTGCGCAAGCATTTTTTCGGCCGCGACCCGCGCACGCTGGAGATGGTGGCCAAGATGAGCGACGAGCAGGTCTGGGGCCTGCGCCGCGGCGGCCACGACGCGGCCAAGGTGTATGCCGCCTTCCACGCCGCCAACAGCCATCAGGGGCAGCCGACGGTGCTGCTCGTGAAGACCGTCAAGGGCTGGGGCATGGGCAAGTCGGGCGAGGGCAAGAACACCGCCCAC
>CAZWUR010000065.1:0-26234 GCA_964637205.1 uncultured Rubrivivax sp.
CTGCGCGCGGCCAGGGCGCTGCGCCGCGCAATGTCCTCCATCAGCGCCTCGGCCAAGTTCAAGATGGCCGCCGGCCTGAGCTACAGCGGCGACGACACCACCTTCCACGGCTACGAACATCTGGTCTGCGAACACAGCAAGGTCGGCGCGATCTATGTGGACGGCACGGCGGTGACGCAGGCGCAGGCCGGCGACGACGTGCTGATCGTGCTCGACCACACGCCGTTCTATGCCGAAAGCGGCGGCCAGGTCGGCGACACCGGCGAGCTGCGCAATGCACGCGCGCGGGTCGTCGTCGAGGACACGGTCAAGGTCCAGGCCGCGGTGTTCGGCCACCAGGGCCGCATCGTCGAAGGTGCGGTCGAGCTCGGCGACGTCTTCCATGCCCGGGTGAACGCCGAGCAGCGCGCGAGGATCATGCGCAACCACAGCGTCACCCACCTCATGCACAAGGCCCTGCGCGAGGTGCTGGGCGGGCATGTGCAGCAGAAGGGCTCGCTGGTGAATGCCGAGCGCACACGTTTCGACTTTGCGCACAACGCGCCGCTCGGCGATGCCGAGATCAGGCAGATCGAGGCCCTCGTCAACGCCGAGATCCTGGCCAATGCCGCGACGCAGGCGCGCGTGCTGCCGCTGGACGAAGCGCAAAAGAGCGGCGCGATGATGCTCTTCGGCGAGAAGTACGGCGACGAGGTGCGGGTGCTCGACATCGGCAGCAGCCGCGAACTCTGCGGCGGCACGCATGTGGCGCGCACCGGCGACATCGGGCTGTTCAAGATCGTCGCCGAAAGCGGCGTGGCCGCGGGCATCCGGCGTGTCGAGGCCGTCACCGGCGACAACGCGCTGGCCTGGGTGCAGGCGCTGGAGGGCACGGTCTCGGCCGCGGCCGGCAGCTTGAAGGTCGGCCCCGCCGAGCTGCCGGCGCGGGTGCATGCGGTGCTCGATCAGGTGCGCGCGCTGGAGCGGGAAATCACCGCGCTGAAGAGTCGGCTGGCGTCGTCGCAGGGCGACGATCTGGTGGCGCAGGCGGTGGACGTGAAGGGCCTCAGGGTCCTGGCCGCGCGCCTGGACGGCGCCGACGCCAAGGCCCTGCGCGAGACGATGGACCAGCTGAAGAACAAGCTCAAGTCGGCGGCCATCGTGCTCGCGGCGGTCGAGGGCGGCAGGGTGCAGCTCGCAGCCGGCGTCACCGCCGACGCCATCGGCCGCATCAAGGCCGGCGAGCTGGTGAATTTCGTCGCCCAGCAGGTTGGCGGCAAGGGCGGCGGCAAGCCCGATCTGGCGATGGCCGGCGGCAGCGACGCCGCGGCGCTGCCGCAGGCCCTGGCGGCGGTGGCCGGCTGGGTCGGCGAGCGGCTGTGAACATGACATCCCGGCCGACTGACGGCAGCGCCAGGACATGATCCGCCGCGACAGCACCGACACCGAGCTCGACGCGCTGCAGGCCGTGTCCGAGCGCCTCGGCGGCTTTGCGCCGCATGTCAACGCCGAATGGCTGGACGGCGTGTTTGCGGCCCTGCTGGCCGGCCCCAGCGTCCCGGAGAGCCCGGCCGCCGTGATGCCGCTGCTGCTCGGCGACGCCTGGGGGCGCACCTTCGGCGACCCGGAGGACGTGCAGCAGGCCAGCGACACGCTCGAGACGCGCTGGCGCGTGCTGCGCTCGCAGCTCGACCCGGACCTGCTCTGGGACGACCCGGACCGCCTGCAGCTCGCCGCCCTGCTGCTCGCGCCCGACGAGGATGGCGCCTTCCCGCTCGGCAGCGAATGGGCGGAGGGCTTCCGCGCCGTGGTCGACGACCCGCAATGGGGCTGGGGCGCGACCATCGAGCCCGAGACCGTGGCGGCGATGCTGGGCCCGGTGGATGCGCTGCGGCTCGACCCGGACGCGCTCGCGGCCTGGATGGCCGAACACTACAGCGAGCCGCCGAGCCGCGAGCAGCTCGTCGACGATGCCGGCTACGCCGTGCAGGACCTGCGCCTGTGGTGGATCGACAACGCGCCACGCACCCCGCCGCGCCGCGCCGAGGCGCTGCCCGGCCGCAACGACCCGTGTTTCTGCGGCAGCGGGAAGAAGTTCAAGAAATGTCACGGGGCGGGTTGATCGCGCGCCCCTGACCGGTGGTGGCAGTTTCTTCGTCGATACGCAGCCGCGGCAAATACTGCGGATATTCGCGCTGCACGAAGTCCACCAGGGCCTCGCGCACCTCGCAGCGCAGGTCCCAGGCATGGCCGGCGTCGGCCGCGGTGACCAGGGCGCGCAGCTGCAGCGCGCGCTCGCCGGCTTCCACCAGCTGCAGCAGGGCGTTGCGGCCGTCCCAGTGTGGTGAATCGGCGCAGGCCTGCTGCAGCCGCTCGCGCAGGGGCGCCAGCGGCATCCGGTAGTCGACCCACAGCGTCACCGTGCCGGTGAGCTGGGCGGTCTTGCGTGTCCAGTTCTGGAACGGCTTCTCGACCCAGTACTGCAGCGGCACCACGAGCCGCCGGTCGTCCCAGATGCGCACCACCACATAGGCCGACTGGATCTCCTCGATGACGCCCCATTCACCCTCGACGATGACGACGTCGTCGATGCGGATCGGCTGCGTCAGGCCGATCTGCAGCCCGGCGATCATGTTGCCCAGCACCGGGCGCGCGGCGAAGCCGGCCACCAGGCCGATGACGCCGGCCGAAGCGAGCAGGCTGGCGCCGACCTGGCGCACGGCCGGAAAGCTCATCAGCATCAGTGCGATGCCGGCCAGCCAGAGCACGCTGTCCACGGTGCGCGTCAGCACCCGGGTCTGGGTGTGGATGCGTCGGGCCTGCAGGTTGTCGGCCACCGTCACCGGGTTGGCGTCGATCACCGCCTGGCCGTAGCCGCCCACTGCGCGCACCAGCAGCCAGGTCAGCGTGGCGATCATCGCCATCGTCGTCAGGCGCTGCACCATCGTGCGGCCGACCAGATCGTCGGGTGCACCATGCCAGACGACGACTATCGCCAGCAGCGGCAGCAGCAGGCGCGCCGGCGCGCGCACCGCACGCGCCACCTGTGTGGCCATCGGCGAGCCGGCCACGGCGCGCGTCACCAGGCGTGCACCGAGCGCAAACAGCAGGCTGGCGAACACGCCGGCGACCATCGCGGAGATCAGCAGCGGGCCCCAGGGCAGCAGGGCGGCGAAGTGGGCGTCGAAATCGGGCATGCGTGCGGGCCGTTCCTGAGGGTGGCGCAAAGGGCCGAGCTTAGGCCAGGGTCGGGCCGACAGCCTGCTAGAGTGCGCGCCATGTCGAGCGCCCCCGAACTCCACGGCAAGCACATCGTCCTCGGCCTGTCGGGCGGCGTGGCCTGCTACAAGGCGGCCGAACTGGCGCGCGAGCTGGTCCGGGCCGGCGCCAGCGTGCAGGTGGTGATGACGGACGCGGCCTGCCGCTTCATCACGCCGGTGACGATGCAGGCCCTGAGCAATCACCCCGTCTACACCGATCAGTGGGACGCCCGTGCGCACAACAACATGGCGCACATCAACCTGTCGCGTGATGCCGACGCGATCCTGATCGCCCCGGCAAGCGCCGATTTCATCGCCCGGCTGGTGCAGGGCCGCGCCGACGATCTGCTGGCCCTGCTCTGCCTGGCCCGGCCGCAGAGCCCCGAACAGCGGGTGGCGCTGCTCGTGGCGCCGGCGATGAACCGCGAGATGTGGGCCCATCCGGCGACGCAGCGCAATGTGGCGCAACTGCGCGCCGACGGCGCCCTGGTGCTCGGCCCCGATGCCGGCGACCAGGCCTGCGGCGAAGTCGGCGACGGCCGCATGCTCGAGCCGGTGGCGCTGTGCGAGGAACTGATTGCGCACTTCCAGCCCAAGCTGCTCGCGGGCAGGCGGGTGCTGATCACGGCCGGCCCCACTTTCGAGGCCATCGACCCGGTGCGCGGCATCACCAATCTGTCCAGCGGCAAGATGGGTTTCGCGATCGCGCGCGCGGCGCAGGAAGCAGGGGCGCAGGTGACCCTGGTGGCCGGCCCGGTGCATCAGGACACGCCGCGCCATGTGACGCGCATCGACGTGAGCAGCGCACGCCAGATGTTCGACGCGGTGCTGCCGGCGGCCGAGCGGCACGACATCTTTGTGGCCACCGCGGCGGTGGCCGACTGGCGGCCGGCGGCGGAGAACCCGCACAAGATCAAGAAGGACGGCAAGAAGGCCGTGCCGAGCCTGGAGCTGACCGAGAACCCCGACATCCTGGCCGCCGTGGCGCGCCTGCCGCAGGCGTCGCGGCCCTGGTGCGTGGGTTTTGCCGCCGAGAGCCAGGACCTGGTGAAACACGCGCGAGACAAGCGCGTGCGCAAGGACGTGCCCCTGATCGTGGGCAACATCGGCCCGGCCACCTTCGGCCGCGACGACAACACCCTGGTGCTGGTCGATGCCCGCGGCGAGCGCGAACTGCCGCGCGGATCCAAGCTCGCGCTGGCGCGACTGCTGGTGCGCGAGATCGCCGAGCGCATGGCGCCGGCCTGAACCTGCGCGAACGTCCATGCACACCGTCGACCTGAAGATCCTCGACCCGCGCATGGCCGACGCATTGCCGGCCTACGCCACCCCGGGCAGCGCCGGCCTGGACCTGCGCGCCGCGCTCGACGCGCCGCTGCTGCTGCAGCCGGGCGACACGGCGCTGATTCCCACCGGGCTCGCGCTGCATCTGGGCGACCCCGGACTGGCGGCGATGATCCTGCCGCGCTCCGGCCTGGGCCACAAACACGGCATCGTGCTCGGCAATCTGGTCGGCCTGATCGACAGCGACTACCAGGGCCCGCTGATGGTGAGTTGCTGGAACCGCGGCCGCGAGCCCTTCACGGTGCAGCCGCTGGAGCGCATCGCACAGCTGGTGATCGTGCCGGTGGTGCAGGCGGCATTCCGCGTCGTCGACGACTTTGCCGCTTCGCAGCGCGGCGACGGCGGATTCGGCTCCACCGGGCGCGGCTGAACGCGAAGTTCAGTGCAGGGTGTCGCTGCCGTCGGCGGGGTCGCTGCGGCTGCGCAGCACCGTGATCGCCGCGGCACCTACCGTACCGGCCTCGGCTTCTTCGTCGCTGGCGGCGCGTACCGCCGCCACCTTCAGCGCCACGCGCAGCGCCATGCCGGCCAACGGATGGTTGCCGTCGAGCACGACATGGTCCGGGTAGATTTCGGTGACCAGGTAGATCGCGTCGCCCGGCATGCCCTGGCTCTGATGCCCCGTCGGCAGGCCCTCGAAGGCCAGGCCGACTTCGATGTCGGCCGGGAAGATGCTGCGCGGCTCGAAGCACACGAGTTCGGAGCGGTAGTCGCCGAAGGCCTGCTCGGGTTCGAGCTGGACCCGGGTCTCGAAACCCGGGCCCTGGCCGGCGATGGCGTCTTCGATGCCGGCGAGCAGGTCACTGCCGCCGAACAGGAATTCGGTGGGCTTGTCCAGCGCGTCGATGGGGCGGTTCTGGGCGTCGGTCAGGGTCCAGGTCAGGGTGACGACGCAAGGGGAGGCGATCAGCATGCCTGATTTTCCCATGCCACAGAATCAGGCGATGAATCCCGACCATTCGCTGCCCCTGCTGGGCGGCCTGAGCCCGGCGCAGTTCATGCGCCGACATTGGCAGAAGCAGCCCTTGCTGGTGCGCCAGGCGTATCCCGGCGTTGCGTCGCTGCTGCCGCGAGCGGCGCTGTTTGCCCTCGCCGGGCAGGACGGCGTCGAATCGCGGCTGGTGCGCCGCGCCGCTGAAACCTGGACCTTGCGCCGCGGCCCGCTGCCGCGGCGCGCGCTGCCACCCGTCGCCACGCGCGCCTGGACCTTGCTGGTCCAGGGCCTGGACCTGCACCTGCCGGCGGCCCACGCGATGCTCGCCGACTTCAGCTTCGTGCCGCATGCCCGGCTCGACGACCTGATGCTGTCCTGGGCCAGCGACGGCGGTGGTGTCGGCCCGCATGTCGACGCCTACGACGTCTTCCTGGTGCAGTTGCAGGGCCGGCGCCGCTGGCGCGTGGCGCCGCCGGGCGACCAGAGCTTCGTCGACGGCCTGCCGCTGCGCGTCCTGCAGCATTTCGAGCCCACCGAGGACTGGCTGCTCGAGCCCGGAGACATGCTCTACCTGCCGCCGATGTGGGGCCACGACGGCGTCGCCGAAGGCGAGTGCATGACCGCGTCGGTGGGTTTTCGCACCCCGCACCGGCGCGAACTGGCGCGTGAACTGCTGCTGCGACTGGCCGATGCCGCCGGCGATGCCGAGGGTGCCGACCCGATCTATGCCGACCCCGGGCAGGCGGCCGTCGACGACCCGGGCCGCATCCCGCCGCGCTATCTGCGTTTCGCCCAGGCCGCGCTGCAGCGTGCGCTCGCCGACCCCGGGGCCCTGGCACGCGCGCTGGGCGAGGTGCTCAGCGAGCCCAAGCCCCAGGTCTGGTTCGACCTGCCCGCGGGCGGCGGGTCCGGCCTCGCGGGTTTGCGCCTGGATGCGCGCACGCGCATGCTCTACGATCACCGGCATGTGTTCGTCAATGGCGAATCCTGGCGCGCCGGTGGGCGCGACGCGCGTCTGCTGCAACAACTGGCCGACCGACGCCGGCTGGATGCCGTCGATCGGGCCCGCCTGAGCCCGGGCGCCGCGGCCATCGTGCACGACTGGCTCGACGACGGCTGGCTGCACGAGGAGGAGGATGCGGCATGAAGGTGATGGAGATCGCCGATCCGGCAGGATTCAGGGACGCTGTGCGCAGTGCCGTCGAAGCTGCGATGGCGCGCGACGCGCGCAGCCTGCTGTTCGTGGATCCGGACTTCGCCGGCTGGCCGCTGGACGACCCGGTCCTGCTGGATCTGCTGACGGCCTGGCTGCGCCGTCCCGGGCGTCGCCTGACCCTGCTTGGCCAGGGCTTTGACCGCATGGAGCGCGACCATCCACGCTTCTCGCATTGGCGGCCGATCTGGAGCCACGCCATCGACGTGCGCCGTCCCGACGAGGCGCTGGCCGCCGGCCTGGGGACCCTGCTGCTCGACGACGGGCCGACCGTGCTCGAACTCTGGCAGCGCGATCCGCCGCGCGGCCGGGCTCAGCAGGATGCCGTCGCCGCCGCCGCCGCCCGCGACCGGAGCGATGCGCCGTTGCAACGCTCGACGGCCGACTGGCCCGTGCGGCCCCTCGGACTCTAGGGAATCCCCTAGGTCTGAATAGAATAGAGCGCTGTGCTGCCGGGCAGGAACCGTCCTGGTGCACCCGCGACCCAAGGCGATCTGCCCTGCCTGGGCCGGTCGTCCGACGGACCAACACACCACATATCCTTAAGGATAGTCATGACCAAGTCGCTCCTGATCGCCTCGATGATTGCTGCCCTGGGCCTTGCCGCCTGCGGCAAGAAGGAAGAAATGCCGGCTCCGGCGCCCGCCGCCGCGCCCGCACCCGCCGCCGAACCCGCGCCCGCGCCGGTGGCCGAAGCCGCTTCGGAGGCGATGACCGCCGATCCGGCCGCGTCCGCCGCGTCGCAGTGATCGTTTCGCCGCTGCCCTGAGGCAGCGGCAGGACGCGCTGAAGTACAAAAGGCCGCTCGGGTCAGCCCGAGCGGCCTTTTTGCATGGCCGAGCGCTCAGCGCAGTTCGCGCAGCAGCACCGCGGCGATGCGCTCGCCCACCGGTGTGGCCAGCGGCCCACCTTCGGCGGTCTGCACCGCCACCACCGTGCGCCCCACGGTGGCGGCCGTGCCGCCGACCAGGGCGATCCGGTAGCGCTGTGCCTGGCGCGCTTCGTCGCTGCTGAACAGGCGGCTGAAGAAGCCGCGCTCGTCGGGCGCCTGTGAATCGACATAGCGCACGAAGTACAGACCGTCGCTGCGGTTGCGGTCCTCGACCGTGAAGCCGCTGCGGTCGAGGGCCAGGCCGACGCGGCGCCAGGCACGCTCAAAGGTTTCGTCGACCTCGATCGAGGGTGTCGGCGCGCCGTCGAGCTGACGTGCCTGCGGCGCCGCACCGGCCGCGGGCGTGGCTGCGGCCACGGCGGCCTGCGCCGCAGTGGCGGCGCTGCCCAGGCGGACCAGCAAGCTGCTCAGGAACTCGGCCTCCAGCTGGGGGTCGCTCGGCCGCACCGTCCAGCGGATGTCGTCGCCCTCGGCGCCGCGCACGACCTGCTGCGCACCCCGGTGGCTGATATAGATTTCGCTGCCCTGGGCCGTGCGCTCGACGCGCATGCGGAAGCGATCGCGCTCACCGCTGTCGTAGAGGCTGTCGGCCAGCGACCCCAGGGTCCGGCGCACCAGGTCCTGCGGCAGCTTGGCGCGGTTTTCGGCCCAGGCCGTCTCCAGCACGCCGGTGGCGGCGTTGTCGACCTCCAGCGTGAAGCCGGCATCGAGCCAGAACTGGCGCAGCTGCGGCCAGAGCTGCTCCGGGGCCTGCGGCACCACCAGCCAGCGCAGATCGCCGTCACGCAGCACACGCATGTCGCCGATCGCCGACGGCGCCACCGACGGGGCGGTGGGCGCGGCGGCCCGGGTCGGGCTGGCCGCGGCGGCGGCGCTGACCACCGGGGCCGGCGCCTGGAAGCGGCCTTCGCGGGCCAGCTGGGTCAGGTCCGGCGGCACCTCCAGGCCCTGGGTCTGGCGGGCAGCGCTGCGGTAGTCGACCTTCTCGCCGGCGAGGAAGCCGCTCGAGCATCCGGCAAGCGCAGCGGCGGCCAGGGTCAGCGAAGTGACAAGAGGAAGTCTCACGGGGGGTCTCGGGTTGGACCGCCAGCGGCGGGCGCGGGCAGTGTCGGGTCGGAAAGCGGGGGTCACACTTTCTGGAGAAGGCCGGCGTCGTGCAGAGCCTGCGCCACGCGCTGCTCACCGTCTTCGGTGAGCGGCAGGATCGGCAGGCGCAGCGTCGGCAGGCAACGGCCCAGGCGCGCCAGCGCCCATTTGGTCGGCGCCGGACTCGGTTCGCAGAACAGCGCGCGGTGCAGCGACAGCAGCCGCATGTGCATCGCCGTGGCCCGGCGGGCATCACCCTCGATCGCGGCGATGCACAGATCGTGCATCTGCCGGGGCGCCACGTTGGCGGTGACGCTGACGTTGCCGTGGCCGCCGAGCAGCATCAGCGCCACGGCCGTGCCGTCGTCGCCGGAGTAGACGGAAAACCCCTTGGGCGCCTGCTGGATCAGCCAGGCGGCGCGTTCGATGTCGCCAGTGGCTTCCTTGATGCCGACGATGCCCGGCAGCCGGGCCAGCCGGATCACGGTCTCGTGCTGCACATCGGCCACCGTGCGGCCGGGCACGTTGTAGAGCACCTGCGGCAGGTCCACCGCCTCGGCGATGGCCTTGAAATGCTGGTAGATGCCTTCCTGCGAGGGCTTGTTGTAGTAGGGCACGACCTGCAGCGTGCAGTCGGCACCCACCGTCTTGGCATAACGCGAGAGCTCGATCGCCTCGGCGGTGGCGTTGGCGCCGCAGCCGGCCATCACCGGCACCCGGCCGGCCGCATGCTGCACCGCGACCTTGATGATCTCGCAGTGCTCTTCGATGTTGACCGTGGGCGATTCACCGGTGGTGCCGACGACGCAGATGCAGTCGGTGCCCTCGGCCACGTGCCAGTCGATCAGCGTGCGCAGGCCGTCGTAGTCGACGCTGCCGTCCTCGAGCATCGGCGTGACCAGGGCGACGATGCTGCCAACGATGGGTCTCATGAGCCTTCCTTCAGTCGCACGATTCTATCCGGCCGCTCCAGCCGCCCCAAGGCGGCAATGCGCTGCACGCAGCGCGCCGGATCCTCGAGCCGGCCGTCCTCGTAAGCGACGATGTGCAGACCCGCGCACAGGTCGAGCAGTTCCCCGCGCCGGAGCAGGAAGTCGGGCCGCGCCGGCCGGCCCAGGGCCGCGTTGCCGTCGGCAAAGGTCTCGTAGAGCAGCACGCCGTCGTCGGCGAGCAGGGCCAGCAGCTCACTGAAACGTGGGCGCCAGAGGTAGTTCGTCACCACAACGGCATCGAAGCGTCGTCCGGCCAATGGCCAGGGGCCGTCCTCCAGGTCGGCCACCAGGACCTCGGCCAGGTCGGCCAGCGGCGCCAGCGCTTCGGCGTTGCGGTCGACCCCGGTGACCCGCAAGCCCTGGCCGGCGAGCCAGCGCAGATGGCGTCCACTGCCGCAGGCCAGGTCGAGCACATTGCCGCCGGGGGCGATGAGGCCGGCCCAGCGGGTGATCCAGTCCGAGGGGCCGGGCATCAGAAGCAGGCCGCCACATAGGCCGCCAGGTCGACCACCAGATGCGGGCTGCGCCAGGCGGCGAAAACCGCCCCCAGTGCCACCGCGACGGCAGCCCACAGCAGCAGGCGGCGGCCGAGCTTCATGCCGGCTGCACCAGTGTGCGCGGGATCGGCGTCTCGCGCACCGGCAGGTTGACCAGGGCCGCGAACACGCCCAGGGCGATCGCAATCCACCAGACCAGGTCGTAGCTGCCGGTGGCGTCGTACAGCCGGCCGCCCGCCCAGGCGCCGATGAAGCTGCCGATCTGGTGCGACAGGAAGACGAAGCCGCCGAGCATCGACATGTACTGCACGCCGAAGATCTGCGCGATGACGGCATTCGTCGGCGGCACGGTGGACAGCCACAGCACGCCCATGGTCGACGCGAACAGGTAGACGCTCGTCGGCGTCGTCGGCACGGCCAGGAAGGCGATGATGACCACCGAGCGCAGGGTGTAGATGCCGGCCAGCAGATGCGGCTTGGACCAGCGCTGGCCGATGACGCCCGCGGCATAGGTGCCGACGACGTTGAACAGGCCGATCAGGGCCAGCGCCGTCGTTGCCACCGCCGGCTGCAGCCCTTCGTCCTGCAGATAGCTGGGCAGGTGCACGCCGATGAACACGACCTGGAAGCCGCAGACGAAGTAGCCGGCCATCAGGAGCTGGAAACTGCGGTAGCCGAAGGCCTCGCGCAGCGCCCCGCCCAGGCTCTGGCGGTGCTGGGCGGCGCTGGGTGCTGCGGCCGGCTCGCGCAGGCCGAAGGCCAGCGGCAGGATGGCCAGCGACAGGCAGCCCAGGATGATGAGGGACGACTGCCAGCCCCAGCCGCCGATCAGCCAGCTCTGGGTGGGCACCATCAGGAACTGGCCGAAGGAGCCGGCCGCGGCCGTCACGCCCATCGCCCAGGATCGCTTCTCGGGGGCGACCTGGCGCGCGATGACGCCGTAGACCACCGCGTAGGTGGTGCCCGCCTGGGCCATGCCGAGCAGCAGTCCGGTGCCGCCCAGGAAAGCCAGCCCGGCGCTGGCGCTGGCCATGACCACCAGACCGAGTGCATACAGCAGCCCACCGACGAGCAGCACGCGGAAGGCGCCGAAGCGATCGGCCAGGGCGCCGGCGAAGGGCCCGGCCAGGCCCCAGGCCAGGTTCTGCACCGCCAGGGCGAAGGCGAAGGTCTCGCGCGTCCAGCCGCGGTCCATCGTGATCGGCTGCAGGTACAGCCCGAAGCCGTGGCGGATGCCCATGCTCAGGGTGACGATCGCGGCGCCACACAGCAGGACCTGGGTCATCGACAGGCGGGCGGGAGCTGCCGTGCGCGTGTTCATCGGCGGAACTGTATCGGAGCCGCCGCGATGCTGCAGGCCTTGGCCCGGCCCGGCGCGCGATCGAGGAGATTCGCCAGGGGCCGGCCAGCGCACCGAACTTTCACCCGGGACAGCCGGCGATCATGGTGAGGATCGAGTCGTTCGAACCGTCAGGACGCGCATCTCCTGCGCCGGCTTCGCCGCTACAGTGACGGCGGCCCCGGTGGGCCGACGGGAGCGGTCCATGCGTGTCGTGATCCTTGGCAGTGGCGTCATCGGCGTCAGCGCGGCCTATTTCCTGGCCCGTGCCGGGCACGAGGTCGAAGTCGTCGACCGACAGGGCGGGCCGGCGCTGGAGACCAGCTTCGCCAATGCCGGCGAAGTCTCGCCCGGCTACGCGTCGCCCTGGGCCGGCCCCGGCGTGCCGCTGAAGGCGGTCAAGTGGCTGCTGATGCGGCACAGCCCGCTCGTCATCCGGCCGCTGCTGGATCCGGCGATGTGGCGCTGGGGCGCGATGATGCTGGCCAACTGCACGAGCAAGGCCTATGCGCTGAACAAGAGCCGCATGGTGCCGATCGCCGAATACAGCCGCGACGTGCTGAAGGCGCTGCGCGCCGAGACCGGCATCGCCTACGACGAGCGCGCGCAGGGCACCTTGCAGCTGTTCAGGACGCACAAGCAGCTCGACGGCATCGGCGGCGACGTGGAGATCCTGCAGCAGTACGGCGTGCCCTTCGAGGTGCTGGACCGCGAAGGCTTCTGCGCCGTCGAGCCGGCGCTGCGGCGCACGATGCACAAGTTCGTCGGCGCGCTGCGCCTGCCGAAGGACGAGACCGGTGACTGCTTCACCTTCAGCAACCGGCTGGCCGAGATGGCGACGGCGCTGGGCGTGCGCTTCCGTTTCGACACCACCATCGAGGGCCTCGACCGGGCCGGTGACCGCATCGAGCAGTTGCGCACCTCGGCCGGCCCGCTGAAGGCCGACCGCTACCTCGTCGCGCTGGGCAGCCATTCGCCGACCCTGCTCGCGCCGCTGGGCATCCGGATCCCGGTCTATCCGGTCAAGGGGTATTCGATCACCGTGCCGATCACCGATCCGGCCGGGGCACCCGAGTCGACGATCATGGACGAGACGCACAAGGTGGCCGTGACGCGGCTGGGCGAGCGCATCCGCGTCGGCGGCACGGCCGAACTGGCAGGCTACAGCGAAATGCTGCGGGACTCGCGGCGCGCGACGCTCGAACATGTCGTGAGCGATCTGTTCCCGGACGGTGGCGATGTGAAACAGGCCAGCTTCTGGTGCGGTCTGCGGCCGATGACGCCCGACGGCGCGCCGATCGTCGGCGCCACGCCGATCGGCAACCTGCTGCTGGCCACCGGCCATGGCACCCTGGGCTGGACGATGGCCGCCGGCACCGGGCGTGTGATCGCCGATCTGGTGTCGGGCAAGACGCCGGATATCGACCTGCGCGGCCTCGGCATGGACCGCTACCGCGGCGCCTGGCGGGGCTGAGCGCGGCGCTGCTTACACTGCGCACAGCATCCCCGGAGGATCCCATGCGCCCACGCCTGCTCCTGCCCCTGCTGTTCTGCCTGGCCGCCTCGGCCGCGTCGACCGCTTCGGCCGGCGTCATCGAGGATCTGTTCCGTAGGCTGATCGACCAGCGCAAGACCACGCTGAACTGGCTGCCCAAAGGAGCCCTGTCTCAGATGGCCCATGAAATCACCAAACCCGTGATCACCGAGCGCAAGGATGGGCTCGAACTCGGGCGCGAGCAGTACGCGATCTTCGTCGCGCCCCGCTGCCGGACCTGCGACGACGCGGTGGCCCGCCTGAAGAAGCGCGGTTTCAGCGTCGAGGTGCTGGACCTGGCGGCGAGCCAGACGGCGCGCGAGGCCTTCGAACTCACCGGCGCACAGGGTGTGCCGACCCTGCTCGCCGGCAAGCGCATGCTCGGCGGCTACAGCGACAAATATTTCGACCGCCTGTTGCGCATCGATTTCCAGGACAAGGCCAACGCGCTGCAGGGCACCGGGGCCTGAAGGCTTCTGGGGATATCCGGCGCGGCCCGCCGCGCCTATACCCGCCGCATGAAACAGACCCGGGTCGCGGACGACCCAGCGCTCGACGAAGGCCTGTACCGGGCGCTCAAGCGCATGGCCCGTGCGCGCCTGCGCGACGGCGGGCGCCACACCTTGCTCGACACCTCGGTGCTGGTGCACGAAGCCTGGCTGCGCATGGCCGGCGCCCAGGTGCAGGACCCGGCGCGCTGGATGGCCTATGCCAGCCGCACGATGCGTTCGGTGATCGTCGACCTCGCCCGCCGCCGGCAGGCCGAGCGGCACGGCGGCCAGGCCTTCATGGTGACCTGGACCGAAGCGCTGCAGCAGCGCTCGGCGGCGCCGGCCGACGAGGTGGTGCGCGTGCACGACGCGCTGATCGAACTCGAGGCCCTGGACCCGCGCCTGTGCCGGCTGGTCGAGATGCGCTACTTTGCCGGCCTCGACGACCAGCAGGTGGCGACGGCCCTGGGCATCTCCGAGCGCACCGTGCGCCGCGACTGGGACAAGGCGCGCCTGCTGCTGGGCCAGGTGCTGGCGGGTTGACGCCGCCATGCTGGGTCTCGACGCCGCGACCTGGGCCCGACTGAGTCCGCTGCTCGACCAGGCGCTGGCCCTGCCGGCCACCGAACGCGCGGCCTGGCTGGACGGCCTGCCGGCGTCGGCCGCGGACCTGCGCGAGCGCCTGCGCGCCCTGCTCGCGCCCGGCGCGGCGCTGCTGCCGACCGCGCCGGGTGCTTTCGATGCACGCGATGCCGACGACGAACCGGCGCTGCGCGCGGGCGACGAAGTCGGCAACTACCGCTTGCTGCGGCCGCTGGGCACGGGTGGCATAGGTGTGGTCTGGCTGGCCGAACGGTGCGACGGCCTGCTGGCGCGGCGGGTGGCCTTGAAGCTGCCACGCGCCGGCGGCACACCGGCCGCGCTGGCCGCGCGCATGGCGCGCGAGCGTGCCATCCTGGCCGCGCTCGAGCACCCCAACATCGCCCGCCTGTACGACGCCGGCCTGAGCGCCGATGGCCAGCCCTACCTGGCGATGGAGGTGGTCGAGGGTGAGCGCATCGACGACTGGTGCGAGCGTTCTCGGCTGACGGTGGCCGACAGGCTGGCGCTGTTCCTGCAGGCGGCGCGCGCAGTGGCGCATGCGCATGCACAACTCGTGGTGCACCGCGACATCAAGCCGTCGAACCTGCTCGTCGGCCGTGACGGCCAGGTCAAGCTGCTCGACTTCGGCATCGCCAAGCTGCTCGATCCGGCCAGCGGCGAACCCGACCTCACGGTGCGCGGCATGCTGCTGATGACGCCGGCCTATGCGTCGCCGGAGCAGGTCGGCGGCATGCCGGTGGGCACCCGCTCGGACGTCTATTCGCTCGGCGTGGTGCTCTACGAGCTGCTGGCCGGCTGTTCGCCCTACCGCCCGCGGCGCGACACCCGCGCGGCGCTCGAAGAAGCCGTGCTGGCCGACGACCCGCCACGCCCGAGCGACGCCGTCGCCGACCCGCAACGGCGGCGCGCGCTGCGCGGCGACCTGGACGCGATCGTCCTGCAGGCCCTGCACAAGCCGCCACCGGCCCGCTACCCGACGGTGGACGCCTTCATCGACGACATCGAGCGGCATCGGCGCCATGAACCGGTGCGCGCGCGTCACGAGGGCCTGGCCTATCCGCTGCGCAAGTTCGTGCGCCGCCACCGGCTCGGTGTCGCGGCATCGGTGGCGATCGTGCTGGCCCTGTTGATCGGGCTCGGCACGACGCGCTGGCAGGCGCAACGGGCCGAGGCCGAACGCGCCCGCGCCGAGCAAGTGAAGGCCTTCATCACCGGGCTGCTGCGCGACGCCAGCCCCTACAGCGGCGGCGACGTGGGGCGGTTGAGCGCGGTCGAACTGCTGCGCCAGGCGGCACAGCGCCTGGACGAAGCGGCGATCAGCCCGCCCGAAGTCAGCGTCGAGCTCGCCAGCCTGGTCGGCGAGGGCCTGCTCAATCTGGGCGACGCCGACCGCGCGGAACCGGTGCTCGACGCCGCCGTTGTGCGCGCCCGCGCGGCCCTCGGCGACGTACACCGATTGACGCTGCGTGCGCGTCTGCTGCAAGGCCAGCTGGCGCAGTTCCGCGGCCGCATCGATGCCCAGCGTGCCATGTTGCGCGAACTCATGCCGGCGTTGCGGGCGCGCGTCGCGGGCGACCCGGGGCTGCTCGTCGAAGGCCTGCGCGACCTGGCGCTCAACGCCGTGGCGCGCGGTGCCTATGCCGACGCTGAAGCCGCCGCGGCCGAGTCCTATGCGCTGGCCCTGCAGCGGCTCGGAGGCAACGATCCGGAGCGCCTGGCCAGCGCCGTGCTGCTGGCGCTGGCGCACACCCATGCCGGGCACGCCGCGGCAGCGCGCCGCCAGGCTGAACAGGCGCTGCAGCTGGCGCTGGCGCTGTATCCCGGCCCGTCGCTGCACCCGCGTGTGGCCGAAGCGCGCGCCATCTACGGCCGTGCGCTGGCCGCGGTCGGTGAACTGGCCCCCGGCGTCGAGCAGTTGAAGATCGCGGTCGCCGACATGACGCGGCTGTTCGGCGCCGATTCGCTGGCGGTGGGCATGTTCCGCCAGAACCTGGTGGGTTTCCAGGTCGACCTGGGGGAACTGGCCCAAGCGCAGCGCAATGCCGAGGCGGCGTTGGCGATGCAGACCCGGATGGCCGATCGCGGCTCCTACCCCTGGGCGGTGACGGCGATGACCCTGGCCGGGGTGCAGGTCGAACTCGGACGCGCCGACGACGCGCTGGTGCTGCTGGCCGAGGCGCTGCCGGTGCTGCGCCGAGCCCTGGGCGACACGCACGATGCGGTGCAGCGCGGCGCCTTGATGGCCGTGCGCGCCGAGTTGGCCCTCGGCCGCCGGGAAGACGCGAACCAGCGCTTCTCGGCCCTGCGGCCCAGCCTGCCGAAGGCGCGTCCACGCACGCAGGCCCAGGCGCAACGTGCCGCGGCGGCCCTGGCCGCGGCCGCCGGCGACGTCGATGCCGCACTGCTCGCCCTGGCGCCGCTGCTGGCCGCGAGCGCCGCCGACGACCCCCTGCTGCTGCGCGAGCAGGCCATGGCGCAGGCCGAAACCGGCCTCATGCTGCACGCCGCCGGGCGGCCGGACGCCGCGCGGCCACGGCTGCAGGCCGCGGCCCTGGCGCTGGCACGTGTGCACACCGCACGCACGCCGCTGGCGGCGGCCGTCGACGACGCACGGGCCCGTTGACGGGCCCGGCCGAAACGGCCGGACCGGCCGGACCCCTAGATTGCCGCCGCCGCACTGGCCGGCCACGGACATTCACCTCGTCTTCACAAGGTACGGACGGTGCATTCGGCGCCGCCGACCCCCCTCGTGAAGGAACTGACATGAACCCCATTCGCCCCCTGGCCGCCGCCGTCGTCACCCTGGCCCTGATCGACGCCGGTGCGGCCCAGGCCAAATGCAACGTCACCGTCGAACTCGCGAACAAGAACGCCAAGTCCGTCACCACGCTCGGCAACAAGAGCAAGGCCCGGGTCAACGGCGGCACCTGGAGCAAGATGAACTTCGGCGACGTGACGATCCCCGCCGGCGCGACCAAGGATGTGTCCTGGGTCACCAACATGAGCTGCTCCGGCGACGCCAAGCGCGACCTGCGCATCGCCTACCAGGAAAGCGGCAGCAACCAGACCTTCGAGGAACACAAGGACGACGTCAACGTCGAGCCCGGTGTCGCCGTGCAGATCAATCTGAAGCATTGATCGCAGGCGCGGGTCCGCTTTCGGCGGACCCGCGGCCGGACCCCGGAGATCGACATGAACCCTGCGGTTTTCTGCGTCGTCACCGATGTGCACTGAGCTGCGGTGCCCATGAGCACCGACCTTGTCGGCTACGCCGCCAGCGCCCTGGTGCTGGCGGCATTCGGCATGCGCGAGATGCGTGCGCTGCGGCTGACCGCCATCGCCAGCAACCTGGCCTTCATCGCCTACGGCGCCAGTGCCGGCCTGATGCCGGTACTGCTGCTGCACCTGCTGCTCCTGCCCTTGAACCTGCTGCGGCTGCGCGATGCATGCGTCGGCACTTCCTAGAATCGGGGCATGGCCACCAAGTTGTCCCCCTACGCCGAAGCCTCGATCCGTGTGCTCAAGGGCCTCGAGCCCGTCAAGCAGCGCCCGGGCATGTATACGCGCACCGACACCCCGCTGCACATCGTGCAGGAGGTCATCGACAACGCGGCCGATGAGTCGCTGGCCGGCATCGGGCAGCGCATCGCCGTCACCCTGCATGCCGACGGATCGGTCAGCGTCGACGACGACGGGCGCGGCATCCCTTTCGGCCTGCACCCCGAAGAGCAGGTGCCGGTGGTCGAGATCGTGTTCACCCGGTTGCATGCCGGCGGCAAGTTCGACAAGGGCGCCGGCGGCGCCTACAGCTTCAGCGGCGGCCTGCACGGCGTGGGCGTGAGCGTGACGAATGCGCTGTCAAGGCGGCTGCAGGTCGAGGTCTGGCGCGAAGGGCAATGTGCCAGCCTGGCCTTTGCCGGCGGCGACGTGATCGAGGCGCTGGTCGTGCGCAAGGCCACCGCCGCCGAGCGCCGGCACGGCACGCGCGTGCGCGTCTGGCCCGACGCGCGCTATTTCGACAGCCCCGATCTGCCGCGCAATGAACTGATGCACCTGCTGCGCAGCAAGGCGGTGCTGCTGCCCGGCGTGAGTGTTTCGCTGTCGATCGAGAAGGGCGATGGCCGGGAGACCGAAACCCAGACCTGGCTCTACAAGGGGGGTCTCGCCGATTATCTGCAGCAGGGCCTGGCGGCCGACCCGCTGATCCCGCTGTTTGCCGGCGAGCAGTATGCCGACCGCGACGCGTCGGAAAACATCGCCGAAGGCGAGGGCGCCGCCTGGTGCGTCGCCTTCACTGACGAAGGCGGGGTGCTGCGCGAAAGTTACGTCAACCTGATCCCGACGGTGGCCGGCGGCACCCACGAATCGGGTCTGAAGGACGGGCTGTTCCAGGCCATCAAGGGGTTCATCGAGCTGCATGCCCTGCTGCCCAAGGGCGTCAAGCTGATGCCTGACGACGTGTTCGCGCGCGCCAGCTTCGTACTTTCGGCCAAGGTGCTGGACCCGCAGTTCCAGGGCCAGGTCAAGGAGCGGCTGAACAGCCGCGATGCCCTGCGCCTGGTCTCGGGGTATCTGAAGCCGGCCTTCGAGCTCTGGTTGAGCCAGCATGTGGAACATGGCCGCAAGCTCGCCGAACTCGTGATCCGCCAGGCACAGACCCGCCAGCGTGCGGCGCAGAAGGTCGAAAAGCGCCGCGGTTCCGGCGTGGCCGTGCTGCCGGGCAAGCTGACCGACTGCGAAAGCCGCGACATCCGCATCAACGAGGTCTTCCTGGTCGAGGGCGACAGCGCCGGCGGCAGCGCCAAGATGGGGCGCGACAAAGAGACGCAGGCGGTGCTGCCGCTGCGCGGCAAGGTGCTCAACGCCTGGGAGGTCGAACGCGACCGGCTGTTCGCGAACAACGAGATCCACGACATCGCGGTGGCCCTGGGTGTCGACCCGCACGGGCCGGGCGACGACCCCGACCTGTCCGGGCTGCGCTATGGCAAGGTCTGCATCCTGTCGGACGCGGATGTCGACGGCTCGCACATCCAGGTCCTGCTGCTGACCCTGTTCTTCCGCCATTTTCCGAAGCTCATCCAGCGCGGGCATGTCTTCGTCGCCAAGCCCCCCCTGTACCGGGTGGATGCACCGGCGCGCGGCCGCAAGCCGGCGGCCAAGATCTACGCCCTGGACGAAGGCGAGCGGGCCGCGGCCCTGGACAAGCTGCGCAAGGAGGGCGCGCGTGAGGGGTCGTGGAGCATCAGCCGCTTCAAGGGTCTGGGCGAAATGAGTGCCGAGCAGTTGTGGGAGACCACGCTGAACCCGGAAACGCGCCGGCTGCTGCCGGTGGCCATGGGGGCACTGGACTTCGACGCCACCGTGCTCGCGATGCACAAGCTGATGGGCAAGGGCGAGGCTGCCTCGCGCCGCGACCTGATGGAACGCCACGGCGACACCATCGACGTCGACGTCTGAACACACTGCGGCTGACCGCTTCCCGGTCGGGCCTGGGGTTTCCCTCCATTCGGATCAGGGGGTTGACCTGCGACGCCGCGCCCTTGAGAGTCTTGCCTTCAATCATTTCGTGCTGGAGCAAGGTTTGATGAACAAATTCAAGATCCGCGTGCTGTGTGCCGCCTTCGCTGCCGGTCTGATCGGCAGCCTCGCCGTGACGCCTGCACTGGCTGCCGACAAGGACAGCCGCGTCATCGTCAAGTTCAAGGCCGGCGCCTTCGCCAAGGGCCGTGCCGAAGTCGCCGCCCAGGGCGGCCGCGTGCTGGTGAACCTGTCCGAGGTCAACGCCATCGCCACGCGCCTGTCGCCGGCGGCGGTCAAGCTGATCCAGCGCAGCCGTTTCGTCGAGTTCGTCGAGCCCGACTACGTGCAGCACCAGATGGCGATCAAGCGCGTCAAGCCCGCCACCGTGGCGATGGCCGAGACCGTGCCCTATGGCATCCCGATGGTCCAGGCTGACATGGTGTCCGACGCCGCCGCCGGCAACCGCACCCTGTGCATCATCGATTCCGGCATCGACGGAACCCACCCGGACCACGCCGGCAACATGCTGTCGGGCGAGAACTTCACCACCTCGGGCACCTGGGACAGCGACGAGAGCGACCATGGCACGCACGTGGCCGGCACCATCGCCGCCGTGGGCGGCAATGGCATCGGCGTCGTCGGCGTGATGCCGAACAAGAAGATCAACCTCTACATTGCCAAGGTCTTCGACGCCTCGGGCACGGTCTCGTCGTCGACGGTGGCCAAGGCGATGTGGGCCTGCCACAAGAATGGCGGCGCCAACGTGATCAGCATGTCGCTCGGCGGCGCCGGCGCCTCCAGGCTGCAGGGCCTGGTGGCCAAGCTGCTCGACCGGCGTGGCGTGATGATGTTCGCCGCTGCCGGCAACGGTGGCACCAGCGACGTTTCCTACCCGGCCGGCCTGCCCGAGGTCATCTCGGTGGCGGCGGTGGATTCGGCGATGGCGCATGCCGACTTCTCGCAGTTCAACCCCGACGTCGAGATCGCGGCCCCGGGCGTGGGCGTGCTGTCCACGGTGCCGGTGGGCCATGGTCAGTCCAGCACCCTGGACGTCAACGGCACCGGCTTCGCCGTTGCCGCCGGTGTGGGCTCGGCCACCGGTTCGGTCAGCGCTGCGCTGTATGACTTCGGCCTGGGCGACGCCGTCGATGTAGGCGCCAGCGGAAAGGTCTGCCTGATCTCGCGCGGCAACATCAGCTTCTCGGACAAGGTCGACAACTGCGTGGCCAGCGGTGGTGTGGGCGCGGTGATCTACAACAACGTGCCGGGTGCGCTGCTGATGGACCTTGGCGGTGCCAAGACCATCCTGGCCGTCGGTGCCGACGGCAACGACGCGGCCGCCCTGCTGGCCAAGGTCGGCCAGTCGGCCACCGTCGAGGTGCTGGCTTCCGACTACGCCGAGTTCAACGGCACGTCGATGGCCACGCCGCATGCTTCGGCGGTCGCCGCCCTGGTCTGGAGCCAGCACATGGGTTGCACCGCAGCCCAGATGCGCGCTTCGCTGAACAACAGCGCGATGGACCTCGGTGCCGGTGGTCGTGACGACCTGTTCGGTTTCGGTCTGATCCAGGCCAGGACCGCGTCCGACCGCATCACCAGCATGGGCTGCGGCAACTGATCGCCGTCTGACCGGCCACTGAAGCGCGCCTTGGCGCGCCAGACTGCGGCAAACGCCGCACCGAGGCTCCGGCCCGGTGCGGCGTTTTTGCATGGCGGCGTTGACAATGCGGCCATGCGCATCCGGTCGCTTCGCACCTTGCCAGCCGCTGCCGCCTCAGGGCTCGGCCGCCGCCTGCTGTGCCTCTTGGCGCTGGCGGCGGCGCCGGCGCTGACGGCTGCGTCCGGGCCCTGGGCCTGGGTCGACGGTGCCGGCGTCGTGCATGTGGCCGCGCAGCGGCTGGACCCGCGCTACCAGCCGCTGCTCGGCCGTCCGGCGATCGACGCCGTGCCCGGCAAGGTGGACCCTGCCGGCAGCCTGCTGACCTGGCTTGAGATCGCCCCCGAAGTGCGGGCGCTGCGCCCCTGGCTGCGCGAAGCCGCCGAGGCCCACGGCGTTGACGGCTTGCTGCTGAAGGCCCTGATCACCGTCGAATCGGGTTTCGATGCCGCTGCCGTGTCACCGCGCGGTGCACTCGGACTGATGCAGATCATGCCCGCCAGCGGCGACCGCTACGCCACCGCCGAGGAGCGGCGCACGCCGGCCGAACAACGGCTGCGCGACCCGCGCACCAACATCCACACCGGGGCGCGCATGCTGGCCGATCTGCTGCGCCGCTTCGGCCGCGTCGACCTTGCGCTGGCCGCCTGGAATGCCGGCGAAGGCCGGGTGCGCCGCGCCGGCCGCCGCTTGCCGGCGATCCCGGAGACCGAAGCCCATGTGCAGATGGTGATGGAGCTGTACTGGGCACTGCTGCAGCGCGACCAGGTGCGCCACGCACGCACCCTGCGCCTTTCCCCGGGTCTTCGCTGAGCGCGTCGGCGAGGGCCGCGCCGCGCAGCGGCCGCTACCATCGGCCGCATGGCTGCTCCGTATCCGCATCTGCTCGCCCCGCTCGATCTGGGCTTCACGACCCTGCGCAACCGCGTGCTGATGGGCAGCATGCACACCGGCCTGGAAGACGGTCGCCAGCATTTCCCGGCGCTGGCGGCGTACTTCGCCGAACGTGCGCGCGGCGGCGTCGGCCTCATCGTGACCGGGGGCTTCGCGCCCAATATCGAAGGCTGGGCCAAGCCCTTTGCCGGCACCCTGGCGACCTCGGCGGCGGCGCGCCGGCACCGGCCCGTCACCGACGCGGTGCATGCCGAAGGTGGCCGCATCGCGCTGCAGATCCTGCACACCGGCCGCTATGGCTACCAACCCCTGTGCGTGGCGCCGTCGCGCCTGAAGAGCCCGATTTCGCCCTTCACGCCGCGTGAACTGACGCCGACTGGCATCGAGCGCCAGATCCGCGCCTTCGTGCGCTGCGCGAAGCTGGCGCGCGACGCCGGTTACGACGGCGTCGAGATCATGGGCAGCGAGGGCTACTTCATCAACCAGTTCCTCGTCACCCACACCAACCGGCGCCGCGACGCATGGGGCGGTGCCTACGCGCAGCGCATGCGCCTGCCGGTGGAAATCGTCTCGCGTGTGCGCGAGGCGGTGGGGCCGGACTTCATCCTCATCTACCGGCTGTCGATGCTGGACCTGATCCCCGACGGCAGCAGCTGGCCCGAGGCGGTGAGCCTGGCCAAGGCCGTGGTCGCGGCCGGCACGACGATCCTGAACACCGGCATCGGCTGGCACGAGGCGCGTGTGCCGACCATCGCCACCAGCGTGCCGCGCGCCGCCTTCGCCGGCATCACGCAGAAGATGCGCGACGAACTGCGCGCCGCCGGCATCCTCACCCCGCTCGTCACCAGCAACCGCATCAACACGCCCGAGGTCGGTGAACGGCTGCTCGCCGACGGCTGCGCCGACCTGGTCAGCCTGGCGCGACCTCTGCTGGCTGACCCGGAATTCGTGGCCAAGGCGGCGGCCGGCCGCGCCGAGCAGATCAACACCTGCATCGCCTGCAACCAGGCCTGCCTGGACCACACGTTCAAGAACCAGCTCGCGAGCTGCCTGGTGAACCCGCGTGCCGGGCAGGAGACGACGCTGCTGATCCGCCCCGCGGCCGCGCGCCGGCGTTTTGCGGTGGTCGGCGCCGGGCCGGCGGGACTGGCCGCGGCCACCACCCTGGCCGAGCGCGGCCATGCGGTGCAGCTGTTCGAGTCCGCCGCATGCATCGGCGGGCAGTTCAACATGGCGCGCCGGATCCCGGGCAAGGAGGAATTCGCCGAAACCCTGCGCTACTTCGAACATCGCCTGCGCGCCACCGGCGTCGAACTGCACCTGGGCCAGCGCGCCGCGGCCGAGGCGCTGGTCGCCGCTGGCTTCGACGCGGTGATCCTGGCCACCGGCGTCGCCGCGCGCGACCCGAAGATCCCCGGCCAGGCCAGGCCCAATGTGCTCAGCTACATCGACGTGCTGCTGCATCGCAGGCCGGTCGGTGAACGCGCGGTGATCGTCGGTGCCGGCGGCATCGGCTTCGACGTCGCCGAGTTCCTCGTCACGCCGGACGGGCATTCGCCGACCCTGGACCTGCCGGCCTGGCAGGCCGAGTGGGGCGTGGCCGACCCGGCCGAGGTGCGCGGTGGCATCGTGCGCCGACGGCCGGCGCCGCCGGCACGCCAGGTGACCCTGCTGCAGCGCAAGGCCGGCAAGCTGGGCCGCGGCCTGGGCAAGACCACCGGCTGGATCCACCGCGCTGCGCTGCAGATGAAGCAGGTGCAGATGATCGCCGGCGTGAACTACGAGCGCATCACGCCCGAGGGCCTGTTCGTCACTTATGGCGACGCGCGCAAGGACGGCCAGCTGATCGAATGCGACACGATCGTGCTCTGCGCCGGGCAGGAGCCGCTGCGTGAACTGCAGCCGCCACTGCTGGCGGCCGGTGTGCCGGTGCACCTGATCGGCGGTGCCGATGCGGCGGGCGAGCTCGACGCCAAGCGCGCCATCGACCAGGGCACGCGCCTGGCCGCGCGCCTGTAGTCAGTCGGCGACGGTGTCGGCGGCCACCGTCGACGGCGGCCGCTGCCCGCGCAGGTTGAGCCAGGCGCTGGTGGCGCCGGCGGCGGCGATCAGGGCCATGCCCAGCCAGCCGACGGCGTCGGGCAGGCGGCCGAAGACCAGCCAGCCGGCGAGCGTGGCCGAGCCGATCTGGCTGTACATGAAGGGCATCAGGGTCGAGGCCGGCGCCAGGCCCAGAGCCAGGATCAGCAGCAGATGGCCCAGGGTGCCGGCCAGCCCGGCCGTGATCAGCACCGCCCATTCGCGCGCGCTGGCCTGGCCCAGCAGGCTGGCCACGTCCAGCGGGCTGGCCAGCAGCAGCGGCAGCACGATGGCGCTGCCGACGGCGCCGGTCCAGAAGTGGGTGGTCAGCGGATCCTCGTCACCTGAACGGCGGCTGGTGATGACCTGGAAACTGGCATAGGTGCAGGCGCAGGCGAGCGGAAAGACCACCGCCCAGCCGAACAGGCCCGAACCCGGCCGGATCACGACCAGGGCGCCGACAAAGGCCAGCGCCACCAGCACCCAGCGCGCGCCGGAGACACGCTCCTTGAGCAGCCAGGCGGCGAGCAGGGTGACGAGCACCGGGGTGAGCATGTTGATGGCGGTGAACTCGGCCACCGGCAGGTACTGCAGGCCGAAGAAGCTCAAGGCGCTGGTGCTCAGCAGCAGGGCGCCGCGCAGCAGCTGGAAGGCGGGCCGGTTGGGCTGGAAGCGCCGCCGCCGGTCGAGCGCCAGCCAGACCGCCATCACCACGGCCTGCGTCGCGTAGCGCCAGGCCAGGATCAGCAGCACCGGCAGGGTCGCCCCCAGCCAGCGCACCGAGGTGTCGAGCACCGCAAAGGCCGCGCCCATCAGCACGATCAGCGCGACGCCGAGCAGCGGGTGCTGCCCGGCGCGCGCTGCCGAACGGTCAGCGGGCATGGTGGATGCGGTGCTGCAGGGCCGTCCACACCGGGGTCAGGCGGCCCGGCAGGTCGGGCAGGCTGCCCAGTTCGGTGCGGCTCTCGCCCGGTGCGTGGAAGTCGCTGCCGCGCGAAGCGAGCAGACCGAATTCGAGTGCCAGGTCGGCATAGGCCAGGCGCTCCGGCTCGCTGTGCGCGCCGACCGTGACTTCCACGCCACGCCCGCCCAGGGCCTTGAACTCGTCGAAGAGCGCAAACTCCTCGGTCGGCGTGAAGTGGTAGCGCGCCGGATGCGCGACCACGGCCAGCCCACCGGCGCCGTGGATCCAGCGCAGGGCTTCGGACAGCTTCGCCCAGCGGTGCGGCACGAAGCCGGGCTTGCCTTCGACCAGGAAGCGGCGGAAGACTTCGTGGTTGTCGGCGCAGTGACCCTGCTCGACCAGCCAGCGGCCGAAATGGGTACGCGAGACCAGGTCCGGGTTGCCGGCGTACTGCAGTGCGCCGTCGTAGGCGCCGCGAATGCCCACCGCCGCCAGCCCTTCGGCCATGCGTTGCGCGCGCAGGCCGCGGCCGCCGCGCGTGAAGGCCAGGCCGGCGTTCAGATCGGCGTCGTCCGGGTCGACGCCGAGACCGAGCACATGCACGGTCTGCCCTGCAAAGCTGACCGAGATCTCGACGCCGCACAGATAGTCCATGCCCAGCGCCAGCGCCGCGTCGCGCGCCGCGTGCTGGCCGCCGAGTTCGTCGTGGTCGGTCAGCGCCCAGAGCTCCACGCCGCCGCGGCGGGCGCGCTCGGCCAGCGCGGCCGGCGCGAGCGTGCCGTCCGACACCGTCGAGTGACTGTGCAGGTCGGCATTGGTCAGGTGGTGGAGCACCGTCACAGCTGCAGCCGGCGCTCGCAGCGTGCGGCCAGGGTTTCGTCGTGCGTCACCAGCACGAAGGCGGTGCCGCGTTCGCGCGCCAGCGACAGCATCAGCTCGAAGATGACGTTGGCGGTGGCGCGGTCGAGGTTGCCGGTGGGCTCGTCGGCGAGCACGCAGGCCGGCTGCGTGACCAG
>CAZWUR010000066.1:0-26072 GCA_964637205.1 uncultured Rubrivivax sp.
GCTCGCTGATGCTGGTGACGGCGCTGAACCCGCACATCGGCTACGACAAGGCGGCCCAGATCGCCAAGCGTGCGCACCACGAAGGCCTGTCGCTGCGCGAGGCGGCGATTGCCAGCGGCCATCTGAGCGGCGAGCAGTTCGACGCCTGGGTGCGGCCCGAGCGCATGACCGGCTGAACCGCGGCCGCCGGCGTCGCTCAGCGCAAGGGTCGCTGGGCGAAGGCCAGCAGCGCGCCCAGGGCCAGCAGGGCAGCACTGAGCACGAAGCCGCGCGCCAGGCCGCCGCTGCCGTCGGCCACCCAGCCGACCAGGCTCGGGCCGACGATCTGCCCGGCGGCGAACACCGTGGTGAACGCCGCGATGCCGGCGGGCCAGGCCGCGGGCGCCAGGTTGTGGCGCACCAGGGCGGTGGTCGAGGCCACCAGGGACAGGAACACGCCGCCGAACAGGGCCCCCGAGCCGAAGACGGCCAGCGGATGGGTGCTGAGCACCGGCAGCAGCGTGGCCAGCGCGAGCAAGGCGTTGAGCACGGCCAGCGGCACGCCGCCGCGGTGACGCTGCAGCAGGCCGGCCCAGAGCCAGGGCGAGGCCATCACGCCCAGACCGAGCAGGACGAAGAACGCCGTCTGGGCCAAGGCCGACAGGCCCTGCTCGCGCAGCAGGGTGATGACGAAGGTCATGTAGCCGATGTAGCCGAGGCCGAACATCGTGTAGCCGGCCAGGCCGAAGGCGAAGCCGCCCAGGCGCAGCGGCGCGCGCGCGGCACCGGCCACGGGCGGCGCCGCCAATGTGCGCGTGCCGGTCGCCGCGAGCCCGGTGGCCAGCGCCGCCAGCGCCCCCAGCACCACCCAGCCCTGCGGCCAGGCCAGGGCCGGCAGGGCCAGGGACGAGGCCACGATGCCCAGGCCGACACCGCCATAGTAGATGCCGAGCACCAGGCCGGCCTGCCCTGCGGCCTGCCCGGCCAGGCGGGCGGCGAGCACGCCGCCGCCGACGAAGCTGGCCGCGCTGGCGACGCCGGTCAGCGCACGCAGCATGAACAGGGCCGCGTCGTGGCGCACCAGGCCATGCGCGGCGAGCAGCAGCGCGGCCGCCCAGCCGCCGGCCAGCATCACGGCGCGCGCGTCGTGACGGCGCAGCGCGGCCGGCATCAGCAGGGCGCCCGCCAGGTAGCCGGCCGCGTTGACGGTGTTCATCGCCCCGGCGGTGAAGTAGTTCCAGCCGAGATCGGCGCGCATCGGCGGCAGCAGCAGCGCATAAGAAAAGCGCGCCAGGCCGAGCGAAACCGCCGTGGCCAGCGCCAGGGCGAAGGCGGTGCGCAGCGCGGACGGGTTCACGGCATCAGCCCTGGGAGCCCGTGCCTGAAAGCGACGCCGCTTCGCGCGCCTTGTCCTTGCGGCTCTTGCGCCGGCCCTTGACGCCGCCACCGGCCAAGGGCGGTGGTGGCGCCGCATCGCGGGGCTCGAAACCCGCGACCTGCTCACGCGGCACACGCTCGCCCTGGCGCTTCTCGATCAACCTGAAATGCGCCTCGGCAGCAGCGGGCACGAAGCTCAGCGCCAGCCCTTCGGCGCCGGCCCGCGCCGTGCGGCCGATGCGGTGGGTGTAGTCGCTTGGCGAGCGTGGCAGATCATGGTTGATCACCACCGGCAGACCCGGTATGTGCAGCCCGCGCGCAGCCACGTCGGTGGCCACCAGCACGCGCAGCGCAGCGGACTGGAAGGTCGCCAGCAGCCGGGTGCGTGCGCCCTGGCTCAACTCGCCGTGCAAGGCGGCGGCCTCGATGCCGGCGCGGCGCAGCTTGTCGGCGACATGCTCGCAGGCATAGCGAGTGGCAACGAAGACCAGCACCTGGCGCCAGCCTTGCTGCAGGATCAGGTGGCGCAGCAGCGGCGTGCGCTGCGCTGCATCGACGATCACCGCACGCTGGACGACGCGGCCGGCAGGGCCCTCGGCGGCGGCCGGCAGATCGATCTGCAGCGGTTCGTGCAGCAGCGTCGCGGCCAGGGCGACGACGGCGGGCGGGAAAGTGGCCGAAAAGAACAGGTTCTGGCACTGCGGCGGCAGCAGCGCCCGCAGCCGGTCGAGTTCACCGGCGAAACCCTGGTCGAGCAGACGGTCGGCTTCGTCGAGCACCAGCTGGGCCACGTCGTCGAGCCGGACCGCGTTGTGCTCGATCAGGTCGAGCAGGCGGCCCGGCGTGGCCACCACCAGCTCGGCGCCGCCGCGCAGGCCCATCATTTGCGGGTTGATCGACACGCCGCCGAAGACCACCGCCACCTTCACCGGGTCAGCGATGTTGCGCCCCAGTTCGCGCAGGGTCTCGCCGACCTGCTGTGCCAGCTCGCGCGTGGGCACCAGCACCAGGGCATAGGTGCGGCGCCAGGCCGGGCGCCGCTGGCTGTCCAGTCGGTGCAGCAGGGGCAGGCCGAAGGCCGCCGTCTTGCCCGAGCCGGTGGGCGCGCAGGCCATCAGGTCGCGGCCCTGCAGCGCCGGCGGGATCGCAGCGGCCTGGACCGGCGTCGGCGCAACATAGGCGCGCGCCGCCACCGCCTGCAGCAGCGCCGGCGACAGGCCGAGCGCAGCCCAGGGCGAAGCCGGGACGTCGGGCAGGTTCACAGCCGCCGGACCTTCACCGAACGGCCCTTGATCCGCCCGGCGTTGAGCCCGCGCAGCGCGGCGTCGGCCACGTCGCGGCGCACGGCCACAAAGGTGGAAAAGTCATTGATGTCGATCTTGCCGACCGCCGCCGCGTCCAGCCCGAGGTCCTTGGTCAGGGCGCCCAGCACGTCGCCGGCGCGGATCTTCTCCTTGCGCCCACCCGCGATCTGCAGCGTGACCATCGGCGGTTGCAGCGGCGGCGGCGGGGCCGGTGTCAGTTCGGCCAGCGGGTGCCAGGCTGCTTCCCGGCCCTGCATGGCCTCGATGCGGCCGACGCGGCCCATCTCGTCGAGGCTGGCCAGGTTGAAGACCCGGCCCGACGCCCCCGCGCGGCCGGTGCGGCCGATGCGGTGGGTGTGCAGTTGCACCTCGGGCGTGATGTCGACATTGATCACCGCGTCGAGCTGCACGATGTCCAGGCCGCGCGCGGCGACGTCGGTGGCCACCAGCACGCTGCAGCTGCGCTGGGTGAACTGCACCAGCACCTGGTCGCGCTCGCGCTGCTCCAGGTCGCCGTGCAGCTCGAGCGCGACGATGCCCTGCGCCTGCAGCACCGCCGCCAGGTCGCGGCACTGCTGGCGGGTGTTGCAGAAGGCCAGCGTGCGCTCGGGCCGGAAATGGTCGAGCAGCAGGCCCACGGCGTGCAGGCGACCGGCCTGCGTCACCTCGTAGAAACGTTCGTCGATCTCGGCCGACACCGGGCGCTCGGCCAGCCGGACCTCCTGCGGCGCCTGCAGATAGCGCGCGGCGAGCCGGGCCACGTCGTCCGGGTAGGTGGCGGAAAAAAGCAGGGTCTGGCGTTGCGGCGCCGCCGGGCACTGCTTTGCGATGGCGGCGATGTCCTCGCCGAAACCCATGTCCAGCATGCGGTCGGCTTCGTCGAGCACCAGCATGCGCAGCGCGTCCAGCGCCAGCGATTCGCGACCCAGATGGTCGAGGATGCGCCCCGGCGTGCCGACCACCACATGTGCACCATGCACCAGGCTTTCGCGCTGCGGGCGCAGGGGCACACCACCGCACAGGGTGAGCAGCTTGAGGTTGTCTTCGGCGCCGGCCATGCGGCGGATCTCCTGCGCCACCTGATCGGCCAGCTCGCGTGTCGGGCACAGCACCAGGGCCTGCACCACGAAGCGGCGCAGGTCGAGCCGGCCGAGCAGGGGCAGGGCAAAGGCCACCGTCTTGCCGCTGCCGGTGCGCGCCTGCGCGATCAGGTCGCGCCCGGCCAGCGACAAGGGCAGGCTCGCCGCCTGGATCGGGGTCATGTGCAAGAAGCCCAGGCGCTGCAGCCGGTCCAGAACCGGGCCGGCGAGCAAGAGGGTCGAGAAGGCTGGGCCGGTCGCGGGTTCGACCGGCGTCACGATGGTGCTCATGCGCGCATTGTGTGCGCGCGGGGCGACGGTGGTGGCGGCCCGGCGGCTTGCCGAGGTGACAATGAAGCGGGCCCCATCGGTGGCGGGCGCCCGACATGTCCATCGCAGACGCCGCGCCATGCTCACGGATCCCTTCAACCTTGCCTTGCTGCTTGCCGCCGCCTTCGTCGCCGGCGCCTTGAATGCCATCGCCGGGGGTGGCAGTTTCCTGACATTGCCGGCACTGGTGTTTGCCGGCATGCCGCCGGTGGTGGCGAATGCCACCGGCACGGTGGCCCTGCTGCCGGGCTACGCTTCGGGCGCCCTGGGTTTTCGTGAAGACCTGCAGGCCCCGCCCGGCCTGTCCCTGCACACCTTGACCGTGCTGAGCCTGGTCGGCGGCGCCATCGGCGCGGCCCTGCTGCTGGTGACCGACGACCGGACCTTCAGCCGCATCGTGCCCTGGCTGCTGCTGCTGGCGACGGTGCTTTTCGCGGCCGGCCCGGCCCTGCTTCGCAGGCTCAAGGACAGTCCATCGAGCCGGGCCTCGTTCGGCAAGTCGGCAGCAGGCATGCTGGCCGTGTGCATCTATGGCGGCTACTTCAACGGTGGCCTGGGCATCCTGCTGCTCGCCTTGTTCGGCCTGCTCGGACAAACCAATCTGAATGCCATGAACGGCATGAAGAATGTCGTTTCGGCCCTGCTGACGGCGATTGCCGTCGCGGTCTATGCCTGGGGCGACGTCGTGGCCTGGCCGCAGGCCCTGGTGATGATGATTGCGGCGACGGCGGGCGGCTACTTCGGCGCACGGCTGGCGCGGCGCATCCCGGCAACCCTGCTGCGCGCCGGAATCGTCGGCATCGGCTTGATCATGACGACGCTGTTTTTTGTTCGCGCCTGAGTTCGGGCCGGGCGGCACCTCGGTGGCCCGAGCACCGCAAAATGGCGACTCGACCGACTCCACTGCTGCAACCGCCCGCAATGCCCGAGAACACCCCGGTTTCGTCAGATCAGGGAACGCCGTTGCCTGACAAGGACTTGGCGGGCCATACCCCCATGATGGCGCAGTACCTGCGCATCAAGGCCGAGCACCCGGACGCGCTGGTGCTCTACCGCATGGGCGATTTCTACGAGCTGTTCTACGACGACGCCCGCCGCGCGCACCGCCTGCTCGACATCACCCTGACCACGCGCGGCCAAAGCGCCGGCGCGCCGGTGGTGATGGCCGGGGTGCCGGCGCATTCGCTGGAGACCTATCTCGCCAGGCTGATCCGCCTGGGTGAGGCGGTGGCGATTGCCGAGCAGGTGGGCGACGTGGCCACGGCCAAGGGCCCGGTCGA
Organism: uncultured Rubrivivax sp.; assembly: GCA_964637205.1. Classification (GTDB taxonomy): domain Bacteria; phylum Pseudomonadota; class Gammaproteobacteria; order Burkholderiales; family Burkholderiaceae_C; genus Rubrivivax. Next base: position 5,350 of record CAZWUR010000066.1, read on the forward strand.
GCGCAAGGTGCTGCGCGTCGTCACGCCCGGCACCGTGACCGACAGCGAGCTGATGGCCGACCGGGCCGACACATTGCTGCTCGCCGTGCACCGACGACACGACATCTGGGGCCTGGCCTGGCTGGGCCTGAGCAGCGGCCGCCTGGGCCTGACCGAGTGCGACGACGATCAACTGCCCGGCTGGCTGGCGCGGCTGGCACCGGCCGAGATCCTGCACGACGGCGCCGCCCCCGCGTGGCCCGGCGTCGCCACGGCGCGCACGGCGCGGCCGGCCTGGCAGTTCGAGTCGCCGCTGGGGCTGAAGAAGCTGTGCGCGCAACTCCAGGTGCAGAGCCTGTCGGGCTTCAACGGCCAGGACCTGCCGGTGGCCCATGCTGCCGCCGCGGCGCTTCTGAGCTACGCCGAACACACCCAGGGCCGGGCGCTGGCCCATGTGCGAACCCTGCAGGTACTGCGCGCCACCGACCTGCTGGACCTGCCGCCAGCCACGCTGCGCAACCTGGAAGTCGTGAGCACCCTGCGCGGCGAGGATGCGCCGACCCTGCTGTCCCTGCTCGACAGCTGCCGCAGCGGCATGGGCAGCCGGACCCTGCGCCAGTGGCTGACCCAGCCGCTGCGCGAACGGCGCACCGCCAGCGAGCGCCTGGACGCGATCGGCGCCCTGCATGGCGCCGGCTTCGCGCCGCTGCGCGAGGCGCTGGGCGCTGTCAGCGACGTCGAGCGAATCACGGCGCGCATCGCGCTGCGCTCGGCGCGCCCGCGCGAGCTGGCCGGCCTGCGCGACACGCTGCACGAACTGCCCGCCCTGCGCAGCGCCGCGCCCACCGGCACGCCCTTGCTCGACGCGCTGCACGAGGCGCTGGCGCCCGATGCCGGCATCGCCGAGCTGCTGCAGGCCCTGGCCGCCGAGCCTGCGGTGCTGCTGCGCGACGGCGGCGTCATCGCCGAAGGCGTGGACGCCGATCTCGACGAGCTGCGCGCCATCGGCGCCAACTGCGACGCCTTCCTGCTCGAACTCGAAACGCGCGAGCGCTCGCGCAGCGGCATTGGCAATCTGCGCGTGATGTTCAACAAGGTGCATGGTTTCTACATCGAGGTCACCACGTCGCAGACCGGCAAGGTGCCGGCCGACTACCAGCGCCGGCAGACGATGAAAAACGCCGAGCGCTACATCACACCCGAGTTGAAGGCCTTCGAGGACAAGGCGCTGTCGGCGCAGGAACGCTCGCTGGCGCGCGAGAAATGGCTCTACGAGAAACTGCTCGACGCGCTGCAGCCGCATCTAGCCGAGTTGGGAGCGCTGGCGCGTGCGCTGGCCGGCCTGGACGCGCTGGCCTGCCTGGCGGAACGCGCCGCCACGCTGGGCTGGTGCCGCCCCGAATTTGTGCCCTATCCCTGCCTGCAGATCGACGACGGCCGCCACCCGGTGGTCGAGGCGCGGCTGCAGGAGACCGGCGGCGGCGCCTTCATCGCCAACCACTGCCGGCTCGACGCCAGGTCGCGCATGTTGATCATCACCGGCCCGAACATGGGCGGCAAGAGCACCTATATGCGCCAGGTGGCGCTGATCGTGCTGCTCGCCGCGGTGGGCAGTTGTGTGCCCGCATCAGCCTGCCGGCTGGGGCCGATCGATGCCATCCACACCCGCATCGGTGCCGCCGACGACCTGGCCAATGCGCAGTCAACCTTCATGCTCGAGATGACCGAAGCCGCGGCCATCGTGCACGCCGCCACCGAACACAGCCTGGTGCTGATGGACGAGATCGGGCGCGGCACCAGCACCTTCGACGGCCTGGCGCTGGCCGGCGCCATCGCCAGTCAGCTGCACGACCGCAACCGGGCCTTCACCTTGTTTGCGACGCACTACTTTGAATTGACGGCCTTTCCGGAAAAGCACCCCGGTGCGCAGAACGTGCATGTGAGCGCGGCCGAGGCTGCGCGCTCGACGGGCTCGAAGTCCGAAGGCATCGTCTTCCTGCACCAGATCGAGCCCGGCCCGGCGAGCCGCAGCTACGGCGTGCAGGTGGCGCGCCTGGCCGGCATGCCGGCGCCGCTGATCCGCCAGGCGCGTGCGGCGCTGGAAGCGCTGGAGTCGAACAGCAGCGCGCAGCAGGCCCAGGTTGACCTGTTCGCGGCGCCGCCGGCGGCGCCCACCGTGGAGCCTTCCGCGATCGACCGTGCCATCGACGCGCTGGAGCCTGATACGCTCAGCCCGCGCGAGGCCCTGGACGCGCTGTACCGCCTGAAAAAACTGCGAAAGGAATCCGCGTCGTGACCTACTGCGTCGGCATCAAGCTCGAAGCCGGGCTCGTCTTCCTGTCCGACTCGCGCACCAATGCCGGTCTGGACCAGATCAGCACCTACCGCAAGATGATGATCTACGAGGGCAGCGGTGACCGATTCATGGTCCTGCTGTCGGCCGGCAACCTGAGCATCAGCCAGAGCGTGCGCGAGATCCTGCAGGTCGAGAAGCTCGACTGCGGCCTGCACGAGCAGCCGCTGACGATCTGGAATGCGAAGTCGATGTTCGACGCCGCGCGGGTGCTCGGCAGCGCGGTGCGCCGGGTCCACGAACAGGACGGCGCGTCGCTGCAGGCCTCGGGCGTGGACTTCAACGTCTCGATCATCTTCGGTGGCCAGATCCGGGGCGAAGCCATGCGCCTGTTCCAGGTCTATTCGGCCGGCAACTTCATCGAAGCGACGCAGGAGACCTGCTATTTCCAGATCGGCGAGAGCAAGTACGGCAAGCCGGTGCTCGACCGCATGATCTCGCCGAAGACGCGGCTGAACACGGCGGCCAAATGCGCCCTGGTGTCGATGGACTCGACGCTGAAGTCGAACCTGTCGGTGGGCCTGCCGCTGGACCTTCTGGTCTACCGCGAGGGCAGCTTCTCGAGCACCGAGCATGTCTGCATCGACGAACACAACCCCTACTACCAGATGATCCACAACACCTGGGGCCAGCGCCTGCGCGAGGTGTTCCTGAGCATCGACGACCCGCTCGGCGACGCCGAGCCCGAACATCCGCTGCTGCTGCAGAGCGCGCGCTACAGCACGCTGCGCAAGATCACCAATCCAAGCGAGCGGGCGATCTGAGCGGCCCCTCGGGCCTCACGACTTCACAAGCTCAGGCGCCGGTGAGCAGGCGCGCCGCCGTGGCGTAGCGTTCGGCGGTGGCTGCCACCACGGCCTGCGGCAGCACCGGTGCCGGCGGCTGCTTGGCCCAGGGCTGGCCGTGCACCTGCGCCTGCTCAAGCCAGTCGCGCAGGTACTGCTTGTCGAAGCTCGGCGGGTTCTGGCCTTCATGCCAGCCGTCGGCCGGCCAGAAGCGCGACGAATCGGGTGTCAGCACCTCGTCCATCAGCGTCAGCCGGTCGGCTTCGTCGAGACCGAATTCGAACTTGGTGTCGGCGATCACGATGCCGCGCGTCAGCGCGTAGGCGGCGGCGTCGGTATACAGGCCGATCGCCGCGTCGCGCACTTCGGCGGCGCGCGCGGCGCCGATCAGATCCGCTGCCTGCGCGAAACTGATGTTTTCGTCGTGCGCGCCCGCCTCGGCCTTGGTCGCCGGGGTGAAGATCGGCTGCGGCAGCCGGGACGCCAGCTGCAGCCCCGGCGGCAGCGCCACGCCGCAGACGCTGCCGCCGGCCTGATACGCCTTCCAGCCGCTGCCGGCGAGGTAGCCACGCACCACGGCCTCAATGGGCAACGGGCGCAGGCGCTTGACGAGCATCGAGCGGCCGCGCACCTGGGCCACCTCGTCGGCGGCGACGACACTCTCCGGCGCGTCGCCGGTGAGGTGGTTCGGCACCAGCTGCGCGAGGCGGTCGAACCAGAACAGCGCCATGCGCGTGAGCAGCGCGCCCTTGCCGGGGATCGGCTCGCCCATCACCACGTCGAAGGCCGAAATGCGGTCGCTGGCGACCATCAGCAGCCGGTCGCTGCCGACGGCGTAGTTCTCGCGCACCTTGCCGCGCCCGACCAGGGGCAGCGAGTGGAGCGTCGACCGGTAGAGGGCGTCAGGGTTGGTGTCGGCGGCGTTCATGGGCCTGATTGTGGCCTCGCCGGCGCAGATGACAGAAACGTCATCTTGCCGTGCGCCGGGCGTCGGATGCGGTTCCTACAGTCTGTTCATGCCAGGGACGAACCGAACAGCCACCTGACATCGAGAACCCTCCGAACCGCAACACCGTCAAAGGACGCACCATGAACGCCAAGCTGATCTCCCTGTCCGCCCTGCTCGCCGCCGCTTTCGCCGTCCCGGCGATGGCCCAGGAAGCCACGCCCGACAACTTCGCCGCCGTGCATTCGGTGGTCTCGCGCGATGCCGTGCGCGCCGACGCGATCGCCGCCCTGAAGGCCGGCCTGATCGAGCGCGGCGAAGCCTCGGTCGATCAGCGCGTCTTCATCGCGACGAAGAGCCGCGCCCAGGTTGCCGCCGAGGCCAACGAAGCGCTACGCCTGGGCCTGGTCGGCCACGGCGAAGGCCCGGCCCCGATGGCGACGCCGGCGCAGGCCGAGCAGATCCGCCTGGCCGGCCTGCAGGCGCTGTCGACGGCGATGGCCGCGCGCTGACCCCGCGCCACAGGGACGAGGGCGCCTGCGGGCGCCCTTAGTCGTGGCCGGCAGCGCCGTCTGGTGCACACTCGCGGCCAATGCCCCGCACCCTCGTCTTCTGTCACGCCAACGGATTTCCGGCCGACACCTACGGCAGGCTCTTCGATCGCTGGCGCCAGGCCGGCTGGCATGTGATCGCACCGGAGAAGTTCGGCCACGATGCGCGCTACCCGGTGAGCAGCAACTGGCCGCATCTGCGCGACCAGCTGCTCGACTTCGTCCGCGCGCACACCGCCGACCGCCCGGTCTGGCTGGCCGGCCATTCGCTGGGCGGCTACCTGGCCCTGCTCGCCGCCTGCCACCGGCCCGAGCTGGTGCGTGGCCTGGTGATGCTCGATTCGCCGGTGGTCGGCGGCTGGCGCGCGCACAGCGTGCAGGTGATGAAGGCGACCAACCTGATGGGGCGGGTGTCGCCGGGCAAGGTGTCGAAGAGGCGCCGCGCGCACTGGCCGTCCGTGGAGGCGGCACGGACGCATTTCGCGGCCAAACATGTCTTCGCGCGCTGGGATCCGGCGGTGTTCGCCGACTATCTCGCCTGCGGCTTCGAGGCCGCGGCGGAGGGTGGCGTGCAGCTCGCCTTCCGGCGCGAGGTCGAGACCGCGCTCTACAACACCCTGCCCCACCATTTCGAGCGCCTGCTGCACCGCCACCCGCCCCAGGGCCCGGTGGCCTTCATCGGCGGCAAGCAGTCGGCCGAGGTGCGCCAGGTGGGCCTGGCCCTGACGCGCGCCGTCACCCGCGGACGACTGCACTGGATCGACGGCACACATCTGTTCCCGATGGAACAACCGCGGGCCACCGCGGACGCGGTGCTGGATCAACTCACGGCGATGGCCGAGGAGAAAACACGATGACATCGAACGTTCGACTCGTCGAGGTCGGCCCGCGCGACGGGCTGCAGAACGAAGCCCGGCCCGTGAGCGCCGCGGTCAAGCTCGAGCTGATCCGCAGGCTGGCCGACGCCGGGCTGCGCTGCATCGAGGCCACCGCCTTCGTGAGCCCGAAATGGGTGCCGCAGATGGCCGACCAGGCCGAGGTGATGGCCGGCCTGCCGGATCGGCCGGGCGTGGACTTCCCGGTGCTGGCGCCGAATCTGAAGGGCTACGAGGCCGCGGTCGCCGCCGGCGCACGCGAGGTGGCCATCTTCGGCGCGGCGAGCGAGAGTTTTTCCAGGCGCAACATCAACTGCAGCATCGCCGAGTCGATTCAGCGCTTCGTGCCGGTGATGCAGGCCGCGCGCCGCGACGGCGTGCGTGTGCGCGGCTACGTCTCCTGCGTCGTGGCCTGCCCCTACGAAGGTGCGGTGGCCCCCGCGCAGGCCGCCGCCGTCGCATCGCAGCTGCACCAGATGGGCTGCTACGAGGTGTCGATGGGCGACACCATCGGTGCCGGCACGCCGGCCACGGTGCTGGCGATGCTCGAAGCCACGGCCCGCGCTGTTCCGGTCGCGCAGCTGGCCGGGCATTACCACGACACCTATGGCATGGCGGTGGCCAATGTGCACGCCTCCTACACGTTCGGCCTGCGCGTGTTCGACAGCTCGGTGGCCGGGCTCGGCGGCTGCCCCTATGCCAAGGGCGCCACCGGCAACGTCGCCACCGAAGACCTCGTCTACCTGCTGCACGGCCTGGGCGCGGACACAGGCGTTGATCTGGACGCCCTGGTGGACACCGGCGCCTGGATCAGCACCCAGCTCGGGCGCGACACGAATTCGCGCGTGGCACGGGCGCTGCTCGCGAAGCGGCCCGCCTGAACTTCGAGCTTTGCAGGCTCAGGCACCCAGCCTGGCGTCGAGCGCACTCAGGAAGCCGGCCAGGTCGATCGGCTTGGTCCAGTAGTCCTCGAAGCCGGCGGCCAGGGCGCGCTCGATCTGCTGCGGCTGTGCGTCGGCCGACAGCACCACACAGGGCGAGCATACCGGGTCGGCACCGCCGCGCAGACGGCGCAGCAGTTCGAAGCCGTCGCCGTCGGGCAGCTGCAGGTCGACCAGCACCAGGGTCGGCCGCAGGCGGCGCACCAGGGCCTCTCCGTCGCGCACCGTCGCCGCCCCATGCAGGCGCAGGTGTGGTCGCTGCGCCACCATCTGCTGCACGAGCAGCAGGTTCACCGGGTTGTCCTCGACATAGACCAGTTCGTGCCGGACCGCAACGCCGTCCGCCGGGGCCTCGCCGAGCGACGGCGAGGCCGTCGCCTGGCGGGCCAGCAAGGCCTGCAGCGCGGCGTTGGCGGCTTCGGCGTCCGGCACGGCGGCCGCGTCGGGGCGGGCGATGGCGAGCACGTCGTCAATCAGGGACAGAAGCTGGCGGCCGGCCTGGCGCAGGTGCTGCAGGCGTTCACGCTGGCGCGGCTGTGCCGGCTCGTCGGCATCGGTGAGCAGCAGGTCGGCGAAGCCGAGCACCGCGTTCAGCGGCGTGCGCAGTTCATGGCTCATGCGCGAGAGGAATTCGCTCTTGGCCCGACTGGCCTGCTCGGCGGCGGCCTTGTCGCGCAGCGCCCGCTCGGCGGCCTGCAGGCTGGTCACATCCATCGCCACGCCGGCGATCACGCCGGCCTGGTCGCCCTCGAGCCGGCGTGCGCTTCCGACCAAGGCGCGCACGCTGCCGTCGGGGCGGCGGATGCGCCAGCGGTCGACCGCGCGTGGTGCGCCGGGCGCCTGCATGCGCCGGATCATCTCGGCCAGCCGCTGGCGGTCCTCGGGCAGCACCGACGCCGAAACGCCGTCATGGCCGCTCGGCGGTACCGGCTCGTCCGGGCGCAGGCCGTAGATCAACTTCATCGTCGGGCTCCAGGTCTGCGTGCCCCGGGCGAGGTCCCAGGACCACAGGCCGATGCCGGCGACTTCGGCCGCGAGGTCGAGATGGGTGCGCGCAAAGGCGTGCTGGCGCGCCGTCTGCGTCGCCGCTGAGTCGTCGATCAGCACGCCGAAGATGCGCCGGCCCTGCTCGGGCACCTGCCAGATCGAGTGCAACCAGGTCACACGCCCATCGGCATGTGGCACCCGGTAGTGCACCTCATGCCGCCCGGGGCGCGTCTTCGACCGCTCGAAGGCCAGCCGGACCGCGTCCCGGTCGTCGGGATGCACGCAGGCTCTGGCCACGGCCAGCGGCGGGCAACGTTTGGCCACCGGCAGGCCGAAGAGGCGGAAGATCTCGGGCTCCCAATGGCCCTCGCCGGTTTCGCGGTCGCGATCCCACAGGCTCAGGCGGCCGGCCTGGCGGGCCATGCCCAGCATTTCGCGCAACCGGTCGACTTCGGCCGTGGCGTGCAACTGATCGCCGCTCAATCCTGCTCCCTGGCTCCCGACCTACCCCGAAGTGTATCGGCTGGGTGGCCGCCGCCGAGGCCCCCGAACGGGGGCGACCGTATACTCGCGCTTTACCAATGGGGCGTGCGCGTCGGTCCGCAGTTCGGGCCTGAAGGCGCACGCCGATTTGCATGACAAAGTACGTCTTCGTCACCGGCGGCGTGGTGTCTTCCCTGGGCAAGGGCATCGCATCGGCGTCGCTGGCGGCCATCCTCGAGTCGCGCGGGCTCAAGGTCACCCTGATCAAGCTGGACCCCTACCTGAACGTGGACCCGGGCACGATGAGCCCGTTCCAGCATGGCGAGGTCTTCGTCACCGACGACGGTGCCGAAACCGACCTCGACCTCGGCCACTACGAACGTTTCATCAGCACGCGCATGAAGCGTGCGAACAACTTCACCACCGGCCAGATCTACAAGAGCGTGCTCGAAAAGGAGCGCCGCGGCGACTACCTGGGCAAGACGGTGCAGGTGATTCCGCATGTCACCAACGAGATCCAGGAATTCGTCGCCCGCGGCGCGGCCGGCGTCGAGGTGGCGATCGTCGAGATCGGCGGCACGGTGGGCGACATCGAAAGCCTGCCCTTCCTGGAGGCGGTGCGCCAGATGAGCCTGCGCGCCGGCCCGAACAATGCGGCCTTCGTGCACCTGACCTACGTGCCCTGGATCGCCGCGGCCGGCGAACTGAAGACCAAGCCCACCCAGCACACGGTGCAGAAGATGCGCGAGATCGGCATCCAGCCCGACGCGCTGCTGTGCCGCGCCGACCGCGAGGTGCCGCTCGAGGAACGCGACAAGATCAGCCTGTTCACGAACGTGCCGCGCCATGGCGTGATCAGCATGTGGGACGTCGACACGATCTACAAGGTGCCGCGCATGCTGCACGAGCAAGGCCTGGACGAGCTGGTCTGCATGAAGCTGCAGCTGCTGACCCGGCCCGCCGACCTGCGGCGCTGGGACACCCTGGTGCACGAGGTGGCGCACCCGCGCACCAAGGTGCGCCTGGCGATGTGCGGCAAGTACACCGACCTGTCGGACAGCTACAAGTCGCTCAACGAGGCGCTGCGCCACGCCGGCATCCACAACCACGCCAGGGTCGAGATCGACTACGTCGACTCCGAGACCCTGATGCCCGAAACCGTCGGTCAGCTGGCCGGCTTCGACGCCATCCTGGTGCCGGGCGGCTTTGGCAAGCGCGGCGTCGAGGGCAAGATCCTGGCCGCGCAGTACGCGCGCGAGCAAGGCATTCCGTATCTCGGCATCTGCCTGGGCATGCAGGTGGCGACGATCGAGGTGGCGCGCCATCTGGCCGGGCTGGACGGCGCCAACAGCACCGAGTTCGACCCCGCGACGCCGCATCCGATCATTGCCCTGATCGACGAATGGCAGGACAGCGACGGCAGCATCCACAAGCGCAGCGTCGGCTCCGACCTCGGCGGCACGATGCGCCTGGGCGCGCAGAGCGCCGACGTCAAGGCCGGCACCCTGGCGCACCAGATCTACGGGCCGGTGGTCACCGAGCGCCACCGCCACCGCTACGAGGCCAACGAACATTACCTGGATCGGCTGCAGCAGGCCGGCCTCGTGATCAGCGCGATCACCCAGCGCGAGAAGCTCACCGAAATCGTCGAGCTGCCGCGCGAGGTGCACCCCTGGTTCGTCGGCGTGCAGTTCCACCCCGAGTTCAAGAGCACGCCCTGGGGCAGCCATCCGCTGTTCGACAGCTACATCGAGGCCGCGCGCCAGCACGCCGCGCGCAGCAACGTGGTGCCGATGAAGGTCAGCGCATGAAGCTCTGCGGCTTCGAGGTCGGGCTCGACCGGCCGTTCTTCCTGATCTCCGGGCCCTGCGTGGTGGAGAGCGAGCAGCTGCAGATGGACGTCGCCGGGCGGCTGCAGGAGATCACCTCGTCCTTGGGCATCCCCTTCATCTTCAAGAGCAGCTTCGACAAGGCCAACCGCAGCAGCGGCGCCAGCTTCCGCGGCCCCGGCATGGAGCGCGGGCTGGAGATCCTGGCCAAGGTGAAGCGTGAGTTGAAGCTGCCGATCCTGACCGACGTGCACGACGAGTCGCAGATCGCGCCTGCGGCAGCCGTCGCCGACGTGCTGCAGACCCCCGCCTTCTTGTGCCGGCAGACCGACTTCATCCGCGCGGTGGCGCAAAGCGGCCGGCCGGTCAACATCAAGAAGGGGCAGTTCCTGGCGCCGCACGACATGAAGAACGTGATCGACAAGGCCCGCGCCGCCGCGCGCGAGCAAGGCCTGCCGGCGGACAGCTTCATGGCCTGCGAGCGCGGCGCCAGCTTCGGCTACAACAACCTGGTGTCCGACATGCGCAGCCTGGCCATCCTGCGCGAGACCGGCTCGCCCGTGGTCTTCGATGCCACGCACAGCGTGCAGTTGCCCGGCGGCCAAGGCAGCAGCAGCGGCGGCCAGCGCGAGTTCGTGCCGGTGCTGTCGCGCGCCGCGGTGGCGGTGGGCGTGGCCGGGCTCTTCATGGAGACCCACCCCGACCCCGCCAAGGCCTTGTCCGACGGCCCCAACGCGGTGCCGCTGAAGCACATGCGCGCGCTGCTGGAGCAACTGGTCGTGCTCGACCGCGTGGCCAAGGCCGGCCCGCTGCTGGAGAACGACTTCTCCTGCTGAGCAGCCTGCCGCCACCATGACCGCCCCCGCCTACCTGATCGTGCAGATGCACATCACCGACCCCGAGCAGTACCGGCAGTACATGGCCGCCGCGCCGGCGCGGGTGAAGGCCTACGGCGGCGAATACGTCGTGCGCGGCGGCCGCCACGAGACGCTGGAAGGCGACTGGCAGCCGCACCGCCTGGCGGTGCTGCGCTTTCCCAGCTACGAGCAGGCCAAGGCCTTCTACGACAGCGACTACGCCGTCAACGTCAAGCCGCTGCGCCACGGCGCCACGGCCTATTTCGACATGGTGCTGGTCGAAGGCGTGGCCGCCCCCGTCGTCTGACGAGCCGCCGCGCGACCGCATTGCCCTCCACACTTCATCCAAGGACCTGAATGAGCGCCATCGTCGACATCGTCGGCCGCGAGATCCTCGACAGCCGCGGCAACCCCACCGTCGAATGCGACGTGCTGCTGGAAAGCGGCACCATGGGCCGCGCCGCCGTGCCGTCGGGCGCGTCCACCGGCAGCCGCGAGGCGATCGAGCTGCGCGACGGCGACAAGTCGCGCTACCTCGGCAAGGGCGTGCTGAAGGCGGTGGAGCACGTCAACACCGAGATCAGCGAGGCCGTGCTGGGGCTGGACAGCAGCGAGCAGGCCTTTCTGGACAAGACGCTGATCGACCTCGACGGCACCGACAACAAGAGCCGCCTGGGCGCCAATGCGATGCTGGCCGTCAGCATGGCGGTGGCGCGCGCCGCGGCCGAGGAATCGGGCCTGCCGCTGTACCGTTACTTCGGCGGCACCGGCGGCATGCAGATGCCGGTGCCGATGATGAACGTCATCAACGGCGGCGCGCACGCCAACAACAACCTCGACCTGCAGGAGTTCATGATCCTGCCGATCGGCGCGCCGTCGTTCCGCGAGGCGGTGCGCTATGGCGCCGAGGTGTTCCACGCGCTGAAGAAGATCATCGACGCCAAGGGCATGCCCACCAGCGTGGGCGACGAAGGCGGCTTCGCGCCCAACGTCGCCAGCCACGAGGCGGCCATCCAGCTCATCCTCGAAGCCATCGACAAAGCGGGTTATGTGGCCGGCGAGCAGATCGCCATCGGCCTGGATTGCGCGGCCAGCGAGTTCTACAAGGACGGCAAGTACCACCTGGACGGCGAAGGCCTGGTGATGAGCGCCGCCGAGTGGACCGACATCCTCGCCACCTGGTGCGACAAGTACCCCATCATCAGCATCGAAGACGGCATGCACGAGGGCGACTGGGACGGCTGGAAGCTGCTGACCGATCGCCTGGCCAGGAAGGTGCAGTTGGTCGGCGACGACTTGTTCGTCACCAACACCAAGATCCTGAAGGAAGGCATCGACAAGGGCATCGCCAACTCGATCCTCATCAAGATCAACCAGATCGGCACGCTGACCGAGACCTTCGCGGCCATCGAGATGGCCAAGCGCGCCGGCTACACCGCGGTGATCAGCCACCGCAGCGGCGAGACCGAGGACAGCACCATCGCCGACATCGCGGTGGGCACCAACGCCGGCCAGATCAAGACCGGCTCGATGAGCCGCAGCGACCGCATCGCCAAGTACAACCAGCTGCTGCGCATCGAGGAAGACCTGGGCGACGTCGCCCGCTACCCCGGCCGCAAGGCTTTCTACAACCTGCGTTGAGACCGCACCGGCATGCGCCGCTGGCCGCTGTCGACGATATCGCTGGCCCTGCTGCTGGCGGCGGTGCAGGTCGACCTGTGGCTGGGCAAGGGCAATCTGCGCTATGTCTGGCAGCTCGAACAGCAGCTCGCGGCGCAGCAGGCGTCCAACAACGGGCAGCGCCTGGCGAATGCGCGCGTCGAGGCCGAGGTCGGCGACCTGGTCGAGGGGCTGGAGATCGTCGAGGAACTTGCGCGCTCCGACCTCGGCATGGTCGAGCCGGACGAGATTCTGGTCCTCGTCCAGCCGCCCGCGCGCTGACCCGGGGCTGAGCCATGCTGGACGCGATCCTCGCGGCCGCGGCGCCGTTGCTCGCCGAGCTGTTCTCGCTCTGGGGCAGTCCGGTCACGCTGGTCGAGCTGCTGGCCTTCGTGCTCGCGCTGTGGATGGTGGTCTGCAACTGGCGCGTGAATCCGCTGGCCTGGCCGCTGGCCATGCTCTCGTCGCTGGGTTATGCGCTGCTGTTCGCGCAATATCGGCTCTACGGCGAGGCCTCGCTGCAGTTCGTCTTCATCGTGGTCGCGCTCTGGGGCTGGTGGCAGTGGCAACGTGGGCAGGGCGACGACGGCACGGCGCTGCGCGTGCACCGGCTGTCGGCGCGCGGTCGCTGGACGGCCCTGGCGGCCGTCGCCGTGTTGTGGCCGATGATCGGTCTCGCGCTGCACCATGCCACCGACAGCGACATCGCCTGGCTCGACGCCCTGCCCACCGCCGGCAGCCTGGTGGCGCAGGTGCTGCTGGGCCGCAAGCTGGTCGAGAACTGGCCGGCCTGGGTCGCCGTCAACATCGTCAGCGTGGCGCTGTTCGCGGTCAAGGGGCTGTGGCTGACGGTGCTGCTGTACACCTTGTTCACGCTGATGGCGGGCATCGGCTGGCGAACCTGGGCCAGATTGGCGGGCCGATGACGAGCGCGCTGAAGATCGCCATCGTCGGCGCCGAAAGCACCGGCAAGTCGGTGCTCGCCGACTCCCTGGCACGGACCCTGGCCGAGGTCACCGGGCTGTCCGCCGTGGCCGTGCCGGAGTGGCTGCGCAGCTGGTGCGAGCGCGAGGGCCGCACGCCGCGGCCCGATGAGCAGGCCGCCATCGCCGCCGAGCAGCAATTGCGCATCGAGGCCGCCGCGCGCCGCCATGCGATCGTGGTCTGCGACACCACCGCGCTGATGACCGCGGTCTACAGCCGCATGCTGTTCCAGGACCGTGCGCTGGAGCCGATGGCAATGGCCCACCAGCGCACGATGGCGATCACGCTGCTGACCGCCCTGGACCTGCCCTGGACGGCCGACGGCCTGCAGCGCGACGGCCCGCATGTGCGGGTGCCGGTCGACGACCTGGTGCGCGAACTGCTGATCGGCCACAACCTGCCCTGGGCCCTGGTGGCCGGTGTCGGGCCGGCCCGGCTGCAGTCTGCGCTGGACGCCGTGGCGCCGCTGCTGCGCACGCACGGCACGCCGCGCCGCGGCCTGTTCTCGCGCCTGCAGGCGCGCAATGCGCAGCCGGCGGCGCGCGCCTGGTCCTGCGAGTTCTGCGACGATCCGGACTGCGAACACGCCCTGCGCAGGGCGACGCCCTGATCAGGCGCGCAGCACGGCCAGCCAGTCGCGCTGCCTGGCGTCGAGCAGATGCTCGGGCGTCATCACCGCGCCGCCCAGCGCCTGGCGGATCGCCGGCTCGGGCTCGGGCATCGGCGCGGCCATCAAATGGCCGACCAGGGCCCGGGCCTGTTCGACGCAGGCGGCGTAGCGGGCGAGGATGGCATGCATCTGCGCATGTTCGGCGGGGTCGTCGCGCCAGCAGTCGTAGTCGGTGGCGATGGCCAGGGTGGCGTAGGCCAGCTGCGCTTCGCGGGCCAGGAAGACCTCGGGCACATTCGTCATGCCCACCAGATGGGCGCCGAACTGGCGCAGCAGGAAACTCTCGGCGCGCGTGCCCAAGCGCGGGCCCTCGATGCAGGCGTAGGTCAGGCCCGCGTGCAGCTGCAGCCCGGGCAGCTGCGCCGCCGCGCGTGCCACGGCAGCGCACAGCGCGCGGCTCACCGGCTCGGCGGTGGACACATGCGCGGCCACACCCTCGCCGAAGAAGCTCGCCGCACGGCGCCCGCGGGTCCAGTCGATGTACTGGTGCGGCAGCGCGAAATGGCCCGGCTCGAGGGCTTCGACCAGGCTGCCGCAGGCCGAGATGCTGAGCACCATCGTCGCCCCGGCACGCTTGAGTGCAAACAGGTTGGCGCGGTAGTTCACCTCGTGCGGCAGCAGCCGGTGGCCGGGGCCGTGGCGCGGCAGGAAGAGCAGCGGCCGGCCGGCCAGCCGGCCCTGCTGTACCGGCGCCGACGCCTCGCCGAAGGGCGTATGCGCCGCGTGGGTGGTCTCGGTTTCCAGGCCCGGCAGCTGGTACAGCCCGGTCCCGCCAATGATCGCCAGCATCCTGCACTCCGTCATGTGAGGCGGCCGTGATGCTAACCGGGCATCATCGCGGCGATGTGGATCCCGACCCTGCAACAGGCCTGGACGGTGCTGGCCGGCGCCATCGTGCTCGAAGTGGCCGGCACGACCTGCATGCGCCTGTCCGAAGGTTTCACGCGGCTGACGCCGTCGCTGCTGATCTTCGTCTTCTACGCCGCCTCCTTCGCGCTCAACACCCTGGTCATCCGCACCCTGGGCCTGTCGGTGGTCTATGCGGTGTGGTCGGGTGTCGGCACGGTGCTCACCGCCCTCATCGGATTTCTCTGGTTCAAGGAGCCGGCGACGGCGCTCAAGCTGGTCAGCATCGGCCTGATCGTGATCGGCGTGATGGGCCTGCATGCATCGCTGCGGGGTGTCACCGCATGAACCCGGCGCCGCAGCATTCGATCGAGCGCTACCGGCGCAAGGCCGCCGGCTACGACGCCAGCGCCGCACGCACGATGCCGCTGCGCAAGCGCACCATCGCGCTGCTCGCGCTGCAGCCGGGCGAGGTGGTGCTCGATGTCGGTGCCGGCACCGGTCTGAGCTACGCGCTGCTGCGCGAGGCCGTCGGCCCACGGGGCCGGGTGCTGGCCTTCGAACAGAGCCCGGAGATGTTCGCCCAGGCCGAAGCCCGGCTGCGGCGCGAAGGCTGGACCGATGTCCGGCAGGTCCTGGCCACGGCCGAGACGGTGCGGCTGCCGATGCCGGTCGACGCCCTGCTCTTCAACTTCACGCATGACATCCTGCGCTCGCCGGCGGCGCTGGACAATCTGCTGCGCCATGCCCGCCCGGGCGCACGCATCGCCGTGTGCGGCATGAAGTTCTTCCCCTGGTGGACCGGCCCGCTGAACCTGCTGCCCTGGCTGAAGAACCGGCCCTACAACGTCCGCGCCGCCGAACTCTGGCACCCCTGGGACCTGCTGCAGCCGCGCTGCGCGGACTGGCGTCAGTGGTCGGTGATGGGCGGCATGGGCTACCTGGCCAGGGCCAGGACAAGACCCGCGGCCTGAAGCGGCGCGCTGCGGCGCTGCTCAGGGCCCCAGACGGGCATGGGCCAGCACAGGCGCACCGGCCGCGGCCGGCCGGCCGTGCGTGGCCGGGCGTTCCCAGTCGTGGTGCAGCGGTGCCGGCCAGCCGAGCAGGGCCGAGGCCTCGAGACAGCGGCGCTGCAGATGGCCAGGGTCGCGTCCGCCCAGGTGCACGATGCCGTAGCGGTGGCTGCCCAGCCACTTGAAGTCGCGCGCCAGTGAATGCCCGCGCTTGGGGAACATGAAGAGCTGGGCGTCCGGGAACTCCTGGTGCAGGCGCCGCCGCTGGTGCCAGGTCGGCATGGCGATCTCCTGCGCCGGATCGAAGCTGCGATAGACGAAGCTCGACGCGGCGCCCGCCGTCGGCATCTGCCGCGGCACCGCGGCTGGATCGCCGCCGGTGGCCAGGGCGAGCGCGATGGCGTGCGGGTCCACCCCCAGCACACGCTGGTACAGGTCGCCGAACTGGGAGGCCAGGCGCGGGTTGAACTCGATCACCGACAGGCGGTCGCTCACCGGGTCGTGGAAGAACTCCATGTTGAACATGCCGTCGTCGAAGCCGACCTCGCTCAGGAAGCGCCGCGCCACGTCGGCCGCGCGGGCCTGCACGGCCGGGTCCAGCCGGCTCGGCAGTTCCCAGCGCATGAAGGCCTGGGTGCCCGGGTACATCACCGCATCGACGACACCCAGCACCTGCAGGCGGCCGGCGTGCACATAACCGTCGAGGTTGTACTGCGGCGCCACGACCGGGGCCTCGAGCAGCATGCGGTGCGCGCTGCCGGCCTGCGGCAGGCGTCGCCGCGCGACGCGCTCGAAAGGCTCCACCAGACGGCGGATGACCCAGAGTTCGCGTCGCCCGAAACGGGTGTGGGCCTGCAGATCCGAGCGCACCTCGACACGCGACGCGAGCACCGAGAACGCCGCCTTGACCGGTTTCACGAAGGCCGGATAGTGGATGCCGTCGGGGATGTCGTCGCCATAGTCGACGTCGAGTGCCGTGAAGTGAATGTTCGCCTCCGGCGCCACCTGCTGCAGCACCTGCCGGGCATGCAGCTTGTGCTGGCAGGCCAGGACGGCCTCGGGCCGCACCCCGGGCAGCGCGGCGGCTTCGGCCACCAGGGCCGCCGCCAGCGCACCAAACTGTTCATGGTGCGACAGCACGCCGGCCCAGGCTCGCCGGCGCGCGCGCTGCGCCTGGGCGGCGGCAAAACGATCCAGGTCGAACCCGACCAGGCGCGCATTGCTCGGGAAGGAGAACAGATCGAAGCCGGCGCGGTCGAAGCGCCAGTCTTCGGCGATCGCCGCGTGGGCACGCGCGTCCCACTCGTAGTCGAACAGCAGGCCGGCGCGGCGGACGGGGGGTTGGCTTCGCATCAGTGGCGGCAATTTTGACGCACGTCGATACGGCATACGCACCGGGCATCGCCGCGCATCCGCAACGCGATGTTCGTCGTCGCGGGGCGGCCGATCTTACGGGCCCGATCGGCACCACCTCGCGCCGCGGCGCGGGCGGTGCAGGGCGGCACAAAGGACGCCGGCAGGCGCGGCGCGTCAGCGCTCGGCCATCGGCGTCACCTCTCGGCGCGCCGAACCCGTGAACAACTGGCGCGGGCGGCCGATCTTGTATTCCGGGTCACCGATCATCTCGTTGAGCTGGGCGATCCAGCCCACGGTGCGGGCGAGCGCGAAGATGGCGGTGAACAGGCTGACCGGGATGCCCAGGGCGCGCTGCACGATCCCGCTGTAGAAATCGACGTTCGGATACAGCTTGCGGCTGACGAAGTAGTCGTCCTCGAGCGCGATCTTCTCCAGCGTCATCGCCAGCTTGAACAGCGGGTCGTTGTGCAGGCCGAGCGCCGTCAGCACCTCGTGGCAGGTTTCGCGCATCAGCTTGGCGCGCGGGTCGTAGTTCTTGTAGACCCGGTGGCCGAAGCCCATCAGGCGCACGCCGGAATCCTTGTCCTTGACCTGCTTGATGAACTCGCCGATCTTCTCGACGCCGCCGCTGCGCTGGATGTCTTCGAGCATGTTCAGCGCCGCCTCGTTGGCACCGCCATGCGCCGGTCCCCACAGGCAGGCCACGCCGGCGGCGATGGCCGCGAAGGGGTTGGTGCCCGACGAGCCGCACAGGCGCACGGTGGAGGTGGAGGCGTTTTGCTCGTGGTCGGCGTGCAGGATGAAGATGCGGTCGATGGCGCGCACCAGCACCTCGTTGGGCACGTATTCCTCGCATGGGGTGCCGAACATCATGCGCATGAAGTTCGACGAGTAGGACAGGTCGTTCTTCGGGTAGATATAGGGTTGGCCGACGGTGTACTTGTAGGCCATCGACACCAGGGTCGGCATCTTCGCGATCAGCCGGATCGCGGCGATCTCGCGGTGTTTCGCGTTCTGGATGTCGGTGCTGTCGTGATAGAAGGCCGACATCGCGCCGACCAGGCCGGTCAGGATGGCCATCGGGTGCGCGCCGCGCCGGAAACCGCGCAGGAAGAACTGGAACTGCTCGTTGACCATGGTGTGCATCGTCACCATATGGTCGAAATCCTGCTGCTGCTTGGCGTTGGGCAGTTCGCCGTTGAGCAGCAGATAACAGACGTCCATGAAATCGCACTGCTCGGCCAGCTGCTCGATCGGGTAGCCGCGGTACAGCAGCTCACCCTTGTCGCCGTCGATATAGGTGATGCTGGACTGGCAGGCCGCCGTGCTCAGAAAACCGGGGTCGTAGGTGAACTTGCCGGTCTGTGCGTAGAGCTTGCGGATGTCGATCACGTCCGGGCCCATGGTGCCCTTGTACAGCGGCAGCTCCATGCTCGGGCTGCCGTCGGAGAAAGATAGCGTGGCTTTCACGTCGGAGGGGGTCATACGGGCTTCACCTTTGAAGTTGGGGCTCGGGACGGCGCATCAGCGCCAGCACCTCGCACACGTCGGGCCGGTCGAGTTCGTCCTGCGGTTCGCGACGGGCGAGCAGCAGGTCGAGCAGGTCGTAGTCCGACAGGTCCATCAGGGCCATCAACCCCGCGGCCTGCCTTGTCGTGATCGCCTTCCCGGCAGCTTCCAACTGGCGGAAAAAGCGTTCGACGAACAGGTCGTTCTCGAGCAGCCCCCGACGGCAGCGCCAGCGCAGCTTGCTCAGCGAGCGGGCATCGAGCGGCGTGTCCATGGGGGCGCAGGTTCAGATGGCCCGGCGGACCATCAGCTCCTTGATCTTGCCGATCGCCTTGGTCGGGTTCAGACCCTTGGGGCAGACGTCAACACAGTTCATGATGGTGTGGCAGCGGAACAGGCGATACGGATCCTCCAGATTGTCCAGGCGCTCCGCGGTGGCCTGGTCGCGGCTGTCGGCGATGAAGCGATAGGCCTGCAACAGGCCGGCCGGGCCGACGAACTTGTCCGGGTTCCACCAGAAGCTCGGGCAGGCGGTGCTGCAGCTGGCGCACAGGATGCACTCGTACAGGCCGTTCAGCTCCTCGCGCTCCTCGGGCGACTGCAAGCGCTCGGTTTCGGGCGGCGGCTCGTCGTTGACGAGGTAGGGCTTGATGCTGTGGTACTGCTTGAAGAACTGCGTCATGTCGACGATCAGATCGCGGATCACCGGCAGGCCGGGCAGCGGCTTGAGCACCACCGTCCCCGACAGCGTGCGCATATTGGTCAGGCAGGCCAGGCCGTTCTTGCCGTTGATGTTCATCGCGTCCGAACCGCAGACACCTTCGCGGCAGGAGCGGCGGTAGCTGAACGTGGGATCGACTTCCTTGAGCTTGATCAGCACGTCGAGCAGCATGCGTTCGCTGCCGTCGAGCTCGACCTCGAGGGTCTGCATGTAAGGCTTCGCATCCTTGTCCGGGTCGAAGCGGTAGATCTGAAAGGTACGCTTTGTCATGTGTTGGGCAGCCTCAGAACGTACGTACCTTGGGCGGCACGCTGGCCACCGTCAGCGGGTTCATGCGCACGGGTTTGTACGCCAGGCGGTCGTCGGCGCTGTACCACAGCGTGTGCTTGAGCCAGTCGACGTCATTGCGGCCGAGCGGGAATTCGGCGTCGTCGGCCGGGCGTTCGTAGTCCTCCACGGTGTGGGCGCCGCGGCACTCGTGGCGCGCCGCCGCCGACACCATGGTGGCGCGCGCCACCTCGACGAGGTTGTCGACCTCCAGCGCCTCGATGCGGGCCGTGTTGAAGACCTTGGACTTGTCCTTCAGGCCAATGGACTTGGCGCGCTCGGCGATCTGCGCGATCTTGACCACCCCCTCGTCCAGCAGCGCCTGGGTGCGGAAGACGGCAGCGTGGTGCTGCATGGTGGCGCGGATGTCGTCGGCGACGGTCTGCGCGTACTCGCCTGAGGTCGCGGCGTCCAACCGGGCCAGGCGCTCGAGCGAGCGGTCGGCGGCGTCGGCCGGCAGCGGCTTGTGCACGCTGGACTTGTTGTGGTGCTCGATGATGTGGTTGCCCGCCGCACGGCCGAACACCACCAGGTCGAGCAGCGAATTGGTGCCCAGCCGGTTGGCACCGTGCACGCTGACGCAGGAGCATTCGCCGACCGCGTACAGCCCCGACACCGGGCTCACCGGGTCGGCGCCCTGGGGTACCACCACCTGGGCGTGGATATTGGTCGGCACGCCGCCCATCTGGTAGTGCAGCGTCGGCACGACAGGAATCGGTTCCTTGGTGATGTCGACGTTGGCGAAGTTGTGCCCGATCTCGAAGATCGAAGGCAGCCGCTTCATGATCGTCTCCATGCCCAGATGGGTCATGTCGAGGTGGATGTAGTCCTTGTTCGGGCCGCAGCCGCGCCCTTCCTTGATTTCCTGGTCCATGCAGCGGCTGACGAAGTCGCGCGGTGCCAGATCCTTCAGGGTCGGCGCGTAGCGCTCCATGAAACGCTCGCCGTTGGCATTGCGCAGGATGGCGCCTTCGCCGCGGCAGCCTTCGGTCAGCAACACGCCGGCGTTGTGCACGCCGGTGGGGTGGAACTGCCAGAACTCCATGTCCTGC
>CAZWUR010000067.1:0-25748 GCA_964637205.1 uncultured Rubrivivax sp.
CGGCGATGATGCCTTCCAGCTCGGCCTGCTCGGCGGCCAGCTTGTCGAAGTCGGCATCCGGCTCGGCGTATTCGGCATACACCTCATCGAGCCGCTGCTTGGCCGCCAGCACGCCGCCGATGCCCTGCTCCACGGCCTCGCGCACGGTCTGCTCCGGGTCGAGCTCGGGCTCCTGCGGCAGGTAGCCGATCTTCAGGCCCGCCATCGGCACCGCTTCGCCCTCGAAGTCCTTGTCCAGGCCGGCCATGATCTTCAGCAGCGTGGACTTGCCCGAACCGTTGAGGCCGAGCACGCCGATCTTGGCGCCCGGGAAAAAGGACAGGTTGATGTTCTTCAGGATCTGCCGCTTCGGCGGCACGATCTTGCCGACGCGGTTCATCGTGAAAACGTACTGGGCCATGGCGGATCTCTGGTGCGGGTCTGAGGGGCGACGCGAACGACGCCGAATCGCGGATTATCCCGCACGCTGCCGCGGCGCGCAGGCTGGGGCCCAGCGACGCAGCCGGGCCACGCCTTCGACTTGCATCGGCGATGATCGCCCCCATCTTGTGGCCACAGGAGGATCTGCACGATGAACACCCAAGTCATGACCGTCGAAGCGCCCGCGGGCCTGAGCAACACGATGCACATCGTCTACGCGCTGCATGCGCTGGGCCTGGTGCTGGGCGCCTTCGGAGCGGCCAGCGTGGTCGGCTCCTTCCTCTTCGGCTGGCCGTCGATCATCGCGGTCATCATCAGCTACGTGAAACGCGGGGACGCGCGCGGCAGCTGGCTCGAGTCGCACTTCGACTGGGCCATCCGCACCTTCTGGTATGCCCTGGTCTGGGCGATCCTGGTGGCCCTGGTGTCGATCCCGCTGACCTTGGTGGTGATCGGCATCGCGACCTGGGCGCTCGGCCTGTTCCTGCTCGGCCTGTGGGCGATCTACCGCATCGCCCGCGGCTGGCTGCGGCTGAAGGACCATCGGCCGATGCCGGCCTGAACCCCAAGCGCGGCGACCGGCTACAATGCGTCGGTCGCTGCGCCACCCAGTCTGCGCGGCGTGGCCGCCCTGGCCTTTTGACCGCCTTCGCACCTTCCGACTGGAGCACCCCTCCCAGGGTGACAGCAGGTCGCGATCCACGACCCCACCGCGGGTCCCATCACATGCATTTCACTGATCTCGGCCTGGCCGAGCCGCTCCTGCGCGCCGTTCACGAGCAGGGCTACGACACCCCCACGCCGATCCAGGCCCAGGCCATCCCCGTCGTCCTGAATGGCGGCGACGTCATGGGCGGCGCGCAGACCGGCACCGGCAAGACCGCCGGCTTCACCCTGCCGCTGCTGCAGCGCCTGTCGCTGACCAAGCCCGTGCGCGACGCGCGTGGGCGCATTCCGATCCGCGCCCTGATCCTCACCCCCACGCGCGAACTCGCCGCGCAGGTCGAAGAAAGCGTGCGCATCTACGGCAAATACATGCCGCTGACGAGCATGGTCATGTTCGGCGGCGTCGGCATGCAGCCGCAGATCGACAAGCTGCGCCGTGGCGTCGACATCCTGGTGGCCACGCCCGGGCGCCTGCTCGACCACCACCAGCAGGGCACGCTCGACCTCAAGCACGTTGAGATTTTCGTGCTCGACGAGGCCGACCGCATGCTCGACATGGGGTTCATCCACGACATCAAGAAAGTGCTCGCGGTGCTGCCGGCGAAGAAGCAGAGTCTGCTCTTCAGTGCCACCTTCAGTGACGAGATCAAGGCCCTCGCCGACCGGCTGCTGAACCAGCCGGTGCTGATCGAGGTCGCGCGCCGCAATGCCACCGCCGAGAACATCGCGCAGAAGGTCCACCCGGTCGGCCGCGAGAAGAAGAAGGAACTGCTGGCGCACCTGATCAAGCAGGGCAACTGGCACCAGGTGCTGGTCTTCACGCGCATGAAACACGGCTGCAACCGCCTGGCCGAATACCTCAACGACCATGGCATCACGGCGATGGCGATCCACGGCAACAAGAGCCAGGGTGCACGCACCAAGGCCCTGGCCGAGTTCAAGAGCGGCGACCTGCAGGTGCTGGTGGCCACCGACATCGCGGCGCGCGGCATCGACATCGACCAGCTGCCCCACGTCGTCAACTTCGAGCTGCCCAACGTGCCCGAGGACTATGTGCACCGGATCGGCCGCACCGGCCGCGCCGGCGCCCAGGGCGAGGCGATTTCGCTGGCCTGCATGGACGAAGACATCTTCCTGCGTGACATCGAAAAGCTCATCAAGCGCAGCATTCCACGCGAGGTGATCCCCGGCTTCGAGCCGCCCGCGGGCGAAAAGGCCGAGCCGATCGTGCTTGGCCGCATGACCATCGGCATCGGCGGCACGCGGCGCAATGCGGGTGGTGGCGGCGGCGGTGGCCGCGGCGGCCGGCCGGGCGGCGGCGGCGGCGGCCGACCTGCCGGCGGCGGTGCCGGCCGACCCGGCGGCGGCGGGCCGCGCCGTGACGGCCCCCGCCCGGCGGCCGGCGGCGGTGGCCGCGGCGGCCCGCGCCGCTGAGCCGATGGCCGACGCGCCTGCCGATGCCCTGCTGGCCGGCGCCACCGGCCTGATCGGCCGGGCGCTGGCCCTTGCATGGGCCGGGCCCGGCCGGCTGCACCTGCTGGTGCGGCGACCGGTGCCGGCCCCGGCCGCGGCCAG
Organism: uncultured Rubrivivax sp.; assembly: GCA_964637205.1. Classification (GTDB taxonomy): domain Bacteria; phylum Pseudomonadota; class Gammaproteobacteria; order Burkholderiales; family Burkholderiaceae_C; genus Rubrivivax. The sequence goes on from CAZWUR010000067.1 coordinate 2,662, forward strand.
CATCGTGCACATCGTCGATTTCACGGCCCTGCCCGCGCTGCCAGCCGCGCGCGACGCCTACTGCTGCCTGGGCACCACGATCAAGGTGGCCGGCTCGCAAGCCGCCTTCCGGGCGGTGGATTTCGACGCCGTGCTGGCCTTCGCCCGCGCCGCGCAGGCGGCCGGCGTGACGCGCTTCGCCGTCATCTCGGCGCTCGGGGCGAATGCCCGGTCGGGAAATTTCTACAGTCGCGTCAAGGGCGAAATGGAGGCCGCACTCGCCGCCGTCGGCTTCGAATCCCTGGTCGTTGCGCGCCCGTCGCTGCTGCTCGGCGACCGCACAGCGCTGGGCCAGCCGGAACGCCGCGGCGAACTGATCGGCCAGGCCATCACGCGCCGCATCGGCGGCCTGATCCCGGCCGTGTGGCGGCCGATCGAAGCCGAGGTCGTGGCCCGCGCCCTGGTGCGCGGCCTCGCCAACGCCGGGCCCGGCACCACGCCGCTGGACTCCGGGGCCTTGCAGCGCCTGGGCCGGTAAACACGCCGACAGCGGTTCGCGCGTGGGAGCGACGCGCTTTCGAGGCTCGCTCTCAGCATGCTGACGATGAGTACGGGGATAGACTGGCGCACACGCGAACCGATCGACGCCGAACCATGCCGCCGCACGCGCCCCCCTTGCCCGACCTCGAGACCCTGCCCGGCCATCAGATCCGCCGCCTGCAGCAGATCGCGGTCGGCCAGTTCATGGACGAGACGGCGGCACATGAGCTGACACCGGTGCAGTTTGCGGCGCTGGCCACTGTCGTGCGCCAGCCCGGCCAGGACCAGCGCACGCTGGCGCGCACGATCGGCTTCGACACCTCGACCATCGGCGGCGTGATCGACCGCCTCGAGCGCCGCGGCCTGGTGCAGCGCCAGGCCTCGCCCGACGACCGCCGGGTGCGCCGGCTGGTCGCCACCGATGCGGGCCGCGCCCTGCTCGCCCAGGTGCTGCCCGCCATGCAGCGTGCCCAGGAGCGCATCCTGGCGCCCTTGCCAGCCGCCGAGCGCGAGCAGTTCATGCGGTTGCTGACGCGCCTGGTCAGCGCCAACAACGAAGCCAGCCGGGCCCCACGCCTGTCGGACTGAGCGCGCCGGGAAGGCGCCGCTGCGCGCTTGTCGATGTGCGGCGGACGGCCCGCGTCGGCGAATTCGGCTAGTCTTGCCCGATGCACATCCAGTTCCACGGCGCGGTCGACTGCGTCACCGGCTCGCGCCACCGGGTCGACATCGGCGGCGCCCGCCTGCTGCTCGACTGCGGCATGTTCCAGGGCTTCAAGGTGCATCGCGAGCGCAACTGGGCCGCACCGTCGGCGTCGCTGCTGGAGGCCGACGCCGTGGTGCTCAGCCACGCCCACCTGGACCACAGCGGCTGGCTGCCGGTGCTCGTCAAGCATGGCTGGCGCGGGCCGGTGTATGCCTCGCCGGCCACCTGCGACCTGGCGCAGGTGCTGCTGCTCGACTCGGCATACCTCAACGAGGAGGACGCGCGCCGCGCCAACCGCTACGGCTATTCGAAGCACGCCAAGGCGCTGCCCCTGTACACCCGGGCCGAGGCCAGGCGCGCACTGGCCCTGCTCAAGCCACTGCGCATGGGCCAGGTGCAGCGTGTCGGCGGCGCCCGCCTGAGCCTGTCGCCGGTGGGGCATCTGCTGGGCGCCTGCGCAGTGCGTCTGGAAGGTGGCGGCGAGTCGCTGCTGTTCTCCGGCGACCTCGGCCGCGACGACGACCTGCTGATGCCGCCGCCCCAGGCGGCACCGGGCGCCGACGTGCTGCTGATCGAGTCCACCTATGGCAACCGCCGCCACGCACAGGAAGATGTGGTCGCGCGCCTGGGCGCCATCGTGCGCGACACCATCGGCCGCGGCGGCAGCGTGCTCCTGCCTTCGTTTGCGGTCGGCCGTGCGCAGGCCCTGCTGCTGGCATTGCAGCGGCTGAAGGCCGCCGGCGAGATTCCGGCCCAGCTGCCGGTCTTCCTGGACAGCCCGATGGCGATCGAGGCCACCGAGCTGTACCGCCGCCATGCGCGGCTGCTGCGCATCCCGGCGCGCGAGGCGCGCAGGCTGATGGACGATGTGCATGCCGTGCAGACGGCCCAGCAGTCGATGCGCCTGGCCGGTCAGCGCTGGCCCGCGGTCATCATCTCGGCCAGCGGCATGGCCACCGGCGGCCGGGTGCTGCACCACCTCAGGCGCATGGCACCCGACCCGCGCCACCACCTCGTGTTCGCCGGTTTCCAGGTCGGCGGCAGCCGCGGCGCGCGCATCGTCGGCGGTGAACCCGAGGTCAAGATCCACGGCGAGTTCGTGCCGATCCGCGCGCGGGTCAGCCAGCTGCAGGGATTTTCGGGCCACGCCGATGCCGACAGCCTGCTCGCCTGGCTGCGCACGATGCCGCAGGCGCCGCGCCAGACCTATGTCGTGCATGGCGAGCCCGACGCCGCCGACACGCTGCGCCACCGCATCCAGGAAGAACTGCGCTGGCGCGTGCGCGTGCCGCAGCAGGGCGAGCAGGTTTCCTTCGCCTGAACCCGCAGCGGTCTGGGCCGGTTGGGTGGGCTGCGCCGCCGTCAGACCATCACATAGGCGGTCTTGACCGTGGTGTAGAACTCCGCCGCATAGCGGCCCTGTTCGCGCGGGCCGTAGCTCGAGCCCTTGCGACCGCCGAAGGGCACGTGGTAGTCGACGCCGGCCGTGGGCGCGTTGACCATCACCATGCCGGCCTGCGCATGCCGCTTGAAGTGCGTGGCATGGCGCAGTGAACTGGTGCAGATGCCGCTGGTCAGGCCGAACTCGGTGTCGTTGGCCAGCGCCAGCGCTTCTTCGTAGTCGGCCACGCGAATCACCGAAGCCACCGGGCCGAAGATCTCCTCGCGGTTGATGCGCATCTCGCCGCGGGTGTCGACGAACAGCGTCGGCGCCAGGAAGAAGCCCGGCGTCGCGGCCTCTGCGCGTTCGCCGCCGCAGGCCAGCGTGGCGCCTTCGTCCTTGCCGATCGCGATGTAGCGCAGGTCCTGGTCAAGCTGGGACTGGTCGACCACCGGCCCGATGTCGATGCCGGTGCCGCGCGCATCGCCGACCTTCAGTGCGCGCATGCGCGCCACCATCGCCTCGACGAAACGGTCGTGCACGCCGGCCTGGACGATCAGGCGGCTGGATGCCGTGCAGCGCTGCCCGGTCGAGTAGAAGGCGCCCTGGATCGCACAATTGATGGCGTTGTCGAAGTCAGCGTCGTCCAGCACCACCAGCGGGTTCTTGCCGCCCATCTCGAGCTGGAACTTGGCGTGGCGGGCGACGCAGGCCGCGGCCACGCGTGCGCCGGTGGCGGCCGAGCCTGTGAAACTGATCGCATCGACGTCGCGGTGGTTGAGCAGGATTTCACCGACCACCCGGCCGCGCCCCATCAACAGATTGAACACGCCGTCCGGCAGGCCCGAGCGGCTGATGATCTCGGCCAGTGCCCAGGCACAGCCCGGGACGAGTTCGGCCGGCTTGAAGACCACGCAGTTGCCGTAGGCCAGGGCCGGAGCGATCTTCCAGGCCGGGATCGCGATCGGGAAGTTCCAGGGCGCGATGATGCCGATCACGCCGAGTGGCTCACGCGTGATCTCGACGTCCATGCCCGGCCGCACCGAGGCCAGTCGCTCGCCCGGGATGCGCAGCGCTTCGCCAGCGTAGAACTTGAAGATCTGGCCGGCGCGCGCAACTTCGCCGATCGCCTCGGGCAGGGTCTTGCCTTCCTCGCGCGCCAGCAAGTCGCCCAGTTCGGCCTTGCGGGCCAGGATCTCCGAGCCGATCTTGTCCAGCGCATCGGCGCGCGCCTGCGGCGTCGCCAGCGACCAGCCGGCGAAAGCCGAACGCGCGGCGTCGATCGCGGCTCGCGCCTGCGTCTCGTCGGCGCGCGCATAGTCGCCGATGACGTCCCGGGTGTCGGACGGATTCACGTTGGGCGCCCATTCGGCGCCGTCAACCCAGGCTCCGGCGATGTAGTTGGCGTGCTTTTTCATGTGTTGCTTCCTCATGCTTGAAACGATGTTGTGCTTGCGGGTGCCTTCTATCCGGCGACGATGGCTGGCAGTGCGTGGACCGTGATCGGTGGCAGCTCGCCGGTGTAGCGTTCAATCCTGACCAGCGTGCTGTGATGGGCCGGCGCCTGCGACAGCGGCGACGTGGCGCGGTTCGAAGTCAGCACATTGGGGTTGCCGTGCACCTCGAGAGAATCCGGGACACCCGGCTCGAGCGGGTCGTACCAGGCGCCGGTGGCGAGCTGGGCAACACCGGGCAACAGGGCATCGTCGAGCAGCACGGCCGCCAGGCAGGCGCCGCGCGCGTTGTGGATGCGCACGATGTCGCCCGCCGACAGGCCACGCCGGGCCGCATCGGCCGGGTGCAGGCGCAGCGGCTCGCGCCCGCGGTGCTTGGAAGCCCGGCTGGCGCCGAACGGATCGAGCTGGGCATGCAGGCGCGTGGCCGGCTGGTTGGAGATCAGGTGAAGTTCGTCGGACGCGGCCTTGCCGAGCCACTCCTGCGGTTCCAGCCAGGCAGGATGAGCCGGAAAGCCCGGATAGCCGAAATCGGCAATGGTCTGCGACCAGAGTTCGATGCGGCCCGACGGCGTGGCCAGCGGATGTGCAGCGGCGTCGCTGCGGAATTCGGCGAACAGGTCGTATTGTTCTCGCGCGCCAGGCATCGGCAGCACCTCGGCCGCCCAGAACTGGTCGAAATCGGGCAGGGTATGGCCACCACGCGCACAGCGTTCGGTGAACCGCCCGTACAGGCGTCGCAACCAGCCCATCTCGTCCAGGCCGAGCGAGAAGGCCTGTTCCACCCCCAGGCGCTGTGCCAGGCCGAGGAAGATGTCGAAGTCATCGCGCGCCTGGCCGACCGGCTCGATCTGGCGTTTCATCGCCATCAGATGGTTGTCGCTGCTGGAGGCGGCAAGATCGTTGCGTTCCACTGCGGTGGTCGCCGGGAACACGATGTCGGCGCGGCGCGCCGTGGCGGTCCAGTAGATCTCGTTGACGATAACGGTCTGCGGCCGGGCGAAGGCACGCACCAACCGGTTCAGATCCTGGTGATGATGGAAGGGGTTGCCACCGGCCCAGTACACCAGATCGATCTCCGGATACCTGATCTGGCGACCATTGAACGACACCGCCTTGACAGGCTCCAGCAGCATGTCGGCGACGCGCGCCACCGGAATGCGCAGATCGACCGGGTTCTCGCCTTCTTCCATGCGCGGCGCGCCGAACGGGCTGCGCGGTTCACCGCGGTTACCGGTCGAGCCGTAGCCGAAACAGACGCCGCCGCCCGGCAAGCCGACCTGACCGAGCATGGCCGCCAGCGCGATCATCATCCAGTAAGGCTGCTCGCCGTGCTCGGCGCGCTGCAGCGACCAGGTGCCCGTCAGGAGACTGCGGTGGCGCGCCATCTGCTGCGCCAGCTCGGCGATGGTCTGCGCTTCGATGCCGGTGATGCCAGCGGCCCAGTGCGGCGTCTTCGGCGTGCCATCGTCGGTGCCGAGTATGTAGTCGCGCAGGCGCGCGTAGCCGACGGTGTGGCTGGCCAGGAAGTCCAGGTCCGCCAGGCCCTCGTCGATCAGCACATGCGCAATGCCGAGCATCAGCGCGGTATCGGTCCCGGGCCGGATCGGCACCCATTGCGCGCCCATGGCGGCCGGCGTGTCGTCGCGGATCGGCGAGATCGAGTACAGGCGAAATCCCTCCTTGCGTGCCAGGTCGGCAACGCGCCGTTCGGTCTCGTGGGTCAGGACACCGCCGGCATTGACCTGGGCATTGCGCACGTTCAGGCCGCCGAACAGGAACAAGCGCTGCGTGTGGGCCTGCATGCTGGGCCAGGTGGTGGTGGTCCCACCGAACACACAATCGTTGCTGCCCACCACATGCGGGCAGATGATCTGCGCCGCTGCGTAGGAATAGGTCTGCAGGTGCTGCACGCTGCCGCCAACGCAGTTGAAGAAGCGGTGCAGCAGTGAGGGGGCATGGTGGAAGCGTCCGGCCGAGGCCCAGCCGTAGGAGCCGGCGTAGATCGCACGGTTGCCGCGGCGGTCGATGGTCTCGGCGATCGCTTTTGCCGCCAGGTCGAGTGCCTGCGCCCAGCTGACGGCGACATAGCCGTCGCTGCCACGCCGCAGACGGTGGTCGACGCCCGCAACGCGCTGCAACCACGAAGCGCGCACCATGGGCTGGCGGATACGCAGCTCGGAATACACGCTTTCCTGTGTGCCGGCCAGCAGCGCCGATGGCTTTCGATCGCCTTCAAACGGGGCCAGGCCCGTCAGTCGGCCGTCAACGACGCGCGCACGTGCCGCGCCCCAGTGGAATGTCGAGATCGTCATGGGTTTCAGTTGCCCCTGCTGAGGCCTGGCAGCCACATCGAAATCTCCGGAACGAAGGTGACCAGGCCGAGCACCGCCAGCAGCGCGCCGATGAACGGAAGTATCGGGCGAACCAGCTTTTGAACAGGGACCTGGGACACCGAACTGGCCACCATCAGGCAGATCCCGACCGGCGGTGTCAGCATGCCGATTGCCAGGTTGAACACCATGATGACGCCGAAATGCACCGGGTCGATGCCGAGTTCCTTGACCACCGGGAAGAAGATCGAAACGAAGATGATCATTGCGGAGCCGGTGTCCAGCAGGCAGCCGACGACCAGCAGCATCATGTTGATCAGCAGCAGGATGGCCCAGCGCTCGTGACTGATCGACAGCACCATTTCGGCGATCTGCTGCGGGATCAGCTCGCGTGTCAGGATCCAGGAATACACCGAAGCCAGCGCAATCAGCAGCATCACGGTACTGGAATTGACGGCGGTCTGGCCGAACAGGCGACCGGCATCCGCCAATTTGAGAGAACGCAAGGCGATGCAGCCGAGAAACAGCGCGTAGGCAACCGCCACCACTGCCGCTTCGGTTGCCGTCACCAGACCGAAGAAGATGCCGCCCAGGATGATCCCCGGCAATGCCAGCACCGGCAGCGCGCGCCACACCGTGCGCAGGAACGATTGGCCGTTGCCCTTCGGCTTGACTTCGGCCCGCGCCTCTTTCTGGAAGTGCACGACGGCCATCAGCGCGCTGCCGGCCAGCAGGCCCGGGATCGCACCGGCCAGCAGCAACTGGCTGATCGAGGTCGACGCCAGCACGCCGTAGAACACGAGCGGAATGCTGGGCGGAATCAGGACCGCGGTGATCGAGGCGGCGGCCACCAGGGCCGCGCTGTATGGGCGCGGGTAGTTGTGGCGCTCCATTTCGGGAACCATGACGGCGCCGACAGCGGCACTGTCGGCGGCCGCGGCACCCGACATGCCGCCGAACAGCATCGAGGTCAGAATCGTCACCTTGGGCATGCCGGCGCGATAGCGGCCGACACCGGCCATCGCGAAATCGACCAGGCGCCGCGAGATGCCGGCATGCTCCATGATCGCGCCGGCGAGCATGAAGGCGGGAATCGCGGTCAGCGTGAACTGATCCAGCGAGGTGTAGATGCGCTGCGCAACGGCGACGAGCGGCACGTCGACGATGAGCATGTAGATGGCGGATGTGGCGGCCAGTGCGATGCCGATCGGCGCGCCGATCAGCAGCAACATCAAGGGAATCGCGAGCAGAAGCAGTTGTGCGTTCATGCCTGCTCTCCGCTCGTGTTCGCGTCAAGGTCCGGATTGAAGACCAGGACGAGCAGGCGCCGCAGCGAGGCCAGGCTCATCCAGCCGAACCCGATCGGCACGATCGCGTAGATGACGATCATCGAAATGCCCAGGGTCAGGGATTCCTGCGTCTCGTTTTCCGCCGCCAGCTGCCAGCCGAAGTAGGTGATGACGGACGCCGTACACAACACGACCAGTTCCGAAAGCAGCGCCATCGCGTGCCGGGCCGGACGCGCAAGCATGTGCTCCAGCAGGTCGAAGCGGATATGTTTGCCGCGATGGTGCGCCACCGCCGCGCCGAACAGCGCTGCGGCGATCATCATGATCCGGGCGAACTCCTCGCCCCAGATCAGGCCGTCCTCAAAACCGTAGCGCAGGACGACCTGGAGAAGGATCACCCCCAGCATCAATAGCAGAGCGATGCCGGAGATCGTCTCCAGGACTTGCACGATTCGAGTGATGATGGTGCGCACGGCCGGTTCCCGTTGTTCAAATCATTCAGGCACGCGAAGCGGCGCCGGTACGGCGAGCCGTACCGGCGCCGGATCGCCTTACTTGGTTTCGACGATCTGACGCAGCAGTTCGGGGTCGGTCTTGTCGGCAAAGCTGGCGCGAACGGATTCCGCCGCCGCGGCAAAGCTGGACCGGTCCGGCGTCGTCACCTGAACGCCGTGTTTGCGCAGCAGTTCCATGCCGTCCTTGTCCTGGTCAGCCAACTGGTTGCGCTCGAACACCGATGCCTCCTTGGCGGCGCGCAGCAAGGCGTCCTGCTGCGGCTTGCTCAGGCTGTTGAAGCGCTTCATCGACATCAGCACCGGGACGCCGGAGTACACATGACCCGTCAGACTGGCGTACTTCTGCACTTCGTAGAAGCGCCCGGTCACGATCGCGCCGATCGGGTTCTCCTGGCCGTCGACGACCTTCTTGTCCAGCGCCGGGTAGAGCTCGCCGAAGGCCATCGGTTGCGGCACCGCGCCCAGCTTCTTGAAGTAGGCGACGTGGATCGGGTTTTCCATCGTCCGGATCTTCAGGCCCTTCAGATCATCGGCGATCTTGATCTCATGCTTGGAGTTGGTGATGTCGCGGAATCCGTTCTCGAACCAGGCCAGCCCCTTCAGGCCCTTCGGCTCCAGCGCTGCGAACAGTTGCTGGCCGATCGGGCCGTCCAGCACCTTGTGCGCATGCGGCAGGTCGCGGAAGACGAAGGGCATGTCGAGCACGCCGAAGCGCTTCTCGAAGCCCATCACCGGTGCGGTCGACGTCAACAGCATGTCGACGGTGCCCAGACGCGCCCCTTCGATCAGATCACGCTCGTTGCCGATCTGGCTGGCGGGGAAAACATCGATCACGATCTCGCCGTTGGAGTACTGCTTGGCGAGTTCGGCCATCTTCAAGGCGCCGGTATGGAACGGATGCGAAGGCTGGGCCACGTGGCCGAGCTTCAAACGCACCTCGGCGGCGACGGCGCTGGTGGCGCCGATCAGGGACAGTGCGGCGATCGCGCCGTAGAGGGTCTTCTTCAGAGGGGAGGTCATGCTGGTTTCCTTGGGTATTCGATAGGGCGATAGGGGACTTCGATCAGACGTTCTGGGTATTGCCCTCGAACACCTCATAGGGCGAGGCCGTCGGCCAGGTCGGCAGCAGCGGCACCAGCATGATCCCGCCCACCACCACCAGGCGCAGGGCTTCGGTGCCCACGCTGCGCACCTGGTGGGTGCGGTTGGGACGCTGCAGCGAGCAACCGCCCTTGACGAGCGGGTGTGATTCCATGCGCCCGTTTTCGTCCTCGATTTCGAGCACGCCTTCGCCGCCGAGCACGTAATAGACCTCCTCGCAGTTGTGCCGATGCAGCGGCGAGGCATGGCCGGGTTCGATCTCGACGACGCCCATGCACAGGGTCTTGGCATCCAGCCCGGTTTCCGGATAGACGAGCTTGAGGTCGCGTACGCCGCCGTGTTTTTGCTGCATCGGCGCGCCATCCAGGATCTGCTCGGGGCGCAGGGCGGTTCGCTGTTCGGTCTTGGACAAGGTAGGTTCCTTCTTTCAATATGAGATGGACAAGGTGGAAAGGTTGGCGATTCAGGATCGCTCTGCTTGGGACTCGGGCGCACGGCCGCGCAAGGCGTATTCGTGCGCATCTGCCAGGTGGTGTTGCATGGCTTGCGAAGCCGCAACCGGGTCGCCGCGGTGGATCGCGTCGACCACCCTTTGGTGGCCGTCAGCCGCAGCGGTGACGCCTTCCGGAGTGCTCAGGGTCACCATGCGTTCACCGCCCATGACCTGCAGGGTGTGGTCGACCAATTGCACGACCACGGCGTTTCCGGTGAGCTTGGCCAGGATGCTGTGAAAGGACTCGTCGGCCTTGATGATGTCGTCGAGATCACCGCGCTGGCGCATCAGATCGACCGTCTGCTGCAAGGCCTCGAGACCCACCGGGTCAGCCCGACGCGCCGCCAGCTCCGCGATCCCGGGCTCGAGCAATGACCGCATCTCCAGAAGCTCGACGATGTGGTTCTCATGGTTGGACAGCCATTCGGTGAGCGCCTGGCGCTGCGTGTCGGCGCGCGAGCGCACATAGGTGCCGCTTCCGTGACGCGCCTCGATGTAGCCGGCGCGCACCAGTTCGCGCTTCGCTTCACGCAAGGCGGTGCGCGAGACGCCGTATTGCAGGCACATCTCGCGCTCGCCAGGGAGCATTTCATCCGCCTGGTAGCGGCCCTCGTCGATGGCGCGCTTCAACTGCTGCGCGACATGCGCCGAAAGTGTTTGCCTGACGGCTGCTTCATCGCTGGACATGCACGCCTCCCGCAAATTTCAAGGCCGCTGCCTCCTGCTGGCACAGGTCCGGGAAGTGCCGATGAACGCCGGCGGCACGCACCGCCGCCGAGTGCCGGTCCGGATCGGGCAACCCTCGTCCTTCGCCGGCGCCCGTGGAGCTTGCGGCGCCAGGAAGGCGCCGACAGTTTCCGAAGCTCGGATCCCGGAAAGTGGTAGGATAACTAGAGGTCATACCAGTGACCATAGCACGCGTCCACCCGGGCTGCAAGAAAAATTGCAGCGGGACGCGAGATCATTCAGCATCGTTCGAGTGAGGTTTCGCCGTGAAGATCAGCCAAGTACGCTTCCATCTCTGCCGACAGGCACTGCAACGCCCGATTCCGCTGTCCTGCGGCGTCCTGAGCCACCGCAACTTCGGATTGATCGAGATCGAGACCGATGCCGGCATCAGCGGCTGGGGCGAGACCTCCATCAACTTCCCGCCCTGGGCCGCCGTCGAGCGCAAGGCCACCATCGAGCAGGGCCTGGCGCCGATGCTGCTGGGGCGCGATCCGCTGGAGATCGATCGCCTGAATCGGGACATGCACCAGGGCACGCGCGGCTTCACCCGCATGTGGGCCCAGGGCGCCATCGTGCAGGCCATCTCGGGGATCGACCTGGCCCTGTGGGACATCGCCGGCAAGGAATATGGCGTGCCGGTCTGGAAACTGCTGGGCGGCAACTACCGCAACGAAGTGTCGCTGTATGCGACCGGCATGCGCACCGACGACATCGCTGCCGGGGCGCTTGAGGCGGTGGCGGCGGGTTACCGCACGATCAAGGTGCGCACCGGCTTCGAAGACGGCAAGGACATCGAGAACGTGCGGCGGGTGCGCGATGCAATCGGGCCGGACATCGGTCTGATGATCGACGCCAACCAGGCGTACGACCTGCCGCGGGCGCGGCGCGTACTGCGCGAGTTGGCCGCCGTCCAGCCGTATTGGGTCGAAGAGCCGGTGCTCAACGATGATCTCGTCGCCTGGCGCCAGTTGCGGGCCGAGTTTCCGCAGATCCCGCTGGCCTGGGGCGAAAATGCCTTCTCGCTGCAGGACTATGCGGCGATGGGGCAGCCGATGCTGGTCGACCATGTGATGCCCGACCCCTGCCGCAGCGGCGGCCTGACGCAAACGGTGCGCATGGCGCGTCACGCCTACGATCAGGGCATCCCGATCTCGCCCCATCACTACGGGTCGGATGTCGGCTTCATGGCCTGCCTGCATCTGGTGGCGTCGCAGCCGAACTTCTCCCTGATGCTGCGCGACGTCGCGGATGTCTCGTTGCGCGACAACATCATCGATCACCCGCTGGAAATCCGGGCCGGTGTCGTCGCTGTCCCGCAAACGCCGGGCATGGGCGTGGACATCAACCACACCCTGCTCGAACAGACCCGGGTCAAGCTCTAGTCAGATGCGCGGCGCCGTCTTGTGCTGACTCCGAACGCGTAGCCAGGGCGGCCGGTGCAGGCCTGACCTCGGGCAGGATGTCCGAGGCACCGGACGACCCGATGCGCGAGCGCAGGCAGCACCTCAGTGGAACTCGCGCTCGCGCAGCCACTTCGTCGCCACCCATTTTTCGCCCTCCACCACCGGCGCGCCGCCGTGCAGGGTGCGCGTCGTGGGATGCGGTCGGTCGTAGCTGAAGAAGACCGCATTGCCCTTGACCGCGGCGACCTCGAGCGCCACGTCGGGAAAGGTCGTGGCGCCGCCGCGGGCCGGGGTGTTCAGGTAGATCACCAGGGTGCCGACACGCTGGCCGCCGCGGCGCAGCACGGCCTCGGTGCCGCCGTGCTTGGGGTCGAAGTAGTCGTGATGCGGTCGGTACTCGGCGCCGGGCCGGTAGTGCAGCACCTGCAGTCCCTCGCCCCAGGGCGCGGGCCAGCGCAGCAGGGCCGCGATGCGTCGCTCGATGCGCTGGATCAGCGGCGATTCGCCGCGCGCGAAGAACATGCCGTCGCTGGTGCGCGCCACGTTCACTTCGCTGCCGCCGGTGGTGTTGACCACCGTCTCCGAACGCGCCAGACGGGGCCGTGCCTCCTCGACCAGGGCGTCGCATTCGGCCGCGGCGAGCAGGCCACCGAAGAGCACCACACGCGGCAGCTGCATCGTCAACAGCACGCGCACCGGATGCCCTTCGACGTCGATCACGCTGATGCCGTCGCCGAGCGCCGGCTCGGGCACGCGGATGCCGGCGGGCAGCAGGGGCGGCACAGGCGCCAGCTCGCTGCCGGCCTGCACGTCCTGCAGAGCCTGCAGCGCAGCGGCCTCGGACCAGCCGCTGCTGCGCATCGATTCGAGCATGTCCTCGGCGCGGCAACCGGCGGCCAGCTGGCTGCGCAGCCACTGGCGCAGGTCCTCGGTGATCTGCTGGGAATGGGTGCCTGCGCTCATCTCACGGGTTCTGCGTGCGGCGGAACACCAGACGCTCCGGGGTCGACACCGCCGCGGTGAAAGCATAGCCCTCGGCGGCGAAGTTGCGCAGGCCTGCGGGTTGATCGATGCGCTGCTGCACGGAGAAGCGCGCCATCAGGCCGCGCGCACGCTTGGCAAAGAAGCTGATCACCTGCCAGCCGCCGGCGCGCGCTTCTTCGAACACGCAGTCCACCACCCGCGCCTTGAGCGCCCGGCGGTCGACGGCGCGGACGTACTCCTGCGACGCCAGGTTCACCACCACCGGCGCATCCTGCCCGCGCTGGCGGCGGTTCAGGTGCAGGGCAATGCGGTCACCCCAGTAGGCGTAGAGGTCCTTGGCGCCCGGGGTGGCGAGCCGGGTGCCCATTTCCAGCCGGTAGGGCTGCAGGCGGTCGAGCGGACGCAGCGCACCATACAGACCCGACAGAATCACCAGATGGTCCTGCGCCCAGGCCAGTTCGTCGAGCGTCAGACGCCCGGCGTCCAGGCCGCCGTAGACGTCGCCGTCGAAAGCGAGCGCGGCCGGCTTGCTGTTGCGCGCGCTGAAGCGGCGGCGCCAGGCACCGTAGCGGGCCACGTTGAGCTGGGCCAGCGGGTCGGACAAGGACATCAGGGATGCGACCTCGGCCGGGGTCTTGTCCTTCAGCACCTCGATCAGCGTGGCCGCTTCGTCGACGAAGGCGGGCCGGGTGGCGGATGCGGCCACCTCGGGCGGCACCGGGGTCTGGAAGTCAAGGCGCTTGGCGGGGGACAGCAGGTACAGCATCGGTCGGGTTCGTCTCGATCGGAGGTTCAAGGGTCGGCGGGCCCGGGCAAACCGCCCAGCGCGGTGCGCCAGGTGCGGTGCGGGATGTGATGGGTCAGACGGTACAGCGCGCTGTGAATCAGCGCCGGATGCAGCGCATGGCCGACCCCCTGGGCGATGTCGAGCGTGGCGTCGCCGTGCAGCAAGGCCAGGTGCTGCAGTGCGCTGCGCGCGTGGATGATGGGAATCACGCCGTCGTCGGCGCCATGCAGCAGGTGCAATGTGGTCTGCTGCGGCGCCGTGGCCGGCAGCCGTGCGTAGCGGCCGGCGAAGGCGATCACGCGGCCGACCGCGCCGTCGCAGCGGCTGGCCAGTTCCAGGCCCAGGATCGCACCCTGCGAAAAGCCGGCGATCGCGGTCGGCTGGGGCCCGATACCGAGCCGCCGCTGAGTCTGCCGGATCCAGTCCAGCAGCGGGCCGAGCGCGCTCTCGACCCGCTCAACGCGGCGCGCATCGTCCAGGTCCTGGACCGAAAACCACTGCCGGCCGGCGCCGCCGCCGTCGAAGGCGTGCGGCGCATCGGGCGCCAGGATCGCGGCGCGCGGATACTGGGCACGCAGCGCTTCGGCCAGCGGCCGCATCAGCACCGCCCGGCCGCCGACGCCATGCAGCAGGATCAGCAGTTGCGGTGCGGGCTGCTCGTCGGGCAGCCATTCGAGGGCCAGTCGCATGCGGCGATTGTCGCAGCGCCATGCCCGGCGTCGGCCGTCAGCCCGATCGCGGCGGCAGGTCCGCTTTCATCAACCCGGGTGGCGTTCGATGAACCTCTGCACCGCCGCGATCACCGCCTGCGGCTGATCGCGCTGCGGCGAATGCCGGCAGTCGGCCAGTTCCAGCAGTTCGGTCTGCGGCAAACGCGCGCGGATGCCGCGGATCTGTGCCAGGGTGCCGTATTCGTCGTCCAGGCCCTGCACCGCCAGCAGCGGGCAGCGGATCGTCGCCAGCTCGGCCTCGATCGACCAGTCGCGGAAGGCCGGGTCGAGCCAGATGCGGTTCCAGCGCCGGAAGGCGCGGTCCGGGTCGTCGTGGTGGCGGGCCAGGCGCTCGCGCAGGTCGGTGTCCGCGTAGGCGTCGCGCGCGGCCTCGATGCTGGCCACCGACAGGTCCTCGACCATGATGTGCGGCGCGAGCACGATGGCCCCGGCCAGCCGGTCCGGGAAATGCGCGGCGTAGAGCAGCGCGATCGACCCGCCGTCGCTGTGGCCGAAAAGCCAGGGCCGGTCTTGCATGGCATCGATGTCCAGCGCCGCCAGCAGCGCCGGCAGCAGCTGTTCGGCCTGCCGGTGCATGAAGTCCGGCGCCCAGGCGGCCTCGGGCGTCAGGCTGCCGGAGCGACCGTAACCCGGGCGCGAATACGCCAGGCCGCGGGCACCGAGCGCGTCGCACAGTTCGGCCGGAAAGCCGCGCCAGGTCGACACCGAGCCCAGGCCCTCGTGCAGGAACACGATCAGCGGCGCGCCGCGCTCGTCGCGCGGGCGCCCGAACCAGGCGTGCTCGATGGCCACGCGTTGGCCCTGCCAGGGGATGTCGACGAAGGCGCTGGGCGTCGGGATGTCGTCGCGCTGCGCGCCGCGCGGTTCGCCCTCGGGGCAGTCCGCGCTGCTCACGCTGCGCCGGCCTGCTCGCGCTCGCGCAGCTTGTAGCGCTGGATCTTGCCGGTGGCCGTCTTCGGCAGCTCGGCGACGAATTCAATCAGGCGTGGGTACTTGTAGGGCGCCAGCCGATCCTTGACGAAGGCCTGCAGCTCGGCCGCGGAGGCCTGGGCCCCGTCCTTCAGCACGACGAAGGCCTTGGTCTTGGTCAGGCCGTCGGTGTCTTCCTTGCCGATCACCGCCGCCTCCAGCACCGCCGGGTGCTGCACCAGGGTGGCCTCGACTTCGAAGGGGCTGACCCAGATGCCGCTGACCTTGAGCATGTCGTCGCTGCGCCCACCATAGGTGTAGGTGCCGTCGGCATTGTGGATGTACTTGTCGCCGCTCTTCGTCCAGCCGCCCTGGAAGGTGTCGCGCGTCTTCTCGCGGTTGCCCCAGTACATCATCGCCGCCGACGGGCCCTGGATGAAGAGGTCGCCGGGTTCACCGTCGGGCACCGGGCCGCCGTCCTCGCCGCGCAGTTCCACGACATAGCCCGGCACCGGCCAGCCGGTGGTGCCGTAGCGCACGTCGCCGGGCAGGTTGGACAGGAAGATGTGCAGCATCTCGGTGGAGCCGATGCCGTCCACGATGTCGACCCCGAAATGCGCCTTGAAGCGCTCGCCGAGCTCGGCCGGCAGGGCTTCGCCGGCCGACGAGGTCATGCGCAGCGCCACGTCGCCGCGCGCCGGCAGGCCGGGTGCGGCCAGCATGCCGGCGAAACCTGTGGGGGCGCCGAAGAACACCGTGGGCTTGCGGCCGGCCTGGGCCGGCGTCTGGCCGCGCCAGCGCTTGAAGACCGCCTCCGGCGTCGGCCGCTCGCCCATCAGCACGGTGGCCGCGCCGACGCTCATGGGGAAACTCAGTGCATTGCCCAGGCCGTAGGCGAAGAAGAGCTTGGCGGCGGAGAAGCAGACATCGTCTTCGGTCAGCCCGAGCACACGCTTGCCGTACAGCTCGGCCGTCCAGTAGGGGTTGGCCTGCGAATGCACCGTGCCCTTGGGGCGGCCCGTGGAGCCCGAGGAATAGAGCCAGAAACCCGGGTCGTCGCCATGCGTGGCGGCCGGTTTCTTCAGCGGAGCCTGGCCGGCGACGAAGGCCTCGAAGTCGATCTCCGACGGGTGCGGCGGCGCCGCCGGGTGCGACACGATCACGCGCTGGACCTCATGGTCGGACTTGATCAGCGCGCTGTTCAGCGTGGGCAGCAGCGCGCCCGAGACGAGCGCGGCCTGCGCACGCGAATGCTCCAGCATGTAGGCGTAATCGTCGGCCGTCAGCAGGGTGTTCACCGCCACCGGCACCACGCCGGCATACATCGCACCCAGAAAGGCCACCGGCCAGTGGGCGTCGTCGAGCATCAGCAGCAGCACGCGCTCTTCACGCTTGATGCCCAGCGCGCGCAGGCCGGCCGCCACCGCGCGCACACGCTGGTCGAGCTCGGCGTAGCTGAGCACGCCGTGGTCATCGATGAAGGCCGGGCGTTCGCCGCGGCCGGCATTGGCCTGCAGCAGATGGTGGGCGAAATTGAAGAATTCGCCCGGGGGCGCGACGTCGGCGTGAATGTCCATGATGCCTCCTGTGACGGGCTGCGGCCAAAACTTGTCGCGTCCCCGAAGATGCAGTATCGTGCTTATCTGAACTCTAAGAATCTCGCCTGACAATGTCAAGCACTATATTGCCTAGCTCTGGCTATGCCCCCGCTCGCGGCGAAGCTCAGGTCGGCCCGGCGGAGGAGAAGAATCCCTTCCTGGTGGCGCTGGGCGAGCGCGTGCGCCGCCTGCGCGCGCGGCGCGGCATGACGCGCAAGGCCTTGTCGGTGGCGGCCGACGTATCGGAGCGCCACCTGGCGAACCTGGAATACGGTGTCGGCAACGCGTCGATCCTGATCCTGCAGCAGGTGGCCACGGCGCTGCAATGTTCGCTCGCCGAGTTGATCGGCGACGTCACCACCGCCAGCCCCGAATGGCTGCTGCTGCGCGAACTGCTGGAGGAGCGTGACGAAGACACGCTGCGCCGCGTGCGCGTGGCCGTCAGCGACCAGCTCGGCATGGGCGGCGCCAGCGGCCCGGGCGCGGCGAGCCAGCGCACGCGCATCGCCCTGATCGGCCTGCGTGGCGCGGGCAAGTCCACGCTCGGGCGCATGCTGGCCGAGGCGCTGGACTTCCCCTTCGTCGAACTCAGCCGCGAGATCGAGCAGTTTGCCGGCTGCACCATCGGCGAGATCCAGGGCCTGTACGGCCAGAACGCCTACCGCCGCTACGAGCGCCGTGCGCTCGAAGAAGCGGTGCAGATCTACCCGGAGGCGGTGATCGCCACGCCGGGCGGCATCGTCTCCGACCCGGCCACCTTCAACCAGTTGCTGACGCACTGCACGACGGTCTGGCTGCAGGCCGAGCCGCAGGATCACCTGCGGCGCGTCACCGCCCAGGGCGACCTGCGGCCGATGGCCGCCAGCCGCGAGGCGCTCGAAGATCTGAAAGGCATCCTGGCCGGCCGCGCCGCCTTCTACGGCAAGGCCGACCACCGGCTCGACACCAGCGCCCAGTCCCTGCCCGAGACCTTTGAGCGGCTTCGACTGATCGCCGGGCAGATCCTGGAGAGCACTTGACATGCAAAAAAGTGCTTTACATGATGCACATCAATGCATTATTATGCGTGTCAACCCTTCCAGCCCCACGCCCTGAACTGCATTCGAGGAAACCGCCATGAGCGCCACACACCCCGCCCCCCGCGTCGACTATCAGACCGACCCCGGCCGCTACCGGCACTGGAAGCAGACGTTCGAGGGCCCGGTGGCGACCCTGCTCGCCGATTTCGATGAAGACGGCGGCCTGCGCCCCGGCTACAAGCTCAAGCTCAACAGCTACGACCTGGGCGTGGACATCGAACTCAACGATGCGATCAACCGCATCCGCTTCGAACATCCGGAAGTGCGCACGGTGGTGCTGACGAGCGCACGCGACAAGGTGTTCTGCTCCGGCGCCAACATCTTCATGCTCGGCGTCAGCAGCCATGCCTGGAAGGTGAACTTCTGCAAGTTCACCAACGAGACGCGCAACGGCTTCGAGGACAGCAGCGCGCACAGCGGGCTGAAGTTCCTGGCGGCGGTCAACGGCGCCTGCGCCGGCGGCGGCTACGAGCTGGCCCTGGCCTGCGACCAGATCATCCTCGTCGACGACCGCAGCAGTGCCGTCAGCCTGCCCGAGGTGCCCTTGCTGGGTGTGCTGCCCGGCACCGGCGGCCTGACCCGCGTCACCGACAAGCGCCGCGTGCGCCACGACCTGGCCGACATCTTCTGCACCACCACCGAAGGTGTGCGCGGCCAGAAGGCGCTGGACTGGCGGCTGGTCGACGAGATCGCCAAGCCTCAGGCCTTCGCCGCCCGCGTGCAGGAACGTGCATTGCAGCTGGCCGAGACCAGCGACCGCCCGGCAAACGGCAAGGGCGTGGCGCTGGCGCCGCTGCAACGCCGCATCGAGCCCGATGCACTGCACTACACCCATCTGAGTGTCGCGATCGAACGCGACAAGCGCAGCGCCACCTTCACGTTGAAGTCACCCGCCGGCGAGCAGCCGCAGGATCTGGCAGGCATCGAGGCCGCCGGCGCCGCCTGGTACCCGCTGGCGATGGCCCGCGAACTGGACGACGCGATCCTCGAGATGCGCACCAACGAGCCGGAGATCGGCACCTGGCTGATCAAGACCACGGGTGACGCGGCCGCCGTGCTGGCGATGGACGCGCTGCTGGCCGCGCACCAGGACCACTGGCTGGTGCGCGAGACGACGGGTCTGCTGCGCCGGACCTTCAGCCGTCTGGACGTGTCCAGCCGCAGCCTGTTCGCGCTGATCGACGAAGGCAGCTGCTTCGCCGGCACCCTGCTCGAGCCGGCCCTGGCCTGCGACCGCATCTACCACCTGGCCCTGCCCGACAGCCCGCAGACGGCGCCGAAGATCGCCGTGGGTGAAGTCAATTTCTCAGCCTATCCGATGGCCACCGGGCAGAGCCGATTGCAGCGTCGTTTCTACGACGAGGCCCCGGCGATGGACGCCGTGCGGGCAAAGCTGGGCCAGGCGCTCGACGCCGACGCCGCCTTCGCCCTGGGCCTGTGCACGAGCAACCCGGACGACATCGACTGGGCCGACGAAGTCCGCATCGCCATCGAGGAACGGGTGTCGATGAACCCGGATGCGCTGACCGGCATGGAGGCCAATCTGCGTTTCAACGGCCCGGAGAACATGTTCACGCGCGTCTTCGGCCGCCTCACGGCCTGGCAGAACTGGATCTTCCAGCGCCCCAACGCGGTCGGCGAAAAGGGTGCCCTGAAGGTCTATGGCACCGGCGAAAAGTCGGCCTTCGACTGGCATCGGGTTTGACATCGAATATTCCCAGGAGCACCCCATGAGCAACATCGACTACAGCGACAAGATCCCCAACAACGTCAACCTCAGCGAAGACCGCACCCTGCAGCGTGCGCTCGAGCAGTGGCAGCCCAACTACCTGAGCTGGTGGCAGGACATGGGCCCCGACGGCAGCCAGAACTTCGACGTCTATCTGCGCACCGCGACCAGCGTCGACCCGCAGGGCTGGGCCCAGTTCGGCCACGTCAAGATGCCCGACTACCGCTGGGGCATCTTCCTGAACCCGGCCGAAGCCGACCGCAAGATCCATTTCGGCGACCACAAGGGCGAAGACGCCTGGCAGGAGGTGCCGGGCGAATACCGCGCCAACCTGCGCCGCATCATCGTCACGCAAGGCGACACCGAGCCGGCCAGCGTCGAGCAGCAGCGCCATCTGGGCCTGACCTGCCCGAGTCAGTACGACCTGCGCAACCTGTTCCAGGTCAACGTCGAGGAAGGCCGCCACCTGTGGGCGATGGTCTACCTGCTGCACAAGTACTTCGGCCGCGACGGCCGCGAAGAAGGCGAGGCTCTGCTCCAGCGGCGCAGCGGCCATGCCGACAACCCGCGCATCCTGCAGGCCTTCAACGAAGCCACGCCCGACTGGCTGAGCTTCTTCATGTTCACCTACTTCACCGACCGCGACGGCAAGTTCCAGCTCTGCGCCCTGGCCGAATCGAGCTTCGACCCGCTGGCGCGCACGACGAAATTCATGCTCACCGAAGAAGCGCACCATATGTTCGTCGGCGAGTCGGGTGTCAGCCGCGTCATCCAGCGCACCTGCCAGGTGATGAACGAGCTCAAGACCGACGACCCGAAGAAGCTGCGCGAAGCCGGCGTGATCGACCTGCCGACGATCCAGCGCTACCTCAACTTCCACTTCAGCGTCACGATCGACCTCTTCGGTGCCGACGAGTCGAGCAATGCCGCCACCTTCTATTCCACCGGCCTGAAGGGCCGTTTCGAAGAAGGCAAGCGCAGCGACGACCATGTCCTGAAGGGTCAGACCTACCGCGTGCTGCAGGCCGCGAACGGGCAGCTCGTCGAGCGGGAAGTACCGATGCTCAACGCCCTCAACGAAGTGCTGCGCGACGACTACATCAAGGACAGCATCGCCGGCGTGGGGCGCTGGAACAAGGTCATCGAAAAAGCCGGCATCCCCTTCAAGCTGACGACCCCGCACAAGGCCTTCCACCGCAGCATCGGCGCGCTGGCCGGCATCAAGGTCTCGCCCGAGGGCAAGGTGGTCAGCGAAGCGGAATGGGCCGCCAGGGTCGACCAGTGGCTGCCCAGCGCCGGCGACCGCGCTTTCGTCGCCGGCCTGATGGGCCGCGTCGTCGAGCCCGGCAAGTTCGCCAACTGGATCGCGCCGCCGGTGATGGGCATCAACCGCCAGCCGGTGGACTTCGAGTACGTGCGCTTCGCCTGAGCGTGTATTGAAATCGCGGTACAGGGGGCTGCGGCCCCCCGTTGCACGCAGCGCAGCATGAGGAGCACGCCATGCCCAGGGCGGCCGACACCCCCGTCATCAAGCAGCACCTGATCGACCCCGAGATCTGCATCCGCTGCAACACCTGCGAAGAAGCCTGCCCGGTGGGCGCGATCACGCACGACGATCGCAACTACGTGGTCGACGTCGATATCTGCAAACATTGCATGGCCTGCGTGCCGCCCTGCCCCACCGGCAGCATCGACAACTGGCGGATGGTGCCCAAGGCCACCGCCTACAGCCTTGCCGCGCAGTTCGGCTGGGACGAACTGCCGGCCGAACTGCCCGCCGACGTGCTGGCGCAGGCGCGTGCCGAAGCGGGGGGCGCCGACGAGGCGGTGGCCGTCGCGCCGGCCGCGCCGGCCGCGGCCGCGGCCGCGGCCGCGGCCGACGACGAGGGTTGAAACAGTGCGCGCTACGGCGCCAGCGTGCCGCCCTGGTCCGCCGCACACCCCTTCACCAACCTCTACGGCCCGAAGTCGGCGCGCAAGACCATCAGCGCCAGCGTGGTCGGCAATGTGCGCGTCACCGAAGTCGGTCGCGACTACGACACCCACCATGTGATGCTGGACTTCGGCAGCCTGCCCTTCCCGGTGCTCGAAGGCCAGTCGATCGGCATCATCCCGCCCGGCACCGACGCCGCCGGCAAGCCGCACCACGCGCGCCAGTACAGCATCGCCAGCCCGCGCAACGGCGAACGCCCGGGCTACAACAACGTCTCACTGACGATCAAGCGCGTGCTCGAGGACTACCAGGGCCGACCGGTGCGCGGCGTCGCCAGCAACTTCATGTGCGACCTGAAGAAGGGCGACAGCGTCGAGGTCATCGGGCCCTTCGGCAACAGCTTCCTGATGCCCAACCATCCGAAAAGCCACATCGTGATGATCTGCACCGGCACCGGCAGCGCACCGATGCGCGCGATGACCGAGTGGCGGCGGCGGCTGCGCCAGTCGGGCAAGTTCGAAGGCGGCAAGCTGCTGCTGTTCTTCGGCGCGCGCACGCACGCCGAACTGCCCTATTTCGGCCCGCTGCAGAACCTGCCGAAGGACTTCATCGACATCAACTTCGCCTTTTCGCGCGAAGCCGGCAAGCCCAGACGCTATGTGCAGGACGTGATGCGCGAGCGCGCCGCCGACCTGGCGCTGCTGCTGACGGACCCGAACGCACATTTCTACGTCTGCGGCCTCAAAGCGATGGAAGAAGGTGTCGTGCTCGCCTTGCGCGAGATCGCGCTGGACGCCGGGCAGGCCTGGGAGAATGTGGCCGCCGCGCTCAAGTCCGAGGGTCGGCTGCATCTGGAGACGTATTGACGACCCGAAGCATGGCGGCCGCCCGGCGTCGGCGGCGCATGGGGCCGTCAGGCCTGGAAGACGACAAGGGAGAACCGCATTGACTCGACTGCTTGACACGCGTGTGCTCGTGGTCGGTGCCGGCATCATGGGCGCCGGCATCGCCCAGGTGGCGGCCCAGGCCGGCCACCGCGTGGCCCTGTTCGACCTGCGCGACGGCGCCGCCGCCGAGGCGCTGGCCAAGCTCGGCAGGACGCTGGACGGCCTGGTGGCCAAGGGCAAGCTGAGCGCAGAGTCGGTGCAGGCCACGCTGGCGCGCATCGAGGTGGTCGCTGCGGTGGACGCCGCGCGTGACGCCGGCCTCGTGGTCGAGGCGGTCGTCGAGCGCCTGGACGTCAAGCGCAGCCTGTTCCAGCAGCTCGAATCGCTGCTCGCCGCCGACGCCGTGCTGGCCACCAACACCTCGTCGATCAGCGTCACCGCCATCGCCAACGGCCTGCAGCGGCCGGAGCGCCTGGTCGGCATGCACTTCTTCAACCCGGTGCCGCTGATGAAGCTGGTCGAGGTGG
>CAZWUR010000068.1:0-24142 GCA_964637205.1 uncultured Rubrivivax sp.
ATAAAGCTTATGTCAACTTCGGCGGACGGCTCAGTCTTCGAAAAGGGAGCGGACCCCAGACCTCAGTCACGCGTTGCGATTCACACTAAACGGTAGTGAACTGCCCCATCATCCCGTTGTCCTCGTGCTCGAGGATGTGGCAATGAAACATGAGCGGTGACGGCGACGCCACTGCAGCAGTTTGCACCGCGACCCGAACCGTCTGCATGGCCTCGACGATGAACGTATCTCGAAGTCCTTGCTCGTAGGCGGCTGGCGCCACGCCTGCGCGCGTGAGCATCGACATCTTCACACCGTGCACGTGCATCGGATGCGCCATGTTGGTCGCATTGGTAAACGTCCAGACTTCCACCGAACTCGCCGGCACGCTGAAGTCGATCCGGCCGATGTCGAAGCTTCGGCCGTTGATCGTGAAGGCCCCGCCCATCATCCCGCCATCCAGGCTGAAGGTGCGGTTGATTGCGTTCGGCCCCGCTGCGACCGCCGGCCCTGCAGGCAGTGTGCTGGGTGGCGACGAGATGGCATTGGTCTGCCTTGGCAGGCTCACGCGGACTGTCATGGCCCGGACCTCCGACGCGCCCGCCGCGTTGCCCATTCCCATGCCTCCGGCCGCAGCACTGACGTACAGGGGCAACTCCTGCCCAACCGGCATTCCACTGAAGTCGACCAGCACTTCCGCGCGCTCCCCGGGCCCCAACGCAACCGACGGGCGCGCAACGGGAACAGCCAGCAGTCCCGCCTCGTTGGCGACCTGGAGCAGCGACAGTGAATTGCCAAGCCTCAGCACCAGCGTGCGTGCGTTGCAGCCATTGAGCAGCCTGAACCGTACCCATTGCCTCGGTGCCTGCCACACCGGGGCCGATGCTCCGTTGACCAGCAGCGTGTCGCCCGTGTAGCCGTTGGTTCGGTCGCTGGCTGACAGCGTGTAGTCGATCTGACCCGCAGCGTTGAATCGCTTGTCCTGGAGCACCAGTGCCAGGTCGTCCACTCCCCATGTCTCCGGCAGTGTCGAGCGCGCAATCCGCGCGTCATCGACGATCAGCAGACCTGCGAGGCCCATGACAACCTGGCGGCCGGTCGAGCCGTGCGTGTGCGGGTGAAACCAGCAGGTCGACGCGGGATTGGCGACTGTGAAACTGGCGGTCCACTGGGTACCCGTTGCGATGACCTGATGAGGACCCCCATCCTCCTCCGCGGGCACCAGCAGACCATGCCAGTGGACCGTGGTGTCTTCGCCGAGATTGTTCTGCACATGCAACGCCACCTTCTCGCCACTCCGCAGTCTCAATGCCGGGCCCAACAACTGGCCGTTGTAACCCAGGGTGGCGGTCGGAACGCCGGAGCGAAAGACTGTCGTTCCCGCCTGGACAACGAGTGAGAAGTTCCTGGTGCCGGTCGCATCGACAGCCCCGTCGACCAGCGGGATGATCGGCAGATCAGCCCCTGGGGTCGGCGAGGAGACCAGGGGCGGGGCCGTCGATCCGGAGCCGGAAGAACCTCCACCGCATCCGGCCAGTTGAACCAGTGGGGTACCAGCCACGCCAAGCATCAGCGTACGCCGGAGCGCGTCGATCGGCGCATCGCTCGTCACCTTGAAACTGTTCATCGCGAGTCTCCGTGGATCTTGGGCAGTCTATCCGTCGTTGCTTATGGATTTCTTTACTGGCTACCGAGTCGCCGCGCACGATGCTCGCAGACTGCCACGAGAAGTGGCGCGCGGTGATCGGCCGCAGACCACTGGCCCACGACGCGTCTCCGGCATCGACTCGTTGTCCCGTGAGACACCTCTGTGTTGCGCCCTGGGAAGATGACTGGGCGGTTATCCCCGCGACAGCGAACTGTCGGTAGGACGGGACTAGATTTCTCAGCGCGCACCGGACGGATCCTTTTCTCCAACCGTGGAGGCAGCCATGAAGCTGAGAATCACGCAAGTCGCCGCAATCGCAGTCATTGCGGTAATCGCCACTTCGCCCGCTCACGCCGGACATGCGGCCAGAGAGGCCGCCAAGCAGGTGGTCGCCCTTTCCGACGGTGGGACGCTCTACGTGTTCGAAGGCGGTCTCATGGCAAAGGAGGATCGCTACGGACGAGCGACCAGCGTGAAAGTCGGAACGGTGGTCGAAACGATGGACGGGCGCAAGATCACCATGACCAGCAATGAAGTCGCCCGGCTGAGCCAGTTGCTCGACTTGGACCACCGCGGATAGCGAAGCCGACGATCACCGCTGCCTCCTGACGCACGGTGGGCGCGAGTTCGCTATTGGCCCGAGCGAGCCAGCGCGAACGCGTGGCCGCGCGCGGGTCGGGGCGTCAGCCACGATAGCTGGCAAACGTCGAAGCCTGCCCGGCGAGATCGATCAGGAGCACCTGATAGGGCTGGGACCGGCCGGGTACCGCCATGCCAGGCGCTGACGCCGGCATGCCAGGTACGGACAGCCCCAAGGCCTTCGGCCGGGTTGCCAGCAGTCGCTCGATCTCTGCGGCTGGCACATGCCCTTCGATCACGTAGCCGTCGACGAGCGCCGTATGGCAGCTGCCAAAACGGTCAGGCATGCCCAGACGCCTGCGTTCGACCGACGCGTTGTGCACGTCCAGCACGGCGACCT
Source organism: uncultured Rubrivivax sp. (assembly GCA_964637205.1). GTDB lineage: Bacteria > Pseudomonadota > Gammaproteobacteria > Burkholderiales > Burkholderiaceae_C > Rubrivivax. Next base: position 2,607 of record CAZWUR010000068.1, read on the forward strand.
TGAATCCGGCCTCGCGAAGGTGCCCAACCCAAACTGCGCAACAACTGCAGGTGCGGCTCTTGAACACCTGCACCTCGGGCTTCGGGATAACCGCCGGTGCGAAGCCCGGCAGCGACGCGCCGATCACGACCAGCCTCTTCAGAAGTGCTCTGCGTCTCATGACACCGTCCTCACGCGGCCGCTGAAGGGCCCAAGACGTCCTGGGCAGAAGGGACCGGGGCAGAACGCGATTCCCTCCCGAGCTGCCATTGCTTGACCAGCGCGTAGAGCGCCGGGATCACCCCGAGCGTCAGTACGGTCGATGAGATCATGCCGCCGACCATCGGCGCCGCGATGCGGCTCATCACCTCCGAGCCGGTGCCCGTGCCCCACATGATCGGCAGCAGGCCGGCCATGATGGCCACCACCGTCATCATCTTCGGACGCACGCGCTCGACCGCCCCCTCCATCACCGCGCCGTACAGGTCGGCCGGACCCGGCAGACGCCCCTCGGCACGGCAGCGCTCCCGGGCCTCGGCCCAGGCATGGTCGAGGTAGATCAACATCACGACGCCGGTTTCCGCCGCGACCCCGGCCAATGCGATGAAGCCGACGGCAACGGCCACCGACAGGTTGTAGCCCAGCCACCACATCAGCCACACGCCACCGACCAGGGCGAAAGGCACCGACAGCATCACGATCAACGTCTCCGTCAATCGCCTGAAGTTCAGGTAGAGCAGCAGGAAGATCGTCAGCAAGGTCACCGGGATGACGACCTTCATCTTTTCGACGGCACGCTCCATGTACTCGAACTGGCCGCTCCAGGTGATGTAGTAGCCCGGCGGGAACTTCACCTGATCGGCCACCGCCTTGCGGGCGTCCGCGACGTACGAACCGATGTCGCGGTCGCGGATGTCGACGAAGATGTACGCGGACAGCAACGCGTTTTCGGTGCGGATGCCCGGGGTGCCACGCGCCACGCTCACTCTGGCGACCTGCCCCAGCGGCACCATCGCACCGCCCATCGTGGGCACCAGCACCTCGCGCTCGATCTGCTCCGGGTGGGTGCGCAACTCGCGCGGGTATCGCACCGTCACGCCGAAGCGTTCACGCCCCTCGACCGTCGTCGTGACCATCTCGCCACCGAGCGCAGTCCCGATGACGTCCTGCAGTTCACCGACCGACAGGCCGTATCGGGCCAGTGCCTCCCGGTTGGGTTCGATGTTGAGGTAGCTGCCACCCGTCAGGCGTTCCGCGAAGGCCGAAGTCGTGCCAGGCACCGCCTTGACCACCGCCTCGATCTCCTTGGCGAGCTTCTCCATCTCGCCGAGATCCTTGCCGAAGACCTTGATGCCGATCGGCGTGCGAATGCCGGTGGAGAGCATGTCGATGCGTGCCTTGATCGGCATCGTCCAGGCATTCGACACGCCCGGGAACTGCAGCGCTTTGTCCATCTCGGCAACCAGCTTGTCGGTGGTCATTCCCGGCCGCCACTCTTCCTGCGGCTTCAGGTTGATCACCGTCTCGAACATCTCGATGGGCGCAGGGTCGGTCGCGGTGTTCGCACGGCCCGCCTTGCCATAGACCGATGCCACCTCCGGGAAGCTCTTGATGAGCTTGTCCTGGGTCTGCAACACCTCGGCTGCCTTGGTGATCGACATGCCAGGCAGCGAGGCCGGCATGTACAGCAGCGTGCCTTCGTTGAGCGTCGGCATGAATTCGCTGCCGAGCTTGGAGGCGGGGAAGTACGTCAATGCCATGGCGATGAGGGCCAGCGCAATCGTCAACTTCTTCCAGCGCATAACGCCGGTGATGATCGGGCGGTAGACCCAGATCATGAAGCGGTTCAGGGGGTTCTTTGCTTCCGGCATGATCTTGCCGCGGATGAACAGCATCATCAGCACGGGCACCAGCGTCACCGACAGCAGCGCCGCACCGGCCATCGAGAACGTCTTGGTGTAGGCCAGCGGCGCGAAGAGCCGCCCTTCCTGCGACTCGAGCGTGAAGACCGGCAGGAACGACACGGTGATGATCAGCAGCGAGAAGAAGAGCGCCGGCCCGACCTCCTTGCAGGCGTCGAGCATCGCGTCGGCACGCTGCTTGACGGTGTGGACAGGGGGCAGCCGCTCGAGGTGCTTGTGCGCGTTCTCGATCATCACGATCGCCGCGTCCACCATGGCCCCGATGGCGATCGCGATGCCGCCCAGGCTCATGAGGTTGGAGTTCATGCCCAACAGCTTCATCGCGATGAACGAGATCAGGACACCCACCGGCAGCATGAGGATGGCCACCAGCGCCGAGCGCACATGCATCAGGAACACGACGCAGACCACGGCGACGATCAGGCTCTCCTCGATCAGCGTCCGCTTGAGTGTGTCGATGGCCCGATGGATCAGGTCCGACCGGTCGTAGACGGCCTGGATCGACACGCCATCCGGCAGGCCGGCAGAGATCTCCGTCACCTTTGCCTTCAGGTTGTGGATCACCTCCAGCGCGTTCTGCCCGAAGCGCGACATCGCGATGCCGGAAACGACCTCGCCTTCGCCGTTCAGCTCCGACAGCCCGCGCCGCTCGTCGGGCGCCATCTCGACGCGCGCCACGTCCCGGATCAGCACCGGCGTGCCGCCCTCGCTCTTGAGCACCAGGGTCTCGATGTCGTTCTTGCCGCGCAGATAGCCCTTGCCGCGAACCATGAACTCGGTCTCGGCCATCTCGACCACGCGGCCGCCCACGTCGCGGTTGGAATCGCGGATGACCTGAGAGACCTTCATCAGCGGGATGCCGTAGCTGCGCAGCTTGAGCGGGTCGACCGTGACCTGGTAGGTCTGCACGAAGCCGCCGAGCGAAGCCACTTCGGCGACGCCTGGTGCCTTGGTGAGCTGGTAGCGCACGTACCAGTCCTGAATGGTGCGCAGTTCGGCGAGCGTGCGATCCTTGGCCAGCAGCGCGTACTGATACACCCAGCCGACGCCGGTTGCATCGGGCCCGAGCGAGGGCGACACGCCCTTGGGCAGGCGCCCGGACGCGAAGTTCAGGTACTCCAGCACCCGGCTGCGCGCCCAGTAGATGTCGGTCCCATCTTCGAAGATGACGTAGACGAACGAGGCGCCGAAGAACGAGAAGCCGCGCACGACCTTCGACTTCGGCACCGCCAGCATGGCGGTTGTCAGCGGGTAGGTCACCTGGTCCTCGACCACCTGCGGCGCCTGGCCGGGGTACTCGGTGTAGACGATGACCTGCACGTCGGACAGATCGGGCAAGGCGTCCAGCGGCGTCTTCAGCACCGCAAGAATGCCGCCGATGACGATGAACAGTGTCGCGAGCAGGACCAGGAAGGGATTCCTTCCGGACCACTGGATGATCTTGGACAGCATGGCGCCCTCTGCTCAGTGGCCGGAGTGGGTGGATGGGCCGGCACTCGCCGCTGGTACGGCTGGCTTCGCCTGCGGTGCCACGTTGAGGACACCTGCGCTCGGGGCGATTGACGTCACGACGAAGTCACCCGGCTGCCGTTCGACGAACTCGAAGCGCACGGCCTGTCCCGGCTTGAGGCCACCGAGCAGCGATGCGTTGGCGGCCTTGAACTCCATCGTCATCGCCGGCCACTTCAGCGTGGGGACCGGTCCGTGGTTGAGGCTCAGCGTGCCGTTCTTGGCGTCGACGCTGTCGACCGTGCCTTCGGCCTTGTGGCCGACCGCCGCCGGTGGCATCGGCTTGTCCGGTTTCGCTGGTACCGCTGGCGCGGCGCCCCCAGACGCCGGGCTGCCGTGTCCTCCATGCCCGCCGAGGCCTCCGACCGCGGCCTTGAGGTTGCTCTCGGCATCGATCAGGAAGTTGGCTGCCACGACGACCGGTTCGCCATCGCGCACGCCCTTCAGCACCTCGACGTAGTTCTCCGCCCGCGCGCCGAGCTCGACCTCGCGCGGCTCGAAGCGCCCTTCCCCCACCTGGACCAGGACGATCCGCCGTGTGCCGGAATCGATCACGGCAGAGTCGGGCACCGCCAGCACCGGCGACTTGCCGCCGACACCCAGTTCCACCTGGGCAAACATCGCCGGCTTGAGACGCTGGCCGGGGTTGGCCAGTTCGACACGCACCGGGATGCTGCGCGTCTCGGCCTTCAGTGTTGGGTAGACATACGTGACGCGTCCTTCGAAGCCTTCGGTCGGATACGCCGTGGTTATCACGCGCGCCTTGGCACCGGTCTTGACCAGGGCGATGTCCTGCTCGGCGACGTCGGCGATCACCCAGACCGCCGACAGATCGGTCACCTGATACAGCAATTCGCCCGGCATGAAGCGCATCCCTTGCAGAGCCTTCTTCTCGGCAACGATGCCCGTCACCGGCGACGGGAACGATATCGTCCGCTGCGGCTGGCCGGACTTCATCAAGGCCGCCACTTGCGGCGCCGACAGATCCCAGTTGCGCAGGCGCGCGAGGCTCGAATCGGCCAGCTGGCGCATGCCCGCCTGCGCCTCCGTACCAGCCTCCTTCATCGCCTCAAGCCCTTGCATGGCGATCGCGTACTCGCGCTGCGCCGATACCAGTTCAGGGCTGTAGGCCTCGAACAGCGGCTGGCCCTTGGCCACCGGTTGGCCGGTCGCACTGACGTGCAGCCGCTCAACGTAGCCTTCGAACTTCGCGGTCACCGCAAAGGTCCGGCGCTCGTCCGGCTCGACGCGACCTGCCGCCCGGATCGTCTTTCCGAGCAAGCGCATGCCGGCCGGCTCGGTGCGCACACCCAGCTTCTGGATTTTCTCGGTACTGATGCGCACCTGGCCCGCAGCCACGGGGCCAGCGCTGGGTGTCGCCTCGTCCTCGCCCTCGTAGACCGGGATGTAGTCCATGCCCATCGGGTCCTTTTTCGGCACCGGCGAGGTGTCGGCCAGCCCCATGGGATTGCGGTAGTAGAGGAGCTTGCGCTGCTTCGGGGCCGCGGCGGACGGCGACTCCTGGCTGGCTTCGGCGGACGAATGTGCGGCGCTGCGCGACTGCGAGCCCAGCCAGTAGCTGCCGGCGCCGACAGCGCCGATCAGGGCGATCACGAGCACGGTCGTGGTGGTCTTCACAGTTCTTCTCCCACAATACGTTCGATCTCGGCGAGGCGCATCTGCGCCTCGACCTGCGTCTTCAGGATGTCCAGACGGGCCTTGCGAATCTGGCGCTGCGCCTCGAGCAACATCGCGAACTCCGCCTTGCCGTTCTCGTAGGCGGCCAGCGCCGATTGAAGGCCGAGTTCCGACTGCGGCAGCAGCTGCGTCTTCAACAGCGTCTCGTTGCGCCGCGCGGCCTCGAGCCCGGCCAGGTTCACGGCCAGGTCACCGACCAGTTGCTGCTGCAGCGCCTCGGCTCTCGACCGCGATGCGGCGACCATCGCCTCGGCTTCGCGCTCCTGACCACGGCGGGCTTCCTGCTGCAGTGGGATGTTCATCTCGAGCATCACGCCCCACGTGGTGATGCGCGAGCCCATCTGCGAAGGCGACACACCGACGGTGAGATCGGGGTAACGATTGCGCTGCGTGAGGTCACGAGTCTTCTGTGCGAGGGCCACGCGGGCCAGCTCGGCCTGGATCTGCGGATTGCTCGACCGCGCCCGCTCCGCCAACGACGAGGCATCGGCGGTGTTCAGCGTCGGTACCGCGCGCAGTTCCTGGGCGTCGGCCAGCGGTGCGCCGCTTTCGCGCGCCAGCAGCGCGTTCAGCCGGGCACGAATCTGGCGCTTCTCGCTGTCGATCATGATCAGCTCGGAGCGCATCGCCGTCTGCTCGAGCTGCGCGCGGATCGCGTCGGCCTGGGTGGCCAGTCCGCCCGCATAGCGCGCCTGGGCAACCTGCTCGAGCCGGGTCATCAGTCCGAGCACCTCCGTGGTCAGCCGCTCGTTGCCAGCGGCGCGGTAGTACTCCGCGTAGGCCGCCTTGATTCGAGCTGCCAGCTCAGCCCAGGTCGCACTCGTGCGGGCCTCGGCCTGCCGCACATCCGCGGCGGCGGCGTCCCGCTTGAGCTCCCGCTTGCCCCAGAGGGGCAGTGCCTGCATCAGGGTGTACTTGGTCTCACCGACCTTCCACGGCAGCAGGCTGGGCGAAGCGTCGTTGCCGTAGTTGTTGATGTTCATGAGCTCCACGCGCAGCACCGGATCGGGGAGTGCCCCCGCCGGCCCGACACGCTGCGCGGCGGCTTCGGCTTCCTCGCGCATGGCACGGATCTCCGGGCTCTGGGCACGGGCGTAGGCCAGCAACCCCGGGAGGTCGCGCCCCAGCGGCGCTTCCTGAGCGACTGCGGCAACGGGCCCGGCAGCACCGAGAGCCAGCCCCACCACCAGCGAGCCGGCCCAGCGCGGCACGCCTGGCCATGCGCTATTCGCCTGACCCAGTACGGTCGTCATTTCGTCTTCTCCTTGGGTGCCGCTCGGGGGAGCCGGACACATGGGGCGATCCGGGATTCCGATCAAGGCGGCGATACGGTCAGTCTTCCGAGGCGCCGCCGTTGAAGACGGCCTGCGAAAGAACGCGAGATGCACGCAGGCAGCGCGGCCAGGCAGGCCGGCTGCTTGCGCGTGACCCCTATAGCGCCAGGCGCAAGAAGGCGATTGGAATCGACAGGGGCCTTGCGCCATCCCGGCGCGTTGCCCCCACATCTGCCGATACGTCAACGGACGCCGGCACGATCAAGGCCGCCACCATCGGGGGCGGCAGGACATGGAACTGGTAGTTGTCGAGAACGGACTTCTGCGGCGGGATCGTCACGCCGGCCCGCTCGCAGAAACTCTCGCAGTTCGACTTCGGCGAAGAGTCACCCGGATCATGCCGGGACTGATCCGGCGCCGCGACCGAGTGATGCTCGCACCCCGCGGGCGCGGCCGCAAAGTCGGCAGCCTGCACTTCGGCTTTCCCGAGGAGCGTGTCACTGTCCCCGGCGAACTGCTGGGCAGCCAAGCAAGCATTGGCGACACCCAGGCCGAGGCCGAACAGCCACACCAACAGGACCCGGAGGGCCCAGCGGCGGAGCTGTTGAGGGCGACGGAACATGTGGGGTCGAGTCCAAGAATTCATTCAAGTATGCATCTTGCGACAGGACGTCGGTTTGAGGATCATCAAGGCGCGGACCGGGCTGGCACATGCATCCGGGAACCGTGCCTTCATCGGCTCGAACATCATGAGTACTGGACGAGACGGCAGTCAGTCAGAACGGATGGCACTGGCGTCGACGGCCACCTCAGAAACCGTCTCGTGGATGTAGTCCGACTCGGCGATCCCCCCAATGGCACGCTGGTATCGCTGGAAGGCACCTAGTTCTCTCTTCGTGATCCTGACCGTTCGTTCAACGGTTTGCTCGCCAACGGCTTGAGCTTTAGCGGCCGCGGCGCGCGTGCTCTCGCCACGGTAGACGAGGTAGCGCGCATAGGGCCCGAGCACGATCTGCTTCTCGATCCGAACATCGGATGTCGATTCGGACGGATGGCACTGATTCGCTTGCCCCGACACCACGCAGCGGTAGGTCGCCAGAGGCGAGTCCTTGGCGTGAGCCTGTACCGAGAACAGCCCGAGGCCGGCAATCGTTGCCGCAAGAATCGGGTTCTTCAGCGCGAGCGATGCGCGATTCATATAAGTGTTCATGGAGGCTCCTTACGGCGTTCATGGCGTTCATGGCGTGCGCGACGGTGCGCACGAAGAACACTCTAAGAAGCCATCACCAACCGCAGACCGACGCCGCGATGACACTCTCGTCATCGCGCGCCAGCCCTAGAAGCACGATCCCCTCCCCGCCTTCTGACAGTTCAACCCGATGACCGTCCCGGCGCGTACGCGAACTCGGCGACCATTTGCAGCCTCCTCAAGCGCGGCGAGAAGACCCGAACTGGAACCTACAAGCTGTCGTGCACGGCTGCGGCGGCTATCGCTGCCTGCCCGATCGCAACGGCAATCTGGCACGGTACTCCTGCAACGTCGCCCGCAGCGTACACATTGCCTGCGCTCGTGAGTCCGGTCGGACCGATCGCGATTGCGCCATGAACGCCGAACCGAACAGCCAATTGATTCGCCAGGTACGTTCGCGGCTGCGCGCCGAATGCTGCACGCAGAAAGTCGAACTCATGCGCGCGGCCATCGTCGCACGTCACGAGGATGGCCTTGTCGCGAGTCAACGCGACGTGGCGCGCGACGCCGGGTACACGCTCGAGTCCGGCATGGCATGACAAGTAGTCAGCCTTCCCGGCTGCGCAGCCGATCTCGATGAACCTTGCCTCCGCGCACACCTTCCGCAGATCGGCCGTGCCAAGCACGCCGAGGCGCGAATCGCCCAGCACCCCGACACGCTTCCCGAAGAGATCGTCGACTCCTTGCCAAGAACAGATCCGCAGCAGGTTTGCCGACGCCACGTCCTCGATCCCGGGCAGGTTGATCGGCGGATCCGTGGCCCCGGTGCACAAGATGATGCTGCGCGTCAGCAGCGTTCCATGCCTTAGCCGGAGCAAGAGCCTGCCGTCCAAGCAACGTCGTATCGCTTCGACCGAAGCGTAGGTGACGTGTCCGTCCGCTGCGCGCAGATGTTGTCGCATCCGCTCAAGCAGATGTCCGCCGACCACGCCATCGGGGTATCCGGCGACGTTGAGGGCACGCGCAATGCGCTGCGCCCGGCTGGCACCCGAGTCCACCAAGCGCACGCTGCGCCCATGCCGTCGGAGATGAATGGCTGCAGTCAGCCCGGCAGGTCCTCCACCAATCACGACGCAGTCGAACGTATCCCCGCCGATGACTGCCGCGCTGAAAAGGTCGGTAGCCTCAATCACGCTGAATCGCGGTAGCCGGCGCCGCTGGGCCGGCACAACCAAAAGGCGTGCATCCTGCCGGCGCGCACAGTACAGACGGGTGACTACCAGATGACGGACTCGTCATCGGCTCATCGGTTCGGCGATGGACGAGTCCATCCCCGGGAGCCTCATCTTCTCGGGTTACTTCGCCGCCTCGATGGCGGTGACCACGATCGCGCCGTCCGCCTTCTCGGCGGTGAACATCACCTTGTCGCCAGCCTTGACCTTGTCCAGCAACGCGGCGTCCTTGACCTGGAAGACCATGGTCATGCCGGGCATGTCCAGATTCTTGATGTCGCCGTGCTTGAGGGTGATCTTTTTGGCTTCCTTGTCGATCTTGCGCACTTCGCCCTCGGTCATCGAGGCGGGCGTGCCGTCCATCTTCATGCCGGGCATGTTCATGCCGCCCATCTTGCTGTGATCCATCGCCTGGGCGTGGGCGCTGATCGCAAACGGCACCGAGGCGGCGAAGGCCATGGCGATAAGAAAGGGCTTGAAGGTCTTCATCTGTATTGCTCCGTAGGGGTGTGAGAAAAAAGTCTGCCGAGGGCACCGGGCACCGGCAGGTGCCGTGCGCCGCCGCCATGCCGTGACGGTCGTCAGTCAGTGCTTATGGCTGCCGTGCCCATCGTTCTTGGAAGCGCCCGTCTTCAGCGCGACGTTGACGAGGCCCTTCATGCCGGCGTCGTAGTGGCCGGGCTGCAGGCAGGCGAAATCCACGTTGCCGGAACTGGTGAATCGCCACACGACCTCGCCGGTCTCGCCCGGCGCCACGCTGACCATGTTGTCGTCGGCGTGCTCCATGCCGGGCATCTTCATCATCATCGCGTAGTGCTCCTTCAACTCCTCGGGCGTTCCCAGCACCAGTTCGTGCTTGACCGCGCCGGAGTTCTTCACGACGAAGCGCACCGTCTCGCCCTGCCGGACCGAGATCTCGGCCGGCGTGAAGCGCATGTTGTCGGTCATGTCGATCTCGACCGTACGCGTGACCTGCGCAACCTTGCCGGCTTCGCCCACGGGATTGCTGCCGTGGCCGGGGCCTGCCATCACTGCGGACGCGGCGAGCACGAGTGCCGACACGAAGCCGGCCTTGCCAAATGTCTTCATGGGTGTTTCTCGAAGGAGCGTTGTGGTGGGCCTGGCGCGTCGGGCTTCAGTTCCGATGCCCGTCGTTGAGCAGACCGTCCAATCGAGCCACCTCGTTGCCGACTGCCGGGACCTTGCGTCCATCGGCCAGTTCGAGAACCTCGCCTTGCTTCAGGTAGGCAGCACGGCCGTAGCGATCCTCCTTGGCCATCTTGCCGTCCCTGAAAACGTACAGGGTCGAACCGTCCTTCAGAGCCAGCACCTGCTGCGTGGCCTGCGGCAGGGCGTCGCGCGCGAAGACCGGCACGGAAACCCCGGCGGCCGCGAACGCGACGGCCAAGGTAAACAGAGTTGCTTTCATGATCGAACCTTTCGTGATGCAGTGAGGGATTCGCTCCCTCAACGTCATGCCACTTGGCATGCCGTGCACTCTAGGGAACCGCAACAGACGAACGGCCGACGAGCACATTACAGGTTCGTAAGCTTGTCTCGTGCCCTTGGCCGCGCAAGGATCCGCGGAGGGGCTGTTCCAGCGAGGGTGTCGCTCCCCGGCGATTGCGCCGCTGGCCCCCGGTCACGCGCAGATCTGCCAGTTTCTTCAAGCCTGAATGCGCAATCCCGATGCACGCTACGGACATCATTCAATACACAAGCAAGAGATGCTGCCATCTTGGTCCGACGCGTGGCTTCTGGGTATGGGCGCAGCCTTCTTGCAGTTGGCAGTCGGCGAGTTTGCAGCGGCGGTCCATGGGACGCACACCTCGCCCCTGCGAGCCGTCGGCAAGTGGCTGATCGACACACTGCCAACGCCCTTGATAGACGTGGGCATCGCACTCCTTCGTCGCGGCGACAAACCCGCGATCGTCGCGACACTGGTCTTGCTCGGAATTGGCCTGCCGGCGCTGACGTCGCTCGCGGGAACAACCGCACTCTTGGCAGCGATGCTTGTGCAGGGGTCCATCGGGCTCTATGCGTTGTGGCGCCGCGTCGAACTTCCCCGCAAGATCGCAATCCCTCTCGGATCGCTGGCAATGGGCGGCGGATTGGTGGGGGTCTGGCTCGGCGCTGCCGCTTCCCTTACTCTCGGACTCGCGCTGGCAGTCCTCGCGCTGGCGATCCGCCGGATCCGGCGCCGGCATGGAACCAAGAAGCACGCGATCCTTCCGATGCCTGTGCCCCCGCCGCCCCGGTCGGCCGCGCCGCGAATTCGAGGGCTATCCGAGCTCTTTACCCCGGTCGACCGATTCTTCGTCACCGACGTGACGTTTCCGGCACCGACCGTGGACACGCAACGCTGGCAGCTCACGGTGCGGGGCCTTGTCGAACAGCCGTTGTCCCTGACGTTCGCCGAACTGCTGGCAATGCCCCCCGTTGAAGTGGACTCGGTCCTCATGTGCGTGCACAACCCGGTGGGCGGCCCCTTTGTCGGCAACGCGCGATGGCAGGGAGTGCGGTTGACCGACCTGCTCGAGCGTGCCGGCGCGTCGCGGCAAGCGGATCACATCCGCCTGCATGCCGTCGACGGATTCTCGGCCGGAGTGAGCCTGTCAGTGCTCGAGCAAGGCTTCGAACCGCTGTTGGTCTATGCCATGAACGGCGCGCCGCTCTCTCGCAAGCACGGCGCCCCGGTTCGGATGTTGGTCCCGGGCATCCATGGATACGACGCGAACATCAAGTGGCTCGCTTCGATCGAGGTCACACGGTTCAGCGAGGCCATCGACTACGCCGAGCGCAAGGGCTGGCCTCGGGTGCCATCGCTTATGGCACCGAATGCCAGGATCGACGTCCCATGCGTCTCGGCTCTGCTTGCGCCAGGCGAACAGCCAGTGGCCGGCGTCGCCTGGAGCCCGCCGCATGGCGTCGTGAAGGTCGAGTTGCGAGTCGATGGCGGGGATTGGCAGGCTTGCTCGCTGGTGACCGCGCTTGGTCCCAACGCCTGGGTCTTATGGGAAGCTCAATGGGAAGCCACACCCGGCCGCCATACGCTGGAGGTTCGGGCCTGGGGTCGGGACGGCGTACAGAGCGAAGCGCCCGCCGCCCCCTATCCCGACGGGGCACGCGGCTACCACTGCGTGGCGGTCGACGTCAGGCTGGGGTGCACTCCACGGACTCGCCAGCTGGGCTGGTGGCTCCTGGCGCAGGGACGCGCCAGATGGTTGTTGGCCTGGTCCGGTGTCAACGCGTGGCGCCAGCGCCGCCGCCAGTAGCGTTGCCCCACCCCGCTCTTGGATCGCGCCTACAACAGGTACCGTCACATGTCCACGTCGCTTGAACTCGGAGAGCGTCACACCCTGCATATTTCCGAGGGCCCGATCGAGTACCGGGTGACGGGGCGGGGTCCGACAGTCGTGTTCTTGCACGGCATCATTGCCAACGGCGATGTCTGGCGCGGCGTGGTGGCAGATCTCTCGCGCGATCACTGCTGCATCGTGCCGGACTGGCCGCTCGGCGCGCACCGACTGACCATGAGGCCAGGCACCGACTTCTCGTTGCCCGGCATCGCCGCGATGGTCGACGAGTTTCTGGCCGCCGCGGGTCTCGACCTGGTGGTGCTGGTCGCCAACGACACCGGAGGTGCCGTGGCACAGTACGTTGTCGTCGACCGCCCCGCGCGGATCGCAGCACTCGTGTTGACACCCTGCGACGCATTCGACAATTTCGTGCCCCTGCCGATCCGACACCTGCGCCTGTTCGGACGAACTTCGTGGGGACTCTGGGTGCTGGCGCAGACCTTGCGCTCGCGCTGGGTGCAACGGCTGCCCATCGCCTTCGGCCGGCTGACCGAGCGGGCCATCCCTGCCGACATCATGCGGTCCTACACCGCTCCCCTGCGCGAACACGCGGGCACACGCCGCGACTTCGCGGCGTTGGTCCGAAACATCCAGCCGAGGTATACCTTGGCAGTCGCCGAGAGACTGGCTGGATTTGGGCGCCCCGTGTTGCTGGTCTGGGCGCGGGAACGGCGACGCTTCTTTCCGCTGGAGCATGCGCATCGACTCGCGACCCTCTTTCCTGATGCTGCGGTGGAGATCATCGAGGACTCCGGGCCTTTCGTGACCGAGGATCAGCCACGGGCCGTGGCAACGGCGATCAGGCTGTTTATCGCCGATCGGGTCATGCCGACCGTCTCGCCCGCCCACCAGTTCAGTTGGCAAAGCAAATCGAAATCTGATCTCCGCGCCTGAACAACGACGACGGCGCGATGCCGAATGTGTCTCGGAACGATCGCGACAGGTGTGCCGAATCGCTGAAGCCGACCGCGTGTGCAGCTTCGGTCCAGGACGCCCCCTGAAGCACCGACTCCACCGCGCGCCGCAGGCGCAACCACACCACATAGCGGCGCAGCGGAACCCCGGTGTCCTCGGCAAAGCGGTGGCTCAGCCAACTGGGCGAGACGTTCAGTGCGCCCGCCAACGTTTGCAGGCGTACCGGCCGATCGATCTGGGCGCTCAGCAGGGCCAGGGCCTGTGCGATGCGCGGGTCGCGGCCACGGGCGCCCGGATCGGTGCCGTCCAGCCCGAGCCACATCACGCAGGTCGAGTCCGCAACGTCGATCGACCCACCGTCCTCCACCAGAGCCCTCAGGCTCTCTGCCACGGCTGGTGGCGGTTCAAACGCTGCGCTGCCATCGCAAGTGTCGATGCGAGTTTGAAGGGACACGAACTCGACGCATTCGGACTCCAGGTACAGCATCGCCACCGTCGACCCTGAGGCGTCAAACGCATGCGGTCGGTCCGGCAGGACAAAGAACCCATTCAATTCCTCCCATTCGCCCTGCGGCCCGGCTTTCAATCGAAGCTGGCCGCCAAGTCCCCAGCAGACCTGTGCGGCGTGGTGACGGTGCATGCGCGCATTGAGGCCGGGGCCGACATACAACAAGCGATGCGGCCACAGGTACAGGCGCAACGGGACTGTTCCGGCGTTCACGTGCTCCCCAGTCCAAACTCGTCGCTCGTCGCGGTTCCGCGTCGCTCACAAGGCCTTGGAGATTTCGAGGAGGGGCCTGAGCCCCGCGCCGAAGCGGCCGATGGCTGCGCGGTGCGTGCGCAGCTCACCGTACGGCAGGTAGCGGATGCCGAGTTCGGACACCCGCGAGAACGCCGGGCGCCGCAGTTGCTGGGCCACCTCGTCGCGCCGGTCGTCGGGCGCGACCAGGAACATCGTGGTGCCCGCCGCCACCGCGCTGCCCAGCGCCAAGTCCAACATGCGCACGATGCCTGAATAGATCGAGGTCGAATGCTCGACCTCGAAGGCGGCTGCGACGCGCTCGCCCCCGGCCTCGAGCCAGACTACATCGATCAGGCGCACCGACTCCACGGCGCCATCGAGTTCTGCGGGCAGGCGTTCCAGGCAGCCATCGCCGAGTCGCCCGTCCAGGTATTCGCGCGAACGATCATTCGCCGCAATCCACACCTGAAAACCCAGGCCCAGCCCGAGATCGCGCAGCCAACCCTGTATCTCGGTGTGCGTGGTGTCGCTCTCGCGTTCGAGCGCCCACTGCCGGTGCTGGGCCGCCGTCTCCTCACGCACCCGCGCGAGGTCGTCCTGCCAAGCCCGCGCCGCCAACGGGTCGTGCTCCCGAGGCGGCGCGTCGTAGCGGCCGGCGCCGATGTCGAACAGCAGCCCGGCGACCGCGCCAAGGTCGTTGGACAGGCGTGAGCGATGCTCGGCGTTCAGGCGCATGACTCCTTCGCGCATCGACAGGTAGTGGTCCCAACGCCCCAGCTTGACGTTGCTGCCGGTCAGCGCGTTGTAGCCCCGCACGATCGCGGTGTTAAACGGGACGACAAGCGTCGGGTGGATGAAGTAGAGGAGGTTGGCCACCGCCGGCCCCAGGCCCTTGACTCGCTGGCCGTCGAGGCGGCGGATCGCGTCGATCACCGCCTCGCCGGTGTCGCAGCAGTCGCACGCGTGCAGCAGCCGCCCGAAGGCGCGCTGGTTGTCCTCGTTCTCGTAGATGTCCGGGATGCGCAGCTTGGGCTTCCACAGAAACGCGTGGTCCGCACCCTTGAAGATCTGCCGCTGCTCGGCGATCGACGACACGACGGTCTCCAGCGTCGAGCCCCGATACACGTTGCCGAAGCTTCCACCCTCGATCTCGCGCACGATCTGCCCGATGCCGCGCCGGATCGAGCGGAAGTTCTTCAGGCGCTCTTCCCACAGGAACCAGGTGCGGTACGTCGCATGGGGATCGGCCTTCCAACGGTCGATCAGGGCGTCCCGCTGCGCGGCAGGAGATATCGGCAAGACGGCTTGTTCCATGGCCGGCAAGCTTAGCGCCATCGCGTGGCGCCAGCGCGGCCGCGTGCGGCGCGAACAGGGTACGTCGAACGCCTGCAGCGTCTGCCGGTCGATCCTGACGACATCGTCATCAATCGGTCAGGTTCCGGTCGGTCAAGGCCGCGTAGCGTGATGTCCTTCCCTGCAGCAAGCCAGGGGACACGTCGCTGCCAATCCCGGGAAGCGCGCACTTTGTAGAAGGAGCATTGACATGAGGACTATCGCAATCTTGCTGGCAATCGCCGGCCTGGCAGTCGGTTCGGCGTCGGCGTCGGCGTCAACTGCCGGAACGGAAAGTGCGGGCACCGGCGTTCCGCTGGTCGTCGCCAAGCGCCTGGGCGGGAACACGCCACCGACGGTCGCGGCCGAGGTGCGGCTGGCGGGCGTTCCGATGCGTCAAGCGACGGTGGGCTTGGGCGCGCAGCGGCTGCCGGCGGTAACGCCCGTGGTATCGGCGGTGAATGTCTCGGGCGTGCCTTTGGCGCGTGCCAAGCGACTTTGACGGATGGGCTGCGCTTCCGGGTCACGCTCCGTCAGGTGGGTGACCTCGCACCGGCCAGAGTCTCGATGATCGGGCAAGCCTGCATGGATCCGGTCTGCTTGCAGCGATGCAGCAACTCGGACAGCGCCTCGCGCATTCGATGCAGGTCCGCCAGCTTGTCTTCGATCTGGCCCAGCCGCGCCTGGGTGACCGACTGGATGGCCCGGCGGTTGCGGCCGTCTTCCAGGTCCAGCAGGCTGCGCACCTCGTCCAGCGAGAAGCCCAGCGCTTGCGCGCGCTTGATGAATGCGATGCGGTCGATCGCCGCAACGGGATAGACGCGAAAACCGCCGTTCGCCGCCGGCACGCGCAGCAGTGCGCGCGACTGGTAGTAGCGCACCGTCTCCACGCCCACTCCGGCTGCCTTGGCAAGGCGTCCGATGGTCAAGGGAGAGGGTGTCTCCAGTGACGGGGGGCCAGCGACCGCCCTTCTTTTCATGGCCGAATGGTACGTCCGGATTCCGTAGTTGACCCCAGAGCCGGTTTGACGACGATCAACCTTTCCGATGCAATGTCCGGCGAGACTTCCACCGCGGATTCTGCGAATCTGCGCACGTACCTACTTGAACATGACCCTGACCGCCAGCCGCCACCACAAGCGCAGCATCGCCCTCACGATGTTGCTCGTGTGGGTGTTCGCGCTGCTGTCGGGCGTGGCGAATGCTTGTCTGACGGAACCGCGCGGCGAACTGGCGCATTCCGGCATCCAGGTTTCGCAGACAGACCAGCCGACGCCAGCCGTTGCGCAACCCCGCGCGGCGGATCAAGCGCAGCACGGCGAGCACCCCGACAAGGCACCGTGCCAGAAGTCCTGCGACGCGTCGTCGCAGACCCTTCTGAAGCAACTGCCCAAGGTCGACACGCCTGACCTTCAGGCCCTGGTCCCTGCGACTCACAGGCAGGTCAACGACCTGCACATGGCGCCGGCCGCCCTGGTCCGCGCCGCTCTCGCAGCGGTTCCGCCGCCCTCACCCCCTCCGCGGGTGCAGTTCTCCCGGCTCGCGCTGTAGAGCGCGACCCGCGGGTCGCGGCGACGGACGCGCCGACGCGTTCCTTGCCAGCGTCCCGCCGCATAGCTCCGACCTGTTGACTCCGTAGCCGACTACGGATCGCACAGTCGGACCGCGAGTCGCGGCATCACTCCCTCAACCGGCTACCGGGCCGGCCACCCGTCGACCGATCGTTCTTTCGCTCCCAGGAGGCTTCCATGTTCCGTTTCCGCATCCCCGCCGTCGTCGCAACTCTCGCCGCGTTGTCCGTGGCTTCGTTCGCGCAGGACGACCAGCACAAGGCCCATCACCCTGCCGGTGCAGCTTCCGCGGCGATGCCTGCACCGGCCACCGGCAAGCCCGCGGGCATGCCCGACATGGCCATGATGGACAAGCACATGAAGGCCATGCAGGCGATGCACGAGAAGATGGCCAGCGCGAAGACGCCGGCGGAGCGCGAGGCCCTGATGGCCGAGCACATGAAGCTCATGCAAGAAGGCATGTCGATGATGGGAGGCATGGCGCCCGGGAAGGCGCCAGCCAACGCCGCCGCGCGCCAGCAGATGATGGAAAAGCGCATGGACATGATGCAGTCGATGATGCAAATGATGATGGACCGCATGCCCATGTCTCCTGCCGCACCGGGGAAGTGACCCACATACGCGCCCGAAAGCGCCGGTCGAACCCTTCCATTCGCCAGGCCGAGCCGAGACCCGCACAGGAGTCCTTCCATGGATCATGACCACGACGAGCCAAACCGCCGGGCGCGCAGTTTCTGGCGCAGCCGATATGCCATCGGACTGCTGGTGTTTGCCGCGATCGCCCTGTTCTTCCTGCTGACCGAACACCGCGCACACACGCTGGGCGCCCTGCCCTACCTGCTGCTGGCTGCGTCCCCGTTCCTGCACATCTTCATGCACCGCGGCCACGGTCACGGTCACGGCGATGCACACGATGACAAGAGACCGTCGGACGACCGCGCCGCAGGTCCGGAAGCGTCCGAAGGGCGTTCGCGGAAGACGCACCACCACCACTGAGGGGATCTGCAGATGAGTCACGACCAACCTGGCTACGGACTGTGGATGCTGGTCATCCTCAATTCGGCCATCTTCCTGATGTTCGCCTTCAGCTTCTTCAAGCCGCAGACCGGCCGCGACTGGCGCACCTTCGGGGCCTTCGCGGCCTTCGTGGTCGCGCTGTTCGTCGAGATGTACGGCTTCCCGCTGACGATCTACCTGATGTCGGGCTGGCTGCAGTCGAAGTACCCCAACCTGGATCTGATGTCGCACAACAGCGGGCACCTCTGGTCGACGCTGCTCGGCGAGAAGGGCGATCCGCACTTCGGGGCGCTGCATATCGCCAGCTACGTCTTCCTCGGGCTGGGCTTCTACCTGCTGTCCGCGGCCTGGAACGTGCTGTACCACGCCCAGCGCGCCAACCGGCTGGCGACGACCGGTCCCTACGGGCGCATCCGCCACCCTCAGTACGTCGCCTTCGTGATGATCCTGCTCGGCTTCTTGCTGCAGTGGCCGACGCTGCTGACGCTGGTGATGTTCCCGATCCTGGTGGCCATGTACGGGCGCCTTGCCGTCACCGAAGAACGCGAGATGCGCGAGCGTTTCGGCACCGAGTTCGACGCCTACGCGGCGCGAACGCCGCGCTTCGTTCCCGCACTGGGCGACCGCGCCTCGGCCGCCTGAGGCCGGTGATCGCATGCGAAAGACAACCGCCGTTGCACCGTGGTCCACAACGTAGTACGACCTTGCGGGAGACTACCGTGACGAACTCCGTCATCTCTGCCGATTCGCCAGACGATGCAGACCGCCGGCTCTGGCTCGGCGCGGCAACGGCTGCCGGCGGCGCGGGACTGGTCGCCACCACGGTGCCTTTCGTGGCCTCGCTCGCGCCCAGCGAGAAGGCGCGTGCACTGGGTGCGCCGGTCGACGTCGACCTGGGCAGCCTGCGCCCCGGCGAACTGCGCACGGTGGAGTGGCGCGGCAAGCCGGTGTTCGTGTTGAGCCGCACGCCCGAGATGATCGATGCGCTGGCGCGGCACGACACCCTGCTCGCCGACCCGCAGTCGCGCCGGTCGGAGCAGCCCGAAACTGTGCGCAACGCGCTGCGCTCGAGCCGGCCCGAACTGGCGGTGATCGAGGCGGTGTGCACCCACCTGGGCTGCGTCCCCACCTTCCGGCCCACGCCCGGCAGCCCGGACATCGGAGCGCAGTGGCCCGGCGGCTTCTATTGCCCCTGCCACGGGTCGAAGTTCGACCTCGCCGGTCGCGTGTTCAAGAACGTGCCGGCACCGACCAACCTGACCGTGCCGCCGCACCGTTTCCTCTCCGAGACCGTGCTGCTGATCGGCACGGATCCAACCGCCTGAGGGGCTCGCCATGTCCAAGAAGCACAAGAAGCAAGAGAAGCGCGACAAGATCAGTACCAACGAGGACGGGGCAAGCACAGCAACCGCACCAACGTCTGAAGCCGCAGCGCCCTCGGACCGATCCCTGTCGAGGGAAGAGTACGAGGCCCAACTTCACGTGCTGCAGGTCGAGTTGGTGAAGCTGCAACGCCACTTCATCCGCTGCCAGGACCGCATCCTGGTCGTGCTCGAAGGTCGCGACGCTGCCGGCAAGGACGGCAGCATCAAGCGCATCGTCGAGTATCTCAGTCCGCGCGAGACCCGCGTCGTCGCGCTGGGCAAGCCTTCAGACCGCGAGCGCAGCGGCTGGTACTTCCAGCGATATGTACCGCACCTGCCCGTGGCCGAGGAACTCGTGCTGTTCAATCGCAGTTGGTACAACCGGGCCGGCGTCGAGCACGTCATGGGCTTCTGCACCAAGGAACAGCATGCAGAGTTCATGCAATCCGTGCCGAAGTTCGAGGAGATGCTGGTCGGATCGGGCATCAAGCTGCTGAAGTACTACCTCGACGTCAGCAAGGACGAACAGGTCAAGCGCCTCGAGGAGCGCCGCCGCGACCCGCTCAAGCAGTGGAAGTCGAGCCCGATCGACGCGGTGGCCGTCAAAAATTGGAAGGCGTACTCCGCCGCACGCGACGCCATGCTGATGCGAACGCACACGGCGACAGCGCCGTGGCGAATCGTGCGCGCGGACAACAAGCGCCTGGCCCGTCTCAACCTGATGCGCGACATCCTCTCCCGGCTCCACTACGCCGGCCGGAAGGACAAGCTCGTGCGTCCCGACCCCGACATCGTGTTCGAGTTCTCTCCCGATTGCCTTGAGGCCGGACGCCTGGCCCGCTGACATCCCATCCAAAGGATCCTTCATGAAGACAAGCACCGTAGAAGTCGGCGAACTGGTCTCGAGCCTGAGCGCCGCCGGCGTGCAGCGCCAGATCGCGGCGCTGCCAGGCGTTCACCACGTCGACGTCAACTACGTCGCCGGCAGCGCCACCGTCCACTACGACGAGACGAAGACCTCGCTGGAGGACATCCGACGACGCATCGTCGAGTGCGGCTACCACTGCCGTGGTGAGATGCTGCCCGCCCACGTCTGCCCGCCCGAGGGACATGCCGAGCACGCAGGACACGAAGGCCATGGCGCCCACGCCGGGCATGCCGCTCATGGGCACGCTGGCCACGTCGCCGCCACGACGCCTGCAGTGAGCAGTGCCGCACCGGAGACACCACCGGCCGCGCTGCACGCGGGTCACGCCGCGCATGCCGGCCACGGCGGCGAAGCCGCGCACCAGATGAGCGACATGATGCACGACATGGGCCACGCGCCCGGCATGTCGATGCAGGACATGGCCAACGACATGCGCAACCGCTTCCTGGTCGCGCTGCTGTTCTCGATTCCGGTGTTCCTCTACTCGCCGATGGGCAAGATGTTCGGCGACTTCGCGACGCCGTTCGGGATGGATCGCAACCTCTTCCTGTTCATCGTCGCCACCGGCGCCATCGCCTATCCCGGCTGGCCGTTCTTCGTCGCCGGCTGGCGCGCCGCGCGCAACAAGGTGGCGAACATGGCCACGCTGGTCGTGCTGTCCGTCGGCACCGGCTACGTGTTCAGCCTCGGCGCCACTTTCTTCTACGAGGGCGAGGTGTTCTACGAGGCCGCTTCCGTGCTGCTGGTGTTCATCCTGCTCGGCCACTGGCTGGAGATGCGTGCCCGTGCCGGCGCCTCCGATGCGATCCGCGCGCTGATGGATCTGGCGCCACCGATGGCCACCGTGCTGCGCAACGGCGTCGAGACCAAGGTGCCGACCTCCGAGGTGCTGGTCGGCGAGACGGTGGTCATCAAGCCGGGCGACAAGATCCCGGTGGACGGCAAGATCATCGACGGCGCGTCGCAGGTCGACGAGTCGATGCTCACCGGCGAGTCGATGCCGGTGAAGAAGGTGGTCGGCAACACGGTGATCGGCGCGACCATCAACAAGAGCGGCAGCTTCCGCTACCAGGCCACCAAGGTCGGCGCCGACACGGCGCTCGCGCAGATCGTCAAGCTGGTGCAGGAAGCGCAGAACTCGAAGGCCCCCGGCCAGTTGCTCGCCGACCAGGCCTCGCAGTGGCTGGTGCTGATCGCCATCGTCGTCGGACTCGCGACCTTCGCGGTGTGGTTCTGGATCCTCGGCCAGCCGCTGCTGTTCGCCCTCACGCTCACCATCACCGTCTTCGTCATCGCCTGCCCCGACGCTCTCGGGCTGGCCACACCGATGGCGATCATGGTCGGTACGGGCCTCGGCGCGATGAACGGCATCCTGTTCAAGAACGCCGCGGCGCTGGAGAACGCCACCAAGCTGACGGTGGTTGTCTTCGATAAGACCGGCACGCTGACACTGGGCCAGCCGGACGTGGTCGAGATGGTGCCGGCGCCGGGTGTGACGGAAGCGC
>CAZWUR010000069.1:0-23216 GCA_964637205.1 uncultured Rubrivivax sp.
CGCGCAAGGCCTTCTACGAGATGCTGATCGACGAGTGGTGCGACGGCGAGCGCAGCGTGCTGATCAGCACCCACCAGGTCGAGGAGATCGAGAGCCTGCTGTCGGACGTGATCATGCTCAACGAAGGCAAGCTGGTGCTCGACATCAGCCTGGAGGCGATGGACCAGCGCTTCGTCGCGCTCAGCCACGACGCGGCAGCGGCCGAGCAGATGGCCGCCGCGCATCCGTTGCTGCGCTACCGCGTGCAGGGGTCGGGCCTGGCGACCCACGCCGCGCTGTTCGACGGCGAGCCACCCGCCGCGGTGCAGGCCCTGGGCCAGCGCCTGCGGCCGAGTCTGGTCGACCTGTTCGTCGCCTTGACGCGCCGGCCCGAGATCGACCGCACCCAGTTCTGAACCGGAAGGCCACATCATGAAGAATCTGATCCCACTGATGCAGCGCGAATGGCTGCAGCACCGGTTCGCCTGGGGCCTGATGGCCCTGTTGCCGACGCTCATCGCCGCGCTGCTGCTGAGCTTCGGCCAGGTGCAGATCGCGCCCGAGGAGCAGGGCGAACACCTGCCCACGGCGCTCGCCATCGGCGCCCTGGGCGGCAGCATGGGCCTGCACCTGGTGATGCTGTGGATCGTCGCGCTGATCACCACCGCCGGCCTGGCGCGACGCGACCACGCCGATCGATCCGTCGAGTTCTGGCTCTCGCTGCCCACCAGCCATGCCTCGAGCCTGGCCGTACCGCTGCTGCTGCACCTGGTGCTGGTGCCGGTGGCCGCGGTGCTGGTCGGGCTGGCAGGCGGCCTGGTCGCGTCCTTCGTGCTGATCAGCCGGGTGGACGGCGCCGGCGCCTGGTTTGCCCTGCCCTGGGGGGTGTTGATGGCCTCGGCCCTGGCCATCTTCGCCCGGCTCGCGGTGGGTGTGCTGCTCGCCACCCTGTGGTTGTCGCCGCTGCTGCTGCTGATGGTGCTGCTGAGCGCCTGGCTGCGGCGCTGGGGCCTGGTGGTCATGGCCCTGGGCCTGGGGCTGGGCAGCCAGGTGCTGGACAAGGTGTTCGGCATCAGCGGCCCGCTGTGGGTGCTGGGTCAACTGCTGGAAAATGCCGGACGCTCGATCGCCAACGCCGGCAGCGGCGGGATGGTCATCGAGACCTCCCACGACCTTTCCGCCGCGCTCGGCCAGGTTCCGCACTGGGCCGTGACCGATACCGGACAGGCGCTGCGCCTGCTGGCCTCGCCGTTGCTGGTGGGCGCCCTGCTGCTGGCCGCGGCCTGTTTCATCCTTCTGGTGCGCTGGCGCCAGGCAGGTGCCGATGCCGGCAACTGAAGGCTGCTGCCCGAGGAGGCCGGCCGACGCCCCGGGGTGCGCCACCCTCATCCGAGGGGGGTGGTGTCAACGGATGTTTCCCCAAAGCGCGGCGCGTACGTTCCGTAACTTCTGCTGACGGCGGCCCGGACGGCAACGTGCAAAGGTCACGTGGCGCGTCTTCCGACGCATTCACTGGAGGAACCCGAATGAAATTTTCTGCCCTGCTCCGCGCCGCGGCGGCGGTCGCCATCGTCAGCGTGGCGTTGCCGGCATCGGCCGCGTTCTACGTTGACGACACCACCGCCGCACCGACCTTCAACCGGGCCTTGTCCGACTTCAGCGGCGTCTCTGCCGTCGGCACCGACGTGCCTTACGACGTCTACGCGTTCTCGGTGGGCGCCGACGGCCTGTACACGATCCGCAGCTTCGCCGAAGGCTTGCGCAGCGACACCGCCTGGGACCAGTTCCTGTTCCTCTATGCGGGCAGCTTCGATGCCGCGATGCCCCTGCTCAACGGCCTGGTCGCGAACGACGACTACAACGGCACCATCGGCCGCAGCGGCTTCGACATCGCGCTGAGCACCGGCACTGCCTACTACCTCGTCACCACCGGCTTTGCCAACGACGACAGCGGACGTTTCCTGAACCTGGTGCGCGGCCCCGGCGACATCCTGCCGGTGGTGCCGGAGCCGGGCACCTATGCGCTGCTGGCGATGGGCCTGTTCGGCGTCGCGCTGACGGTGCGCCGGCGTCGCCAAGGCTTGAACGACTGATCGGCAGCCACGCAGGCAAAAAGGCCCGGCGACGCCGGGCCTTTTCTCGTCCTGCCCGGCGTTGCCGGGCCTTCTTCGCCGTGAGAATCCGGCGCGGCCGGATCCCCGATCAACGGATCAGTGGAACTGCTCTTCTTCCGTCGAGCCGGTCAGCGCCTTGACGCTGGACGAACCGCCCTGGATCACGGTGGTCACATCGTCGAAGTAGCCGGCGCCGACCTCCTGCTGGTGCGACACGAAGGTGTAGCCCTGCTCGCGCGCTTCGAATTCACGTTCCTGCACCATCTCCACGTAGTGCTTCATGCCTTCACCGCGGGCATAGGCCTGCGCGAACTTGAAGGTGTTGAACCAGTTGATGTGGATGCCGGCCAGGGTGATGAACTGGTACTTGTAGCCCATCGCCGAGAGCTCGTCCTGGAAGCGGGCGATGGTCTTGTCGTCCAGGTTCTTGCGCCAGTTGAACGAGGGCGAGCAGTTGTAGCTCAGCAGCTTGCCCGGGTGTTTGGCATGCACGGCTTGCGCAAACTCGCGGGCGAAGCCCAGGTCCGGCGTGCCGGTTTCGCACCACACCAGGTCGGCATAGGCGGCGTAGGCGACACCGCGGCTGATCGCCTGCTCGAGGCCGTTCTTGACGCGGTAGAAACCTTCGGGGGTGCGCTCGCCGGTCAGGAAGGGCTTGTCGTTGGCATCGTGGTCGCTGGTCAGCAGGTTGGCGGCCTCGGCGTCGGTGCGCGCCAGAACGATGGTCGGCACACCCATCACGTCGGCGGCGAAGCGCGCGGCGATCAGCTTCTCGCAGGCTTCCTGCGTCGGCACCAGCACCTTGCCGCCCATGTGGCCGCACTTCTTGACCGCCGCGAGCTGGTCCTCGAAGTGCACCGCGGCGGCGCCGCTGGCGATCATGTTCTTCATCAGCTCGAAGGCGTTGAGCACGCCGCCGAAGCCGGCTTCGGCATCGGCCACGATCGGCAGGAAATAGTCGACGTAGTCCTTGCTGCCGGGCTCGATGCCGCGCGACCACTGGATCTCGTCAGCGCGCTTGAAGGTGTTGTTGATGCGGCGGACCATCGTCGGCACCGAGTCGTAGGCGTACAGCGACTGGTCCGGGTACATCGTTTCGCTGGTATTGCCGTCGGCGGCCACCTGCCAGCCCGACAGGTACACGGCCTCCAGACCGGCCTTGGCCTGCTGCATCGCCTGGCCGGCGGTGATGGCGCCGAAGGCATTGACATAACCCTTGGCCGCGCCGCCGTTGACCAGGGACCACAGCTTCTCGGCACCACGCCGGGCCAGGGTGTGCTCGATGTTCACCGAGCCGCGCAGACGGACCACGTCTTCGGCGCTGTAGCCGCGCTGGATGCCTTTCCAGCGCGGGTTCTCGGCCCAGTCCTTCTCGAGGGCGGCGATCTGCTGTTGGCGGGTGGCTTGGGTCATGGATGAAGCTCCTGGGGGTTGCGGGAAGGCAAGGAATCGATGCCTCAAGGCTAATCGCCTGATGCTGCGCTGCGCAATACTTATGTCTTATATAAGACACAAGAGACAGACAATAAAATCAACAGCTTGGCGCGCGGTTGCCACATCGTGGAACGGATTCCGTCATTCCGGAAATGGATGCGGCAGCGCAGCATGCCGTCGTTCCGTAATATGAAATCGACGCCGCCGGCGTGAAATGTGCGCACCGACGGTCGGGCCAGCGCATCGTCGGCCGTGGCCGAGGCACCACCGCCTCGGCTCTAATGGCGCCCACCTTCCTTCACCCCGACTCGATGAGCCACTTCGCCTACCAGTCCGGCACACATTTCCTGCGCGCACCCGAGGCCACCGATCAGGCGCTGGCGGTGGCCGGCATCGCATGGGACGGATCGACCACCAACCGACCGGGCGCGCGCATGGGCCCACGGGCGATCCGCCAGGCCAGCCACATGCTGTGCGACGGCAAGCACCCCTGGCTGGACTGCACACCGCTGGGCCGGCTGGGCGATGCCGGGGACCTCGCGCTGCCGAACACCGCGCTGACGGCGATGCGCACGGCCATGGCCGAGCCCGTGGCGGCCCTGATCCGACGCCACCACATGGTCTGGCTCGGCGGCGACCACTCGATCACCCTGCCCCTGCTGCGCGCCTACCGTGCCTGGCTGGGGCGGCCCCTGGCGGTGCTGCATTTTGATGCCCATTGCGACACCTGGACCGACCACTTCGGCGAACCGAGCGGGCACGGCACCTGGGTCAGCGAGGCGATCGGCGAAGGCCTGGCCGATCCGACCTGCTTCGTGCAGATCGGCATCCGATCGGCGGCCGAGCCCGCGGCGCGCGACTACGTGAGTCAGCGTGGCGGGCGCGTCTGGACGGCGCGTGAGCTGCGCGGGCGCGACAGCCCGGCCGCGCTGGCCCCGGTGCTCGACGACCTGCGCGCCCGGCTCGCCGCGGCCGGCCGGCCGCCGCTGTACTTGAGCCTGGACATCGACTGTCTGGACCCGGCCTTTGCGCCCGGCACCGGCACGCCGGAGCCCGGCGGTCTGAGCACGAACCAGATCCTGAGCCTGCTCGAAGACAGCGTGGACCTGCCCTTCGTCGGCATGGACTGCGTGGAGGTGGCGCCGCCCTACGACCATGCCGAGCTCACCAGCTACGCCGCCGCGCATTGTGCATGGACCTATCTTTGCGGCCGCATCAAGGCCGGCGTCGGCGCCGCGGATCGCCCCATGCCTTGACACCGATCAAGGCATGGGCGGCGCGCGCGCCGAAGAATGGCTCGCAAAGGAGGAATCGCGATGCCTGCCGACCGTGTCCACAGCACCGACCGCCCTGCCCGCCCGGCCGTGACGCCGCCGCCGGGTTTCGAATCCCTGGACCGCACGCACCGCGAGATGCAGGCCATGCTGGCGCGTTTTGCCGAACTTCTCGACCATGTCGACGACAAGGGCCCCGACGCGACGGCGCGGCAAACGGCAGCCGAGATCAGCGCCTTCTTCGACGGCCCGGCGCGGCAGCATCACGCCGAGGAGGAGCGACGCGTCTTCCCGGCCCTGCTCAACGGCAACGACCCTGAACTCGTGCATCACGTCAAGCGTCTGGAGCAGGACCACGGCTGGCTGGAGGAGGATTGGCGCGAACTTGCACCGCAGGTCGAGGCCATCGCGCAGGGCTACAACTGGTACAACCTGCCGATGTTGCGCCAGGCCGTGCCGGTGTTCACGGCGCTGCATGCCGAACACATCGTGCTCGAGGAAGATGTGGTCTACCCGGCCGCCCGCCGCCTGTTGCAGGCGCTGGGCCAGAGCCCGGACGCAAGCAGCCGGGACGCCGGGGACCAGGACGACTGAGGACTGAGTTCAGCGCAGCGCGTCCAGCGGCAGCGCCGTCGTCTGCTTGACGCTGCGCAGCACCGGCATGGTGTTCGACCGCATCACACCCGGCAGGCGTGCCAGTACCTCGGTGTGCAGGCGTTCGAGGTCGGCCGCGTCGCGGTAGATGAAACGCAGCAGGTAGTCGTTGCTGCCGGCCACATAGTGGCAGTCCAGGATCGCCGGCTGATCGCGCACCGCCTGCTCGAAGGCTTCGAGCTTTTTCGGCTGCGTGTTCTCGAGGTTGATGATCGCGAAGCCGGTGCCCGGGCGACCGAAGGCGCGCGGGTTGAGCAGGGCCACATAGCGGTGAATCACCCCGCCGTCCTCAAGCCGCTTCACGCGGCGCAGGCAGGCCGATGGCGACAGGTGCACCTGCTGCGCCAGTTCGACATTCGACAGCCGGCCCGTGGCCTGCAGGGCATCGAGGATTTCGACGTCGATTGCATCGAGTTGCGTGACATCCGTTTGGCTTGGCATTTCATGCGGCGTGTACTTGACTGAACAGCATGATTGTGCGTCAGCGCGGGTGAGCCTGGGGTCATCTCGCACGCAAATTGCGTCCACCTCGGCATAGACTTCCGGGCAACCGCGTCGGCCGCTCAGGAATCCGCATGAACAAGCCTCTTGATCCCCCGATGGACGCCTTCTGGATGCCGTTCACGGCGAATCGCCAGTTCAAGAAGGCACCGCGTTTGCTGGCGCGCTCCTCGGGCATGTACTACTGGGATGCCGACGGCCGCGAGATCCTCGACGCCGCATCCGGTCTGTGGTGCGTCAATGCCGGCCATGCGCGGCCGAAGATCGTGCAGGCCATCCAGGCGCAGGCCGCCGAGCTCGACTACGCACCGCCGTTCCAGATGGCGCACCCGAAGGCCTTTGCGCTGGCGCAGGCGGTGGCCGCCATCGCGCCGGCCGGCATGGGCAAGGTGTTCTTCACCAATTCCGGCTCCGAATCGGTCGAGACCGCGCTGAAGATGGCGATCGCCTACCACCGCGTGCGCGGCGAGGGTCAGCGCACGCGCCTGATCGGGCGCGAGCGCGGCTACCACGGCGTCAACTTCGGCGGCATCTCGGTGGGCGGCATCGTCGCCAACCGCAAGATGTTCGGCACCCTGCTCAACGGCGTCGACCATATCCGCCACACGCACGACCCGGCACGCAACGCCTTCTCGGTGGGCCAGCCGGCGCATGGCGCGGAGTTCGCCGACGATCTCGAACGCCTGTGCGCGTTGCACGACCCGAGCACGATCGCCGCCGTCATCGTCGAGCCGATCGCCGGCTCCACCGGCGTGCTGATTCCGCCCCAAGGTTACTTGCAGCGCCTGCGCGAGATCTGCGACCGGCACGGCATCCTGCTCATCTTCGACGAGGTCATCACCGGGTTCGGGCGCACCGGCAATGCCTTCGCGGCGCAGACCTTCGGCGTCACGCCCGACCTGATGGCGGTGGCCAAGGGCCTGACGAATGGCGCAGTGCCGATGGGTGCGGTGCTGGCACGCGACTTCATCCACGATGCCTTCATGAACGGGCCCGAGGACCTGATCGAGTTCTTCCACGGTTATACCTATTCGGCCCACCCGCTGGCTTGCGCGGCCGGCCTGGCGACGCTGGAGACCTATGCCGACGAAGGCCTGCTGACCCGTGCGCAGCAGCTCCAGGGCTGTTTCGCCGAACAGTTGCACGCCCTGCGCGATGCGCCGAACGTGATCGACGTGCGCAATTTCGGGCTCGTCGGCGGCATCGAACTGGCGCCGCGCGCGGGTGCACCGGGCAAGCGCGCGTTCGAGACCTTCCTCGACTGTTATGCCCAGGGCGTGATGCTGCGCACCACCGGTGACATCATCGCGCTGTCGCCGCCGTTGATCGTCGAGCGCGAACACATCGACCGCATCGTCGCAACGCTGCGCGGTGCGCTGCAGCGCCTTGCCTGAGGGCCTTGCCTATCGTATGCCGCTGCTCGACACCGACCGCGCCCTGACGCGCAACTCGTACTACGCCGCCAGCGCGGCGCGCGAGTGCGTTCATCCCGCGCTGCGCGGTGCGCTGTCCTGCGACGTCGCGGTGGTCGGAGGCGGCCTCGCCGGTCTGAGCGCGGCGCTCGACCTGCGTGCACGCGGCTTCGACGTGGTGCTCCTGGAAGCGCGCGAGATCGGCTTCGGCGCCAGCGGCCGCAACGGCGGCCAGGCGATTCACGGTCTGGCCTGCGAGCAGGACGTGATCGAGGCCCAGCTCGGCCTGGACGAAGCGCGGCGCATCTGGCGCATGTCGATCGAGGCCCTGGACCTGCTGCGCGAGCGCATCGCCAGCCATCACATCGACTGCGACTGGCACGACGGCTACCTGGGCCTGGCGACGAGTGCACGCAAGGGCCGTGCGCTGGCGGGCTGGGCCCAGCGCATGGAATCGGTCTACGGCTACCCGCTCGATCGCATCACGCCGCAGGCCATCGGCGACTGGATCGCGAGCCCGCGCTTCCACAGCGGCGTGCACGACCCGCGCTCCGGCCATCTGCATCCGCTGAAGCTCACCTACGGGCTGGCGCGCGCGGCGGCGGCCGCCGGGGTGCAACTGTTCGAGGGCTCGCCGGTGCTGTCGATGCAGCCGGGCGCGCGCCCCGCGCTGCGCACCGCGCAGGGCGAGGTGCTGGCGCGCCAGGTTTTGCTCGCCGGCAATGTCTACCTCAACGACTTCGCGCCCGCGCTGGCGCCGTCGCTGGCCGCGCGCATCATGCCCGTGGGCACCTATATCGCCTGCAGCGAGCCACTCGATCCGGCGCGCGTCGATGCGCTGCTGCCCAGCCGCAGTGCGGTCTGCGACACTGACTTCGTGCTCGACTACTTTCGCCCCACGCGGGACCAGCGCATGCTCTATGGCGGCCGGGTCAGCTACAGCACGGTCACGCCGGCTGACCTGTCGGAAAGCATGCGCCGGCGCATGGTGGCGACGTTTCCGCAACTCGGCGACGTGCAGGTCGACTATGCCTGGGGCGGCTTCGTCGATATCTCGATGAACCGTGCGCCTGACTTCGGTCGCCTGCCGGGCGCCGGGAACGTCTACTATCTGCAAGGTTTTTCCGGCCACGGCCTGGCCCTGACCGGCCTGGCCGGCCGGCTGGTGGCCGAGGCGATGGCCGGCGATGCCGGTCGCTTCGACGTCTTTGCCCGCCTGAAACACCGTGCCTTTCCCGGTGGCCGCGCTTTGCGTACACCCGCGCTGGTCCTGGGCATGGCCTGGTACCGCTTGCGCGACCTTGTCGCCTGACCATGAACACCCTGCCGATCGTGCTCGTGCCCGCCTGCAACCGCATGCTCGGCGAACACCCCTTCCACGTCGCCGGCCGCAAGTACGTGCAGGCGGTGCGCCTGGCCGGCGCCCTGCCCCTGGTGGTACCGCGCGCCGAGCCGGCCGAGTTCGAGACCCTGCTCGCGCTGGCCGACGGGGTGCTGCTCACGGGATCACCGTCGAACGTGCACCCGCGGCATTTCGGCGAAGCGGTGCTCGACGCCTCGCTGCCGCTGGACCCGGAGCGCGACGCCTGGACGCTGGCCCTGGTGCCGCGCCTGCTCGAACGCGGCATCCCGCTGCTGGCGATCTGCCGCGGCGCGCAGGAGGTCAACGTCGCGCTCGGCGGCCGGCTGCACCAGGCGGTGCAGGAGGTCGGCGACTTCGACGACCACCGGTCGGACGACGAACTGCCGGCCGAGCAGCAGTACGGGCCTGCACATGCACTGCACCCGGTGGCCGGCGGGCTGCTGGCGGGCATCGTGGGTGACGCCGCGTTCGAGGTGAACTCGATCCACGGCCAGGGCGTGGCCGTGCTGGCAGCGGGCCTGCGCGCCGAGGCGCATGCCCCCGACGGCCTGGTCGAGGCCTTCACGCAACCCGCTGCGGCCGGCTTCAATCTGTGCGTGCAATGGCATCCGGAATGGCGCGCCGGCGAGAATCCGGTGTCGATGAGCATCCTCGAAGCGTTCGGGCGGGCCGTGCGCGCCTACCGCGACCGTGTGCGGGGCCCATTGCCCGGGGTGGACCGTCCCGCCGCCCACCCCTCAGCCCAGCCGACAGGATCTTCATGACCGCCCGCCAGAACATGACCTTCAACCAGCTCGAGCAGTGGCTGGACCAGAACCGCGTGACCGAACTCGAATGCCTGGTGCCCGACCTCACCGGCGTGGCACGCGGCAAGATCCTGCCGCGGCAGAAGTTCACCGAGGACCGCGGCATGCGGCTGCCCGAAGCGGTGGTCGCGATGGGCGTGACCGGCGAGTTCCCGACCGAAGGGCCGTACTACGACGTCATCGACGCCACCGACCGCGACATGCATCTGCGGCCGGACCCGAGCACGGCGCGCATCGTGCCCTGGGCCACCGACCCGACGGCGCAGATCATCCACGACTGCTACGACCGCGACGGCAAGCTGATCCCGTTTGCACCGCGCTCGGTGCTGCGCCGGGTCTGCGACCTGTACGCCCAGGCCGGCTGGGACCCGGTGGTGGCACCGGAACTGGAGTTCTACCTGGTGGCGCGCAACTCCGACCCCGACGTGCCGCTGAAGCCGCCGATCGGCCGCAGCGGGCGCAGCGAGACCAGCCGCCAGGCCTATTCCATCGACGCGGTGAACGAGTTCGACCCGCTGTTCGAGGACGTCTACGCCTACTGCGAACAGATGGAGCTCAACGTCGACACCCTGATCCACGAGATCGGTGCCGGCCAGATGGAGATCAACTTCTTCCACGCCCACCCGCTGGGCCTGGCCGACGAGGTCTTCCTGTTCAAGCGCACGGTGCGTGAAGCGGCGCTGCGCCACGACATGTTCGCCACCTTCATGGCCAAGCCGATCGCCGGCGAGCCGGGCAGCGCCATGCACGTGCACCAGAGCATCGTCGACAGCAAGACCGGCCACAATATCTTCAGCAACGAGGACGGCTCGCCGACGCGCGAATTCTTCTGGTACATCGGCGGCCTGCAGAAGTACGTGCCGGCGGCGATGGCCCTGTTTGCGCCCTACGTCAACAGCTATCGCCGGCTGGCGCGCTTCACGGCCGCGCCGATCAACATCCAGTGGGGCACCGACAACCGCACCGTGGGCATCCGCAGCCCGCTCGCCTCGCCCGCGGCGCGGCGCGTCGAGAACCGCGTCATCGGCGCCGACGCCAATCCCTACGTGGCCCTGGCGGCCACCCTGGCCTGTGGCTGGCTGGGCATGCAGAACCGCATCGAGCCGTCGCCGGAATGCACAGGCGACGCCTACCTTGGCGAATATGCGCTGCCGCGCAGTCTGGGCCAGGCGCTGGATTTGCTGCGCGACGAAGCCGACCTGGCCGCCGTGCTCGGCCGTGAATTCATCACCGTCTACACCGAGGTCAAGGAGATCGAGCAGGACGAGTTCATGAAGGTCATCTCGCCCTGGGAGCGCGAACACCTGCTGCTGCATGTCTGAGACGCGGGCAATGAAAGTCCGCAGCACCCGGGACTGGCAGGCCGCCGATGCGGCCCATTTCCTGCATCCTTTCACCGACTTTGAATCGCTGGCGAAGAAGGGCTCGCGCATCATCGTCAAGGCCGAGAACATCTGGCTCACCGACAGCGAGGGCCGGCGCCTGCTCGACGCGATGTCCGGTCTGTGGTGCGTCAACGTCGGCTACGGCCAGGAGGCGCTGGTCGAGGCGGCCACACACCAGATGCGCGAACTGCCCTTCTACAACGCGTTTTTCCAGACCGCCACGCCGCCGGCGATCGAACTCGCCGAAAAACTGGCCGAAGTGACGCCGCCGCAGTTCCGGCATGTGTTCTTCGCCGGCAGCGGCAGCGAGGGCAACGACACCGTGGTGCGCATGGTGCGCCGCTACTGGGACCTGCTCGGCCAGCCGCAGCGCAGCGTCATCATCAGCCGCGTCAACGCCTACCACGGCAGCACGATGGCCGGTGCCTCGCTGGGCGGCATGGACGGCATGCACGCCCAGGGCGGGCTGCCGATCCCGGGCATCGTGCACATCCAGCAGCCGTATTGGTATCAACATGGCCGCGCCCTGTGCAAGGACGAATTCGGCCTCGTCGCCGCGCGCTGGCTGGAAGACAAGATCCTCGAGATCGGGCCGGACAAGGTGGCCGCCTTCATCGGTGAGCCGGTGCAGGGTGCCGGCGGCGTCATCGTGCCGCCGGCCACCTACTGGCCCGAGGTCCAGCGCATCTGCGACCAGTACGGCGTGCTCATCGCCAGCGACGAGGTCATCACCGGTTTCGGCCGCACCGGAAACTGGTTCGGCTGCGAGACCCTTGGGTTCCGGCCCGACCTGATGACCTTCGCCAAGGGCGTGACCAGCGGCTATCTGCCGCTTGGCGGCGTGATGGTCGGCGAACGCATCGCCCGGATCATGATCGAGCGTGGCGGCGAATTCAACCATGGCTACACCTATTCCGGCCATCCGGTGGCCTGCGCGGTGGCGCTGGCCAACATCCGGCTGATCCAGGAACTGAAGCTGGTCGAACATGTGCGCGACGACGTCGGCCCCTATCTGGCCGAGCGCATCGCGCAGCTGGGCGAGCACCCGTTGGTCGGCGACACCGACAGCTGCGGCATGATGGCCGCGCTGCTGCTCGTCAAGGACAAGGCGCGAGGAACCCCCTTCCCGCCCGAGCTCGAGCTCGGCATGCACTGCCGTGGCCATTGTTTCCGCGAAGGGCTGATCATGCGCGCCGTCGGCGACCGCATGATCATCGCCCCGCCCTTGGTCATGACGCGCGCGCAGATCGACCAGATGATGGTCCTGATCCATCGCTGCCTGGACCTGACCCTGGCCGATGCACGCGCCCGGCGCTGGCTCCCTTAGACTCCCGCCCCACCGGATCAACCCCCGCCGATTCCGCTCTGCCCCTGGAGGTCCTCACCATGAAGCTGAAGCCCCTTCTCGTCCTTGGCACCGCCGCCGCCGGACTGGCCCTGGCCGCCACCACCGCCCGGGCCCAGGAGGAAGAGAAAGTCCTCAACATCTACAACTGGTCGGACTACATCGCCGAGGACACGATCGCCAATTTCGAGAAGGAAACCGGGATCAAGGTCCGCTACGACAACTTCGACAACAACGAGATCGTGCATGCCAAGCTGGTGGCGGGCAAGACCGGCTACGACCTCATCGTGCCGTCGTCGAACTGGGCCAAGCTGCAGATCGACGGCGGCCTGCTGCGCAAGCTCGACAAGGACAAGATCCCGAACCTGAAGAACCTGGACCCGGCGCTGCAGGCGCAGCTGGCCCATATGGACCCCGGCAACCAGTACATGGTGAACTGGATGTGGGGCTACACCACGGTCGGCATCAATGTCGACAAGGTCAAGGCCGCGCTGGGCAGCACGCCGATGCCGGCCAACGCCTGGGACCTGGTGTTCAAGCCCGAGTACGTCAGCAAGCTGCGCGGCTGCGGCGTGTCCTTCCTCGATTCGGCCACCGAGATCATCCCGGCGGCGCTGCACTATGTGGGCAAGCCGGCCTACAGCAAGAGCCCGTCGGACTACTCCGCCGCGGCGCAACTGCTGAAGACGGTGCGACCGTCGGTGACGCTGTTCAGCTCCTCGGGCTATATCAACGACATGGCCAACGGCTCGATCTGCGTGGCCATCGGCTGGTCGGGTGACATCAACATCGCGCGTCAGCGCGCGATCGACGGCAAGACGGGCAACAACATCGAGGCCCTGATCCCGTCCAGCGGCGGCCTCCTGTTCTTCGACGTGATGGTGATCCCCGCCGATGCACCGCGCCCGGGCAATGCGCAGAAGTTCATCAACTACATCCTGCGCCCCGAGGTGCACGCCAGCCTGACCAACAAGGTCTTCTACGCCAATCCGAACCCGGCGTCGAAGAAGTTCGTCCGCCCCGACGTGGCGAACAACCCCTCGGTCTTTCTGTCGCCGGCCGATCTGGGCCGGATGGTCGCTCCCGGCGCCATGAACAACGACCTGCGCCGGCTGATGACGCGCACCTTCACGTCCTTCAAGACCGGCCTCTGAGCGGGAGCGCGCGCGCGATGTCCACCGTCCCTGCGTCCGACGCCGGCTTCCTGCAGATCCGCGACGTCGTCAAGGACTTCAGCGGCTTCAAGGCCGTCAACCAGGTCAGCCTCGACGTCGCCAAGGGCGAGATCTTCGCCCTGCTGGGCTCGTCGGGCTGCGGCAAGAGCACCCTGCTGCGCATGCTGGCCGGTTTCGACACGCCGACCAGCGGCCGCATCATTCTCGACGGTCGCGACCTCGTCGATCTGCCGCCCTACGAGCGGCCGATCAACATGATGTTCCAGAGCTATGCGCTGTTCCCGCACCTGACGGTGAAGGACAACATCGCTTTCGGCCTGCGACGCGAAGGCCTGCCCAGGGACCGCGTCGCCGAACGCGTGGACGCCATGCTCAAGCTGGTGCAGCTTGAGAAGTTTGCGCTGCGCAAGCCGCACCAGCTCTCCGGCGGCCAGCAGCAGCGGGTGGCGCTGGCACGCAGCCTGGCCAAGCAGCCGCAGCTGCTGCTGCTCGACGAACCGCTGGGCGCGCTGGACAAGAAGCTGCGCGAGCAGACGCAGATCGAACTCGTCAACATCATCGAATCGGTGGGTGTGACCTGCGTGATGGTGACCCACGACCAGGAAGAGGCGATGACGATGGCCTCGCGCATCGCGGTGATGAGCGAGGGACGTTTTCTCCAGGTCGGCGCGCCGGGCGAGATCTACGAGACGCCGAGCACACGCTTCGTCGCCGACTTCATCGGCAACGTCAACCTGATGGAAGGCACCCTGACGGTGGACGAGCCGGACCACTGCGTGATCGACAGCGCCGACTGCCGGCATTACGTGGGCCACGGCGTCACCGGCAGCGAAGGCATGAAGGTCACGGTGGCGCTGCGCCCGGAGAAGATCCAGGTCTCGCGCAACAAGCCGGCCAATGACTTCAACGCAGCGCGCGGCAAGATCAAGGAGCTGTCCTACTTCGGCAGCTTCACCGTCTATCACCTGGAGCTGCCCAGCGGCGCGGCGCTGAAGGTCAGCCAGGCCAATGTGCAGCGCTACAAGGACGACGAGCTGACCTGGGGCGACGAGGTCTGGGCGCACTGGTCGGATTCGGCGCACATCGTGCTGACCCAGTGAGACCATGCGACACGCCGTGTTGATCCGTGCGCAGCGGGCCGTTTCCAAGCCGGTCGTCCGTGGTCCGTTCGACGAGGCGCGGACATGAATCGACTCAAGACGTTCATGGGCAGCCGGGCGCCGGTCATCGGCCTGCCCTATGTCTTCCTGCTGATCTTCTTCCTGCTGCCCTTCCTGGTGGTCTTGCGGATCAGCGTGTCCGAGATGGAGGTCGTGACCTTCAAGGACCTGCTGAGCTGGAACGAAGGCGTGCTGCAGCTGACCCTGAAGTTCGGCAACTACCTGTTCATCCTCGACGACCCGCTGTACGTCAGCACCTATCTGTCGAGTCTGAAGTACGCGGCCGCCACGACTGTGCTGTGCCTGTTCATCGGCTACCCCTTCGCCTACTTCATGGCGCGCGCCCGGCCCAGCTTGCAGCCGGCCCTGCTGATGCTGGTGATGCTGCCCTTCTGGACCAGCTTCCTGCTGCGCGTGTACGCCTGGAAGGGCCTGCTGTCGGAGGACGGCTGGGTCTCGGACCTGCTGATCGGCAGCGGTGCTGACCAGCTGCTGTTCATGCTCGGCCTGATCCCGTCGCCGGGCAAGCTGATGAACACGCCTTTTTCGCTGGTGCTGGGCATGGCCTACACCTATCTGCCCTTCATGATCCTGCCGCTGTACGGCAACCTGGCCAAGCTCGACCTGCGTCTGCTGGAGGCCGCCGCCGACCTCGGCGCCAACCCCTGGGTCGCGTTCTGGAAGATCACGGTGCCGCTGTCGCGCGCCGGCATCATCGCCGGTGCGATGCTGGTCTTCATCCCCTGCGTCGGCGAGTACGTGATCCCGGAACTGCTCGGCGGGCCCGAGACCCTGATGATCGGCCGCGTGATGTGGGACGAGTTCTTCGCCAACAACGACTGGCCGATGGCCTCCAGCGTCGCCATCGTGATGATCCTGCTCATCATCGTGCCGCTGGCGCTGTTCAACAAATACCAGGCCGAGGCCCAGGATCACCGGAGGGCGGCGCGGTGAACAGGGCCAGATTCAACACCTGGTTCGCACGCGGCTGGCTGGGCGCCGGCTTCGTCTTCCTGTACCTGCCGATCGTCGCCCTGGTCATCTTCTCGTTCAACGATTCGCCGATCCCGAACGCCTGGCGCGGCTTCACGCTGAAGTGGTACCGGCAGCTCGCCGGCGACCGCGAGATCATCAACGGCCTGTGGCTGAGCCTGGAGATCGCCTTCCTGACCGCCTGTGGCGCGGTGGTGCTGGGCACGCTGGCGGCGTTTTCGCTCGTCAAGTACAAGCGCTTCTTCGGCCGCACCGTCTTCAGCGGCATGGTCAACGCGCCACTGGTGATGCCCGAGGTGGTGGTCGGGCTGTCGCTGCTGCTGATGCTGGTCAGCGTGCAGCGCGCCTTCGGCTGGCCCGAGCGCGGCCTGATGACGATCTGGTTCGGCCATCTGCTGGTCGGCGTGGCCTATGCGACGGTGGTGATCCAGTCGCGTCTGCGCGACCTGAACCCCGAGCTCGAGGAGGCCGCGATGGACCTCGGCGCCCGTCCGCCCCAGGTTTTCTGGCTGGTCACGTTGCCGATGATCGCCCAGTCGATGGCCTCGGCCTGGCTGCTCACCTTCACGATCTCGCTCGACGACGTCGTGATCTCGGCCTTCCTGTCCGGCCCCGGCTCGACGACGATGCCGCTGGTGATCTTCTCGCGCGCGCGCCTGGGCCTGAACCCCAGCGTGAATGCCGTCGCGACGATCATCGTCGTCGTTGTCGCGGTCGGTGTCGTGCTGGCCAGCTGGTTGATCGCGCGCGCGGAACGCCGCCGCACCCTGGAAATGGCCGCGGCGACGCGGGCCTGATGTCACGGATTCTTCGAGGAGAGGATTTGATGAACACCCTTCGCCCCACCCTGCTGGCCCTGGCGCTGGCGACCGTTTTCCCGGCGCTGGCGCAGTCCAGCAACGAGGAGATCCTGAAGGAGCTGCGTGCGCTGCGCGACCGCGTCACGCAGCTCGAAGCGCAGCTCAAGGCGACGCCGCCCGCGGCCACGCCGGCGGCGGCTCAGTGGGGCATGACCCCGGAGCAGGTGCAGGAGTTCAACCGCATCGCGATCAAGACCGAGTCGCTGCAGGACAGCTTCACGGACCAGGGTTTCAAGGGCCTCGTCGTCAGCGGCATGATGGACCCGACCTACATCTGGACCAAGACGCGCGGCGGCAGCTTCGCCTTCCTCAACGGTTTTTCCGGCAATGGCGGCGATTTTTCCTATCCCGACGACAGCTACGGCTACGACAACTCCTACTTCGGCCAGGTGCGGCTCGATTTCCAGAAGGAGACCGAGGACGGCACCCGGTGGCACCTGACGCTGGCACCGCAGAAGAACGCGTCCTCGGGCTACAACGTCGGCTCGATCATCCACGAGGCCAGCGTCTCGCTGGAGCTGACCGACAACCAGACCCGGCTGTGGGTCGGCCAGATCCCCGACTGGTCGGGCTACGAATACGTCTGGAGCGATCAGCAGCCGCTGATCACGCACAACCTGCTGTTCGACTTCACGCTGCCGACCTTCTACACCGGTGCGGCGATCGACGTCACGCGCGGCAAGTGGTGGACGCGGGTGTTCCTGGGCAACATGAACGCCAGCCGCTTCGACCGCGACAACAAGGCCGACGTGCTGGCCTACCGGGTCGACTATTCCAAGGGTGAGTTCGACGGTTTCGGCTTCGCCGGCGTGCACGGCAAGAGCTTCGGCAGCCGCATCGACACCTTCGAGTTCG
The DNA here is from genome assembly GCA_964637205.1 of uncultured Rubrivivax sp. Taxonomy (GTDB): domain Bacteria; phylum Pseudomonadota; class Gammaproteobacteria; order Burkholderiales; family Burkholderiaceae_C; genus Rubrivivax. The sequence goes on from CAZWUR010000069.1 coordinate 17,311, forward strand.
ATGCCTACTACATCCGCGGCGACTGGACCCTGCAGGGCCAGTTCGGCTGGGGCCAGCTCAAGGACGGCGCGGCCGGCGGCAACGCCGAATGGCAGGGCCTGTCGGCGCTGGCGGCCTACAACTTCACGCCGCGCCTGAAGGGCACCGTGCGCGCCGACTACATCAAGAACGACAAGAACGGCGGCGGCCTCTTCGGCTCGGTGCCGGCCTGCGCCGACGAGGATTGCAACGTCCTGATCGCCGACGGCCGCAATGGCTTCGGCCCGGCGATGGTCTTCGATCCGGTGAGCGAAACCTGGGGGGCCGATGCCTCTGGCAAGGGGCTGAACCGGCATGCGCTGTCGCTCGGCCTGTCCTACCTGTTCGGACTCAACACCAGCTTCAAGGTCGAATACCGGCTCGATGGTGCCAGCGGCAAGGCCTTCATCGACGCCAGCGGCAACTACCGCAAGACCAACCACCTGCTCGGCACCTCCGTGGTGGTGACCTTCTGATGGGCGCGACCGACTGGGGAGCACGCGCCGCGGCGCTGGCCGTCGACGGGCGGGCGGTCATCGACGGCCGCCGCGTCGACGCCGCCGACGGCCAGGTCTTCGACAAACATTCGCCGATCGACGGCCGCCTGCTCGGCGGCATCGTGCGTGGCCAGGCGGCCGACATCGACGCGGCCGTGCACAGCGCGCGTGCGGCCTTCGACGACGCCCGCTGGGCCGGCAAGGCGCCGGCCGCACGCAAGCGCATCCTGCAGCGTTTTTCCGAGAAGATCCTGGCGGCGAAGGAAGAACTGGCCCTGCTGGAAACCCTGGACATGGGCAAGCCGATCCAGTACGCGCTGGCGGTGGACGTGCCGGCCACTGCCCGCACCATCGCCTGGTACGGCGAAGCGGTGGACAAGATCTACGACGAGATCGCACCGACCCCGAGCAACTCGCTGGCCCTGATCACACGCGAGCCGATGGGCGTGGTCGGCGTCATCGTGCCCTGGAACTACCCGATGATCATGGCCGCCTGGAAGCTCGGGCCGGCCCTGGCCAGCGGCAACTCGGTGGTTCTCAAGCCGAGCGAAAAAAGCCCGCTGACGGCGCTGCGCCTGGCCGAACTGGCGGTCGAAGCCGGCATCCCGCCGGGGGTCTTCAACGTCGTGCCCGGCTACGGCCACGAGGCCGGAGAGGCGCTGGCCCTGCACATGGAGGTCGACGCGATCGGCTTCACCGGCAGCACCCGCACCGGGCGGCGCATGCTCGACTACGCGGGACGCAGCAACCTCAAGCGCGTCTACAACGAACTCGGCGGCAAGTCCGCCTTCCTCGTCTTCCCCGACTTTGCCGACCTCGAACGTGCCGCGAAGACCGCCGCGGGCAGCATCTACTTCAACCAGGGCGAAAGCTGCAACGCGCCGTCGCGCGTGCTCGTGCATGCCAGCGTGGCCGAACGCTTCGTCGAGATGCTCGCCGCCGAGTTGCCGCAGTACCAGCCCGCCGACCCGCTGGACCCGGCCACCGTGATGGGCGCCCTGGTCGACGGCACGCAGCTCAAGACCGTGCTCGGCTATATCGAAGCCGGGCGCAACGAAGGTGCGCGGCTGGTGGCCGGCGGCCGCCAGGTGCGCGCCGAGACCGGCGGCTGTTATGTCGAGCCGACCTTGTTCGACGGCGTGCTCAACGGCATGACCATCGCGCGCGAGGAAATCTTCGGCCCGGTGCTGTCGGTGATCCGCTTCGAGACCGAAGCCGAGGCCATCGCGCTGGCCAATGCCAGCGCCTACGGCTTGCAGGCCAGCGTCTGGAGCGATAACGTCAACCGCGCCCACCGTGTCGCGCGTGCCCTGCGCGCCGGCACGGTGCATGTGAACCAGTACGACGAGGACGACGTCACGGTGCCCTTCGGCGGCTACAAACAAAGTGGCAACGGGCGCGACAAGAGCCTGCACGCACTGGACAAGTACACCGAACTGAAGACCACCTGGCTGCGCATCGACCCGGCGTGACGGTCGGTCACCATCTCAAGGAGGTCCCGATGGAACATTCCCGCAACGAACAACTGCAGGCCCGCAAGGCCGCGGCCACGCCGCGTGGCGTCGGCGTGATGGCTTCGTTCTTCGCCCAGCGTGCCGAAGGCGCCGAGCTCTGGGACGTCGAAGGCCGGCGCTACATCGACTTCGCCGGCGGCATCGCGGTGATGAACGTCGGCCATGGGCACCCCAGGGTGAAGGCGGCGATCGCGGCGCAGCTCGAGCGCTTCACGCACACCTGCTACCAGGTCGTGCCTTACGAAGACTACGTGGCACTGGCCGAGAAGCTGAATGCGCTGACCCCGGGCACGCACGCCAAGAAGACCGCCTTCTTTTCCACCGGCGCCGAGGCGATCGAAAACGCGGTGAAGATCGCGCGCGCCGCGACCAAGCGCTCCGGCGTGATCGCTTTCGGCGGGGCCTTTCACGGCCGCAGCATGTTCGCGGTGGCGCTGACCGGCAAGGTGCAACCCTACAAGGCCGGTTTCGGCCCCTTCCCGCCCGAGATCTACCACGCGCCCTTCCCCTGCACGAACACCGACCTGGCCGAGGTTCAGCGCGCGGTCCAGCAGCTGTTCAAGGCCGACATCGAGCCGTCGCGGGTGGCGGCCATCATCTTCGAGCCGGTGCAGGGTGAAGGCGGCTTCAACGTCATCCGGCCCGAGGCCGTGCGCTGGCTGCGCGAACTCTGCGATGAACACGGCATCGTGCTCATCGCCGACGAAGTGCAGACCGGCTTCGGCCGCACCGGCACCCTGTTCGCGATGCAACAGGTCGACGTGCTGCCCGACATCCTGGTCAGCGCCAAGTCCCTGGCCGCCGGTATGCCGCTGTCGGCCGTCACCGGGCGCGCCGAGGTGATGGATGCGCCGGCGCCCGGCGGCCTCGGCGGCACTTATGCCGGCAACCCGATGGCCATCGCCGCGGCACATGCGGTGATCGACATCATGGCCGAGGAGCAGCTGCCGCAGCGCGGCGCAAGACTCGGGGAGCGCCTGAAGGCGACGCTCGAGGCCCTGCGCCCGCAGCTGCCGCGCATCGCCGACGTGCGCGGCCCCGGCGCGATGGCGGCGGTGGAGTTCGTGCACCAGGGCGCACCCGATGCCGACTTCACGCGGCGCGTGCAGGCCCAGGCCCTGCAGCGCGGCCTGATCCTGCTGAGCTGCGGCGTCAACGGCAATGTGCTGCGCTTCCTGTTCCCGCTGACGATCGCCGAGCCTCTGTTCGACGAGGCTCTGGGCATCCTGCGCGATTCGCTGCTGGCGGCCTGACGGCCTGCCTGGCGCGCCCTGCATTGCCGATGCCGGCGCCCGGGCTGGCCTACGCGGCGCTGGCGTCGAGCATGGTGCTCGTCGGCAGCTATGTGGGCCTGTCCAAGCTGCTCGTCGGCGTGTTCCCGGTCTTCCTGCTGGCCTGGCTGCGTTTCGCCATCGCCGCGCTGGCGATGCCGCACTGGCTGCCGCGAGCCGCCGGCGAACCGGCGCTGACGCCGCGCGAGCGGCGGCTGCTGTTCTGGGAAAGTTTTCTCGGCAACTTCGGCTTCTCGATCTGCATGCTCTTCGGCGTGGCGGCCACCTCGGCGGTGGCCGCCGGCGTCGTGATGGCGGCCCTGCCGGCCACGGTGGCCCTGCTGTCCTGGGTCATTTACCGTGAACGCATCGACCCGCGCATGGCCGCGGCCATCGCCTGCGCGGTGCTCGGCATCGGGTCGCTGGCCATGTTGCGCGGCGGGCCGGCGGCCCCCGGGCCCTGGTGGGGTTATGCGCTGCTCGTCGGCGCGGTGGTCTGCGAAGCGAGTTATGTGGTGATCGGCAAGCAGTTGACGGCGGCCGTGTCGCCGCGTCGCATCAGCGCGCTGATCAACGCCTGGGGCCTGCTGCTGGTGACACCCTTCGGGCTCTGGCAAGCCCGCCACTTTGATTTCGGCAGCGTCGGCCTCGAGCACTGGGCCCTGCTCCTGTACTACGCGCTGGCCGCCAGCGTGTGGTCGGTCTGGCTGTGGATGCGCGGTCTGCGGCATGTACCAGCGCCGCGCGCCGGGGTCTTCTCGGTGTTGCTGCCCATCACCGCGGCGATGGTCGGGGTGCTCGGCCTCGGTGAGCCTTTCGGCCTGCGCCACACGCTGGCTTTCGCCCTGGCCCTGGCCGGATTGCTCCTGGCGGTCTGGCCGGCGAGGAAAGCCTGAGCCTTATATCAGGCTATCTGCGCGCAAACAATTGCTTTTTTGTGGCTTTCGTGCGACAATTGACGCCATGAATGATCCTCGACTGAACACCACCCTGCACCAGACCCTCGAAACCCTCGCCGCCACGCCCGCCGGCTTTTCCGCGAGCGATGTGACCGGCCACGCACCCGAACAAGTACGGCGTGCGGCCCAGGCACTCGTCGCCGTCGGCCGCCTGCACCGGGCCAGCGTCGGCTCCCGTCGCGTGCGCTATTTCGCCACCGCCGACGGTGCCCGCAAGTTCCTCAAGACCCAGCCGTCGACCGCCCCCGCGCGTGCCCTGACCAGCATGCGCTCCAAGGCCCGCTGGTCGCCTGACGAGCCCGGCATCATCACCGCCAAGACGCGCATCACCAAGGCGCCGCCGCTGCCGCGCGACGTGCTGCGCACGAACACCTTCCCGGTGTATTGATTTGAATGCGAGGCGCTGCCGCCGGGCCCTGGTCCGGCGGCAGCGCCGCATTCCGAGTGCGGGTCAGCGCCGGCCCGGCTGCCCGTAGGGGTAATCGTATCTTTCCAGCAAATTGACACGGTGGCCGCTGACCAGGCCGTCGCCAGCCCGATGCGGCGCCTGGGCATGTAGGGACTCGCGCCGCGCCCGACCCAGGTAGATTGGCGGTTTCGACTGCCAGAACGGTGTCACCATGTCCTTCGCCAAGCGCTTCATTGGCGCGGAGAACCTGCCCACCAGGCTGTCGGAATTCGACGTCCAGCAATCTTTCTGCATGAGCGCGGACGACATCGCTGCGGTCGCAGGGCGCTTTCGCCACGATCGCCGGGTCGCGGCAGCCATTCAGATGCTGTTCCTGCGGGCCAGCGGCCGCCCGATGGACCGGTTCGCGTCGGTGCCCAAGACCCTGCTGCGTGCCGTCTGTGAGGCGTTTCAAACCCCGGCCGTGAGCATCGCCAGCCTGCGGTCCCTCTACGCTCGCCGCCAGACGCTGTACGAACATCAAGCATGGGCTCGCACCTACCTCGGCCTGCTAGACCTGGATGCGGCTGGTGTCGACCAACTTCAAAAGGTTCTGGCAATCTCCGCGCTCGAGGCCGCGCATCCCGACGATCTCGCCGAAACCGCCCGCATGTGGCTGTACGAACGGCGCATCGTCATCCCTGGGCCGCGCCGCCTTGCAGACTTGGCGCGCGAGGCCTTCGACGCCACCGAGGCGGCCATGGCAGCCACGATCGAGGCCGGCGTCGGCAAGGCAGCCCTCCTCAAGGCCATCGACTGGTGCTACGCAACGCAGTCCGGGGGCGTAGGCACCCGGCTTGAATGGCTCAAGACGCCACCCAAGCGCCACTCGCCGAGCACGATGTCCGAGACGCTGGAGAAGATCCGGGCGTTGAAAGCACTGGGCGTGCACGTCTGGCCATTGGACGGCGTGGCGCTGAGCAAGCAGCAGGCCTACGCCGCCCACGTTCAGATGCGCCGCCCTTCGATGACCGCGCGCATCGAGCGGCAGCGCCAGACGGTCGAGATCACCTGCTTCCTGCACGTGACGTTGCTGGAACTGACCGACATGGCGCTGTTGCAGGCGTCACGGCGCAGCCAGGACCTGGTTCGGCGCGCAGCCGAGCGGGTCGAGAAAGGCCGCTCGCGCAGCAGCGGCACGATCCTGCAGCAGGCCCTCAAAGCCAAGTCGGTGCTCCACGACGAGTCCAAGCCCTGGC
>CAZWUR010000070.1:0-809 GCA_964637205.1 uncultured Rubrivivax sp.
GGCCGAAGGCCTGCAGGTCGAAGGCGCACCCGCCTTTGACGATTGGCTGGCCGCGCAGCGCACGAGGCTGGCCACGCTGCGCCAGCGCGCGCAGCAGCAGGCCGCCGCGGCGGCCGAAGCGCGCGGCGACCTGGAAGCCGCACTGACCCTGGTGCTGGCCCTGCTGGCGGACGACCCGCTGCAAGAAGCGCAGCACCGCCAGGCGATGCGGCTGCAGGCGCTGTGCGGACGGCGCGAGGCCGCGATCGCACAGTACGAACGCTGCCACGCGCTGCTGTCGGCCGAGCTCGGCCTGGCGCCCATGGCCGAGACCGACCAGCTGCTGGCCGGTCTGCGCACGCCTGGGCAGGCGGTCGCCGCGCCGTGCCCCGCGGCTGCCTTGTCCGGCGCCTGGCCGCCAGCGCTGCCGCGCGTTGGCCGCGACGCCGAATGGGCGCTGATGCAGGTGGCGTTCGAGGCCGGCCGCCCGCTGCTCATCGAAGCCGAGGCGGGCGTCGGCAAGACGCGCCTGGCCACCGACTTTGCGGCCGCGCAAGGCGCTTACGCGATGGCGCAATGCCGCAGCGGCGACCGCGACGTGCCTTATGCGTCGTTCACGCGCGCACTGCGCTGCCTGGCCGGCGACACCCTGGCCCAAGCCGGCCTGCCGGCCTGGGTGCAGCAAGAGCTGGCGCGCATCCTGCCCGAGCTGGGCGTGGCACCACCTCCGATCGGATCCGTCGAAGAGCGCCGGCACTTCTTCGAGGCCTGCGCCACGGCCTGGCGCGAGCTTGCCGACGGCAACTTCGACAGCCTGCTCGTCGACGACT
>CAZWUR010000070.1:819-22878 GCA_964637205.1 uncultured Rubrivivax sp.
TAGCCGTGCGCTGTTCGGCTTTGTCGTCCAGCAACGCCGGGATGCGGCGCGGCGCGGCCCGGTCGAGCTCTTCGCCTACCGGCCCGAGCTCGACGCCGCGGCGCGGCATGCATTGGGCGCACTGGTCGACGATGCACAGGGCCTGGTATTGCGGCTGCAGGTGCTCGGTCCGGCGACGGTGTTCGAGCTGGTGCGCCAGCTCTCGGGCGCGGCCGATCCGCAGCGCTTTGCAGCAAGGCTGGAGCAGGCCAGCGGCGGCAACCCCTTCTTCATGGCCGAAACGCTGCGCCACTGGCAGGCGCTGCAATTGCTGAGTGTCGGCGCCGACGGCGTCTGGCAGACCCCGTTCGACCAAAGCACGCCCGACTATGACGAGCTGCCCATGCCCGACAGCGTGCGCGTCGCGGTGCTGGCGCGTGTGCGTCGACTGCCCGACCCAGCGCGGCGCCTGCTCGAAGCCGCTGCACTGGCGGCCGAGCCCTTCACGCCGGCCCTGTTGGCCGGCGCCTGCGCGCTGTCGGAGGTCGAGGCGCTGGAGGCCATCGACGCCGCGGTCTTGGCCCAGCTGCTGCGCGAACGCGAGAGTCCCGCCGGCCATGCCGCAGGCTATGCCTTTGTCCATGATCTGGTGCAGCAGGCCATGGACAGCACGCTGTCCGAAGCGCGCCGCCGCCTCGTGCACCGCCGCCTGGCGCTGGGTGCCGAAGCCGCGGCGCTGCCGTCGACCGAGAGGGCACGCCATTGGGAAGCCGGTGGTGAGCCGCAGCGCGCGGTGGTGCACCGCATCGAAGCCGGCGACGCCGCGGCCGCCCTGTACGCCGACCGCGATGCCGACCAGCACTGGCTGGCCGCGCTGGCCGACCAGCCGACCCTGGCGCAGCGTGTGCAGATCCAGCGTCGGCGCTGGGGCCACCAGCGCGACCGCGACGACAAGCCCGGGCTCGAGCAGTCGCTGGCCGAACTCGACCGCCTGCACGCCGAAGTGCTGTCCCTGCCGCCTTCGCCCGCGAACACCGAACTGGCGCAGATCGCCGCCATCGAAGCCGCCGAAATCCTGAGCCTCACCGGCGGCTCGGCCGCGGCGCTGGAGCGCATCGAGGCCTGCCTGCCCGGCCTGGCGCCGGATTCAGCGCAGCGCGCGCAGGCACTGCAGGTGCTGACCCAGGCGCTGAACGGCGTGGGGCGCACCGACGAAGCCCTGCAGGCGGCGCAGCTGGCCCTGGCGCTGCCCAAGCTGAGCCCGGCGCGCCAGGCCCAACTGCTGCATGCGCAGGTCTACAGCTACTTCCTTCAGGGCCAGCCCGCGCCGGCGCTGGAATGCACCCGGCGCTGCCTGCTGCTGTGGCGGTCGCTGGGCCGGCGCCGTTCGGTGGCACGCGCACTGGCCAACATCGGCCTGCTGCTGGGCATGCTCGACCAGCAGCAGGCCGCCATCACGGCGCTGCAGGAAGCGCACAGCGCAGCCGCCGAGCTGGGCATGGTGGACCAGCAGCGCGAGGTGGCCAACAACCTGGCCTACGCCCACCTGGCCCTGGGCCAGGCGCAGCAGGCGCTGGACGTGCTGCAGCAGGCCTGGGACCTGTCACCGCATTTCACCCAGCAGTTCAGGCCGATCTTCTTTCAGTCGATGCGCGTGCAGGCCCACGCGCAACGGGGTGACCTGGGCGCGGCGCTGGACTGCGCCGAAGACAGTCTGGCACGCGCGACCGCGCTGGGCGACGCCCACGCGCTGGCCGACTGCGTCTCGATGGCGCTGGACGTCTACACCTTCATCGGTGACCGCGACGGTGCCGACCGCTGGGTCGCCAGCCTGCAAGGTCTTCCATTGGAGGGCCTGGACCAGATCAGCATCAAGCTGGCTTTCAACCTGGCCTTGCGATCGTTGCGCCAGGGCGATACGGCTGCAGCACATGAACGCCTGGCCAAGCTGGGCGACGGGCAGGCCCTGGCGCAGCCGCAGGACGTGGCCAGCGCGCGCCTTTGCCACGCCCAACTGGCGCTGGCCGAAGGCCGACCGCAGGCGGCGCTGGACTGGCTGGCGCCGCTGCGCGACGGGCCCTTGCAGATCGAGCTCTGGGGCTTCAGCCGCGCGGCGCTGCTGGCGGCGCATACGGACCTGGGCCGCGTCGACGCCGCCGACCTGGCGCGTGCCGATGCCGCGCTGGCACACGCGCATCTGCCGGCCATGGCGGCGCTGGTGCTGCGCCACGAACGCCTGCGCGCGGCGCGGCTGATGGGCGACGCGCCCGACGCCCGGCGGCTGCACGAACAGGCCGCCGATCTGGTACGCGCGCTGGCCGCCAGCCTGCACAACCACCCACGGCAGCAGGCGCTGTTCCTGCGGCGCTGGGGCTGAACCGCGCGCCGCGCGCGTGCAACGTCTGTGCAACGCGCCCTGAATAAGGTGCGGGGCAGCGCGGTGCACTCAGCGGGTGCTCGCGCTGCACACCATGTCCGACCCCTCGTCCACCGCCACCGAACAGAACCTGCAGCTGACGCTTCGCCTGGAGCTTCGGCTCTCGCGCTGCGGGCCTGAATCGGCGTGGCATGGCGAGGTCTCGGTCGCCGGCCGCGACGAGCGGCTGTGCTTTCCGACCTTGCCGGCGCTCATCGCCTGGATCGCCCGCCTCGAACCGCTGCCGCATACCGGCGGCATCCGCTGACCGCAACCCGGGAGCCCCCACCATGATTCGTATCGCATGCCTTGTCGCCAGCCTGGCCGTGTGTCTGTCAGCAGGCGCCCACAGCGTGAGCTTCGATCCCGGCAGCCACTACGTCGTCGATCCGGCGATGGAAGACTTCGCGACCAGCGGCGAGCAGATGGCCGGCATGCAGATGACGGTGGTGCAGGGCGGCGTCAGCCAGCTCTACACCTGGGGCGTGCTTCAGGACGACTACCTCACCTTCTACCGCGGCGGTGTCATCACCGACACCTTCGCCATCTGGGCCACCGGCGACACCTACTGCTCCTTCGTGCATTGCGCGCAATGGATGGTGTGGCAGTCCGGTCTGCAGCCGATCACCCAGGTCGTCTTTCACGGCCACACCGGCGGCGTCGTATTCGACCTCAACACCCAGCCCGCCGACAACTTCGGCACGCCCGGATCGGCCAAGGGCTCCACCTTTGCGGTGGCGCAGGTGCAGTCGATGCTGACGGTGGTGGATGCCGTATACCGCAATGAAGTGAGTGTCGGTGGCGGGCCGGTCTACGGCGACCTCTACACCACGCTGGAACTCAACTTCGCAGGCAACGGCCTGTTCGGCTATGTCCAGTTCAGCGCCGACACTGACCTGATTCCCGCCACGTCGGTCATCTTTCCGCCGGTACCCGAGCCGACCAGCCTGGCGCTGCTGGTTGGCGGCCTGGCCGTCATCGCAGCGCGCCGTCAACAGTTCCGCCCACGCAAGCCCCAAACCGGAGAACCCGCATGAACACGCATCTCATTCTGTGCCCGGCGCTGGCCGCTGCCGCACTGGCCGCAGTCCCGGCCCAGGCCGTCGTGATCAACGCCGCGGCCCTGGCCGCCAGCACGCAGCCCATCACCGTGCCGGTGTCGGAGGACCTGCTCAACGGCGACTTCCTGATCCACGCCAATACGCAGGCCAGCCTGCCGCACGTCACCGGCGACGGCCTCGACGAAAGCACGACCTGGGCCTTCGACTTCAGCGGGCATCCGGAATACGCCGCCTTCGTCGCCGAGGGCGGTCTGGCCGAAGCGCGCTTGACGCTGACGCTGAACACCGCGTTTTTTGTCGACGGCGTGGGGCCCATCACCGACATCGCCTTTCCCGCCGACGCCAACGGTGGCCTGTTCCCCGGCTGGACCCTGCCCACCTTCATCAACGGCGTGCCGGGCACCTTCAGCAGCGGCACCCTCATCACCAGCCTGGTGGCGCAGGTGGGCATGAACCCGGCCGAACTCTTCGACTGGCTGGCGTCGCACAACGGCCTGTTCCCGATGATCTACGCAGACGACGCCATCGTCACCGCGGCCTCGCTCACCCTGGTCTCTGCACCGGTGCCCGAGCCCGCCACCTGGGCGCTGTGGGCGCTGGGCACGGCCGCATTGGCCAGAAGGCGCCTGCGGCGCTGAGGGGAGGGCGGCGCGGCCGGGTGCGCGGGATGCCCTGCGGGCGTTTGCACGGGCCGCCTGATCGCCGGCAACGGCTTCCCGCGCCAGCGGGCCGGGCGCATCGGCGTCGACGCCGGTCTGTCGAGCGCGGCCGCACAGCCAAGGCCTGCCCAGGCGGGCCACTCGTCATTGCGCTGCTCTCCCGCACGACAGCGCGGGCATCGCGCCGCGCCTGGATTGCCCCGCCTGGCCAGGCCCTCGCGGCCCTTCCCGTCGTGTGAACAGGCCCTGGCGCCAACCAGGAGGCCAAGGTCTGCGCCGACGCCCGGGTGCGCCGTTTCACCGGCCAGGCGACCAATCCGGTCCGGTGGCGAAGGTGTCGCCGCCCATGTCGGGCTTGCGAGGCTGGCGCTGCGCATCGACGACGGGCACAGACCACTCGCGGCGGCGTCCGCCACGGGCAGGGGCCGGCGCGCGCGGCCGTCGGGGAGACGGCTGACGATTCCTGCTTTCTCAAGCAAGGCCCGCCCATCGGCGGTCCGATTCGGCCCGCCCAGCGCCGGCCCAGCGCGGGACGCCTGCCTCCAACGCAAAGGAATCGATGATGGACAAGACCCTGGTTTCAATTTGTGCCGGACCGATGCTGGTGCTGCTGTCGGCTTGCGGCGGCGGCGGCAGCGAGCCCGGCCCCGTCGGCGGCACCAGTGCCGCGCTGCCGGCGAATGCCACGCCCATCGTGCACGACACGTCGCGCCTGGCCCTCAATCAGACCGAGGAGACCCTGGTCGGCGAGTCGGAGCCCCAACTGTCGGCACCCGAAGACGTGGTGTACCCCTACGACCCGGCCGACCCCGACGCCAAAAACCCCGAAGCCACCACCGTGCGCCTGCGCAGCCAATGCACCACGCGCACCTACGACATCACGAGCAACCCCGAGAAGGTGGCGATGTACAGCAACGACGGCAACGTGAGCTACCCCGGCGCGCTGCTGCGCGGCGACCAGTTTCGCGCCGGTGAGCTGCGCAAGCTGGGCGTGCGGCCGGAGCATCGCCAGCCGGTTGTCTTCGTCATCAACAATGTGTATTCGCAGTCGGGCGACGCCTCGGGCAGCGTGCCGCAGCCCGACTTGAAGCCGGTGCAGGATGCCGTCAAGGCGCGCATCGTTGCCGCATTCAACGACAACATCCCGATCGGCGACAGCGTGGCCTACAGCTACGAAGAGACGAGCAATATCGGCCGCTTCATGCTCAAGGCCAAGGTCTCGGCACGCTACGGCGGCATCAGCGGCGCACTCGGCACCAAGGTCGCCAAGCGCCAGTCCGAACGCAGCATCGTCGTGAACCTGGTGCAGAAACTGTACGACGTGGAAGTGCAGCAGCCGCCCACCAAGGACGATTGGTTCAACGCCGACTTCTTCGGCAGCGGTCTGCAGCCGCTGCTCGATGCGGGCGAGATTTCCGCCGCCAACCCGCCCGTCTACGTCTCGCGCGTGACCTACGGGCGCGTATTGACCTTCACCATGACCACCACCGCCAGCCGGTCCGACGTCGACACCATGCTGAGGGCGTCGGTGAAGACGCTGGTGGCCGGCGGCAGCCTCTCGCTCGACGCCAAGTCCAGCAACATCAACAGCCGCAAGAAGGTCAACGTGACGCAGATCGGCGGCAACGGCGCGGCCGCGATCACGGCCGCCGAAAGCGGCGACTGGGGTGCCTTCTTCAAGCAGCAGCTGCAGCTGACCGAGGCGGTGCCGATCCAGGTCGAATACCGCAACCTCTACGACAACAGCCCGGCCGGCGTGACCGAAAGCACCCGGGTCGACGAGGAGGTGTGCACGCCGCAGATCGTGGTGCCCGGGCCGTTCGACTTCGCGCTCGAGGACCACCATGAACGGCCCGCCGGCATCGGCGCCGTGCAGCAGATGGCCAGCGGCGACCTCGACGGCGACGGCATTGCCGACCTGGTGTGGAACGAACTGGTGGGCAACACCAACCGTCTGTACGTGGGCTACGGCACCATGAGCGGGCGCATGCGCATCGACGCCAGGCCCTGCGGCGGCCAGAGCTGCGACTTCTCCGACGGCAGCACGCCCTGGGGGCAGTACAAGCTGCACGTGGGCGACTTCAACGGCGACGGCCGCAAAGACCTGATGTGGCTGCGCGCCAGCAAGTCGTTCGACACCGCCGAGGTGCGCATCCTGGCTGCCGCAGGGGCAGGCGGCACCGGATTTGCCGGCCCGCTGCAGTCCTTGTCGGTGCCGCTGGAAGCGGCGGCGCGCGACGGCATGCGCGACGACCCGATCGTGGCCGACATGAACAAGGATGGGCGCGACGACCTGATGCTGTGGTTCGTGCGGCGCGTGGGCAGCCAGAATCGGGTCTTCCAGCGCCTGCTGCGCAGCGACGCCGCGACCCCCGGCGCCGGCCTGGTGGCGCAGGACGAGGCGATCGTCGGCGGCTTCAGCGACTACTTCAACGCCAACCCGGCGACCGCGCGTTTCCAGGTCTTCGCCCGCGACATCGACAGCGACGGCTGGCAGGACCTGATCGTCACACTGCTCGGGCAGGACTTCTCGACGCCGGCTTCTGACGAGCGCAACGTGGCCGCGGAGTTCCTGAACACCAAGGTGGCGGATGCGGTGAATTTCGCCCAGGGCCCGACCTTCGTTCACCCGTCGTCCTTCGGCTGGTCCGGCTATGTCCCGCTCACCGGCGACTTCGACGGCGACGGGGATACCGACCTCGCCTGGGTACGCACGACGCCTGTCTCGCCGGCGAATCTAGGGGCCGTGCATCAGGCGACCTATGACGGCAGCAGCCGCGCCTTTGTCCCGAGCCCGCTGCAGTGGTGGACCACCGGCGCCAGCGCCGACACCGTCAACGTCATCAAGCTGCTCACGTCGAACGACCGGTTGTACGTGATGGACAGCAACGGCGATGCGGCCGCCGATGTCGTGGTCACGAACTATCTGACGGTCGCCGGACAGAGCAATTTCGTCAACGGCATTGCGGTGATGAAGGGTGTGCGCAACGGCAGCGTCCTGTTCAATACGTCGACGGCGGCGCAGCAGCACCCGGTGAACCAGGACTGGCAGAACTACACCTTCCGCTTCGTCGGCGACTTCAATGGCGACGGGCTGCAGGACGTGCTGTGGAACAACGCCGCCCTGGACAACAGCTTGTTCATCGCCTTCGCCAAGCGCGAGGCAGAGCAGGACACGTTCTGACGCAGTGCATTGCCGATGCGGCCGTGGCACCCCGATGCCGCGGCCGCTTTCGTTTCCAGCTCCTGCCACCGATCGCGCTGCCCATATGCAAGTCAAAGCACCGCCAGCTTCAGCCGCGCGGCCGACCGAAGCTGGGGCTTCGCGGCTTGGCTGGCAGCGACAGACATCGAGGCGGAGGGATTCACCCTCATGCGTTGTAGTTAACATAAGACACATTAGCGCGTATTTAACAAGCCAGTGTCCAAGGATTTGTCCGCCTCACACGCTACGACGCGGCGAAGACCCCCACACCCTGGCTGGGTGGCACGCACCGCGGTGTCTCCTCCTGCCCCTGGTCGATCCAGACGCGGCTGCGGTCAATGGCCAGAACGCCGTGCCTCAGGCTCAACGCTCGCGGCTCGGGCAGCAACTGGCGCAGGCGCCGCAGTGCAACTTCGAAGGCGGCCAGGGCCTGGTCACCGTCCGCGTCCGGCCACAGGTCGTCGGCCAGCAAGGCCGCCGGCGCCCGGCCCCCGCGTTCGACCAGCGCACGCAGCAGGGCCAGTGGACGCTTCGGTGGCTTGCCGCTGAACAGCAGCGGCTGACCGTCACGTTCGATCGTCGGTGGTGCACCCGGGCTGGCGTCGACACGGATGCGCAGCGGCCAGGGCCACTCGGCCCCGGCATTCTCGGGCGGGTCCAGGCGCAGCGCGGCCACCATGCGGCGTGCGGCTTCGATCTCGATGCCGGCGCGCAACGCATGCTCGAGCAAACCTGCCCAGGCCCGCGGCGGGGCGCCGAAGACGGCCCACAGCGCGTTCGACCGCACAGCGGCCAGCGCACGCTGCAGGCGGCCGAGCGCGCCTTCGCTGTCGCCTACTTCCAGGGCCGTTCGGGCGTCGATGAACAGGGTGTGGACCTGGACCAGTGGCTGCGCCGCAGGCAGTGGCGGCAATGGCAATTGGCCCAGCGCCCGCCGGGCGCCGTGCAGGGCTGCCACGTCGCCCTGGCCCTGCAAGGCGTGGCAGCGGATCGCCAGGGCCATGGCCTGCGGCGCCGGGCCCATGGCGCTGGCCGCTTCGATGGCGACGCGGCTGGCGGATTCGGCAGCCGCGTCGTCGCCGCGCCGCAGCGCCAGCCAGGCGCGCACGGCGTAGTGGTGCCAGGCCTGCATGCGGCGCGATGCGTCGGCCTGGGCCGCCACGGCGCCGAGCAGGGTCTCGGCTTCGACCTCGTCGCCCTCGAGGCTGGCGAAGCAGGCGCCGTGCAGTTGCAGGTGGGCGTCCAGCAGGTGGATGCGCTGCTCGCCCGCCTCGTGCAGCGCGCGCCGGGTGTCGAGACGGCCGCGCGCCCAGTCAGTGTCGAACCAGGTCCGGTACTGGCGTGCCAGGTGCCACAGCATGCGCGCATAGGGTGTGCTGCCGGGCTGCGCCCTCTCGCCGTCCATCAGCGGCTGCAGGGCCGCCATTTCGCCATGGCGCCCGCTGTACCAGGCCTGCTTGGCCAGCAGCATGGCCGCCCGCAGTTTCAGGCTCGGGTCTACCGGTTCGTGCAGCAGGGCCGCCACCCTCGCCTGCCAGGCGCTGCAGGCCGGGTGCGCCGGCTGGCGCAGAAAGAGCGCGCTCCACACCGCCACTGCCACCGTCGCGCGTTCGCCGGCCGGGGCATCGTGCCGTTCCGCGGTGACGCCCATGGCCTCCAGTGCCTGCACCCGCGCGGCCAGGGGCTGGGTGTCGTCGAAGGTCTGGAAATGACTGCCGATGGCCAGGCTCAGGCAGGCCACGCGCCGGCCCACGTCATCGGCTGGCAGCAGTGCCAGCGCGCGGTCGGCCAGCGCCCGCGCAGCCGCCGGATCGCGCGTCAGCTCGGCCTGCGCCATCCCGGCCCAGAGCACGCCACTGCGGCTTTCCGGCGGCACCAGTTCGGCGGCCGCGCGCCATTGTGCGTGGCGGCCGGCGGCCAGCCAGGCCGCGGCGTGACGGCACAACCAGGCTTCGGCAGCCGGCCAGTGGGCCGCGTCCAGCGTGGCCGCTTCGCACCACAGCGGCCAGGCGGACACATCGTCGCCACGCTGTTGCAGGCGGCGGGCGGTCGCGGCGAGTGTGGACGCCAGCGCCGCGCCGCCAAGTTGTACCCGCATGCGCTGTTGCAGGTGGACGGCAAAAGACTGCGCCAGGCGCCAGCGAGGCGGTGCACCTTCGAGGCGTTCGACGAACGGGGTCAACGCGGCCAGACCGTCCAGCGCTGCGGGTGGTGCGTCGTCGGCGTACAGGCACGGCCGCCAGGCCGCCGCCAGCAGCGCGGCCTGCGTCGCCGACGGCAAGGCGGGCCAGAGCAGCTGGTCGAGCAGTTGTTGCACCACATCCGGGCCCTGCCCGCGCGCCAGCAGATCCACGGCCAGCGGCCAGCCAGCGCTCTCTGACAACAGATCGGCAGCGGTCGGGCAAGCATGGTGCAAGGCCCAGCAGCGCGCTTCGTCGGCATCGAAGGCCAGTTCGGCGGCGGGCAGGCGGACCAGCCTGCCCGCCACCTGCTGAGACAACAGCGCTGGTGGCGGCGGCCTGCGCGACAGCAGCAGCAGGCACTGATCGGCACGCATTTCGTCGACCAGCTCGGCCAGCAGCGGGCCGATCCGCGTTTCGTCGACCGCCTGCACGTCGTCGAGGACCAGCACCGCACCTGCGGGCAGCGCGGCGAACAGCGCTCGAACCTGCTCGCGCCACAGCGACGGCGCCGCGTTCGGTGGTGCAAGGGCGCTTGCCGTCTGTGCCCTGCCCTGTCGCACGCCCTGCCCCCGGGCGCAGGCTTCGTGCAGATGGTGCAGCAGTCTGGCCGGATCGCCGTCGCCGGCGTCCAGGCGCAGCCAGACTGAAGCCGCCGCCGCAGCCGCGTGGCTGGCCGCCAGCGTCGTCTTGCCCATGCCCGAGACCGCGCCGATCCATACCGCCACCGCCGCCGGTTGCCCGCAGCGATCGCCCAGCCGCCGCAGCAGGCGCTGCCGGCACAGGCGGCCGCGGGTGTCGGGGATGGTCACATGCGCCGCGCCGGCAGCCGTCGTGGGGCTCGACATCACAGGCATCTGGTGCTGCTCCTGACGTGTTCGAATGGGCTCTACAGGAGAAAGCGACTTCGGCGGGCCTGGGGGATCACGCCGGGCCGGCCTTGTTCTATCCTGTGCCGGCACCAAGGGAGATCCGATGGCCGAGTCCTGGGCCGAGGCGTTCGCGGCCGCCTACCCCGAACTGCTGCGCATGGCGCGGGCCCGGCTGGCGCGCGAAACCGCGCCGCTGTCGACGATGACCCTGGCCCACGAGCTCTACCTGGGCCTGCAGCATCGCGACGACCTGCAATTCGGCTCGCGCGGCGAATTCATGGCCTATGCCGGGCGGGCGATGCGTTCCTTGCTCGTCGACATGGCGCGTGAACGCCTGCGCGCCAAGCGCCACGCCGAATTGATGCCGCTGACGCTGGCCGGCGAACTGGCGGACCTGGCCGGTGGCCGGCCGGAACAATTGCTGGCGCTGAACCAGGCCTTCGAGCGCCTCGGCCGGGCCGACCCGCGGCTGCTCCAGGTGGCCGAGATGCGCGCCGTGATGGGCATGGAGGTCAGCGCCATCGCCGCCGCCCTGGCGGTGTCAGAACCCACGGTCAAGCGCGACTGGCAGCGCGCCAGGGCCTTCCTGCACGAGTTGCTGGACGTTGCGCCGTGACCGACGCGCCGCCGCCCTCGCTAGCGATCGACCGGCGGGCCCTGGCACTGCTGGACGAATTGCTCGACGCCGACGCCACGACGCGCCAGACGCGGCTCATGGCCCTGCACTCGACCGATCAGATCCTGTGGCTGCGGGTGCAGCGGCTGCTGCAGGCCAGGGAGGACGACGCCGTGTCGCGCCGTCTCGGTGCGCCGCTGGCCGAAGCCGCCGGCAGCGTTGCGGGCCTGCCTGGCCGCCAGGCCGGCGACACCCTGGGCGATTGGCGGCTGCTGCGTGAACTCGGGCGCGGCGGCATGTCCGTGGTCTGGTTGGCCGAACGTGCGGACGGCCAGTTGCGCCGCCAGGTGGCGCTGAAGCTGCCGCTGTGGCTGCATCCGGTCGGTGTGCTGGCCGAGCGTTTTGCGCGTGAACGCGATGTGCTGGCGGCCTTGCAGCACCCGCATATCGCCCAGCTCTTCGACGCCGGCATCGCTGCCGACGGCCAGCCCTTCCTGGTCCTGGAGGCCGTGGCCGGTGTGCCGATCACCGCCTACGCTGCCGACCAGGCATTGACGACGCGCCAGCGCGTGGCGCTGTTCCTGCAGGTGCTGCAGGCGGTGGCGCATGCCCATGCACAAATGGTGGTGCACCGCGACCTCAAGCCGGCCAACATCCTGGTCGACGCCCGGGGCCAGGTGAAGCTGCTGGACTTCGGCATCGCCAAGCTGCTCGACGACGACCCGGGCGGCACCGAGCTCACGCGCGACGCCGGCGCCGTGCTGACGCCGCGCTATGCGGCGCCGGAACAGGTGCTGGGCCAGGCCATCGGCGCCGCCACCGACGTCTACGCCGCGGGTGTGGTGCTCTACGAACTGTTGTGCGGCCGCTCGCCGTATGACGCCGACACCACGTCGGTGGCGCAACTGATGCACGCGGTGACGGAGCAGGCTCCGCGCGCACCCGGCCTGTCGCGCGACCTCGACACGATCCTGCTGAAGGCCTTGCACAAGGCGCCGGCCGACCGCTACGCGTCAGCCGACCGATTCGCCCAGGACCTGCGCCGCTGGCTCGACGACCAGCCCATCCTGGCCCGCCGCGTGCCGGCGTGGCAGCGTCTGGCCCTGCTGGTGCGGCGCCACCGCGTCGCCAGCAGCGTGCTGGCCGCCGGCACCGTGGCCGTGCTGGCGGCCGGCGCGACGGCCTGGCAGCAGGCGCAGGAAGCCGCGGCGCAGCAGCAACGCGCCGACGCCGTCGGCGAGTTCGTCTTCGCCATGTTCGACGATGCCGAACCGCTGCAGGGCCGGGCCGAGGTCAGCGGGCTGGACATCCTGGACGCCGCCGTTGCGCGCGCCCGGCTGCAATGGGCCGCCGAGCCGCGCCTGCGCGGCGAACTGCTCGGTGAACTTGGCCGCGTGTACTTCCGGCTGCAGCAGCCCGAACGGTCGCAGGCCGTGCTTGAAGAAGCGCTGGCGCTGCTGCAGGCGCATGCGCCGGCCGACGACCCGGCGCTCAACCGCACACGTGCCGTGCTTGCGCGCACGCTCATCGGCCGCGACGCCCAACGTGCACCGGCGCTGGCGCAACAGGCGCTGGCGGCCTGTACGCGTCCCGGTCCGGGCTGTGCCGGCGCGCGCACCCATGCCCACTACGCGCTGGCGGCCATTGACAGCTGGACCGGGCGCCACGCCGACGCGCTGGTGCATGCGCGGGCGATGGTCCGGGACACCGAAGCGGCCGGAGCGGGCGATTCCGAGCTGGCCCTGGCCCTCGAAGCCGAAGCCACCCTGGCACGCGAGCTGAGTCTGTACCCGGAAGCCTTGGCCGCCGTCGAGCGGGCGCAGCGGCTGGTCGGCGACCGACCGATCCGGGCCATGAACCGCAACCGGCTCGACCTGCTGCAGGCGGCGTTGCGCAACGATCTCGGGCGCCATGCCGAAGCCGCCACGCTGCTGCACGCGCTGACCACAGGCGCCGGCGCCGACACCGAACATGCCTCGCAATGGCGGGCGTTGGCCACCGCCGAGGTCGGCCTCGGCCGCCCGCAGGCTGCGCTGACAGCGGCCGATGTGGCCATGGCCGTGTTGCCGGCTTCGGCCCCCGGGGCGTTGCGTGCGCTGACGCGCCAGGCCTGGGGCCAGGCCGTATCGCGCGCCGGCCGGCCGGCCGAGGCCCTGCAGGCACTGGATGAAGCGGTCAGCGGCCTGCAGGCGGCTGGTTTTGCGGCCGACAGCGAAGTGCTGCGCCGGGCGCAGCGGCAACGGGCCGAGACCCGGCTGCGCGCCGGCCGTGTCGATGCCGCACTGACGGCTTTGCAGGCGTTGCAGGACGCGCCGGGGGCCGCCGACGACATCATCGAATCTGCCGCCTTGCACGATGCGTTGGGCTGCGCCCGTCTGCTCGGTGGTGACGCGGCCGCGGCACGCCCTGAATTTGCTGCGGCGCGCAGTACCTTCGACGGTGCCCTGCCGGTCGGGCACCCCTTGCGCCTGCGCTCGCATGTGCTGCTGGCGATGTCCGGCGATGGTGCAACTGGCGAAGCGATGGCGTCGTTGGCCGCCACCTGGGCGGCCGACAGCCCGTGGCGCCAGGCGCCGCCGGCCGACTGCGCCGGGCTGCTCTGACAGGCCGGGAACGGCCAGACCCCTAGATCGAAGGCCGCAGGGTGCCCCGATGGCGGGCCGATGTGCTGCATCGGTCGGTCATCTGTCGGTGGCATGGCCCGACGCTTGCGCCATGGCCTGCCGACACATTGCCGGCGCGGCGACCCCAGGAGCACCCGATGACCCGTCGCAACTTCCGCTGCCTGACCACCCTGGCCGCACTCATGTCGACGCTCGCCGCTGGCAGCGCCGCCGGCCAGGTGCCGCCGGTGGGCCCGCCCACCTATACCGCCGACGTGCTGCTCGACGTCATGCCGGGCGACGGCCGGCCGACCAGCTGGCACGCCGTTCGTGCCAGCGGCTGGAGCAGCCAGGGTGCACCGCGGGCCACGGCGGGTGCGACGGCGGTCATTCCGAGCGACCTGCCGTCGAGCGAGGCCGACGCCACCGCCACCGCGGCTGACCTGCATGCCACGGCCATTGCCTCCGGCTACACCTCGTTCGAAGTCGGTCTCACGCCGCACTACCGTGCCAGCGCGCAGGCGTCGACGACCAACTACTTCCAGAACCACGCCGCCGACACGCCGCTGACCTTCACGCCCTTCCTCAACGGTGTCCTGGAGGGCAGGCTGGTGTTTGCCGAACTGCCGGGCCCGATCTGGACGCGGATGGAGTTCCGGCTCGACATCGTCGACCTCGCGGGCCAGGTGACGAGCCCGATCTTTGCCGTCTCGGCGCGCATCGACTGGGCCGGCTACGGGCCGGGCATGCAGTGGTCCACCTTCGCCAGCGGCGCCACCGCCGCCGGCGTCTGGGACGACGCCGTGCAGGACGTGACGCCACCCGGCTCAGGCATCCACGTTCTGAACCTCGACGTGCAGTACAGCGAACTGCTGGAGGACGCCTACATCGTCCCGGCAAACAACCTGTTCGGCGTGCGCTGGACCCTGAGCGCCGAGAGTGTGCTCGACGGCACCTCGGTGGCCGCGGCCATGGTGGCGGACTTCGGCCACACCGCGCACATCGGCTTCACGGCGCCGGACGGTGCCTTGACCGAGGTCCTGGTGGCACCGCCGGTGCCCGAGCCCGCCACCGCCTGGCTGCTGCCGGTCGGCTTGCTGCTGGTGCTGCGGCGATGCTGGGGGCGGCGCGCGGCGGCTGTCGCTGGGCCGCATCGGGGGCTGGCATGAGGCGCCGCTCAGCCGCGCGGCTGGCGATCTTGCTGGCGGCGGTCGCCCTGGTCGGCTGTGAACCCAGCCCCGCCCCGGCAGTTGAACAGGTCGGACTGCTGACATCGCAGGTGCAGGTCCGGTTTGCCGCCGATGGCCTGTCCGTGGTGGGTGATCGCGTCGTCGTCCTGGTCGAAGGGGGAAACCAGACGAACAACGGTGAGTCGCTGAGCATCGACGTCTCCACCCAGAGCATCTACGGCCGAATGCGCCGGGATACGTCGGTCGTCGGCGTCGGCGAAGCCCGCGGCACCTACTTGATCACGGCCGACAACACCTATCACTGGACCGTCGATACCTTGTCCTTCGACGGCCAGTTGCACTTCTGTGCCAAACCTGCGCTCAGCTTTACGGCCTGCGTTCACACGCAAAATGCGCCCGCCGAAGACCTGCTCGATCTGCAGCCCGATGGCCAGGGCCATGCGATCGTGCTCTACCGGCCGCTGTTCGGCAGCGCAATGCAGACGCTGCAGCTGGATGGAGACGGCCGCTGGACGAGCCCTCTGGACGTACCCGGCAGCGCGCAAGCCAGCCGCGACAGTGGCCAACTCAGCGTTGGCAACGGCGTGATGCTGGCGGTGTGGCAGCGCCAGGCCGACAGCGCGGTGCTGGCCAACGTTTTCGACAGCACGGCACAGGAATGGTTGCTGCCGCAAACACTGGCGCCGGCCAGCAACGCGCCGCCGCTGCTGGTGCGCGCCCGGCCGGACAGCCCGGGTGCCGTGACCAGCCTCGCGCTGTGGTCCACGCCCGCTGGTGTCGAAGGGGCGCTGTATCACCCGCAGACCGGCTGGCAGGCCCTTGACCGGGCGCCCGATACGGCCGGCGCCCAGGTGGCGGCGGCAGCGATGAGCGACGACGGCACGGCGCTGGTCGTGTGGATCGACACCCACATCGGACATGCCCGGGCCGCACGGCTGGTGCAGGGTGTCTGGTCGGCCACCACCGACCTCGGTGCGGCCCGGCCGCGGATGCGCATCGCCGCCGACGGCCGCGGCAACTACGCTCTTGTGGTCGCCGATACGGGGACACGATTGCGCGTGCACCAATACCTGGCCGGCGATGGCTGGCAGGCCGCCTTGCCGGTGGCCGACGATGCCGTGGTGGACGACTTCGACGTCGCGGCCGACCGCCAGGGGCTGACCGTGATCGGCTACCTCAAGCCCGTTCCCGAATGGATTGGCAGCACGCAGCTCGCCCTGATGGCGCTACAGCTGGGCTTGCCGCCGATTCACCTCAGCGTGGCCCTGGACAACCCCGGCCGGGTGACGAGCGACCCGGCGGCCATCGATTGCCCGGGCCGATGCAGCGCTGATTTCCTCCAGGAACAGACCGTGGAGTTGACCGCGGCGCCGGTGGAAGGTGGCGGCGACTTTCTGGGCTGGAGCGGCAGCTTTGGCTTGTATTGCGAGGGCACCGCCAACCCCCTACGGATGAAACTGACCCTTGGCCTGGGCGGCAACAACGGCCTGGCTCAGAGCTGCAACGCCATGTTCGGCGCCCCGGGCACCGCCACCCTCGCCACGCTGACCCTGACCGTCAACGGCAGTGGCCACATCACCGCGCCCGGCATCGACTGCGGCAGTGACTGCAGCGAGACCGTGTCCGCAGGCACCCGGCTGACGCTGACCGCCACGCCCGCAGCTGGCTACGGCAGCGTGGTCTGGGGCGGCGATGCCGGCTGCGGCGCCAGTGTCCTGCTGGCCGCGGATCTGCATTGCACCGCCAGTTTTGCCCTGCTGCCCACCGACGCCACCTTGACCCTGGCCGTGGCCGGCGTCGTCATGGTGCTCAGCGATCCACCCGGCATCGGCTGCCCTGGCGACTGCAGCGAAATCTACCCGCTGAATACGGCCGTGACCCTGAGCGCCCAGCCGGCGCCGGGCACGGACGTGAGCTGGAACGGCGCCCCGGGCTGCAGCGGCCGTGCGCTGACCGTGGCGGTGTCGATGACCGCCGATCGGGCCTGCAGTGCGACGTTCACCGCATCGCCCGGCGGCCAGGAATGGCGGCCCCTGGAGGCAGCACCCTGGGACAGCGCGACGTTCGCGCCCGCGGTGGCCACCGACAGCGCCGGCTGGCCGTTGGTGGCTCATCTTTACCCTCTGGGCGAGCAGAACCAGCTGGTCGTGCGGCGCTTCGACGGCGTGCAGTGGCAGGTGCTGGATTCGCCAGTCAACAGCGATTTCAGCAGCGCCGCTTCGCCGTCCCTGGCGGTGCAGTCCAACGGCCGACCGGTGCTGGCCTGGTCGGAGAACAACCACCGCATCCGGGTGGCGGAATGGGACGGCCTGCACTGGGTCGACCTGGCCGACAACCTGGCCATGGGCGGCGACAGCGCCATCGTGGCCGAGCCGCAACTGGCCGTGGCCGGGACCGAGATCGTGGTGGTGTGGATGGAGGTTCAGGGCACGTCGGCCCGGCTGGCCCTCAAACGGATGGATCGTGCCAGCAGCGGCCCCTGGGCCGGTGACTTCATTGACGGCGTGGGCGGCGGCACCGGCGACCTGGTCCCTCGTCTGGCCCTGCAGGCCGATGGGCGGGCGACGGTTCTGTTTGCACCGGGGACGGCCAATGACGGCGAAGGTGCCCTGCGCGTGGTCGAGCAGACGGGCACCGGCTGGCAGCCCCTGTGCGGCGCCGTGGCCGAAGCCGGCGGCCATGGCTACCCGAACCGCACCTTCGGCTTCGGCCTGTATCGCGGCGCCGACGGCACGGCGGTGGTGGCCAGCGTGAGCAACGACGCGCACCGCGTGATCACCCACAGCTGCAACGGCACCGACTGGGTGCCCTACGGCTCAGTCGATGGCACGGTGCTGGTGGCGGACGACTCGACGAGGGTGCTCAAGGGCGTGACCCTGCTGCCCGGCGGCAATGGCCCGACGCTGGCCTATGCGCTGGGCACGATCGTCGGTGTGCTGCGCGGATCACCCGGCGCCTGGAGCGCGCTGGCGCCCGAACTGCTGATTGCCCGCCCGACCCCGACCGGCACCTTGGCCGCGGCCCTTTCGACGCCGAGCTCGCCGGTGGTCGGCCTGGTGCTGGAGACCAACAGCAACAACGGCGGCATCGGCAACGGCGTACAGCTCTACCGCTTTTACCCCTGACGATCTGGCGCCCTGCCGGATGCCGTCGTCGGCTGGCGCGGCCAAGGGATTGACGACGCGCGATGCGGGCGCCACCCGCTCGCGCGTCGGTCTTCAGGCCTCGTGGCGGACGTCGTCGGCGTCGGAGACGTCGTCCACAGCCGCAGGCACCGGCATCTGCCGATCCAGCGGCTGGCACAGGCGGCGGTTGAGGCGGCCGAGCTTTTCCGAGCGCTCCATGGCCGCGAGGACCAGTTCCGGGCTGAGCATCAGCATGAAGGGATTCTGGACCACGGATTCGGTATTCATCGTCGGCACTCCATCAAAACGCATTCGATGGGGCCAATGTAGGCATGCAAGGCGCGAGCGGGTAGTCATCCTGCCGCCACAGTTCGTGTCAGCGGGATTCCGACACGATTGTCAGCGTGGCCGAAGGCGCGACGCCAATTCTTCGCGCCCTGCGGCGGCGGCAAAGTCCTGTGCCTGCAACTCACGCTCATTGCGCAGCGCCGGGTCGGCCCCCTTGGCCAGCAGGAGGTCGGCGGCGTCGATGGTGCCGTAGCGGGCCGCCATCATCAGCGGCGTGGTGCCGTTCGGCGAACGGGCGTCGAGGGCCGCACCGCGCGCCAGCAGCAGTTCGATCACCGGCACCGACGGCCCGGCCGCGGCGTAGTGCAGCGGTGTCCAGCCCTCGCGATTGACCTTGGCGCCGCGGTCCAGCAGGCGCCGCACCCAGGCGATCTGCCCGCGCAGGGCGGCCATCATCAGCGGGGTTTCGCCGTTTGCATTGGCCGCGTCGATCTGGATGCCAGGGTGGGCCAGCAGGGCCTCGGCAGCCTGCAGCGACTCGCTGCGCAGGGCCACGAAGAGTGCCACCTGCCCGTTCGGGTCGGTCTGGTTGGGGTCGGCACCGCGCTGCAAGGCCTGCTTCAGCATCTGTGGCGCGTCGATCTCGGCGGCCTTGAACAGATCTTCGGCATCGCCGGCAAATGCCGACGAAACTCCAATACTCATAACAAGATAGAGCAGTATTTTGAAGTGATTCATGAACTTTGTTCCGGGTCAGGCAGGCCGAACAGGCGGGCGAAGTTCTGGCTCGTTGCGGCGGCCACCTCTTCCACCGGCAGGCCCTTCAGCCGCGCCAGCTCAGCCGCGACGTAGGGCACATAGGCCGGCTGGTTGGTCTTGCCACGGTAGGGCATCGGCGCCAGGTAGGGGCTGTCGGTTTCGATCAGGCAGCGCTCCAGCGGCACGCGGCGCGCCACCTCGCGCAGGGCCTCGGCGTTGCGGAAGGTCAGGATGCCGGAAAACGAGATGTGGAACCCCAGCGCCAGCGCCGCGTCGGCCACTGCCTGCGTTTCGGTGAAGCAGTGGAAGACCCCGCGCACGGCGCCCTGGCCTTCTTCACGCAGGATCGCCAGCGTGTCGTCGCTGGCGCTGCGCGTGTGCACCACCAGGGGCAGGCCGCTGGCGCGCGCGGCGCGGATGTGCACGCGGTAGCGTTCGCGCTGCCAGGCCATGTCCTCGACGCTGCGGCCGTTGAGCCGGTAGTAGTCGAGCCCGGTCTCGCCGAGCGCAACCACGCGCGGGCGCGCCGCCCGGGTCAGCAGATCGTCCAGCGTCGGCTCGGCGACACCTTCGTTGTCCGGGTGCACGCCGACGCTGCACCACAGGTCGGCGTGGTGGGTGGCCAGGGCATGCACCTGCTCGAACTCCTCGAGGGTGGTGCATATGGTCAGCGCGCGCGTCACGCCGGCGGCGTGCATCGCGGCACGGATCTCCGCGATGCGCCCCGCGAAGTCCGGGGCGCTCAGGTGGCAGTGGGAATCGACGTACATCGGGGGAGCGTCCGGGCTGCGCGGCCCAGCGGGGCCTACAGCGTCTGCGTCGGCTTGGCCGAGGAGATCGACGTGCCGAGGATCTCCTCGATCTTGATCTTCAGCTGGCGCGTCTTCTCGTCGTTGGGAAAACGCACGCCGACACCCTGGGTGCGGCCGCCCGAGGCGTTGGACGGCGTGATCCAGGCCACCTTGCCGGCCACCGGGTAGCGCTGCGGGTCGTCGGGCAGGGACAGCAGCAGATAGATGTCGTCGCCCAGACGGTACTCGCGCGCGGTGGGCACGAACAGGCCGCCGTCGGTGAGCACCGGCATGTAGGCCGCGTACAGCGCACCCTTCTCGCGGAACACGAGCTGGATGACGCTGGGGCGGCCGGCCGCGGCCTGCGGAAGACTGGTGCTCATCGCTTCAGTGTAGCCAAGGCGCTGCTGCCGCGGCTGACCAGGGCCTCGAGCAGCAGCGCTTCGCTCCACGGATGTTCGGCCTGGCGCGCCACGCGGTTCAACTCGGCCGCCCAGTCGAGCAGCGGGGCCACGCCGCCGCGCGGCGTGGGCAGGGACCCGGCCGGAAAGTAGCGCGGCGCGGCGCCGCTGGCGTGCAGCAGCAGGTCGTGGCAGAGCTTGTGCAAGGCGTCGATGGCGCGTGGCAGCGGCCAGCCAGACCATGCACTGGTCTGGCCGCGCGCCAGCGCCGCCGGCAGCGCCGCCCAGGCCGCGGCGTTGACCCCGGCGCGGTGCAGGGCCAGCGCGTCGAGCGGACGGCCGGCGCTGGCGGCGAGCAGGGCCTCGGGGGCCGCGACGCCCTGCCCGGCCAGCCAGGCGGCGCCCTCGGCCGCCGTCGGCGCCGGCAGCACGAGGCGCTGGCAGCGGCTGCGCACGGTGGGCAGCAGGCGTTCCGGGTCGCTGCACGACAGCACCCAGCGCACGCCGGCCGGCGGTTCCTCGAGCGCCTTCAGCAGCGCATTCGCCGCGGCCGGCAGCAGGGCCTCGGCCGGGTGCAGCAGCACCACCTTGCCGCGGCTGCGCGAGCGCGTCATCGCCAGCCAGGCCAGGGCGGCGCGGGCTTCGTCGATCGGGATCCACTTGCGCGGCTTGTGCCGGCCGCCGTTGGTGACTTCGTCTTCGGTGGCCCAGCCACGTTCGAGCGCCAGCACGCCGGGCAGCAGGCGCTTCAGGTCCGGGTGGGTGTGCGCCTGCACGAAGTGGCAGCTGGCGCAGTGGCCGCAGGGTATGCCGGCGACCACGCTGCCCTCGCACAGCCAGGCCTGGGCCAGGCTGAGCTGGAAGTCGAGCGCGCCGAGACCGGGCGGCGCGACCAGCAGCAGGGCATGTCCCGGCTGCGCCATGGCCGCGGCCAGCGGCGCGGCCAGCCAGGGCAGCGGCAGGCGGCCGGCGCTGTCGCCCGCGCCTACCATCGGGCGCGCGCCTCGAGCACGTCCAGCAGCGCAGCGCCCACGGCCGCCGGTGTCCCGGCCGCTTCGATGCGCGCAAAACGAGCCGGTTCAGCGGCGGCGCGTGCGGCATAACCGTCGCGCACGCGTTTGAAGAAGGCCAGGCCCTGGGCCTCGAAGCGGTCCGGCTCGCGCGCCGCGGCGCGGCGCGCGGCGGCGACCGCCGGGTCGACGTCGAACCACAGGGTCAGGTCGGGTTGGCGGCCCTGCTGCACCCAGGCTTCGAGCGTGGCCAGCACCCGGAGGTCAAATCCCCGGCCACTGCCCTGGTAGGCGAAGGTGGCGTCGGTGAAACGGTCGCAGAGCACCCAGGTGCCGGCCGCCAGGGCCGGTTCGATGACTTCGCGCAGATGGTCGCGCCGGGCGGCAAAGACCAGCAGGACTTCGGTCAGCGGGTCCATCGCCTGGTGCAGCAGCAGTTCGCGCAATGCTTCGGCCAGCGCCGTGCCGCCCGGCTCGCGCGTGCGCAGCACGGTCTGGCCACGTTTGAGCAGCCAGGCCTCGGCCGCGTCCAGGTGGGTGGTCTTGCCGGCGCCGTCGATGCCTTCGGCGGTGATGAAACGGCCGGTCGATTCGGATGCGCTCAACGCCGGCCTCGCTGGTATCGGTTCACCGCGCGATTGTGCTCGTCCAGCGTGCGGCTGAACTCGCTCGTGCCGTCACCGCGGGAGACGAAGTACAGCGCCTTGCTGTCGGCCGGGTTCAACGCCGCCTGGATCGAGGCCAGGCCGGGCATCGCGATCGGCGACGGCGGCAGGCCGCCGCGCAGATAGCTGTTGTAGGGGCCGTCGGCCTGCAGGTCGCGCTTGCGCAGATTGCCGTCGAAGGCCTCGCCCAGGCCGTAGATCACCGTCGGGTCGGTCTGCAGCGGCATGCCGATGCGCAG
>CAZWUR010000071.1:0-22689 GCA_964637205.1 uncultured Rubrivivax sp.
TCTTGCTTGAAGAAGTGCGCATAATGCCTTGATTTTGCTAACACAGTAAGACTAGAACCCGCTGCCCGGCGTCGCCAGGTAGGCCCGTTCCTCGGCGCTGCTCTCGCGCCCGAGCGCCGCATTGCGATGCGGGAAGCGGCCGAAGCGGCGGATCACGTCGCGGTGGCGTTCGGCGTAGTCCAGCGCGCCGGCGAAGTCCGGGCATTCGGCGGCGAGTTCGGCAAAGAGTGCACAGCTGCGGTCCTGCAAGGCCAGGTCTTCGGCGTGCTCCAGCGGCAGGAAGACGAACCAGCGCTGCAGCGGGTGCAGCCTGCGCTCATCACCACGGTCGATGAGGTCCAGCGCCAGGGCCAGCGCCGCCGGATCGCCGGCAAAGGCGCGGGCCTGGCCGCGGAACAGGTTGCGCGGAAACTGGTCGAGCAGGATCAGCCGCGCCAGCACGGCCTCGGCGCCTTCGGGCATGGGCAGGCGGCCGTCGATGGCTGCGTCAACGGCATCGCCGAAGCGTGCGCGGATGGCGTCGTCGAAGGCCGGATCCTTGCGGAACCATTCGGCCCGCGTCGCCAGCGGCGGCGGGCCGAACCAGAAGCCCAGGACCTCGGCGTCGGTGCTCATCGCAGCGCCCACAGGGCGCGTGGGGGCTTCATTTCACGTTCGCCCTGTAGCTGGTGAAGATGCGCGTCTGCAGGCGGCGGATGTCCTGCGGCACGGCGTCGGGCGGGGTCATCTTCTTCAGGTCCTCGGGCGACAGGAAGACGGTGGGGTTGTCCGCGACCTCCTTCTTGACGAAGGGTTTGGAGGCCGCGTTCGGGTTGGCGTAGAAGACCTGGTTGCTCAGCGAAGCGTGCACCTCGGGGCGCAGGATGTAGTTGATGAAGATGTGCGCGTTCTTCGGGTGCGGCGCGTCCTTCGGGATCGCCATCGAGTCGAAGAACAGCGTCCCGCCGCTCGGCGGGATGAGGGCCTGGATGTCCTGCCCGGTCTTGCCTTCGATGGCCCGGCTGCGCGCGATGTTGATGTCGCCGGAGTAGCCCATCACGGCGCACAGCTCGCCCTTGGACAGCTCGTCGATGTAGCCCGACGAGGACAGGCGCGTCACATAGGGCCGCGCGGTCATCAGCACCTTGCGCGCCGCCTCGTAGTCCCTGGCGTTCTTGCTGTACGGCGCCTGGCCTGCGTAGATCATCGCCACCGGCAGCACCTCGGAGGCCGAGTCGAGCACGCTGATGCCGCAGCTCTTGAGCTTGCCGGCGTATTCGGGCTTGAAGATCAGGTCCCAGGGGTTGGCCGGCATCGGCAGGCCGCCGAGCGCGGCCTTGACCTGTTTGGTGTTGATGCCCACCGTGATGTAGCCCCACATCCAGGTCACCAGATACTGGTTGCCCGGGTCGACGCTCTGCTGCTGCTCGAGCAGGGCCTTGTCCAGGTTCTTCCAGTTCGGCAGCAGCGAGCGGTCGAGCTTCTGGAAAAGCCCGCCCTGGATCTGCGCCTTCGCGAAATGCGCGCCCGGCACCACGATGTCGTAGCCGGTCTTCCCGGCCACCAGCTTGGCGTGCAGGATCTCGTTGGTGTCGTAGTTGTCGTAGCGGACCTTGATCCCGGTTTCCTTCTCGAAGTCCTTCAAGGTGTCTTCGCCGATGTACTCGGCCCAGTTATAGACGTTGAGAACCTTCGGTTCGGTGTTCTGCGCCTGCGCGGCGCCGGCGCAGGCCAGCGTGGACGCGAGCAAGGCGGCAAGCAGTCGGGGCGTGAGCTTCATGGCGTTCGGAAGTCGAGGATGGGTGAGAAGAAGTCGCGATTGTCCGGCAACGCGGTCGTCAGCCGGGCTGCGGTGGACTCTGCGCGGCCGCCCCGGGCTCCCGGCGCCCCAGCATGCCCCAGCCCTGCATCGTCATCACCGGCTCGTGATGCTGGTTGACCACCTCCCAGCGCTGCAGCACCAGACCCACCTGCGGGCGGCTGGCCATCGGCCGCGCCTCGATCACCGTCATCGTGCCGCGCAGGGTGTCCCCGGCGAACACCGGCTTCAGCCAGCGCAGGTTGTCGATCCCGGGCGAACCCAGGCTGACGCTGCGGTTCAGGTAGGCGTCGCACATCATGCGCATCGTCAGCGCGCAGGTCTGCCAGCCGCTGGCGCACAGCGCGCCGAACAGCGAGCCGCTGGCGGCCTCTTCGTCCAGGTGGAAGGGCTGCGGGTCGAACTGGCGCGCGAACTCGACGATGGCCTCGCGCGTCAGCGTGACGCTGCCGAAGGGGTGGACCGAGCCGACAGGGAAGTCCTCCCAGTGCAGTCGGTCGTCGGATGGGGTGGGATCGGGCATGGTGGCGCGCAGCATAACGAGTGCCGGGGCTACAGTCGCGCACTGCCCTTCGGAAACCGACCATGACGCTGCTGATCCTCGGCCTTGTGCTCTTCCTGGGTGTGCACTCGGTGCGCATCGTCGCCGAGCCCTGGCGCCGGCGCATGCTTGCGCGCCTGGGTGAAGGCCCCTGGAAGGGCCTGTACTCGGTGCTCTCCCTGGTCGGCTTCGTCCTGCTGGTCTGGGGTTATGGCCAGGCCCGGCTGGCGCCCGTCGTGCTCTGGGAAACGCCGGTCTGGACGCGCCATCTGGCCTCCCTGCTGGTGCTGCTGGCCTTCGTGCTGCTGCCCGCCGCCTACGTGCCCGGCAACAGCCTGAAGGCGCGACTGCACCATCCGATGGTGCTCGCCATCAAACTCTGGGCCCTGGCGCATCTGCTGGCCAACAACACCCTGGCCGACCTGCTGCTCTTCGGCGGCTTCCTGCTCTGGGCGGTGCTGGACTTCCGCGCAGCGCGCGCGCGCGACCGGGCCGACGGCACGCTCTACCCGGCCGGCAACGCCGCAAAAACGGCGCTGACGGTGGGGGTCGGCCTCGTGGCCTTTGCAGTGTTCGCTTTCTGGGCGCACCGGGCGCTGTTCGGCATCTCGCCTTTCGGCGCCTGATTCAACCTCAATCTCGGGTCAGCCGACCTGGGCGATCGGCTCGATCAGGGTCTCACCCTCGGCGCTGCCGCGGTTGACGACCCGCGAAACCGGCCAGACCCGCATCGTCGACGGGTCGCAGGGACCGAGCAGCGGCGCGATCTCGGCCGGATCCTGGACGTCACGCGCCAGCCACAGAGCCCAGTCTTCGCGCGCGATCATCACCGGCATGCGGTCGTGGATCGGTGACATCAGGGCGTTCGGTTTGGTGGTGATCACGCAGCAGCTCAGCCGCCAATCATCGGCTTCGCTGGCGCGCCAGGCCTCGAACAGCCCGGCCATCGCGAAGGGCGCGCCGTCGCGGCGCGAGATGTACCAGGGCTGCTTGCCGCCCGGCGTGGCCTGCCACTCGTAGAAGCCGCTGGCCGGCAGCAGGCAGCGTCGGCGACGCACCGCCTGGCGGAAGCTGGGCTTGTCGAAGACGCCTTCGGCGCGGGCGTTGCTGAGCTTGTTCGCCAGCGCCGGGTCCTTCGCCCAATGCGGCAGCAGGCCCCAGCGCATCAGGGTGACGATGCGCTCGCCCTCGCGGGTCTGCTGCACCACCGGCACTTCGGACTGCGGCGTCACGTTCCAGCGCTTCGGGAACGGCGGCACGCGCAGCACCGAAAACCCCGAGACCAGGGTCTCGGGGTCGTAGGCCACGACATAGCGTCCACACATGGGGTGATCTTCGCATCCCGCCGCGGGGGCCCTCGGGTGGGGGTTCCCTCTTCGTTCCTGCCGGCGGGTGATGGCCGGGACGGGCGGGCGCCGCGACCATGCCGACACCGATCAACCCGTGGAGGTCCCATGCCCCTGCTGAGCCGACTTGCTGCCCCCCGCCTGCCCCGGCGTGCCGCTGCGTCGCCGCGCCGACCTGCCGCCGAGTTGGCGCTGCCCGTGTCCGACGAGCTGCCGGGCTGCGGCTGGTTCGACTCCAGCCATGACCTGCTGAGCGGCCTGCGGGTCACCGAACATGCGCAGGTCGACGCCCTGGTGAACCAGATTCCGCTGTCCTGGTGGCTGGGCTGGGAACTCGACGCCGCGCTGTCGTCCGCCCGCTGACCCTGCGCAAGGATCGGCCTGGGCGCCCCGGTTTCTGCGCTGGGCCGCTCGCGGTAGAGTTTGTGCTGTCGCCGCCCCCCGAAAGTCCTGCCGTGCCCTCTGCCCTTCGCCGTGCCCTGTCGATCACCCTGCTGGCCCTGGCCGGCACCGTCGTGGTCGCCTGCGGTGGCGGCGAGGACGGCAGCAAGGCCCAGGTCCGGCTGGTCAATGCCAGCATCGACCATGCGGCACTCGACCTGTTCGACGACGAGGCCGTGCGCCTGCGCGCCGGCATCGGCTTCGGCGGCGACGCCAGCTATGCCGAGGTCGCCCCGGCCGACGCCGACTTCGACCTCACCCTTGCGGGCAACAGCACGCCGCTGGCCAGCACCGCGCCCGCGCTGACCAAGGGCAAGCGCTACAGCCTGGTCGCCTATGCCGCCAGCGGCGCGCTGACGACGGCGCTGATCGACGACAACGCCGACGAGGCCGACAGCGGCAAGGTGCGCCTGCGCGTGCTCAACGCCGCCCCCGACGCCGGAGACCTCGACATCTACCTGACGGCCGGCGATGTGGCGTTGATCGACGCGCAGCCCCTGCACGCAGCCGCCCAGGCCGGCACCAGCACGGCGCTGGCCAGCGTCGACGCCGCGAACTGGCGCCTGCGCGTGACGGCCGCCGGCGACCGCGACGACCTGCGCCTGGATCTGCCCGTGCTCGCGCTGGCCAGCCGGCAGGTGGTGACCCTGGTGATCACGCCCGGCGCCGGTGGCGTGCTGGTCGACACCCTGGTGCTGGTGCAGCGCGGCGCCGTCGACATCCAGCGCGGCACGGCAGCGCGGGTGCGCGTGATCGCCGGTGTCACCGACAGCGGCGCAGTGACCGCCAGCGCCGGCGGCGTGACCTTGCTGGGCGGCATCGGCGCCCCCGTGGCCGGCCCCTACCTGCGCGTGCCGGCCGGCGACGCCGCGGCCACGGTCAGCGTCGACGGCCGGCCGGTCGTCACACCCGCGGCTACCCTGGCCGCCGGCCAGGACTACACGCTGCTGGTCTTCGGGCCGGCGGATGCCGGGCAGGCCGCCTGGATCAGCGACGACAACCGCCGGCCCACGGTCGCGGGTCGTGCGAAGTTGCGCCTGGTGCATGGGCTGGCGGGCCTGACCGACCCGATGGCCCTGACCCTGGACTTCAACCCGGTGGCCGACGGTGTGCTCCCGGGCAGCGGCTCGCTGCCGACACAGGTGACCGCCGTCACCGCCGGCGCGCTGTCGGTCACGGCGCCCGGCCGCGGCAGCCCGGTCTGGGGCGCCGTGGATCAGGCCCTCGAGGCCAGCGCGGTCTACACCCTGTTCCTCGTCGGCAGCGAAGCCACCCCCATCGGCATCCTGCGCAAGGACCGCTGAACCCTGAAGGAGCATGCAATGAAAGCCCAGTGGAACGGCGTCACCGTCGCCGAGAGCGACGACATCGTCATCGTCGAAGGCAACCATTACTTCCCCGAGGCCAGCCTGAAGCGCGAGTACCTGACCTTCAGCAACCACCGAACCAGCTGCCTCTGGAAGGGCCAGGCGCACTACTACAGCCTGCTCGTCAACGGCGAGATGAATCCCGACGCCGCCTGGACCTACCCCGAGCCGAGCGAGGCTGCGGCGCAGATCAAGGGCCGTGTCGCCTTCTGGAAGGGTGTGGAAATCGTCGAGTAAGGGGAGGCGGCGTCAGGCCAGGGCGCCGCGGCGGAAGTCCTCCACCGCCTGCGCGATCTCGTCCTTCGTGTTCATCACGAAGGGCCCGTACTGCACGATCGGCTCGCCCAGTGGCGCTCCGGCGACCAGGATCGCCCGCGCGCCGTCGGCACCCGCGGTCAGTGCCACGCCGTCGGCCCCCGGCCGGTTGGCCAGGATCGCCATGCGCTGCCGCGGCACCGCGGTGCCGGCAATGTCCAGACTGCCCCGGTAGACGTAGACGAAGGCGTTGTGCGCAGCCGGCAGCGCCTGCTCGAACACCGCGCCGGCTGACAGGTGCAGGTCGAGAAAGAGCGGCGTCGTGACCTCGCGCTGCACTGCACCGGCGGTGTCGCCCGCCTGACCGGCAATCACGCGCACCCGGCCGCCCGGGATCTCCACTTCGGGGATCTCGGCGGCGGGGATGTCGCGGTACCCGGGGTCGCGCAGCTTGCTCGCGGCCGGCAGGTTCAGCCAGAGCTGGAAACCTTCCATGCGGCCGTCGGTCTGCTCCGGCATCTCGCTGTGGATCACGCCGCGGCCGGCGGTCATCCATTGCACGCCGCCCGGGCCGAGCAGGCCTTCGTTGCCGGCCGAATCGCGGTGCCGCATGCGGCCTTCGAGCATATAGGTCACGGTCTCGAAGCCGCGATGCGGGTGGTCGGGAAAACCGCCGATGTAGTCACCCGGGTTGTCGGTGCCGAAGGCATCGAGCATCAGGAAGGGGTCGAGCCGGCGTTGCAGATCCTGCGTGAGCACACGCACGAGTTTGACGCCGGCACCGTCCTGGGTGGCCTGGCCGGTGATCAGGCGCTCGACGGGGCGGGGATGGGCGAAAGTGGCTGGGTGCTTGGACATGCGCTCACTGTACGCATCTGACAAGCGCCCGGGGCTCAAGGAATTTCGACCCTGCGTTCAGCCGCGTCGCGCCTTCCACGGCAGCGCCAGATGCCGCCCGAAAGGCAGAAAGCCGGCACAACGCCGGCTTTCGAATCGGGATGGGCCCCGCTCAGGCCCGCAGCACCTTGCGCCGGCGGCTGATCGCCAGCCCGAGGAAGGCCGCCGCGGCCAGCGCCATGCTGCCGGGTTCGGACACCGGCGACTGATTGGAACCACCGCAGTTGCCACCTGGCGTCGGGCTGCCGCCGCCCGGACATGCGTAGCTCGTGGCCTTCAGGAAGTTCACCTTGAATCCGTCGTCGGTCTCCGACGAGAAGGCATCCAGGCTGCTCATCGTGGTGTTGTAAGCCGCGATCAACCAGTAGCTCGAGGCCTTGTCGGTGCCCGTGTCGCGGCGGCTCTTGGTGCTGTCGCAGGTGCCGGTGGTGTCGGCGCCGCTGCTGTTCTTGCACATATTGCTGTAGTCGCCGACGAAGGCCCAGGCGCCCGCGCCGATGGTGCTGAGCAGTGACTGGCCGCTGTTCTGTGTCGTCGGGGCGGCATCGCCGGTCCAGCGCATCAGGGTCGCATCGGAGTCGTTGTAGCCCCAGCCCACACCGAACTGCTCGAGGATCACGGCGCTGCTGAACTGCACCATCATGAAGTCGTACTCAAGCGCGCCGCTGGCGTTGACCTTGACGTTGTCGATGGAATGATGTGGCGAGCTGGCATTCAGGCCCTCAGTGCGATTGCCAGCGCCGAACCCGTTGGACCCCTGGGGCGTCAGTTCGGCACCGTGCCAATCATGATTGGCCTGCTCGGCCAGGCTGCCCTGCGCTGCCGACCAGACCGACACGGTGGCAATCTGGCCGCCGCTGGAGGAGGTGCAGTTGGAACTGCTGCCATAGCTGTTGTCCGGGGACGCTCCTGTGCATGTGGTGGTTCCCGGAGGCGGATCCATCTGCCACGACCATGTGGACTGCGCCTGCGCCGCGCCGGCCACCCCCAGGGCGCCCACCGCGAGCGTGGCCATTGTCTTCAGGAACTTGAGAGTGATCATGCGTGGCTCCAATGCAGGGTCCCGTGGGCGGACCGCTTTGGACAAGACAAGCACATTCCGGGCCCGGAGAAAATTCTTTTCTGAATCAGATACTTGGCGACGAGATTCAGGCTGCGGTCGAGCAACTGTAAAAATTGACGACAAGCCGATGTTCAGCGCAACCGCGCCAGCTGGTCGCGGGCGTCCTGGGCGAAGCTCTGCTGCTCGCTCCCCTTGAGGGCGGCCTGAAGCTCTTCGCGTGCCTCGGCGCGCCGGCCGGCCTGGGCGAGCACCGTGCCCAGGAAATAGCGCGTGTGGGCATTGCCCGGGTCGCGCAGGCGGGCGTCGCGCAGCAGTTGCAGGGCGCGGTCGGGCTGGCCGGCCTTGAAGGCGGCCCAGCCCGCCGTACCGATGATGTGCGCCGCGCCGGGCTTGAGCGCCATCGCGCGTTCGGCCAGCGGCAGGGCGCCATCGGCCCCCGACAGCAGCAGCACGTTGGCCAGGTTGTTCAGTGCTTCGGCGTCGTCCGGCCGCTGTCTGAGCAGCGCCTCGTACTGGCGCTTCGCGGCCGGAAGTTGCTGGCGTTGGGCGTGCGAGTCGGCGAGCATGCGCCGGACCTGGGTGTCGCCCGGGTTCTTGTCGAGCCAGCGCTCGGCCAGAGCCTGGGCGCCCGGGGCATCGCTGCCCAGCTGGGCGATGAAAAGGCGCGCGAGATGCCGCGAAGAAGGCTCAACCTGCTGCGCCTTGCGGAAGGCTTCCAGCGCGGGGCCCGAGTGCCCCGCCGCCTGGGCCAGATCGCCGAGCAGCACATGGCCCGCCCCGGATCGCGGATGATCGACGACGATCTGGCGCGCACGCTTTTCGGCCAGCGCGGTTTCGCCTTGCGCCAGCTCGAGTTCCGCCATCAGGGTCTGCGCGTCCAGATCCCTGGGGCGTTCGGCCAGCAGCTTGGCGGCCGACTGCACGGCGCCGGCCAGATGGCCGATCTGCTGCTGCATCCTGGCCACCAGGAGCAGGGTCGCAGGTTCGAAGCCGGCCATGCCCGAGGCGCGCGACAGCACCGCTCGTGCGCCGGAGCGGTCGCCAGCGCTGGCATAGACACGTGCCGAGGCGAGCAGGACAGGCAGGCTGTCCGGCGCCTTGCCGGTCAATCGGGACAGCGCCGCCCGGGCTCCGGCCTCCTGGCTATGGCGCAGATGAAAGTCGACCAGGGCCAGGCCGGCCTGGATCGCGTCGGGGCCGGCGTTGTCGTCGGCGCGCTCCAGCCAGCGCTGGGCATCCGCCAGCTTGTTCTGCCGCTCGGCCAGCCGGGCCAGTTCGAGCAGGGTTTCGGGATGGTCCTTGTGCTGGGCGAGTACGCTGTTCAGGCGGCCGACCGCGGCG
This sequence comes from uncultured Rubrivivax sp., assembly GCA_964637205.1. Lineage (GTDB taxonomy): Bacteria > Pseudomonadota > Gammaproteobacteria > Burkholderiales > Burkholderiaceae_C > Rubrivivax. Next base: position 9,050 of record CAZWUR010000071.1, read on the forward strand.
TCGACCTGACCCACCGAGGACTCCAGCCGCGCCAGGCCGATCTGCGCCAGCGGCGCATCGGGGGTGATGGCCAGGGCAGCCTCGAAGGCCTTGCGCGCCGCGGCGGCGTCGCCGGCAGCGGCCAGGTTCTGGCCGTGCAGGATGTGCATCCCGGCGTTGCGCGGCTCGCGCCGAAGCAACTGCCCGGCCAGCCTGGCGGCCCGGGCAGGCTGGCCACTTTGCTGGTAGACCGCCACCAGCGCAGTGCCGGCCCGCGCCTGGCCAGGTTCACGCGCGAGCACGGCTTCGAGCTCGACAACCGCCTCGGGCACCTTGCCGCTGCCCAGCAGGCTCAGGCCGAGCAGGGCCCGCAGATCGGCGTCGTCACGCTGGCGCAGCCCTTCCTGGGCGACCTGCACGGCGCGCGAATAGCGCTTCTGGTCGATGTACAGCGACGCCAGCATGGCGGCCGCCTGCACGTCGACCGGCGTCGCACGCAGGTAGGTCGCCAGGGTCTCGGCGGCGCGCTCGCCGTACTTCTGCTCGACCTGGATGCGCGCCAGCACCTTGGCTACGGGGCTACCCGGCTGCTGGCGCTGCACAAGCTCGAGGTAGGGCACGGCCTTCTCGAACTGGCGCAGGCTGAAGTGCGACAGCCCGCCCAGCATCAGCAGCTGCGGCCGATAGCGCAGGAACTCCATCGGCACCGGGTCGAGCAGGTTGGTGACGCTCAGGTAGGCGCTGCGTGCCGCCGCGAGATCCCCTCGGCGCTCGGCCAGTTGGGCCTGCAGATAGGCGCCGCGCGGCTCGGCCGGCGAACCGCGCATCAGCGCACTGACGTCGGCCTGCGCCTCGGTCAGGCGGTTGCGGTCGAGCCACAGGCCGGCACGCGAGACGAGTGCCTCGGTATGCGCAGGTTCAGCCTTCAGGGCCTTGCCGTACCAGACCTGCGCATCGTCCAGATCGGCCTGCGCGTGGGCCACCTGGCCGCGCGAATACAGGGCCTCGGCCTGGTTCGGCGCCAGCGCCACCGCCTTGTCGGCCGCCGCCCGGGCGAGCGTGAATTCGCGCGCCCGAATGCGCACCGGCACTTCGGCCAGCCAGCTCTCGGGCCGGCCGGGGTCGAGCGCCCGCGCCTGTTCGATGGCGCGCAGGCTCTCGCCGACCTTGCCGACATCGCTGGCCGCGGCGGCGCGCACCAGCAGCAGGCTGGTCTGCACATCCGGCGGCAGGCCGCCGACCTCGAAACGTGCATCGCTCAGCAGGTCCTGCGGCCGGCCCTGGTTGACCACCGCCTGGGCCAGCGGCACCACGACCTCGGCCCGGTTGACGCCCAGGCGCAGGGCTTCGGACAGGGCCACCTCGGCCGCCACCAGTTCGCCCTGGGCCAGCAGGACCTTGCCCAGCAGGACATGCACCGGCAGCAGGCTCTTGTCGATCTGCAGCGCGTTCTTGAGCTGGATGACGGCGCCCGGCAGGTCCTTCTTCTCGAAGCGCTGCAGCGCGTCTTCGTAGAAGCGCGAGGCCTTGGGGTCGGCCGCGCGGGCCGGCGCGCCGACCAGGCCGGCGCTGCCGATGACGGCGGCGACGATGCAGGCCAGCAGACTGCGCCCTGGGGCGCCTGAGCCGAAAGACAACACGATGAAACGGATTTTCACGTCCGACATCGTAGAAGAATGGCGGCCGCAAAGGGGGCCTGCCGCATGCGCAGCCAACCCTTGCGTGCGATTTTGCGGGCCGGCCCGTTCGAATGCGGGTCCCGCGTGGTCTCGCCGGCGGCCAGGTGGGGCCTGCGACTGCGCGGCACAATCGGCTGCGGGCCGGGGCCGGCCCAGTGCACGGCGACGGGCTCCCGCAGTCGGTTCTGAGCCGGCCGCCGATCCCGCAACGCCTGGAGGTTTCGACCATGAAGTCCTTGCACACCACCTTGTCGGCCCTGGGTCGGGCCGTGGTGCTGGCTGCAGCGCTGGCCGGCACGGCGGCGCTCGCCGCGCCGAGTCTGCCGTCCACCAACGTCAGCTGGCTCACCGCCGCCGCCGACGCCGACATCGAGCGCGCCTTCACCCAGGCGCGGGCGCAGAACAAACCGCTGCTGCTGTACTGGGGCGCCACCTGGTGCCCGCCGTGCAACCAGCTCAAGGCGACCTTCTTCAACCGGCAGGACTTCGCCCAGGCCTCGCTCGGCTTCGTCGCGGTACACGTCGACGGTGACCGGCCCGGCGCGCAGAAGCTGGGCAGCCGATTCAAGGTCAGCGGCTACCCGACGGTGGTGCTGTTCTCGCCGTCCGGCCAGGAGATCACCCGCCTGCCCGGCGAAGCCGACCCCGAACGCATGATGGCCGTGCTCCAGCTCGGCCTGTCCGGCGGGCGCCCGGTCAAGGACGTGCTCGCCGATGCGCGCGCCGGCAAGCCCCTGCCCGCCGGCGCCTGGCGCATGCTCGCCTTCTATTCCTGGGACACCGACCAGGACCGCCTGGTGTCGGAGGCCGAACTGCCGGACCTGCTGGCCGAACTCGCGCGCAAGGCACCGGCAGCCGAAGCCGATGTGTCGACCCGGCTGTGGCTGAAGGCGGTGGCCGCCAGCGACGACGGCAAGGGCCTGAAGGCCGATGCTGCGCTGCGCGCCCGCGTCGCCGCCGTGCTCAACGATGCCGCCGCGTCGCGCCGGCATGCCGACGTGCTGTCGAACAACGCGCCCGAGATGCTGCGCGCCCTGTCGGACGAGGGCAGCGCCGAACGCGCGCCGCTGGCGGCGGCCTTCGCCACCGCCCTGCAGCGGCTAGAACGCGACCCGACCCTGTCGCGCGGCGACCGGGCCGGCGCCTTGATCGGACGCATCCAGCTGGCACGTCTGGGGCAGCCCCAGGATGCGGTCAAGGTTGACCTGCCCGCCGAGCTGATTGCGCAAGTGCGCGCCCACGTACAACGCGACGACCGGGAGATCCGCGACGGTTACGAGCGCCAGGCCGTGATCACCGCCGACGCCTACGCCCTGGCCCAGGCCGGCCTGTGGGCCGACAGCGACGCCCTGCTCAAGGCCAACCTGGCAAAAAGCCATTCGCCCTACTACCTGATGAGCCAGCTCGGCGGCAACGCGCGCAAGCTGGGCCGCAACGACGAGGCGCTGCGCTGGTATGGCGAGGCCTTTGCCAAGAGCGAAGGCCCGGCCACAAGGCTGCAGTGGGGCACCGGCTACCTGGGCGCCCTGGTCGACCTGGCGCCCAAGGACAGCGCGCGCATCGAGAAGACCGCGGCCCAGCTGATCACCGAAGCCGGCGCCGACCCCGGCGCCTTCAGCGGCCGCAGCGCGCGCGTGCTGGCGCGCATGGGGCGCAAGCTGACGCAGTGGAATGCCGAGGGCGCGCATGCCGCGGCCCTGCAGCGCCTGCAGGGCCAGCTCGACAGTGTCTGCGCCAAGGTGGAGGCGGACGAGCGGCCGGCCTGCAGCGCGGTCCTCAAGCCGGGCGCGGCGGCGGGCTGAGGCCGCCCGGCCGGGTCACCGTTCAGGCGCCGAACCCGCCGTTTCGCGCCGGCCGCGCCGCCGTTCACCGCCGGTGCGGCGGGCGTCGCAAGCGCTGCGGCCACAATCCGGCGCCATGTTCCCGCCTCCCCTGAGAACGGCGCTGACGGCGCTGTCCCTGCTGCTGTCGCTGGCCCCGGCGCTGGCGGCGACGGCAGCCGCCGCGCCGCCGACCGCCTGCCGCCTGCCCGGCGTCGAACACGACGCCCTGTGCGGCAGCGTGTCGCGCCCGCTCGACCCGGCCCGCCCCGACGGCGTTCACATCGACGTGCACTACGCCGTGCTGCCGGCGCTGGCGCGCAACAGACATCCCGATCCGGTGTTCTTCTTCGCCGGCGGTCCGGGGCAGAGCGCGATCGCCCTGGCCGGCCCGATGAGCCGCCTGTTTGCCCGCTTCACGAACCGGCGCGACCTGGTCCTGATCGACCAGCGCGGCACCGGGCGCAGCGCGCCCCTGGTCTGCGACACGCCCGACCCGGCCTTGCCGCTGCGCCAGCTCGTCGACCCGGCAGCGATGCGCGCGCGCCTGGCGCGCTGCCGGATCGCGCTGCAGGCCCTGCCGCAGGGCGATCTGCGCCAGTACACGACGACGATCGCGATGGCCGATGCCGATGCGGTGCGCCGGGCCCTGGGCGTCGAACAGATCGACGTGGTCGGCGGCAGCTACGGCACACGCGCCGTGCTCGAGTTCATGCGCCAGTTCCCGCAGACCGTGCGCCGGGCGGTGATCGATGGCGTGGCGCCACCCGACATGGTGCTGCCGGCAAGCATCGCCGTCGACGCGCAGGCAGCGCTCGACGCGCTGATCGCAGCCTGCGCGGCCGACCCGGCCTGCGATCGCTCCTACCCGGCGCTGCAGGATCACTGGCGCCGCCTGCGCGCAACCCTGCCGCGCGAGGTGACGGTCGTGCACCCGGTCACCGGGCGCCCGGAGTCGCTGACCCTGAACGCCGACATGGCCGCTTCGCTGCTGCGCGGGCCGCTGTACGCGCCGGCGCTGGCCTCGGCGTTGCCGCTGGCGATCACGCAGGCGGCCCAGGGCCGCTTCGAGGCCTTGTTCGGCCTCGCCGGCGCGCTCGGCGGCGGCAGGCGCGAGATGCAGCTCGCCGAAGGCATGCACTTCTCGGTGGTCTGCGCCGAGGACATGCCGCGCCTGGCGCAGGCCCCCGCGCGGCCGGCACCGGACCTGGGCGACGGCTTCGCCGAGATCTACCGCGAGGTCTGCGCCGACTGGCCGCGCGGCGCGGTACCGGCGGCCTTCTACACGATCCCGCCGGCGCCCGCGCCGGTGCTCGTGCTCTCCGGGGGTCTCGACCCGGTGACGCCGCCGCGGCATGGGGAGCGTGCCGCGAAGGCTCTCGGCCCCAAGGCGCGCCATGTCCTGGTGCCCAATGCCGGCCACGGCGTGATGGCCATCGGCTGCATGCGCGACGTCCTGTTCCGCTTCGTCGACGCCGAGGCCGACGCCGAGGCGCTGGCCGTCGACACCGGCTGCGTCGAGTCCATTCCACGCCCGCCGGCCTTCCAGCCGGTGCGGCCGAAGTCCGACACCAGCGCCGGGAGCGGCTCATGATCGAGGTCAGCGAGCTGGCCAAGCGCTTCAGCGCCGGTGGCGGTCTGTTCGGGCGCAAGGTGCGCAGCGTGCAGGCGCTGGACGGCGTCAGCTGGCGCGCCGCCGACGGTGCGATCACCGGCGTGCTCGGCCCCAACGGCGCCGGCAAGACGACCACGCTGCGCATGGTGGCCGGCCTGATCCTGCCCGACCACGGCCGCTGCAGCGTCGACGGCATCGACGTGGCGCGCGAGCCGCGCGCCGCGCTGGCGCGGCTGGGCGTGCTCAGCGATGCGCGCGGCCTGTATCCGCGGCTGACGGCACGCGAGAACATCGTCTACTACGGGCGCCTGCAGGGCATGCCGGCTGGCGCCGCCGCGGCGCGCGCCGACGAACTGGCCCGGATGCTGGACATGCAGCCGCTGCTAGACCGGCGCACCGAGGGCTTCAGCCAGGGTGAACGCATGAAGACCGCGCTGGCGCGTGCCCTGGTGCACGACCCGGCGAACATCATGCTCGACGAGCCGACCAACGGCCTGGACGTGCTGGCCACCCGCGCCCTGCGCGAATCGCTGCGCCGGCTGCGCGACGAACACGGCAAGTGCATCGTGTTTTCGACCCACATCATGCAGGAGGTGGCCTACCTCTGCGACCGCGTGGTGCTCGTCGCGCATGGGCGCACGGTGGCCGAAGGCACGGTGGACGAACTCAACGCCCGCGCCGGGCAGAACGATTTCGAGGAGACCTTCGTGCAGCTGGCCTTCGGCGCCGACAAGCGTGAGCAGACAGGGGGCGCAGCATGATGCGCGACGCCTTCATCGTGCTGCGCAAGGAACTGGTCGATGCCCTGCGCGACCGACGCACCCTGCTGATGGTGCTGCTGAGCTCGGTGGCCATGGGCCCCCTGGTGCTGGTCCTGCTGTCGAGCCTGGTCTCCGGCATCGAGAAGCGCGCCGAGGCGCGCGAGGTGGTGCTGGTGGGGCGCGAACACGGGCCGTCGCTGGTCAACTACCTGCAGCGCCAGACCTACACGCTGAAGGACGCGCCTGCGGACTGGGAGCGGCAGCTCGACGACAGCAAGCTCGGCGACCCGGTGCTGGTGATCCCGCCGGACTTCGAGGCCGCGCTGGCCAGCGGCCAGCCGCCGGTGGTGGAGGTCGTCGGCAGCAGCGCCAACCAGCGCGCCAACAGCGGCATGCGCCGCCTGCTGAACCTCGTGCAGGGCTACAACCGCGAGCAGGCGACGCTGCGCCTGGCGGTGCGCGGCGTGGCGCCCGCGGCGCTGGAGGCGGTGCAGGTGGAGGAGCGCGACCTGGCCAATGCCGGCGCGCGTGCCGCGCAGCTGGCCACCCTGGTGCCGTTCTTCGTGCTGATGGCGGTGCTCTACGGCGCGCTGACCGCGGCCCTGGACACCACCGCCGGTGAACGCGAGCGCGGTTCGCTCGAACCGCTGCTGATGAACCCGTCGGCGCGTGCGGCCCTGGTGGCCGGCAAGTGGGGCGCGGTGGCCGTGGTGGCGATGCTGATCGCGCTGCTGTCGTGCTTCAGCTTCCTGCCCGGCCAGTGGTTGCTGAAAAGCGAGTCGCTGGCGGCGCTGTTCCGTTTTGGCGCGCCGGAGGCGCTGCGCTTCGTGATCCTGCTGCTGCCCCTGGCCGGCGCCTTGTCGGCGCTGCTGATGGCGATCGCGATCCGCTGCAAGACCTTCAAGGAGGCCCAGGCCAACGCCACGATGGTGGTGCTCGGCATCTCGCTGCTGCCGATGGCCACCTTGTTCAGCCAGGACGGCGAAGAGCCCTGGCATCTGGCGGTGCCGGCACTGGCCCAGCTGACCCTGATGGCGCGCGTGCTCAAGGGCGAGACCATCGGCTGGGGCGAACACCTGCTGCCCGTGGCCGTGTGTGCGGCCCTGGTGGTGCTGGCGCTGGGCTATGTGGCGCGCCAGCTGCGCAGCGCGGCGGTGCGCTGAGTCAGTTCGGCAGCCCGCGCAGCGCGCGTTCGATCTCGCCCTGCCAGGGCAGTTCGTGCACCAGGGCATTCAGGTAGCGCGAGGCCTGCAGGGTCGTCAGCACCTCGCCCTCGTCGCCGAGCAGGCGCAGATTCGTGACCACCGACATCGGGTCGGCCAAGGCGACCACGCCGCGCGAGATCTGCACCCAGTCCCAGGCGAGGCCGGCGTCGCCGTCGTCGAGGCTCCCGCCCCACAGGGTCTGGCCGGCCGAGCGCACCATGCGGTCGCCGGAAAACGTGATTCTCGTGCCAAGGTGCCGGAAGCACCCATGCGGGGCTTGACCCGCCTGCCACAATAGAGGAGGCCACGCGCGCAAGGTCCAGGGTGCCACGGAGGGCACAGGCAGCGGTGGTGCGGTGTGTCGGATTGCGGTCGTTTGCATGGCTCTTATATTTCGCCATCGACGGCGGCCGCGTAAGCTGTAAACCCTGTCAGGGCCCCCTGAATGCGTGTGCAATCCACACGCCAAATTGACCTCAACGCATGCTGCCGGCAGATTACACGGCTGTGCTCGATGCGCGGAACCGCGATGAGTTCCGCGAGGCGGTCGTGCGCTTCACGCAGCACATGGGGTTCGAGACGGTGTCGGCCATGACGGTGATCGACCATGGCCTCGGCAGGAGCGAGTTCATCACCGTCGACAACACGCCCGACGCGTTCAACGACACCTATTTCGACCCGACGCTGGGCAAGCGCGACCCGGTGATGCAGCACCTCAAGCGGCAAAGTGTGCCCATCATCTGGGACCAGAGCACCTACATCGCCAACGGCGCGATCGACCTCTGGGAGCACCAGTCGCATTTCGGCTTCAGCACCGGCATCGCGACTGCCCTGCACCTGCCCGAAGGCCGCCATTTCCTGCTCGGCGTCGACCGCGACCAGCCCCTGCCCACCGATGTCGGCGAACTGCAGCGCGTCGTCGCCGACCTGCAACTCTTTGCCGTGCATGCCCAGGAAGCGGCCTTGCGCCTGCTGCTGCCGGTGGCGCTGCAGCCCGAACGACCGGCCTTGACGCCGCGCGAGATCGAGGCCCTGTCCTGGACCATGGAAGGCAAGACCGCCTGGGAGGTCGGTCAGATCCTGGGCATCAGCGAGCGCACCGCGGTGCTGCACGTCAACAACGCGATGCACAAGCTCGACAGCGTCAACAAGCACCAGGCCGTGCTCAAGGCCCTGCGGCTGGGCCTGATCCACTGATTCGACCGTCCCAGGTGTCGCGCCCGGACAACAGACGGGCGGCTCTTTTCGGGATGGACAGCGGATGGACAACCTGTAAGACATGACAGTTCCCGCGGGCGTCCGCGACTGGTGCAATCTCCCTCAACACGCAAAGTGTGGCCGATTTGGCAACTAACCCCGCGTTGATGGAGCGACACCATGGAACAAATCACGAATGCCCGTACTTCTGCTCTGATCGAGCTGAGCCTTGAAGACATGGCCTGCGTGGCCGGCGGCCAGCTGCCGAAGGGCACCTGGGAGGCTTCACTGCCGAAGGGCACCTGGGAAGCTTCACTGCCGAAGGGTACCTGGGAATCGTCGTTGCCGAAGGGCACCTGGGAGTCCTGAGCTCCTCTGCGCTTCCGAATCCTGGCCCGGGGACACCTGGTGATGTGTCCTTGGGTGGCTTGACGCGACGGACGCCCTCCCCGGGCCGTCCAGGCGTCCGCGGACCGGCTATCCCCGGTCCGCTTTTTTTTGTACGCTCGCGCCCGTGAACGGCCTGTTTCGGCCCGAGGCCGTGCAGGCCGCCCGACAGCAGTGGCTCGGCCCGGTGCAGCTCGCGCAGCCCCCGGCGCTGCGCTGGCTGAGTCTGGGTGCTGCGGTCCTGCTGGGCGCACTTCTTCTGCTGCTGGGCGCGGGCCACTACACGCGCAAGGCCAGCCTGCCCGGCGTGCTGGCGCCCGAGGCTGGCCTGGTGCGCCTGTTGCCTTCGGCGCCGGCCACCGTGCTCGAACAGCATGTGCACGAAGGCCAGACGGTGCACGCGGGCGACCTGCTCTTCGTGCTCGCCCAGGACCGCTTTTCGCGCAACGACGCCACGCAGGGGCGCGTCGATGCCGCGGTGGCGGCGCAGCAGCAGGCGCTCCAGGAGGCCGCGCGCCAGCAGCGAGCCTGGACCGAGACCCGCACCCGCGCCCTGGCCCTGCGCCTCGACGCCCTGGCGGCCGAACAGGCCGCCCTGGCGGCCGAGGCAGTGCTGCACGATCGCCGGCTGGGCCTGGCCCGGCAGACCCTGGATCGCCTGCGCACCCTGCGCGGCCAGGGTTTTGTCGCCGAAGCCCAGCTGCAGACCGGCGAGGCCGAACTGCTAGCGCTGGAGGCCCAGGGCCAGGCACTGCGTCGCCAGCAGGCCAGCCTGGGCCGCGAGCGCGCCGAGCTGGAAGGTGAACGGGCGACCTTGCCCGCCGAACGTGATGCCGCGCTCGCGCAGGTGGGCAGCCAGCTCGCCGAGGCGGCGCGCGACGGTGCCGACCTGCAGGGCGTGCGCCGCATCGAGCTGCGCGCGCCGCAGGACGGCAGCATCCACGGTCTGGTGGTGCATCCGGGCCAGCCGGTGGCGCCACCGGCGGCGCTGGCCAGCCTGTGGCCGGCGGGCAGCACCCTGCAGGCCCAGCTCTTCGCGCCGAGCGCCGTGCTCGGCCATGTGCAGATTGGGCAAGCTGTGCGGCTGCGCCTGGAGGCCTGGCCGCAGGCCCGCTACGGCCACCTCGACGGCCGCGTGCTGCAGGTCGCCCGCGTGCCGATGACACCCGGCGACCTGGCCGCGCTGCCGCTGCCGGCGCTGCCTTCGGCCGCGGCCGAGCCACGCTACCGGATCACGGTGGCGCTGGACGCCCTGCCGCCCGACTGGGCCGGCCGCGAGTTGATTCCCGGCCTGCGCCTGCAGGCCGACGTGATGCTCGACCGCCGGCGTCTGCTGGACTGGGTCCTGGCTCCCTTGCAGGCGGCCAAGGACCGACTCTGACCGCTCCGCCATGCGCCGCACGCCCCTGATCCTGCAGACCGAGGCCGCCGAGTGCGGCCTGGCCTGCCTGGCGATGGTCGCTGGCGCGCATGGCCTGGCGACCGACCTGCCGGCCCTGCGCCGGCGCTTTTCGCTGTCGCTGAAGGGCGTGACCTTGGCCGACCTGGTGCGCATGGCCGCCGCGCTGAAGCTGCAGGGCCGCGCCCTGAAGGCCGATCTGCACCAGCTCGGCCAGCTGCGAACACCCTGCATCCTGCACTGGGACCTGAACCACTTCGTGGTCCTGGTGCGTGTGCAGGGCCGGCAGCTGTGGATCCACGACCCGGCCGACGGCCTGCGCCGGCTGACGCTCGAAGAAGCCTCGCCGCATTTCACCGGCGTGGCGCTCGAGCTGACGCCGATGCCCGACTTCGCGCCGCGCAAGGAGCGCCGCCGCCTGCGCATGGCGCAGCTGACCGGACCGGTGCGCGGGCTCAAGCGCGCGCTGGCGCAGATCGCGCTGCTCGCCCTGGTGCTCGAAGCCTTCGTGCTGCTCAACCCCTTCCTGCTGCAATGGGTGGTCGACGAGGTCCTGGTCAGCGGCGACCGCGACCTGCTGCTCGTGCTCGGTCTGGGTTTCGGCGGCCTGGTGCTGTTCCAGGCGGCCACCGCGCTGCTGCGCGGCTGGGCGGTGCTGGCCCTGTCGGCCCAGCTCAACCAGCAGTGGCTGGCCAACGTGTTCGCGCACCTGCTGCGCCTGCCCCTGCCCTGGTTCGAAAAACGCCACGCCGGCGACGTCTGGTCGCGCTTCGCATCGGTGCAGCAGATCCAGCGCACCCTCACCGGCAGTTTTGTCGAGGCGGTGCTCGACGGCCTACTGGTGGTGCTGACGCTGGCGCTGATGCTGCTCTACAGCCCGCTGCTGGCGGCGATCGCGCTCGCCGCCGTGGCCGCCTACGCGCTGCTGCGCGGCTTCGGATTCCGGCCGCTGCGGCGTGCCAGCGAGCAGGTGCTGGTGCAGGAGGCGCGCCAGGCCAGCCATTTCCTCGAATCGCTGCGCGGCATCGCGGCGATCAAGCTCTTCGGCGCCGAGCCCGATCGCCAGTCGCGTTTCGCCAGCCTGGTGGTGGCGGCGACGAATGCCGACGTGCAGGCGCGCCGGCTGCAGCTCGGTTTTGCCACCTCGCACCGGCTGCTCTTCGGCGTCGAGCGCGTGGCGGTGCTCTGGGCGGGCGCCCTGCTCGTGCTCGACCAGGCCCTGAGCCTGGGCATGCTGTTCGCGTTCCTGGCCTACAAGGAGCAGTTTGCCCAGCGCTGCAGCACCCTGATCGACCGTGGCGTGGAGCTGTGGATGCTGCGCCTGCAGGGTGAACGTCTGGCCGACATCGCGCTCACCGCGCCCGAGACCCTGGACGGCAGCGGCAGCGCCGCCGGGCCGGCCGCGCCGCCGGCGATCGAGCTGGTCGATCTGCACTTCCGCTACGCCGACGGCGAACCCGATGTGCTGCAGGGCATTTCGCTGCGCATCGCCCCGGGCGAACATCTGGCCATCAATGGCCCCTCGGGCGGCGGCAAGTCCACGCTGCTCAAGCTGCTGCTCGGCCTGTACCAGCCGACGGCCGGCGAGATCCGCATCGACGGCCAGCCCTTGGGCCGCCTGGGGCTGGCGGCCTGGCGTGAGCGGCTCGGCGCAGTGATGCAGGACGAGCCGCTTTTCGCCGGCTCGGTGGCCGACAACATCGCCGGTTTCGAGGCCCAACCCGACCTGCAGCGGGTGATCGAATGTGCCCGCCTGGCCGCGGTGGCCGACGAGATCGAGGCCATGCCGATGGGCTGGCACACCCTGGTCGGCGACCTCGGCCACACCTTGTCGGGCGGGCAGAAGCAGCGTGTGCTGCTGGCGCGCGCGCTCTACCGCCGGCCGCTGGTGCTGCTGCTCGACGAAGCCACGAGTGCGCTCGACCTGGCCTCCGAGCAGCGTGTCAACGCGGCGGTGCGCGATCTGGCCCTGACCCGCATCGTCATCGCCCACCGGCCGCAGACCGTGGCCGCGGCCGACCGCGTCATCACGCTCGACGGCGGCCGCCTGGTCGGCCCGGCGTAGCGCCGGTTGCTGCCGCCAGCCATCTCGCCCATCAGGGGCACGGCGCGGTGCCAGGCCAGCGCGAGGCCACTCAGGCCCATCACGATGGCGTACCCGCCGGGAACCAGATGGGCGAGCTTCGGCTTCACTTCAGCACGACGCCGTCGGCATCGAGCACCTTGACGCTGACGGGAATCGCGCCGGCCACACTCTGCGTCACGGTGCAGTAGGCCTCGAAGCTGCCCAGCACACGGTCAAGCTGCGCCAGCGACGCCGCCGGCACGCCCAGGGTCAGCGTGGCCTGCATCGACAGCACGCGCAGCCGGCCTTCGGCGTTGCGCCCGACCTCGGCGCTGACCTCGCTGCGGATCGGCTCCGGCGCCTGCTTGAACTTGCGCAGCGCGAACAGCAGCGACGCGCTCAGGCAGTTGCCCACCGCGGCGGCCAGCAGCTGCACCGGCGATGGGCCGGCGCCCTGGCCCAGCGGCGGCGGCTCGTCGGCACGCAGTGCCGGCAGGCCGGCGCCGAAGTCGAGGTCGAACTGGTAGTCCTGCGCCTGGGTCAGGCGCACACTTTCGTTGCTGTCGCTCATGGTCTTGTCATCTCACTTTCCCGAGCAGGGTCTGTACGTCTTCGAGCATGCTGCCGAGATGCGCCTGCGCGGCGGCATCCTGGCCCAGCCGGGCACCGAGCTCCTGCTCCATGAAACACACGGTCATGCGCACATAGGTGCTGTCCAGCGCCTTGCGCACCGCGGCCATCTGGCTGGCGATGTCGAGGCAGTTCTGGCCTTCCTCGAGCATGCGCTGGATGCCGCGCAACTGGCCCTCGGCGCGCTTCAGGCGGTTCAGAAGATCGGTGCGGCTCTTTTCGTCGGTCAGCACGGCCATGGCGCAATCCTTGTCGGCTAATGGGGCGGCGGAATGCCCCATTGTGGCCTCTGGGTTCCTCAGCGTGAGCAACTTGCGCCGCCCTCGGACACCCCCAGCTTCTTCAGCAGGCGGCTCGGCGGGCAGAAATTGGTGAGGCCCGACTGGAAAAGGTTCAGGCCGACGAAGGCCGTCAGGGCCAGGAACCAGGGGCTGACGAAGACCGGGCTGCCTTGCACGCCCAGGGCCAGCGAGAGGAGGACAAAAAATCCGGCCATCAGGCGGATGTAGCGTTCGACAGTCATGGGATCACTCCTTGAGGGTTGCGGGGTTCAGTGGGTTTCCAGGCGGCGCCGGTTCACCGCGTAGTACAGGACCGGGATCACGACCAGGGTGAGCAGCGTGGAGACGAAGATGCCGAAGATCAGCGAGATCGCCAGGCCGTTGAAGATCGGGTCGTCGAGGATGAAGAAGGCGCCGATCATGGCCGCCAGGCCGGTCAGCGCGATCGGCTGCGCACGCACCGCGGCCGACTGCAGCACGGCGTCCTTGAAGGCGATGCCGCGCGGCGACGCCGAAGCCCGCGGGTCGGGCTTCATCTGCAGGTCGATGAAGTCCACCAGCAGGATCGAGTTGCGCACGATGATGCCGGCCAGCGCGATCATGCCGATCATGCTGGTGGCGG
>CAZWUR010000072.1:0-22591 GCA_964637205.1 uncultured Rubrivivax sp.
TGGGCCAGCATCAGGTACGACAGGTTGGCTTCACGAATTTCGGCAAGGATCTGGTCAGCGGTCATGGTGTGGCTCCGGGTTGGGATGCGTTGCAGCGTGAAACGAACTGTAGGCAATCGAACTGGGGGCCGACATCAGGCCAGTTCTGCGGCTTGAGTCCGTCTTGCGCCATCGCGCGTGTAGGAATTTGCCTGACACGCGCAGCCCGGCGACCACCCGCCGGGCGGCCCTGCCGCCCTCGCTGCTACGCCGCCGGCCTGGGGTGCGTGGCGCGCAGCGCGCTCGCATCGGCGCCGCGGCCGGTGCCCTCGAGCACCAGGGCCAGGTTGTGCGCCGCCGCCCAGCTGCCGCGGCCGGGCACCGTTTCCGGCAGCTCCGGACGTTCACCGATCGCCAAGCAGCGGCGCCAGGCCGCCTCGATCATCGGCAGCAGGACATCGGCATGGGCTGGCTGGTCGGCGGCCAGGTCGAGCAGCAGATCGCCGAGCGCGAAGAAAAAATCGGGCAGCTGCGCGCAGCGTTCGCGCTCGGCCTCGGCCAGGTCCATGCCTTGGGCATGCCTTTTCAGCGCCTTCAGCGCGATCAGCCTGCGCACGACCAGGTCGGGCCACCAGGGCAAGCGCGCGGCACCGTCAATATCGGCCGCGCGCGCCAGCGCCTGCTCGGCGTTGGCGTGCTCGTCGTAGACGCCGCAGTCCTTGCCGAGCTGGTACCAGAGATAGGCGTCCTGCGGCGCCTCGGCCAGCGCCTGTTCGAGCAGTGCGCGATTGCGGCCGCGCTTGGCCTGCAGCCGCTCGGGCAGATAACCGTCGTGCCCGATCAGCACCGGCAACCGCCGCACCGGCATGGCGTGGGGGACCTGCTCGTGCACCCGCCCCGTGTAGCGCAACAGCCCAGGGAAGACGCGGCTCATCCAGCTGCTGGCGCTGTCACCGTCGCCGAGGCGCTCGTCGAACTGCAGCGCGCCGACAAAGTCGGCCGCGCTGGCGCGCAATGCCGCGATCTGCTCGCCACCGTGCTCGATCCACTCGTCGGCGTCGAGAACGAGGTGCCAGTCGGCGCCCGCGCGCGCCAGCGCCACGTTGCGCGCCGCAGCAAAATCGCCCGGCCAGGGCAGGTGCGAGACGATCGCCCCCTGCGCCGCCGCCAGCCTCGGCGTGTCGTCGGTCGACCCCGTGTCCAGCACATGCATCGCATCGACGAAGGGGGCGGCGCTGGCGAGCAGGCGGCCGATGCGCGGGGCTTCGTCGCGGGCGATGACGACCAGGGCCACGCGGCAGGCATTGATGACGGGCATGGTCTCCTGGGCTGAACGGGCGCGTACCAGTGTGCCGCAAGCCGGCCGGCGAAGCGAGGCCACCGGCGGGCCCGCCCGCTGAAGTTCCCGCTACCCGCGGGACTGCCGGCAAAAGGAGGCGCTGATTGCAGGATCGGACGGCTCGCCTGGACCGATCATCGCCCGGCACCCTTGCGCAGGCCGACATGCCATTGATCACCACCCTCATCCCCGCCTACAAGCCGGAATTCCTCGGTGACGTGTTCGCGGGCCTGCTGCGCCAGGATTGCCGCGACTTCCACGTCGTGCTCTCCGACGACAGCCCGGGCCAGGGCATCACGGCGATGATAGGCGCTGGCGAATGGGGCGACGCGCCCCGCCGGCTCGGCCTGGAGGTGCTTCGCGGCCCGGGCCACGCGCGCCTGAACCAGCGTGCGCTGATCGACCATTGGGACGGGCGCACGCCCTTCGTCCATATGCATCTGGACGACGACGTCATCTATCCATCCTTCTACCGCCAGCATCTGGGGGCGCAGGCGGGCGGGCGCTACAGCGTCAGCGTCAGCCGGCGGTGGATGAGCCAGCAGGACCTGGCGCCGACCCAGGGGTTCGGGCTGCCGGCGTTCATCGAGGCCAGCCCGCAGCTGTGCGTGCCGATCGACGACCGGACCCTGTTCCAGAGTCTCTTGCCGGGCTGCGATAACTGGCTGGGCGAGTTCAGCAACATGCTGATCAGCGCCGAGGGTGCGGCCGCCTGGCCGCGTCCGCGCACCGACGGCGCCAATTACCTGGGCTGGCCCGACGTCGGCTTTGTGCTAGAGGCGGTCCAGCGCGCACCCCTGCTGGTGCTGCGCGAGTATCTCGGCGTGTTCCGCCGTCACCCATCCCAGACCACCCATCACCCGCACAACCACGGCGGCCGCGTCTCATGGCTGGCCTGGTCCACCTATGCCCTGCTCGCCTGGAAGGACGGCCGGATCACGGCCGAACAGGCCGTGCAGGCGATCTCGATCACGGTGAAACGCTGCCTGGACCGGTTCGGCGACGCCGACCCGGTGATCAACCGCTTCTACGACCTCGTTCAGCACGAGGGCCGCGGCCTGCCGCGCCTGCACGCGGCGTACATGCCGTTCTGGGCCGAGTTGCTGGCCAGCGACCGCAGCACGGCACCCCTCGCCGCGTCCCGCCCTGCCAAGATTGCCGCCTGAGAACACGCGATGAGCACCCGGACCCCGATGTACGTGACCCGGCCGGAACTGCCGCCCCTGGAGGAGTTCCTGCCCTACCTGCAACAGATCTGGGACACCCGGCAGCTGTCCAACGGGGGCCCCTTCCACTGCCGTTTCGAGCAGGCGCTGGCCGAGCACCTGGGCGTGCCCCACGTTTCGCTCTTCACGAACGCGACGATCGCGCTCGTCACGGCTCTGCAGGCGCTGCGCATCGGCGGCGAGGTGATCACCACACCCTACTCTTTCGTCGCCACCACCCATGCCCTGCGCTGGAACGGCATCGAGCCGGTGTTCGCGGACGTCGATCCCCGCACGCTCAACCTCGATCCGGACGCGGTCGAGGCGGCGATCACGCCGCGCACGACGGCGATCGTCCCGGTGCATTGTTATGGCACGCCCTGCGACGTGGACCGCCTGCAGCGCATCGCGGACGACTACAACCTGAAGATCATCTACGACGCCGCACACGCGTTCGGCGTGCGCGTACGCCGCGGCGACGACTGGTCCAGTGTGCTTCGCTTCGGCGACCTGTCGGTCCTGAGCTTCCACGCCACAAAGGTCTTCAATACCTTCGAGGGCGGCGCCATCATCAGCCCGGACGCGCGCACGAAGCAGCATATCGACCACCTGAAGAACTTCGGGTTCGTCAACGAGACCACCGTGGTGGCCACCGGCATCAACGGCAAGATGAGCGAGTTCAATGCCGCCTTGGGCCTGGTGCAACTCGGACATGTGGACCGCGCCATTGCCCGCCGCCGGGCCATAGACCATCTGTACCGAAAGCACCTCGGCGACGTTCGCGGCCTGCGATTCCTGCCGCTGCCCGCAGACGCCACGAGCAACGGCGCCTACATGCCGGTGCTGGTGGGGCCGGAGTTCCCGGTGTCGCGTGACGAGCTGTGCAAGCAGCTTCGCGCCCAGGGTGTGCTGGCACGGCGGTATTTCTACCCGCTGATCTCCGACTTCCCGATGTATCGGCAGCTGCCGTCGGCCGACCGGGCGCACTTGCCGGTGGCGGTACGGGCCAGCGCACAGGTGCTGTGCCTGCCGATGTATCCGGGGATGTCGGACGCCGACGTCGAACATGTGGCAGCGCTGGTGCGAGCGGCTGAGCCGGCGTTTGTGTCGCCGGCCCTGGCCGCCGCCTGAGCAATGCACCACATCGCCGTGTTCGGCTGCCCGCGCAGCGGCACCAGCTGGCTCGGCCAGATCTTCAACAGTGCGCCCGGCGTGCAATACCGCTACCAGCCGTTGTTCAGCCATGAGTTCAAGGACTGGTTCGGCCGCTGCGGCAGCGAGCCGGCGCATATCGCCGCCTTTGCTGACGCCCTGATGCAGGCGCGCAGCGATTTTGTTCTGCAGGACCTGCGCCCGGCGAAGTCTGCGCCGACCCACCTGGTCTGGAAAGAGGTTCGCTACCACCGGCTGCTGCCGGCCCTGCTGGCACCCGGCGGTCTCGACGCGGTCGTCTACCTCTTCCGGCATCCGCGCGACGTGATCAACAGCTGGTACCAGGCGCCCAAGGAATTCCGCTTGGGCCAGGACATCCACCACGAGTGGCGCCACGCGCCGTCGAAGAACAACGACCCGTCGGAGTTCAACGGATTCGAGCGCTGGAAGCAGTCGATGCGGATGGCCCTGGCACTGAAGGCCGACCGGACCGGAATGCTGCTGCTCGACTACGATCGGCTGACCGCGGATCCGCAAGCCGTGGTGCGCACGCTGTTCGAGTGCCTGGCCCTTCCATTCGGCGACGAGACCCTGGCCTTCGTTCAAGCCTCGACCAGCCGCCATGACGCCGACCCGTACAGCGTCTTCCGTGCCCGGGGCAGTCACTTCGCCTTGCCCCTCGACATCGTGGCCGAGATCGAAGCCGACACCGAGGCTGCCGAACTCCTTGCCGAGGCTCGGGCGCAAGCGCTGACGGCGCCTCAGTCCGTGAGCGCGTAGTCGTCAAGGCGCTCGCGAACGATCTCCGGCGGCAGATGCATCAGCAGATCGATGATCGAGAGGTTCGGGACGAATGACGGTGCCGGCTGGGCATACGGCGATTGGCGCGGTGCGATGAAATTCAGTGCGATCCCCGCGGCGTCGAAGGAGGCTGCGTCGTAAAGGGCGCGACCGCCTGGCGGGTTGATGTAGGCGGTCGCACCGACCTGGCGGCACAGGTCGATGATGCGGGCCTGCCCGCGAAGGGGATGCGCCGACTTCAGGCTCGATGCCAGACGCCACGTCCGCCGCAGGTCCAGATAGTCGCAGACGGCCTGCAGGCTGCGCGTGTTCTTGCGCGCGAGGTTTTCGTCGTGATCGCACAGCACGGACTGGATCAGCGGCATCACACGTCCGAACATCGGTGCGCGGCCGTAGGCCGATTGCAGCAGCTTGAGCAGTGGCGCCCAGTCGCCGGCAAAGCAGTGATCGACGATCCGGCGGTTCTGGCTCGCAGCGTGCACCGGTGCGCTGAACGCATGGGCCCGGCCGGCGAGCAGTACGCTGTTGCGCTGCAGGTAGCTCTTCTTCATGAATGCTGCGTCGTCGAGCACCACGAACTCGTCCACAGCCGCCACCAGCTGGTAAGCCCCCACATAGGGAAACAGGTAGGGCTGCATGACGGCCACGCTCCAGGTGGAGCGGCTCGCGCCGTCGGCCAGGGCCTGCGTCAAGCCGCGGCGGCCAAGGCGAGCGGCCGCGTGAAGGCGAAAAGCGGCTCCTTCGGGTTGACGCCGAACTCGGCGCCGTCGATGCCCGGCAGCAGCGCGTCGTGGGGCATCAGCCGACCCTCGAAGCCGGCGGCGCCGAAGAGCGCCTCGAGGTCGGCGCCGAACAGGCGCACGTGGTCCGACTGGCCATAGAACAGGGTGGCGAAATCGGCGTCCACCGGTGTCAGCATCTCGAAGCTGCGTGCCAGGCCTGGTGCGTAGGGCGTCTGCGCCACCAGCACACCGCCCGGGCGCAGGCAGCGACGGAACTCCGACAGCACGGCGGCAGGATCGCGCACATGTTCGAGCAGGTGGTTGGCGACCACGAGGTCGAAGGTGGCATCCTCGAACGGCAGCGCGTGGGCGTCCAGGCGCTGGTGGCCGGGTCGCGTGGGGAAGAGATCGCCACGCTCGTAGCGGGCTGGCCCGGCCGCCAGGATGCGCGCCTCCAGGGGCAATTCCGGCGCCAGATGCAGCACGGACGCGCCTTCCAGTAGCGGAACAAGGCCCAGCGCCTGCAGGTAGAGCCAGAGATGGCGGTCGCGGTCGGTGCTGCCGCACTTCGGGCAGGAGAATACCGACAGATCCGAGCCGATGGTGTCCATCAGCACCATGAACCGACTGCGCTCAGCCTGCCCCGGATGCGGCAACCAGCGGTCGACGGGATGCTCGCAAAGACAGCACAGAGGCATGAGGTTTCCAGAGTTCTAGAGGGTGAGAGAGTCGTTGCGGCAGCCACCGGTGCGTCAGGCCCCGATCTGCGCCGCGACCGGGCAACTCGCGCTGACCCTGCAGCCGCTGAGGCGCTGCACGATGTCGAAATCCTGCGACGACAACCGCCCGAGCCACTCGCCCAGACGCGCAGCCGGCAGCGCACTCTTCGCATACGGCGGCGGCGTCTCGCCCACGGCGCGGTAGACATCGGCCCAGGTGCACAGGTAGTGGAGGGTCGGCGCGCCGGTGCGCGCCTCGCTCAGCCCATCGTCGCGCAGGGACTTCAGGAAGTAGCGGTCGCCCGCCATCGCCATCGGGCGCGGCATCAGGCCCCAGCGCGGCAGCGCGTGGAAGGCGCCGAAAAGCAGGAACAGGCAGCTCGTGTCGACATGGCGGCCGCTGCGGTCCTCGGGCGACTCGAACGGGATCGGGCTGCCGTCCTCGCGAACGAAGACGCGGTCGCTGAAGACGAAGTCGGCACCACTGGCCTCGGCGCTCGCGACGCAACGGGCAATGTGATCCGGCGCGTACCAGTTATCGGCGTCCAGGAAGGCGATGGCATCGAATTGCTCGGCCACCATCAGCTGCGCGCCCAGGCTGCGCGGCGTGTTGCCGTAGTCGGCGTGCGGCCGGTCCAGGCGCAGGTGGCGGACGCCGGTGTCATCGATCCAGTCCTGGGCATGGCCGTCCGCAACCAGGAGGTGCGTGCAGGCGTGGGTCTGCGCCCGCACGCTGGCGATGCAGCGCTCGATCCAGGCTGGCGACTCCCGGTGGTAGGGAGTGATCACGGCTACGCGCATCGCGGGGTCCTCGTCTTGTGGGAGTCAGGCATCGGGTATCGGGTGTCTGGCGGCCTCAGGCCGCTTCCAGCGCCAGGGTCTGCAGCGGGTGCTGTACCTGCTGCAGCGGTGGGTCCTCCCAGCGCGGGGGCAGCTCGCGCAGCGTGCGCAACAGGGCGCGCACCGCCGGTGCACGCTCGGACCGCGAAGCGTCGTTCGGTCGCAGCACGATCAGCCCGTGGCGCAACGCCGCATAGCTGGCCAGCGCCCTCGCCCCCATGGTCTCGAGCAGGTCGGGCTCCCATCCCGCGTTGGCCCAGGCCTGCAGCTGGGCGTCCAGTTGCTCGCCACCACAGGCCGCTTCGGGCCAGGTGAAGACGCGGCGCCGCACGGCGCCCGGCACCGCGCAGACCAGGGCCGCCACATCGGCGGCGGCCAGTTCGGGGGCGATCAGCAGGTCGACCCCGCCGTCCACCGGATCCTGAAGCTGGGGCTCCAGCGCCATCAGCGCGTCCACCCAGCGCTGGCCGGCCGGGGTGGTGGCGAGCGACGTGGTTCCGCTGCGGCGAACCAGGTCGCGCAGCGGCGCCAGGTCGAGCGCCTCCCCACCGGCCACCGGGGCCGGTGCGTGCATCTGCTGCTCGAAGGCGAGCGCCACCTTGGCCAGCGGATCGTGCCGGCCCAGCGCGAGGTGGCACAGCTCGCCGTAGCGCGCGGGCGTGGGGTCGGCCACTGCGTCGGCCGCCAGGCTGCGCCCGGCGCGCGGCTGCTGCGCGTAGTCCAGCGCGGTGGTCAGCAGGTCACTGGCGTGCAGGCCAGGACCGCGCACGATGCGCTCGTGCAACTGCTGCCATTGGTAGGCCTCACCCGGCACCGCGCGAACGCGGTTGCGCGCTACGCAGGCCATCCAGCCGTTGACCACCTTGGCCGTTAGCTGTCCAACGCTGCGCACCGGCAAGTGGGCGATCGCCGCGCCGACGATGTGGACCGCCGGCGGGCGGCCGCCATCGGCCCAGGCCACGCCGTGGTTGCCCTGCTCGATGCGCACTCGCCCATCGTCTTCGGCACGCCGTCGGATCACGGCCTTGTGGTAAAGCGGCTCCTCGCGGCGGCGCCGAAGTGGCGCGCGGCCCAGCGGATCCTGCCGCAACGCCGCGTCGGGAAGCGACGGGTCGGGCAGATGGGTGACCCAGGGCAGGAGCGCGACGCTGCCCGGCTCCACGGCCGCCAGCGTCTGCTCCAGCACCGGTCGGTCGGGCGCGCGGATGAACTCGTCCGCATCGAGCAGATAGACCAGGTCCGGCTGGAACACCGGCGCCACGCGGCGGTAGGTCTCGCTGACCTTCTCCGACTGGAAGTGGCCGAACACCGGGTCGTTGACGATCAGCAGCGGCAAGCCCTCGGCGCGCAGCGCCTCGAGGATCTCCCGGGTGCCATCGGTGGACGCGTTGTCGATGACCACGTACAGGTCGACAAAATGCAGGTTGTGCCGCACCGAGGCCTCGATGATGTCGGCCTCGTTCTTCACCATCGCGATGGCGAGCGCGCTCATCGGTGCTCTCATGCCGGCACCTCGCCGGCAGACGCAGGCACGGGCAGCGCGAAGTCCTCGTCCAGCGCCCCGAAGTCGGGCTGCATCGTGCGCGCCACGGTGCGCTCATGCACCGTCGTCTCGACCTTGTGCATCGCCACGCGCATGAAGGCGGCGTGCGCCTTGTCGCAGGGCTGCAGGTTTGTATCGAGCCAGGTGAACTGGTCGACCTCGAACCGGTGGGCGAACCAGCCCAGGTACCAGAACCACTGCGTGTAGTAGATCCAGGAGTTTTCGTTGAGCGCCCGCACATGCGTCGGGTCCTGCCAGGCCGTGGGTGCGGACTCGTAGGGCACCTCGATGTCGAAGCGCCCGCCGGTCTTCAGCAGCGCCAGCACCTCGCTCATCAACGAGACCAGGTCGGGCACATGTTCGAGCACATTGTTGGCGTAGACCTGCTCGACGCTGCCGGCTTCGAGCAGGAATCGCTCGCCGAAGCGGGTACGGCCCTCGACCGGCCAGGCCGTGGGCTGACTCAGGTCGTGCAGCCAGTCGGGCTGGCTGCGCTCGACGACGTCGACGTTCAGCCAACCGGCCTTGTAGTCCTTGCCCGAGCCGAGGTTGATGTGCCGCGGCCGCCAGACCTCCTTGCGACGCGTCTCGCCCCATGCCTGGTGAAATCCCGACGCGAAAGCCATCAGCTCGGCGTAGTCGTCCACCGGATCGGTGGCAGCGAAGGCCTCGAGCTGTTCGCGTGCCGCCCGGCACCAGTCCGGCGTCGCGAAGCGCCGCACGAAGAAGTCCTCGAGTTCATCGTCGCCCAGCCATTGCACCGCAGGCTCGAAAGCCTCGGGCACCTGAGTCTGCGCGCGCCGCTCGGAGATCACCGGGGTGCCGAGCGACAGGCACTGGAAGGCGCGCACCTGCTCGAAGCGGCTGCTGCCGTAATAGTGGCAATTCAGGACCGCCTTGGCGCTGCGGATGAATTCATCCCTCTCGGGCCCGTAGACCGCCTGGTCGAACAGCGTCACCGTGATCCCGGCGGCCTCCACGCGCTCGATGAAGGCGCGGCGGCGATCGTTCATGCTGCCGATGAACAGCAGGTCGATCGGCCGTTGCTCCAGCGGCAGCGGCTCGGCCGGTGCCAGGTAGGGCGCGTGCAGGAAGCGCACGAGCGGCACGTCGGCCGGATCGGCCGCATACACCGGCACGTTGGCGGCCTCGTAGTCGACCACCGCAGCCTGCCTGAGCAGCTGGCCGTAGGCGGCCGGCAGCGAGGCACCACCGTCGCCCAGCTGCTCGAGGTTGACGATCAGGCAGGGGAAGCGACGCAGGAGTTCCGGGTCGAAGCCCAGGTGGGCACCGAACACGAAGTTGACGGCATCGGCACGCAGCCGGTTCTTGCCCAGCGTGACCTCGACGCCGAAGCGGCGAAGCTGGTAACGCAGATAGCGTGCGGGATCAAGCAGGCCGAGGGCATGCACATAACCTGGCGGTTGCACGATCGACAGGTGGATGGGGGGCAGACGCATGGGGATGCCTTTCGGGGAGGTGCGGCGTCAGCGCCGCGTCACGGCTTCGATCGTGCGCGATCGCGGACGATCACCATCGCCCGAGAACCGCCGTCAGCAGCCGGCTTTTCCGGCGGCCGGCAGCGGCGCCGGCGGCTGCCCGTCGAGCCAGCGCTGCACCATGCGGCCGAACAGCTCGCCGAGGTCACGGGACAGGCGGACGTTGTTGAACAGTGCAAGATCGCGGCGGTTGTGCCACAGGTGCTCGCGGCAGGCTTCCAGACGCGCACGTCCGTCGGTCGCCAGCGTGACCGCCTGGGATTCGTAAGAGGCCAGGTCGTCGGCGACAAGCTCCGCCAGGTCGACCGCATGCAACAGGCTGGCAGCGACGCGGGACGCAAAGCTGCTGCCGCGAACGGTCAGCACCGGCAGCCCCATCCACAGCGCGTCGTTGCAGGTCGTGTGCGCGCCGCAGGGGAAGGTGTCGAGAAACAGGTCGGCCTGCGGCAGCCGCGCGAGGTGTGCGGCCTGGTCGACGAAGGGGGCGAAGACCAGGCGCTCGGCGGCCACCCCGCACGCCTGCGCCAGTGTGCGCAAGCGGCCCTGGGCCTCGGGCTCCGGCACCAGCAGCCACAGCACGCTGCCGGGTGTGCGGGCAAGGATGCGGCACCAGGCCTCGAACACCGGCTCGGTGATCTTGTAGCTCTGATTGAAGCTCGCGTACACGAAGGCCTGCTCGGGCAGGCCGCATTCGGCCCGGCTGCCGAGCGGCTCGGGGTGCGCGCGGTCCTCGTCGGTGGGCTGGTAGCACACCGGCAGCTGGGCGATCTGCTCGGTGTACTGCGCCGCATGCGCCATCGGCGTCACGACCGGGTCGCCGACGATGTAGTCGATGAAGTCGGCGCCGGTGCTGCCGGGATAGGCCAGCCAGGACGCTTGCACGGGCGCCGGCCTGAGGGCGAAGGTCCCCAGGCGCGACGCACCGGTGTAGCCGCACAGGTCCACCAGCAGGGCGATGCCGTCCTCGCGGATGCGCTGTGCCATCTGCTCCGGAATCATCGTGCGCGTGTCGACCAGCCGGTCGGCCGCACCGCGGATGCGGCGACCCAGCGCCGACCCGTCGTCGGCACCATGCGAATAGAGCACCAGCTCGAAGCGCGCGCGGTCAAGTCGCTCGAGGGTCTGCACGAGCAGGATGCTGGTGGCGTGCAGGCGGAAGTCCGCCGAGATGAAGCCGACCCGGATCCGCCCCGAGCGCAGGGCCGCCGCGGCCTGCGGGTATCCGGCGGGCCCGCTCTTCGGTGGCCGCCAGCCAGCCAGGGCTCGCGCCTCGCGCGCGATCCGGCCCGCCTGCAGCGCCGCCATGCGCCGCAGGAGCTCGGGGTCGTCACTGACCGCCAGCATCGAGAAGGGGCTGAACGTGGGCGCCTCGCCCTGGCGTTCGGCGATGGCCAGCGCTTCGTCCACGCGCGCACTGTCGTCGTCCCGCGACGTCCAGTCGCAGGCCCAGCACGCATAGTGCAGCGCGTAGCTGGCGGCGCCAAGCGCGGCCGGGTCGAGAATCGACACCGTGCGGAAGCACTCGGCACCTTCCGCGAAGCGTTTCAGATTGGCCAGCGCAAAACCGAGCTGCATATAGGCCTCGGCGTCGGCGGGGCACTCCGACAGGACCTGCAACCAGGCGATCGCTGCCGGCTCCCAGCTGCGTGCGGCCATCTGCAGTGCACCTTCCAGGCGCCAGTGCTGCGTGTCGCGCGGGGTCTGCGGGTCGAGCTGCTGCAGCACCTGCAGGGCCTCGTCGTCGCGCAGGTTCAGGCGCAGCAGCTCGGTCAGCAGATGGCAGCCGAGTGCCGAGCTGCGGTCGAGGTCGAAGGCCTTGCGCGCACTCACCAGCGCGCGGTCGAAGCGCTTGAGCCGGCGCTCGACCGAGGCGCGGTTCATCCAGTACAGGGCTACGCCCGGCGCCAGCCGGGTGGCCCGCTCGAAATACGGCAACGCTTCGACGTTGCGGCCGGCCTTGGCCAGGGCCACGCCCTGCGTCCAGGCCTGGCCTGCGCCCGGGGCCGGATCGCCAGCCGGCGTGGGATGACCCGACTCCCTGATCTTGGGGGGTGGAAGTGTGGTCGCGGTATTCGCGGTATTCATGGTGGCTCCGGTCCTGCCGCGACTCTAGGCGCGCGCATTCGGCGGGCAAACCGCGAACAACAGGGGAAAAACCGTGCATTGCGTCGCATCCACGGGACGGCCCTCGATTGACAGCGGCGCAAAAAACGCGAGCGACAGGCCTCAAGTTCGGCGCCGAGAAGTCCGATACCCGCCTCAACGGGTCTTGCAACAGCGGGGTCCGTGGTCCGGTTGGCCGGCCGATGTCCGAGGGATGCGATCGAAAGCACCCCGAGGCTTCACGGTTGACTAGCGCGGGCGGCATTGAAGGAAGCCTCGGTTCAATTCGGGGCAACCGGTGAATTTCGCCGGCGTCGTCGCCGGGAGTCTTGTGATCAACTTTTCTTGAATGGAGTTCGGAAAATGGCTTCGACCATCAACACCAACGTCGCATCGCTGAACGCTCAGCGCAACCTCTCGGCTTCGCAGTCGTCCCTGTCGACCTCGATGCAGCGTCTTTCTTCCGGCCTGCGCGTCAACAGCGCCAAGGACGACGCCGCGGGCCTGGCGATCGCCGAGCGCATGAATGCGCAGGTTCGCGGCATGAACGTCGCGATCCGCAACGCCAACGACGGCATCTCGCTGGCGCAGACCGCCGAAGGCGCACTGAGCAAGGTCGGCGATTCGCTGCAGCGCATGCGTGAACTGGCCGTGCAGGCGCGCAACGCCACCAACTCATCGAGCGACAAGGAGTCGATGAACAAGGAATACGGCGAGCTGGCCAAGGAAATCCAGCGCGTGATCGGCGGCACCACCTTCAACGGCAAGGCGATCCTCGGTACCGACGCCGGCACGCAGAGCTTCCAGGTCGGCGCCGGCGTCCAGAGCTTCGACACGATCGCCATCGTCACGTCCAAGCTCACGGCCAACACGACGATCAGCTGCGTCGCCGGCACCGGCGGCTCCGCGCCCACCGGCATCGGCTCGGGGGTCAGCACCGCCCAGGTCGGCAGCGTGATCACCGACATCGACGCTGCGATCGACACCATCAACAGCGAGCGAGCCACCCTGGGTGCTTCGCAGAGCCGCTTCGAATCGGTGATCTCGTCACTGCAGATCTCGGTGGAGAACCAGTCGGCGGCGCGCAGCCGGATCATGGACGCCGACTTCGCGACCGAGACCGCCAACCTGAGTCGTGCGCAGATCCTGCAGCAGGCCGGCAACGCGATGGTGGCGCAGGCCAACCAGATGCCGCAGCAGGTGCTGCAGCTGCTCGGCTGATCGGGGTCAGCGGGTCGCGCCCGGCGCGACTTCGCCCCCAACGCCGCCTGCGGGCGGCGTTTCCAATTGTCAGCCAGGCTCAAGTCCCGGGCCCGGGTGCCGATAGCGGCCTCAGGATCGCAGGAATTGAGGGCGATCCACCCCGCATTTCGGAGCATCGCCCATGTCCCTGGTCATCAATACCAATATCGTCGCGTTGAACGCGCAGCGCAGCCTCGGCAGTTCGCAGAGCTCGCTGACGACGTCGATGCAGCGCCTGTCCTCGGGACTTCGCGTCAACAGCGCCAAGGACGACGCGGCCGGCCTGGCGATCGCCGAACGCATGAACGCGCAGGTGCGCGGCATGGCGGTGGCGGTGCGCAACGCCAACGACGGCATCTCGCTGGCCCAGACTGCCGAGGGGGCGCTGGGCAAGGTCGGCGATGCGTTGCAGCGCATGCGCGAGCTGGCGGTGCAGGCGCGCAATGCCTCCAACTCGAGCAGCGACCGCGACTCGCTGAACAAGGAGTTCGGCGAACTCGCCAAGGAAGTGCAGCGCGTGCTCGGCGGCACCACGTTCAACGGCAAAGCCATCCTCGGCAACGGCGCCGGCACGCAGAGCTTTCAGATCGGCGCCGGCGTGAGCGCGGACGACCAGATCGACATCGCGACCACCGACCTCGCCGCCGACGCGACACTGACCGCGGTGGCCGGCAGCAACGGCAATGCGCCCAGCGGCATCGGCTCGGCGGTGTCGAGCACCGACCTTGGTTCGGTAATTTCGAACATCGACGCCGCGATCGACACGGTCAACGGCGAGCGTGCGAACCTGGGCGCGTCGCAGAGCCGCTTCGACTCGGTGATCTCGTCCTTGCAGATCGGTATCGAGAACCAGTCGGCCGCGCGCAGCCGCATCATGGACGCCGACTTCGCGGCCGAAACCGCCAACCTGAGCCGCGCCCAGATCCTGCAGCAGGCGGGCAATGCGATGGTGGCGCAGGCGAACCTGATGAGTGAGTCGGTGCTGCAGCTGCTGCAGCCGCGCTGAGCCCGGGCCGCCCCCGCCGGCGGGGTTCAGGGCGTCGGCGCCTGCTCTTCGCCGGGCTCTTCGACCGGCCAGTCGCGGATATAGGCCTTGAGCATGCGGTTCTCGAAGTCCTGGCTGTCCACCACCGCCTTGGCCACGTCGTAGAACGAGATCACGCCCATCAGGGTCTTGCGGTCGAGCACCGGCATGTAGCGCGCGTGGCGCTGCAGCATCATGCGCCGCACTTCGTCCATGTCGGTCTCGGGCGTGCAGGTCAGCGGCGCGTCATCCATCACCGTGCGCACGAGGGTGCTGCCGACGCCGCCGCCGTTGCGCACCACGGCCTGGATCACCTCGCGGAAAGTCAACATGCCGACCAGGTCGCCATGGTCCATCACGACCAGGGAACCGATGTCCAGTTCCCCCATCGTGCGCACGGCCTCGCCCAGCGGCTGCTCCGGCGGCACGGTGAACAGGGTGCTGCCCTTGACGCGCAGGATGTCGGCGACCTTCATGAGAACCTCCTCGAAAATACGCGGGCCGGCCCCGGCGGTCCTCGACCCTGATCGGGTTGCGGCCCGGGCCCCGCCCGGACCCTGAGGGCGCCTGGCGCCTGGGGTGTCCGGTTCAATATAGCCCACAATGAAGGCCGCCCCACTGCCCGCCGGCGCCCGATCGGCCCGGATCCCCCCATGCCCGGCCCTTCCGACCCCGGTTTCGACACCCTGGCACTGCATGCCGGGGCCGCCCCCGACCCCGCCACCGGCGCCCGCGCGGTGCCGATCCACCTGAGCACGAGCTTCGTCTTCGAGTCCAGCGAGCAGGCCGCCAGCCTGTTCAATCTGGAACGTTCGGGCCATGTCTACAGCCGCATCAGCAATCCGACGAATGCGGTCTTCGAGGAGCGCATGGCGGCGCTGGAAGGCGCCGTCGGCGGCATCGCCACCGCCAGCGGGCAGGCCGCGCTGCACCTGGCCCTGGCCACGCTGGCCGGCGCCGGCAGCCACATCGTGAGCTCCAGCGCGCTGTACGGCGGCTCGCACAACCTGCTGCACTACACGCTGCGCCGCTTTGGTATCGAGACCACCTTCGTCAAGCCGGGTGACCTGGACGGCTGGCGCGCGGCGATCCGCCCCGAGACGAAACTTCTGCTCGGCGAGACCCTGGGCAACCCGGGGCTGGACGTGCTCGACATTCCCGCGCTGGCCGAGATCGCCCATGCCGCGGGCCTGCCGCTGCTCGTCGATTCGACCTTCACCACGCCCTGGCTGATGCAGCCGGTCGCACTCGGCGCCGACCTCGTCTTCCACTCGGCCACCAAGTTCCTGTGCGGTCACGGCACCGTGGTCGGTGGTGTGCTGCTCGACGGCGGTCGCTTCGACTGGAGCGAGGCTTCGCGTTTCCCCGAACTGAACCAGCCCTATGACGGGTTCCACGGCATGGTCTTCGCCGAGGAGAGCACCGATGGCGCCTTCCTGCTGCGCGCGCGGCGCGAAGGCCTGCGCGACTTTGGCGCCTGCATGAGCCCGCACACCGCCTGGCTGATGCTGCAGGGCCTGGAGACCCTGCCGCTGCGCATGGCGCGGCATGTGGAGAACACGCGCAAGGTGGTGGACTTCCTGGTCGCGCAGCCCCTGGTGTCGACGGTGCACTACCCCGAACTGCCCGGCCACCCCAGCCACGCCCTCGCGCGGCGGCTGCTGCCGCGCGGCTGCGGCGCAGTGTTCAGCTTCGAACTCAAGGGCAGCCGTGGGCCATCGCAAGGCCCCGCTACAAGGTCCCAGGGCGCGGCTTTCATCGAGGCCCTGAAGCTCTTTTCCCATCTGGCCAATGTGGGGGATGCCCGCTCCCTGGTCATCCACCCGGCGTCGACCACCCATTCGCGGATGGACGACGCCGCGCTGGCGCAGGCCGGCATCGGTCCGGGCACGATCCGGCTGTCGGTGGGCCTGGAGGACGCCGACGACCTGCTGGAGGACCTCAAGCGTGCCCTGAAGGTGGCGGAGAAAGCCGCATGAAGCTCATCGTCGATGGCCGCGAGGCCTATGCCTACACCGGCGGCAAGCCCTTCGACCCTGCCCTGCCCTGCGTCGTGTTCGTGCACGGCGCACTCAACGACCACAGTGTGTGGACCCTGCTCGCACGCTGGTGCGCGCACCACGGTCTTGCGGTGCTGGCGCCGGATCTGCCGGGCCATATGCGCAGCGCCGGGCCGGCGCTGGACAGCATCGAGCGCATGGCCGACTGGCTGCTCGCGCTGCTTGATGCCGCCGGCGTGGCGCAGGCGGCGCTGGCCGGCCACAGCATGGGTTCCCTGATCGCGCTGCAGGCGGCCGCCCAGGCGCCGCAGCGCGCCACCCGGCTGCTGATGCTGGGCAGCTGCGTGCCGATGCCGGTGCCGCAGGCCCTGCTGGACCTGTCGCTGGCCGACCCGCAGGCGGCCATCGAGCGCGTCACGATGTTCTCCTTCTCGACGCTGGCGGCCAAGCCGTCCTACCCCGGCCCAGGGGTCTGGTTGCGCGGTTCGGCGCGTGCCCTGATGCACCAGGTCCTGGCCCACCAGGGGGATGCGCGGTTGTTTCACACCGATTTTTCAGCCTGCAACAGTTACGCGGGCGGGCTGGACGCGGGCGACCGCGTGACCTGCCCGGCCCATCTGGTGCTGGCCGAGCAGGACCAGATGACCCTGCCGCGCAGCGCCGCCGACGTGGCGCAGCGCCTGAAGGCCCAGGTGCATCGGGTCCCGGGTGGTCATCAGCTGATGGCCGAGCAACCGGAGGCGGTGCTGGCCGCCCTGCGTCGGGCGCTGGCCTGACGCCGCCCATCGGCGCTGGCGTCGCCCTGGCGCCCGACAGCGGCATTGCGTCGCAAGGCGATGGGCAGCGTCGCGCCTTTGGCGTGTAGTCGAGGCCATCAACACACTTCGAGGCCTGCCATGTCCCCTGCCCAACACCTGTCGCGACTGACCCTTTGCGCTGCGCTCGCGACCTTGTCGGCCCTGCCGCCGACGGCATCGGCCCAGGTCAGCGAATGGGAATTTTTCGTGCCGCGCGAACGCGAGTTCTCGCACACGCGGCGCTATGCCGACACGATGGAGATCCGCTTCGGTGATGCCGTCGTCGACGCGCGCCGGTCCTGGGCCCGGCTGTCCGAGGCGGAACAGGCGGCCGTGCGGGCTGTCCAGTCGCCGGCGCTGACCGGGGCCGATGAACCACCCTATCCGAAGGTCGGACTGAAACCCCTGATCGAACGTCTGCACCGCGTGCGTGGCCCGGCCGGCCAGACGCTACGGGTGTACTTCGAGGTCGACGAACTGGGGAGCGTCTCGGCCGTCGCCACCGCCGGGGGCAAGACCACGCCGGACTTTGCCGGCCAAATGCTGGCCCTGACGCTGGGCTCCGGCTTCAAGGCCGGCACCTGCAACGGCCAGACCTGCAAGCGCCTGTTCGCTTTCGACATCCGATACGTCGGCGGCTGAAGCGCCCAGGGCGCAGCCGCGCCCGCTGATGTGTCACCGCCGCGTCTGGCGGCCTTGGCACAATCGCAGCGCGACCACCCGAGCGCCGCGGCGCCCCTGCCATGAAGATCCTGCTCCTGAACGGCCCGAACCTGAACCTGCTGGGCATGCGCGAGCCGCAGACCTATGGCACGACGACGCTGGCCGAGGTCGAGGCGATGTGCCTGCGCATCGCCGGCGAGCATGGCGCCATGCTCGAGGCCTTCCAGAGCAACCACGAGGGCGCGCTGATCGACCGCATCCACGCCGCCCGCGGCGACGGAGTCGAGGCGATCGTGATCAACCCCGGCGGGCTCACGCACACCAGCGTCGCGCTGCGCGACGCGCTGGCCGGCGTGGCGATCCCGTTCATCGAGGTGCACATCAGCAATGTGCACGCGCGTGAAGCCTTCCGCCAGCATTCCTTCCTCTCGGGCATCGCCAAGGGCGTGCTCGCAGGTTTCGGGGTGGACGGCTACCGGATGGCGCTGAGCCATCTGCTGCGCGGCGACTGAGCGCCCCTCAGCGCAGGAGCTCGGCCAGGGTCAACCGCGACAGGCCGGCCTGTTCGCGAAAGGCCGCGCTGCCCGGCCCGGGCGCCAGCAGCAGCGTGTCGACCAGGGGTTCGGCCGCCGTGCGCACCGGGTCGACGAGCAGCACGAAGCGCGCCGCGCCGGCTTCGTCGAGGCGGCCGATCCAGTCCATCGCCGTCAGTTGCTCGAGCACCGGTTCGATCTGCAGCGGGTCCAGCCGCAAGGCCAGGGCCATGTCGCCGAGGCTGGCGCCGTGCCGGTCGTCGATCTGGCGCAGCAGCAGCAGAGCGAGCTCGAAACGGTGCCCCGGCGCCTCCGTCCAGCGGGCCACGCGCATGCGCAGGCTCGGCGCATAGGCGGCAATCACGGCACCGAGCAGCACGATGACCCAGACCAGGTAGATCCAGAGCATCAGGATCGGCAGCGTGGCGAAGGTGCCGTAGACCGTCGCCACGCTCGGCACCGCGCTCAGATACCAGGCCAGGCCGGCCTTGGCCAGTTCGACCGAGACGGCGACGAAGACGCCCCCCGCGATCGCATGGCGCCAGCGCACCCAGGTGTTGGGCACGTGATGGAAGAGCGCGGCCATCGCCATGGCCAGCAGCGCGAACTCCAGCACGTCGAGCGCCAGCGACAATGCACCCGGCATCGCCGCCACCATGCCGCGCGACGCGGTGTAGGCATACGAGGCCAGCGTCAGGCTGATGCCGATCACGAGCGGGCCCAGGGTGAGCGCGCCCCAGTAGACCAGGACGCGCTGGCCCAGCGGCCGCGGACGGCGCACGCGCCAGATCGCATTCAGGGTGCGGTCGATGGTGAGCATGGTGGCCAGGGCCGTGACGCCGAGCAGCACCAGGCCGGCACTGCCGATGCCGCGGGCCGCGCCCGCGAACTGGGTCAGCGCGCGCAGCACGGGCCGCGCGATGGCCTCCGGCACCAGGGCCTGCAGGAAGTATTTCTCGAGCGCACCCTGAAAGCTTGAGAACATCGGGAAGGCGCTGAACACGGCCAGCATCACCGTGAACAGCGGCACCAATGCAATCAGGGTCGTGAAGGTCAGGCTGCCGGCCGTGAGCCCCAGCCTGTCCTCGCGAAATCGCTGATGCAGGGTGCGCAGGGTATCGAACCAGGGCCAGTCGCGCAGGGTCTGCAGCGTCTCGGCCCATTCGGCCGACAGGGCCCTGCGCACGGAGGAGATGGGCATGCTGGCTATGATGCCGCATGATCCATGCACCCCGGCGTGCCGCCGACCCGACCACGCGCCGCATGCGCGCGCTGGCCTTGCTCGCCACTGGCGGGCTGATCGTGCTCGGCCTGGCCTGGGAGCTTTGGCTGGCGCCCACCGGCAGCGGCACGCTGGCGCTGAAGGTGCTGCCCCTGGTGCTCTGCCTGGCCGGGCTGCTGCGCCACCGGCTGTACACCTACCGCTGGCTGAGCCTGCTGGTCTGGCTCTACTTCATGGAGGGCGTGGTGCGGGCCACCAGCGAGACCGGCATGTCGCGACTCGCGGCGGGGGCCGAGATCGCGCTGACCCTGCTGCTGTTCACGGCCTGCACGATGTACATCCGCTGGCGGCTGCAGCGCGGCGAGGCCCTGGCCGCATGACGGCCCTGCTGGACACCCTGCGCAACAGCGTCGGCCCCGCCAACATCCTGGTCGACGGCGATCTCTCGGCCTGGGAACTGGACTGGCGCC
This sequence comes from uncultured Rubrivivax sp., assembly GCA_964637205.1. Taxonomy (GTDB): domain Bacteria; phylum Pseudomonadota; class Gammaproteobacteria; order Burkholderiales; family Burkholderiaceae_C; genus Rubrivivax. Next base: position 19,854 of record CAZWUR010000072.1, read on the forward strand.
GCCGCTGGCGCGGCAAGGCCCTGGCCGTGGTGCGGCCCGCCAGCACCGCCGAGGTGGCCGCCGTCGTTCGCGCCTGCGCCGCCCACGCCACGAGCCTGGTGCCGCAGGGCGGCAACACCGGCATGGTCGGCGGCGGCGTGCCCGACGCCAGCGGCAAACAGGTGCTGCTCAGCCTGCAGCGTCTGAACCGCGTGCGGCGCCTGGACGCCGACAACCTGACGCTGACCGTCGAGGCCGGCGCCGTGCTGCAGGCGGTGCAGCAGGCGGCACACGAGGCCGGGCTGTTGTTCCCGCTCAGCCTGGCCGCCGAAGGCAGCTGCACGATCGGCGGCAACCTGGCCACGAATGCCGGCGGCACGCAGGTGCTGCGTTTCGGCAATGCACGCGATCTGTGCCTGGGCCTGGAAGTCGTGACCGCCGACGGCGAGGTCTGGGACGGCCTGTCGGGTCTGCGCAAGGACAACACCGGCTACGACCTGCGCCATCTGATGATCGGCAGCGAGGGCACGCTGGGCATCATCACGGCGGCCACGCTGAAGCTGTTTCCGCAGCCGGCGGCAACCCTGACCGCGCTCGCCGCCTGCGATTCGCTGGAACATTGTGTCGCCCTGCTGCGTCGGGCGCGCAGCCGGCTCGACGCCGGGCTCACCGGCTTCGAGGTCATGGGCCGCTTCGCGCTGTCCCTGGTGGAAAAACACTTCCCCGCCCTGCCCCGGCCCTTGCCCTCGGCGCCGTGGACGGTGCTGCTCGAACTGGCCGATGCCGACGGCGAGGCGCCGGCACGGGCGCGGCTGGAATCGGTGCTCGGCGATGCGCTCGAGCAGGGCCTGATCGGCGATGCGGTGGTCGCCGAGAGCCTGGCCCAGGCGCGTGCGCTGTGGCATGTACGCGAATCGATCCCGCTCGCCCAGGCCGAAGAGGGCCTGAACATCAAGCACGACATCTCGCTGCCGGTATCGGCGGTCCCGGCTTTCTGCAGCGCCACCGACGCCGCGCTGTGCGCGGCCATCCCCGGGGTTCGCCTGGTCAACTTCGGCCATCTGGGTGACGGCAATCTGCACTACAACGTGCAGGTGCCGGTGGGCGACGATGCGCCCACCTTCCTGCGCGAGCACGAGGACGAGGTCAACCGCATCGTCTACGACGCGGTGGCGGCGCACGGCGGCAGCTTTTCGGCCGAACATGGCGTCGGCGCCATGAAGGTGCACGAGATGGTCGAGCGCAAATCGCCGGTGGCGCTGGCGCTGTTGCGCCGCATCAAGCAGGCGCTGGACCCGCAGGGCCTGCTCAACCCCGGGCGTGTGCTGTAACGCAGGCCGGTGCCCTGCCTTCAGGGCCCTATTGCAGCGGCTCCTTCGCCGCGGCCGGCAGCGGCAGGGCGAAGGTCTCGATGCCCTCGTCGCGCAGCGACTCGCGTTGCTCGGGTGTGGCCTGGCCGCGGATGCCGCGGTGCTCGGTCTCGCCGTAGTGGATGCGCCGGGCTTCCTCGGCGAAGCGTTCGCCGACATCCTCGGTGCGCGCCATCACGGCACGCGCCGCGGCCAGCCAGGCGGCCTGCAGATCGGCCGGCCCCGGCGCGACGCTGGTCTGGCGTGCATCGCCGGCGGCCGGCGCGTGCGCCGCGGACAGGTTCAGGCGCGCGGCGCTGGGCATGCGGCTGATGTTGTGGTCGGCGCACAGCGGGCACTCGATGGCGCCGCGGTCGTTCTGCTCGCTGAACTCGTCGGCAGAGGCGAACCAGCCCTCGAATCCGTGGCCGTTGGCGCAGCGCAGATCCAGCACCTTCATGGCCCGATGCTAGCCGGCTTCCTGCCAGCGCAGCGGCCAGGCGCCGCAAGACCAGCGGCGCAACCACAACATTCCCACGAGCGTCTTCGAATCCGTCAGTTCGCCGCGGGCGGCCAGGGCATCAAGGGCTTCGACGCTCATGGCCACGGTCTCGATGAACTCGCCTTCGTCCAGGCGCTGCGCACCGGCCTGCAGGCCGCGTGCGAACCAGATGTCGAGGCCTTCGTCGGAATAGGCCGGCGCGTTGTGGATCCAGGCCGCATGTGCCCATTCGCGGGCGCGGTAGCCGGTTTCCTCGAGCAGTTCGCGCTGCGCGCAGACCAGGGGCGACTCGCCCGCATCGAGCTTGCCGGCGGGAAACTCCAGCAGCACCTGCTGCAAAGGGTGGCGCCACTGGCGCTCCAGCAGCAGCCGCCCGTCGTCAAGCAGCGGCACCACCATCACCGCGCCCGGGTGGCGGATGAATTCGCGCGTCGCCTGCTGCCCGTCGGGCAGGACGACGGTGTCGCGCTGAACGCGCAGAAAATGCCCCTGCAGCAGCAGTTCGCTGCCGACGCCGCGTTCGATCAGGTGGCTGTCGTCGGCCATCGGCTGGCGCTGCTGCCGCTCAGCCCGCCAGGGCCTTGACGATGGCGTCGCGGCAGGCCGCCAGCAGGCCCCCCGACAGCGGCCCGAGCAGCAGGACCGCCGCGCCGTTGAGCGCCAGCAGCGCGCTGACGCCGGTACCGCGCTGCAGGGACGCGCTGTCTTTCGGCGCTTCGAAGTACATCACCTTGACCACGCGCAGATAGTAGTAGGCGCCGATCAGCGACATCAGCACCGCCACCACGGCGAGCACAATGTAACCCGTGACTGCAGTGGCAACCAGGGCCTGCAGCACCGCCAGCTTGGCAACGAAGCCGACCATCGGCGGGATGCCGGCGAGCGAGAACATGAACACCGCCATCACG
>CAZWUR010000073.1:0-22493 GCA_964637205.1 uncultured Rubrivivax sp.
CCATCAGGATGTGCACGTCGACCGTGTAGACATGGAACAGGTCGTGCTGCATGCGCCCGACGATGCGCCGGAAGACCCACAGATAGCGCCCGAGCACCGAGGTCTGGTTCATCAGCCGCAAGGCATGCGTGATGCCCTGCGGCTGGCGCAGGATGTCCATGAACATCCTGCGGTTGACCGGGTCGTGGCGGAACCCGCTGTCCATCAGCTCGCGGGCGTTGTACAGCGCGCGCAAGGTGCGCGCCGACAGTCCCCGGATGCCCGGCGTCTGCTGGTAGACGAGAAAGGTCTCGAGGATGGCGTAGGGGTTGGTCTGGTACAGATCGTCCTGCGCCACTTCGAGCATGCCGCCACGGTCGAGGAAACGGGCATTGATGCGCCGCATCGGCGCCGTCTCCGAGCCGAGCACACGTTCCTCGATGTTGAGCATCAGGATCTGATTGAGCTGCGTCACCGCCTTGGCCGCCCAGTAGTAGCGGTGCATCAGCGCTTCGGAATTGCGCTGCCCGCGCTGCGGCTTGAGGCCGAAGCTGTGCGCCACCGCGGTCTGCAGGTCGAACACCAGGCGGTCCTCGCGGCGCCCGGCGACGACGTGCAGCCGGGCACGGATCAGCTTGAGCAGACCTTCGTTGCGCTGCAGCTGCCGCACCTCGAAGGGCGTGGCCAGGCCCTTGGCGGCGAGTTCGGCCCAGGTGCCGCCGAGCCCGGCGCCGCGCGCCACCCAGATCACCACCTGCAGGTCGCGCAGTCCGCCGGGGCTTTCCTTGCAATTCGGCTCGAGCGCATACGGCGTGCCCTCGTACTTGACGTGGCGCTGGCGCAGCTCGAGCATCTTGGCGCGCAGGAAGGTCTTGGCATCGACGGCTGCCGTCTGTGCCTGGGCAAACTCGGCATAGGCGCGGCGGCTGCCGCAGATCAGGCGCGATTCGAGCAGCGAGGTCTGCACGGTGACGTCGCGCCGAGCTTCGACCAGGCATTCGGGCAGCGTGCGCACCGCGCTGCCGATCTCCAGGCCGACATCCCAGCAGCCGGTGATGAAGGCCTCGACGGCGCTGCGTGTGGGGGCGTCGGGCGCCGCCGGCAGCAGCACCAGCACGTCGACGTCGGAATGCGGAAACAGCTCGCCGCGCCCGTAGCCACCAACGGCCACCAGGGCCGCACCCCTGGGCAGCAGGGTCTGCGCCCACAGGTCGGCCAGGACGCCGTCGACATGCCGGGCCAGCGCGCGCAGCAGGGTCTGCGCACCCTTGATCGACGGCCGTGCATGACGGAAGGTCTCGATCAGCAGCGCCTTGCCGTCGCGCGCGCGGTTGCCCAGCGCGGCCACCGAGACCGCGGGCCGGGCGGTCATCGCGGTCGAGCTCAGGATGTGGCCAGGGCCGGCATGCCGGTGACGAAGGCCGGCAGGGGCGGGTAGCCGGCCGACAGGGTCAGCACCTCGTAGCCGGTCTCGGTGACGAGCACGGTGTGCTCCCACTGCGCCGACAGCGAGCGGTCCTTGGTGACGATGGTCCAGCCGTCGCCGAGCTCGCGGATCTCGCGCCGGCCGGCATTGATCATCGGCTCGATGGTGAAGATCATGCCGGGCGCCAGTTCCTCCAGCGTGCCGGGGCGGCCGTAGTGCAGCACCTGCGGCGACTCGTGGAAGCGCCGGCCGATGCCGTGGCCGCAGAACTCGCGCACCACCGAAAAGCCGGCGCCTTCGGTGAAGGTCTGGATGGCGTGGCCGATGTCACCCAGGCGCGCCCCGGGGCGCACCTTGAGAATGCCCTTCCACATCGCTTCGAAGGTGAGCTGGCACAGGCGCCTGGCCTGGATCGAACCTTCGCCGACGATGAACATGCGGCTGGTGTCGCCATGCCAGCCGTCCTTGATGATCGTGATGTCGATGTTGACGATGTCGCCGTTCTTCAGCGGCCGGTCGTTCGGGATGCCGTGGCAGACCTGATGGTTGACCGAGGTGCAGCACGAGGCCGGGTAGGCGGTGTAGCCCGGCGGCTGGTAGCCCAGGGTGGCCGGGATGCCCCCCTGCACGTCGACCATGTGGTCGTGCGCGAGCTTGTCGAGCTGGGCCGTCGTGGCGCCGGCCACCACATGCGGCGTCAGCATGTCCAGCACTTCGGAAGCCAGACGGCCGGCGATGCGCATGCCTTCGATGTCGGCAGCGGTCTTGATCGAGATCGTCATGGCGGCAGATTATCCCATCCCGCCTCCTAGAATGCAGGGTTCCCCCCGATGGCCGCACGCCCGATGCCCCACGCCCCCCTGTTCTTCGAAGGCGGCAACGCCCTGTCGGACTTCCGCGCCCGGGCCCTGCTGCCGCGCCTGCAGGGCATCAGCCCACGCATCACCGGCGTCGCCGCACGCTTCGTTCATGTGGTGGCGCTCGACGCCGCGCCGACCGCGAGCCAGCGCGACAAGCTGGCCGCGCTGCTGCACTACGGCGCGCCTTATGGCGGGCCGAACGAAGGTGAATGTGTGATCGTGATGCCGCGCCTGGGCACCGTCTCGCCCTGGGCCAGCAAGGCCACCGACATCGCCCGCAACTGCGGCCTGAGCCTGCACCGGGTGGAACGCGTCACCGAATACCGGCTCAGCCTGAAGGCCGGCCTGATCGGCGGCCCCAGGCCGCTGGGCGCCGAGGAGCGCACCGAGCTGGCGGCCCTGCTGCACGACCGCATGACCGAGAGCGTGGCCTTCGAGCGCGACGATGCGGCGCATCTGTTCCGTCCCCAGCCGGCGCCGCCGCTGGCGCATGTGGATGTACTGGGCGCCGGCAGCGCCGCCCTGGACGCGGCCAACCGCGAATTCGGCCTGGCCCTGTCGGACGACGAGATTCACTACCTGGTCGACGCCTTCACGCGCCTGGGCCGCAACCCCAGCGATGTCGAACTGATGATGTTTGCGCAGGCCAACAGCGAACATTGCCGGCACAAGATCTTCAACGCCGACTTCGTGATCGACGGCCAGGCGCAGGCGCATTCGATGTTCGGCATGATCCGCCACACCGAGAAGCTGAATCCGGCGCACAGCATCGTTGCCTACAGCGACAACGCGGCGGTGATGGCCGGCGGGCCGGCCGAGCGCTGGCTGCCGCAGGGTTTCACCAATGCCCCGGCCTACGGTGCGCGCCAGACCAGCGTGCATGTGCTGATGAAGGTGGAGACGCACAACCACCCGACGGCGATCAGCCCCTTTCCGGGTGCCGCCACCGGCGCCGGTGGCGAGATCCGCGACGAAGGGGCCACCGGCCGCGGCGCAAGGCCCAAGGCGGGCCTGAGCGGCTTTTCGGTGAGCAATCTGGACCTGCCGGGCACCGATGAACATTGGGAGCGCAACCCGGTCGGCCGGCCGGCGCATATCGCCAGCCCGCTGCAGATCATGACCGAGGGCCCGCTCGGCGGCGCGGCCTTCAACAACGAGTTCGGGCGCCCCAACCTGGGGGGCTATTTCCGCGTCTTCGAGATGGACGTGGCCGGCCTGCGGCGCGGCTACCACAAGCCGATCATGATCGCCGGCGGCCTGGGCAGCATCGACGCCGGGCAGACGCACAAGAAGGTCTTCCCGGCCGGCACCCTGCTGGTGCAGCTTGGCGGGCCGGGCATGCGCATCGGCATGGGCGGGGGTGCCGCCAGCTCGATGGCCGCCGGCAGCAATTCGGCGGCCCTGGACTTCGACAGCGTGCAGCGCGGCAACCCGGAAATCCAGCGCCGCGCGCAGGAGGTCATCAACCATTGCTGGGCGCTTGGCGCGACGAATCCGATCCTGGCGATCCACGATGTCGGCGCCGGCGGCATCAGCAACGCCTTCCCCGAACTGGTGGACGGTGCCGGCCGCGGCGCGGTCTTCGACCTGCGGCGCGTGCCGCTGGAAGAAAGCGGCCTCGCGCCCAGGGAGATCTGGTGCAACGAAAGCCAGGAGCGCTATGTGCTCGCGCTGGACCCGGCGCTGATGCCGCTGTTCACGCAGATGTGCGAACGTGAACGCTGTCCTTTTGCCGTGGTCGGCACGGCCACCGACGCTGCGGAACTGGTGCTGGAGGACGGCCCTGGCGGCGAGCGTGTCATCCACATGCCGATGGACGTGCTGTTCGGCAAGCCGCCGAAGATGCAGCGCGACGTGCAACGCATCACCCGCCAGGAGCCGGCACTCGACCTCACCGGCGTGAAGCTGGACGACGTGGCGATGCGTGTGCTGCGCCACCCCACGGTGGCGAGCAAACGTTTCCTGATCACGATCGGCGACCGCAGCGTCGGCGGCCTGAACCACCGCGACCCGATGGTCGGCCCCTGGCAGGTGCCGGTGGCCGACGTGGCCGTCACCCTGGCCGACCATGTCGGCTTGCGCGGCGAGGCGATGTGCATGGGCGAGCGCACGCCGCTGGCGGCGCTGGACGCGCCGGCCTCGGGCCGCATGGCCGTCGGCGAGGCGATCACCAACCTGCTCGCCGCGCCGATCACGCTCGATCGGGTCAAGCTCAGCGCCAACTGGATGGCCGCCTGCGGCGAGCCAGGCGAAGACGCGGCGCTCTATGACACCGTCCGGGCGGTCGGTCTCGAACTCTGTCCGGCCCTGGGCATCGGCATCCCGGTGGGCAAGGACTCGTTGTCGATGCGCACCCAGTGGCAGGCTGCCGACGGCCCGCGCAAGGTGGTCGCACCGGTGTCGCTGATCGTCACCGCCTTCGCCACCCTGGACGATGTGCGCGGCACGCTGACGCCGCAGCTCCGGCCCGGCGACACGAGCCTGCTGCTGGTCGACCTCGGCCAGGGCCGCAGGCGCATGGGCGGCTCGATGCTGGCGCAGGTGCTGGGCCGCTTCGGCAACGAGGTGCCCGACCTCGACGACCCGGCGTTGCTGAAGGCCCTGGTCGGCGCGGTCAATGAACTGCGCGCGCAGGGCCTGCTGCTCGCTTACCACGACCGCAGCGACGGCGGCCTCTGGGCGGCGGCCTGCGAGATGGCCTTTGCCGGGCGCCTGGGCCTGAGCCTGAACGTCGACATCCTCGTCACCGAGGGTGACGGCATCGCCGACAGCCGCGCCGAATTCGGCGATTCGAAGAACTGGGCCGGCCAGGTCGGCGAGCGGCGCAACGAGCTGACCCTGCAGGCCCTGTTCAACGAAGAACTCGGCGTCCTGCTGCAGGTGCGGCGCGCTGACCGCGACGCGGCCCTGGCGCTGCTGCGCGCCCACGGCCTGGGCCGGCATGCGCATGCGATCGGCCGCACCAACGACCGTGGTGTGGTCGAGGTCTGGCGCGACACCAAGCTCGTCTACGGCGCGCCCCTGGGCGAGTTGCTGGCGGCCTGGGACGAGGTCAGCTGGCGCATCTGCCGCGAACGCGACCATCCGGATGGCGCCGAGGCCGAACACCAGGCGGCCTGCGACGCCGGCCGACCCGGCCTGCACCTGGAACTGGGTTTCGACCCCGACGAGGACGTCGCCGCACCGATGATCGCCAGCGGTGCGCGGCCGCGGCTCGCGATCCTGCGCGAGCAGGGCGTGAACTCGCATGTCGAGACCAGCCGCGCCTTCGCCCTGGCCGGCTTCGAGACCTTCGACGTGCACATGAGCGACCTGCAGGCCGGCCGCGCACGCCTGGACCAGTTCATCGGCTTCGTCGCCTGCGGCGGCTTCAGCTACGGCGACACCCTGGGGGCCGGCGAGGGCTGGGCGCGCTCGATCCTGTTCAACCCGGCCCTGGCGGAGCAGTTCGCGGCCTTCTTCGCGCGCCGCGACAGTTTCGCCCTGGGCATCTGCAACGGCTGCCAGATGCTGGCCGCGCTGGCGCCGATGATCCCCGGCGCCGAGGCCTGGCCGCGCTTCGTGCGCAACCGCAGCGAGCAGTTCGAGGCCCGGCTGTCGATGGTCGAGCTGCTCGACAGCCCGAGCCTGTTCTTCGCCGGCATGGCCGGCAGCCGGATTCCGATCGCCGTCGCGCATGGCGAGGGCCGGGCCGACTTCGCGCAGCGCGGCGACGCGGGCCGCGTGCTGCGTGCGGCGCGCTGGGTCGACGGCCATGGCCGGCCGACCGAGGCCTACCCGGACAACCCCAACGGCAGCCCCGGCGGCCTGACCGCGGTGACCACCGCCGACGGCCGCTTCACGGCCATGATGCCGCACCCCGAACGCGTCTTTCGCAACGTGCTGATGAGCTGGACGCCGGGCGATGTCTCGGCGCCCAGCCCGTGGATGCGCATGTTCCGCAACGCGCGGCGCTGGGTGGGTTGAGCGTGCCCACGGAAGGCCAGGCGCAGGCGCTGCAGGAACTGCTGGAGACGAACCTGCCCATCGTCGTGCTGCGCACGCATGACGAGAAGCGCGTGCTGACCCTGGCCGAGGCGGTGGCCCGACGCACCCGGCGAGCACTCTGGGCCTGGTCGGCCAGCGGCGGCCTGCGCGCCCTGCATGGTCTCAAGCTGCGCCTGGTCGACCAGGGCGCCGAGGGCCATCCGGGGGCGGCCGACACGCTGGAACTGCCGGCCGCGCTGAAGGCCGTCGGCAAGCTGGACGGCCCGGCCCTGGTCCTGTTGCTCGACCTGCACCCCTATCTGAACCACCCGGTGACGGTGCGCGCGCTGAAGGACCTGGCCCTGGCCAGCGAGCGCACTCAGGTCCAGCTGGTGTTCGTCGCGCATGCGCTGTCCATGCCCGAGGAACTGCAGCCCTGGGCCGCGGCCTTCGAGATCGAGTCGATGACGCCGGCACGCGTGAGCACCGTGCTGCGCGAGGAGATCACCCGCCAGCGCTCGCGCAGCGGACGCGACGTGGCCGGCTGCCAGCGCACGCTGGAGTCGCTGCAGCGCCATCTGACGGGCCTGCCCGAGGCCTCGGTGCGCCATCTGGCGCGGCTGGCGCTGGGCGATGGCCAGGTCACCGCCGCCGACCTGGCGCGTGTGCTGGCGGCCAAGCAGTCGGCGCTGGGGGCGGCCGAGCTGCTGGTCTTCGAAGCCGAGCTGCCGGCCATGGACGAGGTGGCCGGCATGGCGGCATTCAAGCGCTGGCTGCATCTGCGCCGCTCGCCCTTCCTGGACCCGGCCGCGGCCCAGGGTCTGCCGCCGCCGCGCGGTGTGCTGCTGCTGGGGGTGCAGGGCGCAGGCAAGAGCCTGGCCGCCAAGGCGGTGGCGGCATCCTGGCAACTGCCGCTGTTTCGCATGGACTTCGGTGCGCTGCACGACAAGTGGCAGGGCGAGAGCGAACGCAAGCTGCGCGAAGCCCTGCGCGTGGCCGAAAGCATGCAGCCCTGCGTGCTGTGGATGGACGAGATCGAGAAAGGCCTGGCCGGCGGCGGTGCCGACGATGGCAGCGGGGCCACAAGGCGCATGCTCGGCTCCTTGCTGACCTGGATGGCCGAGCGGCGCAGCCGCGTGTTCCTGGTCGCCACCGCCAACGACATCCAGGCGCTGCCGCCCGAGCTGGTGCGCAAGGGTCGCTTCGACGAGATCTTTTTCATCGACCTGCCCGACGACAGCGCACGCGCCGAGTTGATGCACATCCATCTGGGCCGCCTGAAGATCGCCTTCGACGACAGCGCCCTGGCCACCCTGGTGGTCGCCAGCGTCGGCTTCAGCGGCGCCGAGATCCAGTCCGCCGCCGTGGCCACGCGCTACGAGGCACTGGCGCTCGGCCGCGAGGCCACCGCCGCCGGCATGCTCGCTGAACTGGCGCGCACCAGGCCGCTGTCGGTGATCCGCGCCGAGGCCGTGGGCGCATTGCGCGCCTGGGCCGCCGAACGCGCGGTGCCCGCCGGCTGAGCCGTGTCGCCATCACGGCGGCACAATCGACGCATGTCCTACACCGTGCGCCGCCTGCAGCTCGATCTGGAAACGCCCTGGCCGCGCCACTGGGCCGGCGACGCCTTTCGCAGCGCCTGGTTCAATGCACTGTCGTTCAGCTTCCCGGCCGGTGAGCAGCTTTTCATCGACGCCGTGAAGATGGGCCTGGACCGGCTCGACGACGCCGGCCGCGCACAGTTTGCCGACGAGGTGCAGGGCTTCATCGGCCAGGAGGCCACCCACCGGCGCATCCACCAGCGCTTCAACGCCCAACTCGAGGCGCAGGGTTATGTGAACCACTGGGAAGACCGCATCCGCCGTCGCATGGCCAGCCAGCTCGTCGGTCAGGACCCGCGCGCCTGGCTGGGCGTGACCGCGGCCACCGAACATTTCACCGCCCTGTTCGCCGAATGGCTGCTCACCCAGCCGGCCGTACTGGCCGACGCCGAGCCGCGCCTGCGCGACCTGTGGCTGTGGCACGCCAGCGAGGAGTCGGAGCACCGCAGCACCGCCTTCGACCTGTACCGTGCGCTCGGCGGCAATGAGCGGTGGCGGCGCCGCCTGTACCTCACGATCTCGCTGCACTTCTTCAGCGACCTGGCGCGCCAGACCCTGCACAACCTGTGGCGTGACGGCCACTGGTGGCGCCCGGCCACCTGGGCCGGCGCCTGGCGGCTGACCTTCGGCCGGCATGGGCTGGTGGGCCATGCCTGGCGGCCGTGGCGGCGCTATCTGGCGGCGGACTTTCATCCGTCCGAGGGTGACGGCGCGCCGGCGGCCGCCTGGCTGGCGGCGCATGGCGATCTGGCGCCGCCGGTGCAGACGCAGCGCTCGGCCTGATCACATCGACAGCGAACCCTCGCGGAACGCGGTCTTCTCCAGCCAGACGTTGACCAGCACCGGCCGCCCTGCACGCGCCAGGCGGCGCGCTTCGTGCAGCGCCGGCAGCACCTGCTCGGCACGCTGCACGCACAGCCCGGCGGCGCCGAAACCTTCGGCCACGCGGTGGTAGTCGGTGCGCGCGAGCACGGTGGCCACGTCGTCCTTGAGCATCTTGACCTGCTCGCGTGCGATCTGCGTCCAGCCGGCGTCGTTGCCGACGACCATGATCACCGCGAATCCCTGGCGCACGAAGCTGTCGATCTCGCTCAGGCTCCAGCCGCAGGCGCCGTCGCCGAAGACGATCCACAGTTCGCGCCCGGGCCGCGCCAGCGCCGCGCCGAGCGCAAAGCCGGCGCCGACGCCCAGGGTGCCGAAGGCGCCGGGGTCCAGCCAGGCCAGCGGCCCGCGCGGGCGCAGCACATAGCTGGCGGTGGCAACGAAGTCGCCGCCGTCGGCGACGAAGATGGCGTCGGGTGCCGCTTCGCCGTCCATGGCGCGGAAGAAGGCCAGCGGGTTGACGTGGTCGCCGGCCTCGGCCGCCTGGGTGTCGATCTCGGCCTCGCGCGCACGGTCGCGGCCGGCCAGGGTCTCGCGCCAGGTGGCCCAGGACGCGCGCGGCGCGACGCGCCCGGCCAGAGCTTCGATGCAGGCGCCGGCGTCGCCGATGGCGGCCACGTCGGGGCGGCGGTTCAGCTTTGCGTCCTTGGCGCTGCGATTGGCGGCGATCAGGGTGGCGCTGCGCCGCACATGGCGGCCGTAGTCGAGCCGGAAATCGCAAGGCAGGCCGGCCAGCAGCACCGTGTCGGCCTCGCGCAGGGCGTTGCGCCGGGCGTGGCGACAGTGCAGCGGGTGGTCGGGCCCGAGCAGACCGCGCGCCATGCCCGACAGGTAGACCGGGATGCCGAGCCGGCCCACCGCTTCGGCCAGGGCATCGGCGCGCGCCGCGTTCACCAGCGCCTGGCTGCCGATCACCAGCAGCGGCCGTTCGGCCTTGCCCAGCGCCCTGGCCGCGGCCTCGATGGCGCCCGCGCCGGGGGCGGGCAGCGCGACCTCGCGCCGCACCGGGGTGGTGGTTTCGGCAGCACCTGCGAACATGCGCTCGGCATGCCGGTTCAGGTACCAGCGCAGCGCACGGTCGGCCAGCGCCTTGCCTTTGCCGGCGGCCTGGGCGTACCACTGGCGGATCGAGGCCTCGTCGTAGAGCAGGTCCACCGGGCATTCCAGAAACACCGGGCCGGGCACGCCCTGCGCCGCCAGTGAAAAGGCCTCGGCCACGGCCGGCGCCAGTTCGCGCACCCGGCGCAGCTTGAAGAAGCGCTTGACGTGCGGCGTCACCAGCGGGGCCTGGTCGATGTCCTGCAGTGCACCGCGGCCCTGCAGCGCGGTGGGTGCCGCGCCGCCGATGAGCACCAGCGGCGACTGCGCCAGTTGCGCGTTCTTCAGCGCGGTGATGGTGTTGGTGATGCCGGGCCCGGCGGTGACCGCGGCCACGCCGGGGCGGCCGCCGAGGCGCGCAAACGCGTCGGCGGCGAAGACCGCGGTGACCTCGTCGCGTGTGTCGACGATGCGCAGGCCGCGCGCCCTGGCGGCCGCCAGGATCGGCGAGATATGGCCGCCGCAGAGCGTGAAGATGCAGCTGGCACCCTGCGCCTGCAGTGCCGCGGCGACATGTTCGCCGCCATGCGCCATGCCGCCGGGCATGGCGCTCAATACCACTGCACGCCCTTCTTCGCGTACCAGGTCGGCAGCCTGGCCTCGAGCGCGTGTTCGATGCGCGCACGCTTGAGCTTCATCGTCGGCGTCAGCAGGCCGTTGTCGATCGACCAGGCTTCCTGCGCGATGACGATGGTGTGCAGCCGCTCGTAGTCCGGCAACTGCCGGTTCACGTCGGCCAGCAGGGCCTGCATCTCGGCCTGAGCCTGGGTGCGGAAGGCGCTGTCGTGCTGGCGCGGGCGAAGCTCCTCGGCGAGCACGACGACGGCGATCGCCGCGGCCTGGCCGTTGCCGGTGACGAGCGACATCTCGACCATCGGGTGCACATTGATCAGGTTCTCGATCGGCGCCGGCGCCACGTACTTGCCCTTGGCCGTCTTGAACAGTTCCTTGGCGCGGCCGGTGATCTTGAGCATGCCGTCCGGGCGGCGCTCGCCGAGGTCGCCGGTGCGGAAGTAGCCGTCCTCGGTGAAGCTCGCGGCGGTGAGCCCCGGGTCCCGGTAGTAGCCGCTGAACTGGCCCGGCGACTTGATCAGGATCTCGCCTTCGGCGCTGATGCGGCATTCGACGCCCGGCATCGGCACGCCGACCCAGCCCGGTTCGCCATGGTCCTCGTTCGAGCTGTGCGAGTAGGAGTTGTCCTCGCTCATGCCGTAGCCCTCGAACAGGCGCAGGCCGAGCTTGCGGTACCAGCGGATCAGCTCCGCCGGCAGCGGCGCCGAGCCGCTGCCGGCCTGCTTGACGGCGTCCAGCCCCAGGCCCTTCAGCACCTTCTTGCGCACAATGCCGCCGAGGATCGGGATGCCGAGCAGGCGGTCCAGCCTGGCCGGCGGCATCTTGGCGAACACACCCTGCTGGAACTTCAGCCACAGGCGCGGCACCGAGATGAAGAGTGTCGGCCGTGCGCGCTGCAGGTCGGCCAGGAAGGTGTCCAGCGACTCGGCAAAAAACAGGTGCGTGCCGCCGTCGATGAGGGCCGCCGCCTCGACCCAGCTGCGCTCGAAGCTGTGCGCCAGCGGCAGGTAGGACAGCATGCGGCTGTCGCCGGTGCCGACGCGGCGGCGGGTGTCTTCGGCGATGCCCTGGCCGGTGCGCGTGATGGCGCCGAAGCTCGTCATCACGCCTTTCGGCGTACCGGTGCTGCCCGAGGTGTAGAGGATCATCGCCAACTCGTCGGCCGCGCGCGCCGGGCGCCCGGGCAGGGCTGCGCTGGCGGCGACGATGCCGTCCCAGGTCGGCATACCGCCGGCCAGCGCCGAGGCCGGGGCCAGCGGGAAGCTGATGCAGGGCAGGCCGGCCGGCACGCCGGCGCGCTGCTCGTCCCAGCTGTCGAGCTTGCCGACGAAGAGCAGGCTGGCGCCGCTGTGGTCGAGCACGTAGCGCACCGTGTCGGCCTTCTCGGTGGGGAAGATCGCCACCGTGGTGCCGCCGCTCATCCAGATCGCCAGTTCGGCGACGATGAAGTGGGCGCAGTTCTTCGACAGGATGGCGATGCGTGCGCCGGGCTCGAAACCCTGGGCCTGCAGATGCGCGGCCATCCGGCGCGCCTCGTCGAGCGTGCGGGCCCAGCTCAGACCGACCACCTGGCCGCCGCCGACGGGCTGCGTCATGAAGATGCGCTCGGGCGATTTGGCCTCGTGTTCGTAGACGTGGTCGAGGATCAGGGAGGATGTCGTCATGGGCCCGAAGCCTAGGCCGGCGGCGCGCGGCGCGACAGCGGTGGAACCCGCAGACGCCGGCGCGGCCCGCCTGCCGTGGCAGGGGCTGCCAGCGACGTCAGGCGGCCGCGGCCGGGGGCACCGGCACGGGTGCGGGCGGGGGTTCGCTCAGCGTCATCAGCACGTCGGTGTACCAGGCCAGATTCAGGCCCAGCGACTCGTCCTCGACCTTGTCGCGTGTGCTCAGATCCAGCCGCGCCGAATGCACGCCGGCCAGCCGCCAGGGCAGGTCG
The DNA here is from genome assembly GCA_964637205.1 of uncultured Rubrivivax sp. Lineage (GTDB taxonomy): Bacteria > Pseudomonadota > Gammaproteobacteria > Burkholderiales > Burkholderiaceae_C > Rubrivivax. The sequence continues at coordinate 12,322 of CAZWUR010000073.1, forward strand.
CCGGCGCGCTCGGGGGCATGCGCCACCACCGCCGCGCCGCTGATGCCGCGGTGCGTGCGGCCATCGGTCAGGAAATGGCCCTGGCCCTGAAAACGCAGACCGAAGGCCGAGGCCACGATGGCCTGGCGCACCACCGGCAGGCGGTGCAACGTGTCCTGGAAGCCAAGCGGAAAGCCCAGGATCAGCAGCGGGTGGCCGATGCGCAGCGGTGCGTCCGGGCGCTGCAGGTCGGCCGGGCGGAAGGCGCGCAGCAGGTGGCCGGCGGGCAGGGCGCTGCGGTCGATGGCCAGCATCGCGACGTCGATCTCGCCGCCGGCGTCCTCGGCGCTGCGCCACAGGCTCTTGCCGTCGGCGTACAGCAGCACCGACAGCGACAGGGCCTGGGCGAGATCGGCGCGGTCGCGGTGGATCTCGATCTCGATGCGGTTCGGGTGGTGGTCGTTTTCGGCGTCGAGGAAGACATGCCGGCTGGTGACCAGGAACAGCGCGTCGTTGCGCTCGAAGAAGAAGCCGCTGGCATTCGTCAACGGCCGGTCGCCGTCGAAGGTACCGATGCGTGCCGCGGCCAGCAGCAGGGCGTCGACCGGCAGTTCAAGCATCGAAGCGCGCCGCTGTGGCGTCGAAGGCGCGCAGCAAGGACGCATAGTCCGCGTGCAGCGCGAACTGCGGGAACTCCGCGATCACGTTCGCCGGCGCATGGATCAGGAAGCCGCTGTCGGCCGCCGCCAGCATGCCGGTGTCGTTGTACGAATCACCGGCTGCCATGACGCGGTAGTTGAGGCTCTGCAGCGCGTTCACGGCCTGGCGCTTCTGGTCGGGCTGGCGCAGCCGGTAGTCGGCGACATGGCCATCGCCGTCGATCAGCAGCTTGTGGCAAAGCAGCGTCGGCCGGCCGAGCTGGGCCATCAGCGGGTCGGCGAACTCGTAGAAGGTGTCCGACAGGATGATGACCTGGTAGCGGCTGCGCAGCGTGTCCAGGAAGTCCTTCGCGCCGGGCAGCGGCGCCAGGCGCGCGATCACGGCCTGGATATCCGCGAGCTTCAGGCCATGCTGCTTGAGCAGGCCGAGCCGAAAGCGCATGAGCTTGTCGTAGTCGGACTCGTCGCGCGTGGTGCGGCGGAACTCGGTGATGCCGGTTTCCTGCGCGAAGGCGATCCAGATCTCGGGGACGAGTACACCTTCGAGGTCGAGGCAGACGATGTGCATGGTCGGATGCTAACCGGCCACGCCCGGCCGCTCCCGACCCTGGCGCAGGCGAACGTCGGTGCTGCAGCAGGCCTGGCCGCAGGAACAGATGCGGCGGCGAAGAACTTCTCGCGAGGGCCCTTGCATCGGACGGCGAAGATGCGGCCGGCTGCACGGCCGCGCCGCTCAAGTTCGCCCGGCCGGCGCCGATGAAGGCGCGATGGACGATGACAATCCTGTGCTCGGCGCCCAGCGCACGGCCGCGGCCGAGACCCTGGAGGCGGTGTCGGCAAGACTGAAACCGACGCCGCAGATCCGCGGCGACCTCTACCGCGTCGTCGAGGTCATGCACGCGCCGAACGGCCGCATCACCCGGGTTGGCCAGATCTGGCACAGCGACCTCGCGCAGGTGCGCCAGTTCGGCCACGCGCTGGCCGCCCATACCAGCGGCGCCAAGGTGCAGGTGGCCGACGCCTCGGGGCGGGTGCTCGAGACCATCTCGCCGCCGCCTGCGGGCACGCCGGCCACCGGCTGGGGTCAGTGGCGCGACATCGCGGTGCCGCCGGCACCACCGCGGCCGCGTCTGCCGGCGGCGCGGCCAAAACCGGCGCCGCAGGGGCCGCCGACGATGGTGCCCCCGATCCTGCCGCAGGCGCTGCCCGCGTCGCTGGCCCCGGCCGCGACCAGGCCGCCGCTCGACCTGCCGGTGATGGCGCCGGAGAACGCCGTCGAGCGCACCAACCCGCTGCCGCCGACCTACGTCTGATCAGTCGCTGCCGGCGGCCAGTGCCACGCGCTGCTGGCGCGTCTTGCCGCTGTTCCACAGCGTCAGCGTCACCGTGTCGCCGACGTTCTTCTGTTCGAGCAGGGTCAGCACGTCGTCCAGGTTCTGCACCGGTTGGCCGTCGACGGCGGTGAGCACATCGCCCATCAGGATGCCGCCGTCGCGGCCGCGGCGGAAAGGCTGCAGGCCGGCCTTGGCCGCCGGGCTGCCGCGCGTGGCGCCGATGATGGTGATGCCGGGCGGCAGCCGCAGCGCTCGCGCAAGACCGGGTGGCCCGGCCGTCAGGCCGAGCGACGGCCGCGTGACGCGGCCGTCGCGGATCAGCTGCGGCACGATGCGATTCACCTCGTCGGCCGGAATCGCGAAGCCGATGCCGGCGCTGGCGCCGCTGGGGCTCGCGATCTGGGTGTTGACGCCGATCAGCCGGCCGGCCGAATCGAGCAGGGGGCCGCCGGAGTTGCCCGGGTTGATCGCCGCGTCGGTCTGCACCACGCCGCGGATCGTGCGGTTGTTGAAGGATTCGATCTCGCGGTTGAGTGCACTCACGATGCCGGTGGTCAGGGTCTGGTCCAGACCGAAGGGGTTGCCGATGGCGAGCACGCGCTGGCCGACCTGCAAGTCCTTGCTGCTGCCCATCGCGATCGGCGGCAGCTTGGCCTCCGGCGCGTCGATCTTCAGCACCGCGAGGTCGCGGTCGGGGAAGCTGCCGACCAGGGTCGCGTCCCAGCTGCTCTGGTCGGCCAGGGTCACACGGGCCGCGTTGGCACCCTGGATGACGTGGAAATTGGTGACGATATGGCCCTGGGCATCCCAGACGAAGCCGGTGCCGGTGCCGCGCGGCACCTCCTGCACGTTGAGCGAAAACAGGTCGCGCTGGGCGGCCAGGGTGGTGATGTGCACCACCGAGGGCGACACGCGGCGAAAGAGCTCGATGGTCGCGGTTTCGTCGGCGCCCAGCGCGGCACGCGGTGCCACCGGGCGCGGCATCGGCGGCTCGGTGCGCGACAGCGCGGGCAGGGTGAAGGCGACCAGGGCGGACAGCGCTCCGGCCGCGAAGGCCCGGACGGTCCGGGAGGGAATCAGGCGCATCGCTGAGCTGCTCGGGAAACTGCAAACCCGATCCTAGATCGGGTCTGTTGCCGGAAGATCAAGTCCGCGTGAGCATGCCCCGGGGCACGGGCCGAAGCCCGCGGGCCCGGGTCAGGCGACCACGTAAGCCGCCGAGCCGGTGGCGATCAGGGTGCCGGCTTCGTTGTGCATGCGCGTGTGCACCGAGCCGACCCGGCCGCCCAGGCGGGTGACCTCGGCGCTGGCGATGAAGTGCTGGCCATGGCCCGGGCGCAGATAGTCGATGCGCAGATCGATGGTGCCGAAGCGGGAAAAGCGCTGCATCACCGCGTCGGCGCTGTCGGCCGGGTGGCGCTCGGCCAGTTCGGCCATCAGTGCCAGCCCGCCGAGGGCGTCGAGCGTGGCGGAAATCGCGCCGCCGTGCAGGCGGCCGGTGCTGAAGTGGCCGATCAGCTCCTTGCGCATCGGCATGCGCACGCGCACCGCGCCGGCCACCACGGACTCGACCTTCAGGCCCAGCACTTCGTTGAAGCTGATGCTGTGCTCGAACATCTGCGTCAGCATCTGATCGAAGCGCGCCTGTTCGGCGGCGCTGCGGCGGTCGGTGGGGGTGTCTTTCATGGGCAGTCGGGGCGCCGGTCCGATGGGGGGTTCGCGCTGCTGATGTTGCGGCCGGATTTCATGATGCCGCAGCGGCTGCCGGGAGGCCGAGCAGGGCACGCGCCTCGGCCGGCGACGCCAGCGCGCGGCCGGCGCTGCGCGCGCACTGCGCCAGCGCCTCGATCATCACGCCGTTGCCCGTGGCGCGCTCGCCGCCGGGCAGGTAGAAGCTGTCTTCCAGCCCGCTGCGCAACATGCCGCCCAACTCGGCCGTGCGCTGGTGCACCGGCCAGATCTCGGCGCGGCCGATGAGGGTGCTCTGCCAGACCGCGCCCGGCGGCAGCCAGCGCGGCAGCAGGGTCAGCAGGTCGGCGTCGCAGGGCATGCCGCTGGCCACGCCCATCACGAAGTTCAGCTCCGGAACGCCGCTGAACATGCCGTTCTTCAGATACATCCCCACCGAGCGCACGATGCCGACGTCGAAGCACTCGAACTCCGGGTGGATGTGCAATTCGTTCATCACGTCGAGCATGGCCTTGACCTTTTCGACCGGATTGTCGAAAACCATCGGCGGCCAGGCCCAGGAACCGTCTTCCTTGAGTTTCAGGTAGTTCAGGCTGCCGGCGTTGCAGGCCGCAGCCTCGGGCCGTACACGCCGCAGGCAGGCAATGGGGCCGCTGATGTCGGGGCCGACGACGCCGGTGGTCAGGTTGATGATGACGCCCGGGCAGGCGGCGCGGATGGCCTGCACCACGGCCGCCGCCACTTCCGGATCCCAGCTCGGCAGATGGCCCCGGCCCGGCGCCTGCTGGCGCAGATGCACATGCATGATGCTGGCGCCGGCGTTGAAGGCGTCGCGCGCCTCGGCGGCCATCTGCGCCGGCGTGACGGGCACCGGGTGCTGCTGCGGGTTGGTCAGCACGCCGGTCAGCGCGCAGGTGAGGATGGCCTTGTCATTCATCGTCGAGTTCCAGTTCCACGATCAGGTCGCCGGCGGCGACCGGCGACCGCGGGCTGCGGTGCACCGCCTTCACACTGCCGGCGACTGCGGCCTGCAGCCACATCTCCATCTTCATGGCCTCCACGCAGGCCAGCGGCTGGCCGGCCGTGACGCGGTCGCCGACGGCCACCTTCAGCGCCACCAGGGTGCCGGCGGTGGGCGCGCACAAGCGCGCCGGATCGGCGCCATCGGTCCGACCCGGCCAGGGCGAGGGCTCGCTGAAGACGAAGACCTGGCCGTCGATGGCCAGATGCAGGGTCTCGCCGTCGTGCACGGCCGTGAGGCGCCGGCGCAGGCCCTGCACCTGCACCGTCAGGCGATGCTCGTCGAAGGCCAGTACCTCGACGTCGGGCAGCGGCAGGCGCAGGCGGCGCTGCGTGGTGCCGCAGTGCAGCGTCAGGTCCATGCTGCGCCGGCCACCGAGCACCGCGGCGGCGATCGCCCAGGCGGACTCGGAGGGTTCGGGCGGACGCAGGATCGGGTCTCCCGCCGCCGCCCAGGCGTCGATCTGCGTGGTGCTCATCGTGCCGGCCGCAAATTCAGGGTGCGCCAGCAGGGCGTGCAGAAAACCCGCATTGCTGCCCAGGCCGAGCAGGGGCGCTTCGGCCAGCGCGCGACGCAGGCGTCGGACGGCATCGGCGCGGTCGCTGCCGTGGGCGATGAACTTGGCGAGCATGGCGTCGTAGTGCGGCGTGACTTCGCCGCCTTCGGCCAGACCATGGTCGATGCGGACCTGCGCGTCGGCCGGACGCCAGTGCAGCACGCGGCCGGTCTGCGGACGAAAGCCCTGCGCCGGATCCTCGGCGTACAGGCGCGCTTCGATGGCGTGGCCGCGCATCTGCAAACCGTAGGGCGGCAGCGGCTCGCCGGCGGCCACACGCAACTGCCATTCGACGAGGTCCAGGCCGGTCACACATTCCGTCACCGGATGTTCGACCTGCAGCCGGGTGTTCATCTCCAGGAAGTGATGCCGCCCTTCGGCGTCGACGATGAACTCCACCGTGCCGGCGCCGACGTAGCCGACGGCGCGCGCCGCCGCCACGGCGTCGCGGCCCAGCGCTTCGCGCAGGGCGGGATCCACGCCCGGCGCCGGTGATTCTTCGACCAGCTTCTGCCGCCGCCGCTGCGCGCTGCAATCGCGTTCGCCCAGATGCATCACGCGGCCGTGCTGGTCGGCGAAGACCTGAATCTCGATGTGGCGCCCGTCGTCGATCAGGCGCTCCAGCATCAAGCTGCCGTCGCCGAAGGCGGCTTCGGCCTCGCGGCGTGCCCCGGCCAGGGCCTCCGGCAGTTCGACCAGGTCACGCACCAGGCGCATGCCGCGCCCGCCGCCGCCGGCGGTGGCCTTGACGAGCAGGGGCGCGCCCAGGCGAGCGGCCTCGGCGAGCAAGGTGGCCTCGGTCTGCTCATCGCCGTCGTAGCCCGGTGCGCAAGGCACGCCGGCGCTGCGCATGCGCCGTCTGGCGGCGGCCTTGTCGCCCATCGCGCGCATGGCCTCGGCCGGCGGCCCGATGAAGACCAGGCCGGCCGCCACGACGGCCTCGGCGAAGTCGGCGCGTTCGGACAGGAAACCGTAGCCCGGGTGCAGCGCGTCGGCGCCGCTGCGGCGCGCGGCGTCGAGCAGGGCGGCGACGTCCAGGTAGGAGGGCAGGGCGACGGCGGCGTCGGCGAACTGCACATGCGGCGCGCCGGCATCGGGGGGCGTGAAGACCGCCACCGTGGCGTAGCCCAGCCGGTGAGCAGTGCGCATCACGCGGCAGGCGATCTCGCCGCGGTTGGCGACCAGGATCGTCGAAAAATTCATTGCCCGGCCCAAGGCGCTGGCCGGCGGGCGAGAAAGGCCGCCGTGCCTTCGGTGCCCTCGTGGCCGAGCACCGCGGCGGCAAAGGCCTCCGCCGCCTCGTGCACCAGGGCCGCCGGGGCATGGTGACGGGCCCGCGCGAGCAGGGCCTTGGTGGCACCGATGGCACCCGGCGCGCAGCGCAGGATCTCGCCGAGCAGGCGCTGCAGCGCCGCGTCCAGCGCCGCGTCGGCGTGCAGTTCATGCACCAGGCGCAGCGCCAGCGCTTCGGCCGCGCCCAGGCAGGCGCCGGTCACGGCCAGGCGCTTCGCTTCGGCGTAGCCGAGGCGCTCGACGAGGAAGGGGCCGATCTGCGCCGGCAGCAGGCCGAGCGAGGTCTCGGGCAGACGGAAGGCCACGCTTTTCCCGGCCAGGGCCACGTCGACCACGCAGGCCAGGCCGAAGCCGCCGCCCATCACCGTGCCTTCGAGCACCGCCACGGTGGCCAGCGGGCTCTGACCGAAGGCCACGCAGAGTTCGCCGAAGGCTTCGCTCAGACGCACGATGGCGTCGGCGTCGTCCGCCAGCATGGCGCGCGCCGCGGCCATGTCGGCGATGTCGCCGCCGGCGCAGAAATGGCCGCCGGCGCCGCGCAGCACGAGCACCCGGGTGCGGCCGTCGACCTCGGCCGCGGCGAGCGCGCTGCGCAGCGTCTGCACCATGGCCACCGACAGCGGGTTGCGCTGCGCCGGCCGGTTCAGCGTCAGGTGCAGCACCGGGCCGTCGTGGCGGGCGATGACATGGTTCATGTCCGCCTGCGCCCCGGCAGCGTGTCCTCGAGCTTGCAGATGATGCCCAGCATCACCTCGTCGGCGCCGCCGCCGATGCTGTTCAGCCGCCCGTCGCGAAAGGCGCGCGAGATCGGGTTGTCGGCGGTGAAGCCCATCCCGCCCCAGTACTGCAGGCAGCCGTCGGCGACCTCGCGCGACAGGCGGCCGGCCTTCAGCTTGGCCATCGACGCGAGCTTGGTCACGTCCTGGCCCTGCACGTACATCTCCACCGCGCGGTAGGTCAGCGCACGCAGGGCCTCGACCTCGGTGCGCAGTTCGGCCAGCCGGAAATGCACCACCTGGTTGTCGAGGATGCTCTGGCCGAAAGCCTGGCGCTCGCGCGTGTAGGCGATGGTCTGGTCGATCAGGCGGTCGAGCCCGCGCAGATTCGCCGCCGCGCCCCAGAGCCTTTCTTCCTGGAACTGCAGCATCTGGTAAGAAAAACCCATGCCTTCCTGGCCGATCAGGTTCTTCCGCGGCACGCGCACATTGTCGAAGTACAGCAGCGCGGTGTCGGAGCTGTGCATGCCCAGCTTGTGGATCTTCTGCCGGGTGATGCCGGCGGCGTCCATCGGCAGCACGATCAGGCTCTTGTTGCGGTGTGCCGGCCCGTCGCCGGTATTGGCCAGCAGGCAGCACCAGTCGGCCTTCAGGCCATTCGTGATCCACATCTTGCTGCCGTTGATGACGTAGTCGCCGCCTTCGGCACGCGCCGTGGTCTTCGCTGCCGACACGTCGGAGCCGGCACCGGGTTCGCTGACCCCCAGGCAGCACACCATGTCGCCGGCGATCGTCGGCTTGAGCCACTGCTCGCGCAGTTCGTCGCTGCCGAAGCGCGCCAGCGCCGGGGTGGCCATGTCGGTCTGCACGCCGATGGCCATCGGCACGCCGCCGCAGTCGCAGGCGCCCAGGGCCTCGGCCATCACCATCGAGTAGCTGAAGTCGAGCTCGGCGCCGCCGAAGGCCGCCGGGTACTTCAGGCCCAGCAGGCCCAGCGAACCGAGCTTCTTGAAGAGTTCGTGGCTGGGGAATTCTTCGGCCTTTTCCCAGTCGTCGACGAAGGGGTTGACTTCCCTGGTGATGAAACGGGTGACGGTCTCGTCGAGCTGGCGGTGTTCGGCGGTGAATGGCATGTGCTGGCTCCTTACATCCGGGCGACGCCGAAGCTGTTCGGTCGCAGGGTTCGTTGCCCGGCTTCGGCGGCGATGTCCAGGCACAGGCCGAGCCGGCGGCGCGTGTCGCGCGGGTCGATGATCCCGTCGTCCCACAGGCGTGCGGTGCCGAACAGGGCGCTGCTCTCGGCGTCGAGCCGGCGGCGCAGCGCGTCGCTCGTCGCCGACAGGGCAGCGTCATCCACCGGCAGACCCTGGCGCTCGAGCTTGGCGCGGTTGACGATGTGCATCACCATCGCCGCCTGCGCGCCGCCCATCACCGCGGTGCGCGCGCTCGGCCAGGCGAAGATGAAGCGCGGGTCGAAACCGCGCCCGCACATGCCGTAGTTGCCGGCGCCGAAACTGCCGCCGAGCACGACGGTGAACTTGGGCACGCGGGCGTTGGCGACGGCCTGGATCATCTTGCTGCCATGCTTGATGGCGCCGGCCTGTTCGGCAGCGGCGCCGACCATGTAGCCGGTGGTGTTCTGCAGGAAGACCAACGCCGTGCCGCTCTGGTCACAGAGCTGGATGAACTGCGCCGCCTTGGTGCTGCCCTGGGGCTGGATCGGGCCGTTGTTGCCGATCAGGCCGACCGCGTGGCCGTGCAGCCGGGCGTGGCCGCAGACGGTGTCGGTGGCGTAGCCGGCCTTGAATTCGAGGAAGTCGGAGCCGTCCACCAGTCGCGCGATGACCTCGCGCACGTCATAGGGTTCACGTTCGTCGGCGGGCACCAGACCCAGAAGTTCTTCGGCCGCGAAGCGTGGCGGCTCGAAGGCGGGTGGCGGCGGCACGCAGTCCCAGGGCAGCTTGTCGAGCAGGTCGCGGGCCAGGGCGATGGCGTGCGCGTCGTCCTCGGCCAGGTACTCGCCCAGGCCGGTGACGCCGGCGTGCATCTCGGCGCCGCCCAGCGTTTCTTCGTCGGCCAGTTCGCCGATGGCGGCTTTGACCAGGGGCGGGCCGGCCAGATAAATGCTGCTGCGGCCGCGCACCAGCACCACATAGTCGCTGAGGCCCGGCAGGTAGGCGCCGCCGGCGGTCGAGGCGCCGTGCACGACGGCGATCTGCGGGATGCCGGCCGCCGACAGGCGCGCCTGGTTGGCGAAGCTGCGCCCGCCCTCGACGAAGATCTCGGCCTGGTAGAGCAGGTTGGCGCCGCCGGATTCGACCAGGCTGACCAGGGGCAGCCGGTTCTCGCGCGCCAGTTCCTGTGCGCGCAGGGCCTTCTTCAGGCCCATCGGCGGCACCGTGCCGCCCTTGATGCCGCTGTCGCTGGCCGAGACCAGGACGCGCTTGCCGGCGACGATGCCGATGCCGACGATGCTGCCGCCGCCGAGCACCGATGCCTTGCCGTCGTCGTCGTGCAGGCCCAGGCCGGCCAGCGGGCTGAGCTCGAGAAAGGGGCTGTCGCGGTCGAGCAGGCGGGCCACGCGCTCGCGTGGCAGCAACTGCCCGCGCGCCTCGAAGCGCGCCTGCTTGCTCGCCGATTCGGCGACCACCATGGCCTGCAGGCGCAGCACCTCGTCCAGCGCCGAGCGCATCTTCGCGGCGTTGGCGGCGAAGGCCGGCGACGCCGGGTCCAGCCGGGATGCGAGGGTCGGCATGGCTACTTCAGCACCTCCGGCAACACGGCGCGGTGGAAGCCGTCGAAAGCCACCGAGCGCGAGCGCTTGCCGATCGGCACGATCTCGCTGCCCAGCGAGGCGGCGCCGTCGATCTGCAGGGTCACCCCGGTGACGAAGGCGGCGCCCGGCGAGAGCAGGAAGACGATGGC
>CAZWUR010000074.1:0-22487 GCA_964637205.1 uncultured Rubrivivax sp.
GTAGCTCAGGCCGGCGGCCATCTTGAACTTGGCCGAGGCGCGTGCCTGCTCGCGCTGGCGGTTCATCGCGGCATTGAAGCCGGCTTCGTCGACCGCCACGCCGCGTTCGCGGCAGACATCGGCGGTCAGGTCGAGCGGGAAACCGAAGGTGTCGTGCAGCTTGAAGGCAGTGTCGCCGTCGATGAGGGTCGCGCCCTTGGCGAGCGACGTTTCCAGGATCTCCATGCCATGCGCGATGGTCTGGAAAAAGCGCTCCTCCTCGACCTTCAGCACCTCGGTCACGCGCACGGCGTCGCGCCGCAGCTCGGGAAAGGCGTCGCCCATCTCGGCCGCCAGCGGTGCGACCAGGGTGTGGAAGAAGGGCTTGCGCGCGCCGAGCTTGTAGCCATGGCGGATGGCGCGCCGGGCAATGCGCCGCAGCACGTAGCCGCGGCCCTCGTTGCCCGGGATCACGCCGTCGGTGACGGTGAAGGCGCAGGCGCGGATGTGGTCGGCGATCACGCGCAGGCTCGGCGTCTGCAGATCGATGCTGGCGTCGCCGCCGACCGCCGCCACCGCGTCACGCGTGGCCGCCAGCAGGTGCGCAAAAAGATCGATCTGGTAGTTACTGTGCACCTGCTGCAGCACCGCAGCCAGGCGCTCCAGGCCCATGCCGGTGTCGACACTCGGTTTGGGCAGCCGGTGCATGGTGCCGTCTTCGCTGCGGTTGAACTGCATGAAGACGTTGTTCCAGATCTCGATGTAGCGGTCGCCGTCCTGCTCGGGCGAACCCGGCGGGCCGCCGGCCACGTCGGGGCCGTGGTCGTAGAAGATCTCGCTGCACGGGCCGCAGGGGCCGGTGTCGCCCATCATCCAGAAGTTGTCCGACATGTAGCGGCCGCCCTTGTTGTCGCCGATGCGCACGATGCGCTCGGCGGGCAGCCCGATGTCCCTGGCCCAGATGTCGTAGGCTTCGTCGTCTTCGGCGTAGACCGTGGCCCAGAGTTTGTCGGCCGGCAACCTGAAGTGCACGGTCAGCAGTTCCCAGGCGAAGCGGATGGCGTCCTTCTTGAAGTAGTCGCCGAAGCTGAAGTTGCCCAGCATCTCGAAGAAAGTGTGGTGCCGCGCCGTGTAGCCCACGTTTTCGAGGTCGTTGTGCTTGCCGCCGGCGCGGATGCATTTCTGGCTCGTCGCCGCACGGCTGTAGGGCCGCTTGTCGAAGCCCAGGAACACGTCCTTGAACTGGTTCATGCCGGCATTCGTGAACAGCAGGGTCGGGTCGTCGCCCGGCACCACCGGGCTGGAGGCCACGATCTGGTGGCCCTGGGACGCAAAGTAGTTCAGGAAGGTCGAGCGGATGTCGGCGGCTTTCATGGCCTGAATTCTAGGGTTTGCGCGTGGGTCAGAATCGCACACTGGAGGTTCTTGCGATGGCAGACAACACCCGTTCGATCGGTCTGGTGGCGGCACTCGTGCTCGCCCTGGGCTTCACGGCCGCCGGCCTGGGCATCGGCAAGGGGCTGGAGCGCTTCCGCACGGCGGACCGCTCGGTCACCGTGAAGGGCCTGGCGGAGAAGGACGTGGAGGCCGACTACGCGGTCTGGCCTCTCGGTTTTCGCCGCGCCGGCGCCGATTTCGGCGCCGTGCAGCGCGCCCTGGCCGAGGACCGTGACCGCGTCGTCACCTTCCTGAAAGGCCAGGGTTTCGCCGAGGCCGAGATCGAGATCCGCCCGCTGCAGGTGCAGGACCTGTGGGCCCGCGAATACGGCGGCAACAACCAGCCGCTGCGTTTCCAGGGCACCGGCCAGGTGCTCGTCAAGTCGACCAAGCCGACGGCGGTGGAGGCCGCGGCGCTGGCCGTCGACCCGCTGATCCAGGCCGGTGTGCAGCTCGGTGGCGCCAACGACGGGCCGGCAGGCCCGCGCTACCTGCTGCGCGGCTTCAACGAAGTCAAGGCACCGCTGATCGCCGAGGCCACACGCAACGCCCGCGAGCAGGCGGACAAGTTCGCCGGCGAGGCCGGGGCCACGCTGGGCAAGCTGCGCAACGCCAACCAGGGCGTGATCCAGATCGGCGGCGCCGGCGGCGAGGGCTATGACGACGGCAGCGCAAGGCTCAAACGCCTGCGCGTCGTCAGCACGTTCGAGTACGCGCTAGAGTGAGGGCGCACAGGAGACCCCCATGGACATGAAGACTTCACCCCTTTCGACCCTCAACGACCCCAGCCTGCTGAAGACCGACGCCCTGATCGGCGGCGAATGGGTGGCCGGCCCGGCGCGTTTTGACGTCAGCGACCCGGCCACCGGCCTGAAGCTGGCCGACGTGGCCCTGCTCGGCGCCGCCGAAACCGAGGCCGCCATCGCCGCGGCGGCGCGCGCCTGGCCCGTCTGGCGCGCCAAGACCGCCAAGGAACGCGCCGCGGTGCTGATGAAGTGGTTCGCCCTGCTGCACCAGCATGCCGACGACCTGGCGCGCATCATGACCGCCGAACAGGGCAAGCCGCTGGCCGAAGCGCGCGGCGAGGTGATCTACGGCGCCAGCTTCATCGACTGGTTCGCCGAAGAGGCCAGGCGCCTGTACGGCGAGACGATCCCGACCACCGACAACAACAAGCGCTACCTCGTCATCAAGCAGCCGATCGGCGTCTGCGCCGCGATCACGCCGTGGAACTTCCCGATCGCGATGATCACGCGCAAGGTGGCCCCGGCCCTGGCCGCCGGCTGCCCGGTGGTCATCAAGCCGGCCGAGGCGACGCCGTTGTCGGCCCTGGCGGTGGCCGAACTGGCGCAGCGCGCCGGCATGCCGGCCGGGGTGCTGAACGTCGTCACCTCTGACGCCGAAGGCAGCATCGCGGTGGGCAAGGTGCTGTGCGCCAGCGATGCGGTGCGCCACCTGTCCTTCACCGGCAGCACCGAGGTCGGCCGCATCCTGGCGGCGCAATGTGCGCCGACGATCAAGAAACTGAGCCTGGAACTCGGCGGCAACGCACCCTTCATCGTCTTCGACGACGCCGACCTCGACAGCGCGGTCGAGGGCGCGATGGTCAGCAAGTACCGCAACGCCGGCCAGACCTGCGTCTGCGCGAATCGTTTCTACGTGCAATCGGGCGTCTACGAGCGCTTCGTCGACAAGCTGGCCGCCAAGGCACAGACGATCAAGGTCGGCAACGGCTTCGAGGCGGGGGTCAGCCAGGGCCCGATGATCGACGAGCAGGCCATCAGCAAGGTCGAGTCGCATGTGGCCGACGCACTGGCCAAGGGCGCCAAGGTGGTGGTCGGCGGCACGCGCGAAGGCGAGCGCTTCTACACCCCGACCGTGCTGTCGGGCGTCACCGGCGACATGCTCTGCGCGCGCGAAGAGACCTTCGGCCCGGTGGCGCCGGTGTTCCGCTTCGAGACCGAGGACGAGGTGGTGGCCCTGGCCAACGACACCGAATTCGGCCTGGCCAGCTACTTCTACAGCCGCGACGTGGGCCGCATCTTCCGCGTCGGCGAGGCCCTGGAGTACGGCATGGTCGGCATCAACACCGGCCTCATCAGCATCGCCGAAGTGCCCTTCGGCGGCGTCAAGCAGAGCGGCCTGGGCCGCGAGGGCGCGCACCAGGGCATGGACGACTACGTCGAGCTGAAATACCTCTGCCTGGGCGACATCCTGAAGTAGCCGCGGGCGGCCACCGCGCTCAGTCGTCGTTCGCGGCCGGCCCCGGGTCGCGATCGACGCGCTGGGCAAGACCGTCGCGCCCGACGGTGGCCTGCGACGTCGCCTGGCTGACCGCGCGCCGCAGCAGCGCTTCGGCCTCGCGGCCATGTTCCGGGTAGGCCGACAGGCCGACGCTGACCGCCACCGCGCGCTCGCTGCCGGCGACGCTGAAGGGCTGGCGCAGTTGCTGGGCCAGCTTGGCGGCGACACGCGGCGCGTCCTCGGGCGCGTCGATCCAGGCCAGCAGCACGGCAAAGGCGTCGCTGCCCAGCGAGGCGACCACGTCGCTGGCGCGCAGCCCGGCGCGGATGCGCACCGCCACCTTGCGCCGCAGCACGTTTGCCGCCTCGACGCCGAGTGCCGCCTCGGTGCCGGCCAGGCCCTCGATGCGCAGCACGATCAGCGCCATCGGCGCCGGCTCGCGTTCACGCAGCGCCAGCAGATGGCTCATGTGCTCCTGCAACTGCGCATGGTTGGGCAGGCCGGTGGCGAGATCGGTGGCGTAGGCCTTGCGCGCCGCCTGCTCCAGCCGCTTGCGTTCGACGGCCAGGCGCAGCCGCCGCCCCAGGGTCTCGGCGCTGAGCAGACTGCCGTTGAGCACGTCCTGTGCGCCGCGCTGCAGCAGCTTCAGTGCCGGGCCGACGGCGGGCTCGGGCGCGGCGACGACCAATGCCGTTTCGAGCACCGCCTGCGACAGGCCGGGCCAGCGCAGCAGGCGCTCCAGCGCATCGGCGTCGGGCGACAGCACGAGGATGGCGTCGGGCGGCGATTCGCGCAGCACGTCCAGGGTCGCGTCGAGCGAGGGCACTTCGTCGAGCGTGAACGGCCCCCAGGGCGACAAGCCGAGGTCGGGTGCGTTGCCGCCAACGTTGAGGATGCGCAGGGGATCGGGCATGGAGCCGTCGATCATGCCGGCAGCCGGGGCCTGGCGAGAACGGCGCAAACACCGACAGGGTTCGCCCGTGGCCGCGACAGATTAGGGGGGCTGCCGGCCAGTTTCTGTCACCGGTCGCGGGCGGCTTTCGGGCTTTCCGTTGTGTTCCAGTCGTCTCCGCGACAGGCTCATTCACGACAGCATCAAGGCGCAGGGGGTACCGGACTGCTGCTGACATTGCTCTTGCATCACATTTGCTATACATCTCAGTCATGCGCTCCGCCACTTTCCCTCCCATTCGCGTCGAGCCCGAGGTCCGTGCAGAGGTCGAGGCTGTCTTGCGCGAAGGCGAATCGCTGACCCAGTTCATCGAGGAGGCGGTCGTCGCGGCCGCGGCTTGGCGTCGTGTGCAGTCTGAATTCATCACTCGTGGCGAGGCGGCAATCCAGCGCTGGAAGCAAGAAGGCGGCGGGCACGCGGTCGACGAGGTCATGGCCGACCTGCAGGCGCGCCTCGATGACGCCAAGCGGCAGGCTGCTCAGCGCACCGGTCGGTGACGACCAGATACACGGTCACGCTGCTGCGAGAAGCGGTAGCGGATCTGCGGCGTCCGGAGGACTTCGCCATCGAGCGCGAGCTTGCGAGCGAGACGCCGGACTGGACCACACCCCAACGAGCACTGGACGCCATCGGCGAAGGCATGCGCCTGCTGTCTTGGTCGCCCTACTCATGCCGTCGGGCAGAATTGGGCAATGGTCGGTCGCGCGAATTGATCGTTCCATTCGGCGGCACGGGATACATCGTTCTCTTCGAGATCGTCGGCGACAACGTCGTCGTGGGCGCGGTTCGCCACCAGCGAGAAGAAGACTACCGGCACTGAAGCAGGTCTGCGAAAGCCAGCGAGCGTTTGCGCGACGCGCCGAGGCAAATCAAGTTTGTCGCCGAGCGGCCATGTGCTGACGTTCATGGCGACCGGGTGGCCGACCGCACAAGACTGGGGGCGGTCGGTCGCGTCGCGAAGGTGAATGGCGGCGGTCATCGGAACCGCCCTTTCGACCTCCGCTGCGGCGTGTGACGGCAGTGCCTCCGAGCGCTGCCGCTCGCGGCACGGCTCGTCCGACGGGGCTTCGCGCCGCCGCTCAGGTCTTCACTTCGACCACTTGTTCGAAGCCGCCGAAGATCATGCGCCTGCCGTCGAAGGGCATGGGGGGATTGCCGGGGTTGGACGGATCCATGCGCGGGTCTTCCGTCATCTTCTTCATGCCAGCGTCGCGCGTGGCCTTGTCCGGCCATTCGACCCACGCAAAGGCCACCGTTTCCCCGGCCGTGGCCTGGACGGCTCGGCGGAAATCGGTGACTTTGCCGTCGGGGACATCGTCGCCCCAAGCTTCGATCACACGGCTGGCGCCCAGTTCGATGAACAGCGAATCGAAGTGGCGCGCGTGCTCGATGAATTCCTGCTTGTTGGCGGTGGGAACTGCGATCACGAAACCGTCGATGTAGGACATTCCTTCACTCCTCTTGGGTTGGTCGGAGGGGGCGCCGGTCCGAGGGCGAACCCTAAACCGTCGACGAACCAAAGGATGCCCAATCGACATGGCCTGCCAGCGCGCGGGCACCCCACGCCTGTGAGGGACATTGAGGTGACAGGCCCGCGGGGTGGCGGTCGGTCAGCCAAGCAAGGGTTGAACGACCGCTGGACATCGCGGCGAGCTCACCATCCCTACCCTGAAGAGACATCCGCTGCCCGGATCCCGCCGCTTCGAAGCTGCCGGTCGGTGTCACACAGGCCCCGGTCGGAGGCCCCACGGCGGTGGGCACACGATCGGCAGGCAGGCAGCACTCGGGGCGATTGAGGTGCGGCGGCACCGGGCTGGGGCTGTACATCGTGCAGGAACTGGCGCGCCGCCTGGGCGGGCAACTCAGTCTGCGCATCCGCGAAGGTGGCGGGCTGCGCGCTTGCCCGCGCCTGCCGTCGGCCTGATCGGCACGGCCAGTTCGGTCGCCGGGCCGCGCCGGCCCCGCCAAGGGCAAGACGACCGCGGCCAGGTTTTCCGTGCTCGTACATGCGACTCGCGCACCCACCTTCGCCCGGGCGTGCAGCCGCGGCTGCGCCGTCCGGCCGCGACCGGATTCAGTCCCCGGCCTTCGACAGCAATGCGCGGTTCACCCGGTTGCCCTGCAGGAAGCCCGTGCGGTAGGCGACGGGCACCTGGAAGCGGGCGACGTTGCGCACCCATGCCACGCCGTCGCGCAGGGCCCGGGCGCGCAGGTCTTCGAGCTCGCCCGTCGCCTCGGCGAGCGCCAGGAACAGCGACGGCCGGTAGATGCCCGGCGCACCCAGGCGGCGCAGTCCCGCCAGCGCCAGCCCGGCGTGACGCGCCGCGCCCACCAGGTCACCGTGCTCGGCACGCCCGGCCGCGACGATGACGTCGGCCACCAGCGCGTGGCCCAGCAACCCCCGCTCGCGCCACGCCGTGGCGGCGCTGACGGCCGCGTCGAGGTCGTCCCTCGATGTGCAGCGGCGCCACGCCATCAGCTGCGACAGCGCCAGGTTCGGCGCCGACGGCGCGACTTCCGGCAGGAAGATCTCGGCCAGGCCGGGCGCGGGCGGATCGTCCCGAAGCCAGGCCACTTCCTCGGTCGTCAGCGCGACGATCTGCTGCTCGAACGCTGCCGTCGGGATCTCGGCAAGCGCCCCGAGCATGCGCTGGGCTCGATGTCGCTGGCCCAGGTGCGTCCACAGTTCAGCCAGCGATGCCAGCACGCGGCAGTGGTTGTAGTCGGCCAGCGACGCAGCGGCCTCGGACAGCGGCTCCAGCACGCCGAGCGCCTCCTCGTAGCGCCCCAGCCAGACCAGCGTACGGGCGCGCTGCACGCGCAGGTGCTGGGTGAAGGCATCGCTGCCGCCGGTCTCGGCCATCAGCGACAGGCACTCGTCCAGCATGCCGACGGCCTCCACGATGCGGCCGCCGTTGGTGGCCAGCGTCGAGCCGTTCTGCAGGCAGCCGGCCAGCATGCGGTGGCGGCCGACCTCGCGTGCCGCCACGATCGAGAATGCCTGGGCCTGGTCGGCGTCGGCGAGCCGCCCGCACAGCAGCAGGGCCTGTGCGCGCTGGGAGTGAAACCAGCAGCGCCAGGTGGCGTCGGCCGCGTCGGCCAGCAGCGGCTCCGCGAGCGCAAGCTGCACCAGCGCCGCGTCGCCGTTGCCGGCGGTGCGCAGGCTCGACGCCAGCGTCCAGCGCAGCTGCGCCAGGTGCATCGGCGTCACGTCCTCCTGCAGCGCCGGGTCGGCCAGGGTCTGCTCGCCCAGCCGGATGGCGTCGTGCACGGACCCGTTGCGGCCCATGACCTGCATGCGCTGCATCACGACGCACAGTCGCTGGTCCGGGTCGATCGACGAGGCGGCCAGCGCATCCAGCACCCGCAGCGACGGCTCGAATTCGGCGCGCTCCATCAGCAGGTCGGCCAGCGCCAGGCGAGTTTCGAAGGCGGCACCGGGTTCGCCGGCGGCGTCCTGGCAGGCCGCCGCCTGCTCCAACAGCTGCCGCGCCTCGCCATAGCGCGCCGCAGCCTCGGCGAGACGGCCGGCAGCGGCGAAGTGCGGCGCGGCGCTCGCCGGCTCGCCGCCGGCGAGCCAGTGCGCAGCGATGCGAGCCGGCTCGCCACCGTGGGCCGACAAGTGCGCGGCGATGGCGCGGCGCGTGTGACGCTGCACGGGCGCCGGGATCGACGCCAGCGTGGCTTCGTAGATCAGGTCGTGCGCGAAGGCCTGGTCGCGCACGACCTGCGCACCTTCCAGTTCCTGCCAGGCGTCCGCCAGCGCGAGCACCGGCAGCGCCAACACCTGTGCGGCCAACGTGGCGTCGAAGTCGGGCCCAGCGAGCGCCGCGACGCGCGCCAGCGACAGCGCCAGCGGCGACAGCTGGCGCAGCCGACGTTCGACCAGCGCGGTGACGTTGGGCGGGCGCGGCAGTCGTGCGCGCGGGCCCGGCGGCTGCTGGATCAGGAGCTTCAGCGTCTCCAGCGCGAACATCGGGTTGCCGCCGGTGGCCTGCAGCAGCTCGTCCGCCAGCGCCTCGTCGTCCAGGCCAGGCAGCGCCAGCGACGACAGCAGCTCGCGCATGCCCTGTGCGTCCAGCGGCACCAACCGCACCGCCACGAGCGCGCCGCCGTCGAGCAAGGCATCGGCCAGGCGGTCGAGCGCCGCGTTTCCTTCCGCCGGCCGGCGCGACAGTGCCCAGCGCAGCGCCTCGAGGCGTGGCGTGTCGATCAGAACGGCCAGCGCCTCGATGCTGGCGGCATCGGCGAAATGCAGGTCGTCGACCGCCAGGCCGGCCAGGCCGCCGGCCAGCGCGCGCGCCAGAACTTCGGCGGTGGCGGCAGTGACGTCACCGCCATCCCGCGCCGCCGGCGGCACCGCGCATTCCGGCAGCAGCACGGCCAGCGCGGGCGGCAGCGCCTCCAGTGCCTGCGGGTGCACCGTGCGCAGCCCACGCAGCCAGCGTGTCAGCGCGCCGAAGGGCACACCGGCGTCGCCGGGGCGGCACGCCACCACCGCTTCTCCCGCGCCGACGTGCTCGGCCAGCAGGCGCGACTTGCCCAGGCCCGGCTCGCCGATCAGCAGCGGCACGCGGCCCGACGTGCGCGCCTGCGCCAGCCGCGCCAGTTCGCGGTCGCGCCCGACCAGGCGCGGCGGGCGCAGCACCGATACCGGCACCTGGGCGGGCGGGGCCCGGTCCGCCGCCTGCTGCACGGTCTGCAGAAGGTGCAGGAACTCGGCACAGGGGTCACTGCCGAACTCAGACTGCAGCAGTGCGATGCGCTCCTGCGCCGAGGCCAGGGCTTCGCGCACGCGGCCGGCCATGTACAGCGCCTGCACCGCGCGCAGGTGCGCCGGCTCGCAGGCCGCGTCCTGCGCGAGCATCGCCGCCGCCGCCTCGCCGGCGCGGTCGTGTTCGCCATCGGCGAGTGCCGCGTCGATGGTCTCCAACGCCTGGGCCCGCTGCCGCCGCTGCGACTGCGCGCGGGCCTGCGCGAGCCACTCGTCGAACGCCGGGCAGTCGTCGTACGACCAGCCGGTCAGAAGCTCGCCCCGGCCGTCGTCTGCAAACCAGCCGTCAGCCAGACGCAGCGCTTCCCTGCCCTCGATGGGCGCGGCGCCGGCAGTCTTGCGCAGCTTGAACAGCAGCTGCCGGAGACTGTTGCGCGCGGCCTCTTCGCTGGCGGCGGGCCACAGCAGGTCCGCCAGCCGCACGCGCGACGTCGGCCCCTGCAGTGCCAGCCAGGCCAGCGCTGCGGCCGCCTTGCGATCCAGTGGCAGCCAGCCGGCGCCGACCCAGAGCGCCGGTGCGCCGTGCAGACGCAACCGACATGGGGGCTCGTCGGGTGGCGTGCGGGGCATGGCGCGATGATGCCGCGAAGGACGCGCCTCAGGTACGGGTGGTACGTGAGCCACGGTCGCGCCGCGAAGGCCGGCGCCCGGCGGCTGCGACCGGCCGGCGCGACCCCCGCTGCGGCGGCGGCGGCTTGCGCCAGTGACGCGGCCGGATGCAACGCGGGCAGCCATCGACCGTGGCTGCGGCCGGCACTGGCAGCGGCAGCGCGGCCCCGGCCACCGGCTGCAACAGCTCGCGCAGGCGCCACAGGTTCACCGGGGCCAGCATCGTGTGCAGCGCCAGCACCGGCAGCAGGCCGGCTGCGGCGCCGTAGGCAATGAAGGCGACGTTGGCTGCCAGCCCGAGCATGCGCAGGCGGCGCATGTCGCGGCAGACGAAGGTCATCAGCGTGAGGGTGGCGGCCAGCCAGCCGGCCAGATCGACGGCATGCATGCGTGTGCTCCATGTGACCGTTCGTGCGCCTAGCGCGGCGCCTGCCGCGTCGCGACGGCGGCGCCGCGCCAGCGCGCGACCCGCTCGGGCGCCGCATCGAAAGACTGCCCGTGCAGCGCCCGGCCGTGGCGCACCATCTGCGCCGCGATGCGCGCTGCCTCGGGTTGGCCGGTATCGGCCAGCCGCGCGTAGGCGGCGAAGACCTCGGGCCAGTGGCAGTCGTCGTGCAAACGGGCCGCGGCCTCGAGATCGTCGGTGCCGGCAGCGGCCGGCGCGCTGACGCCGGCGGCGGCGTACGCGAGGGCGAGCGCGACGGCCATGGCGGCGCGCAGGATCGGCGAAGGCTTCATCGGGTGCTCCTCGGTGGCGTCGCCCCCGGGTAGCGGCGGCGTGAGCAGACCTTAGGAACCGGGCGTTATTCCGCTGTTATTCGCCGTGGCGGCGCGGCCCGCTGGCGGCGCGACACCCGCCCGGCGAGGCAAGCTCCCTGGCCGGTGCCGTCCGGGGTCGGCGTGCGTGATGCCTCGATGCCGCGAAAGGATTGCCGCACGGCCTCCTTGAGCGGAGTCGGCCCCCCCGGGCCCCCTTGACTGCGGGCCCCTGAGCGCGGCCTGCGGCAGGACAACGGCAGGTCCCCGCGCCGACCGTGCTTCCAGGGCCGTGGGTGGTTGCCGGCTCGTCAAACCAACCAGGCAAGAAGGGACTGTCGTCATGCCCATCTCGAGCCACCTGCCGCTGTGGGCAGCGCTGGCCATCGGCGCGGCGGCGGTGCCGGCACAGGCCGCCGAACTGAACACGTGGGGTCTGACAGCGATGCCGGCTGAATCAATTTCGATGGCGGCGGAAACGGCGCCGCGCGAGACGGTCGCTGTCTGTCACGACAACGCCGATCCCGACCCCTGCGCGCCGATCCCGGCAACGGCTGGTGGGCAAGAGCGTCCCGCGGCATCCTGCTTCGCCGCGGTCGGGTGCAGGAGGTGCCTCTGCCAAGCATTCGGCCGTTTGTTGGGCGCCCGGCCGACGTCTATCCGGGCGCCTGAACCGGGCATTCACCAACACTCGATTCTGGCCGGCCGCGCTCATTGAGCGCCCGCAAGCGGGGCAAGCCCCCTGCCACCGCACGACGGCCAAACAGCGACAGGTGGCGGCGCCCGTCGCTTGAGGGCGGGCTGGCGTGGCCTACGGCTCTCCGCCCATTAGCCCGTCGATGTCCCGCGCGCTGTGCAGCGCCCGCACGACGTCGATGCCATCAGACAACGGCAGGTAGAAGATGACGTAGCGCCTGAAAGGGAAGCTCCTGAGGGCGGCGGCTGACAGTGGCCACGATCGGTGGGCTACGGTGTCTTGCGCGAGCGGCGGGCCCGAGCCTGCGACTTGATCTCCGCGGCGCTCCACGGCTGGGACGCACCGCTGGCCAGACCCTGGCGCAGGTCTTCCCGGAGCTGGTGGAGCTTGACCGCACGCAGCCGGTCTTGTTCGTCCATCAGGCGCAGGGCCTCCCGCACGACTTCGCTCGCAGACGTGTACATGCCCGACGCCACCTTGGCGCGAACCAGCTCCTCGAGCTGAGGGGTGAGATTGACGTTCATGCCCACGGCGCAGTCTCCAGACAGAGGGCTTTCCAGTCTATCAAGAAGTGTCAAAGATGGACATCCGACGCTGCCCGTGCACCGTCGGCGCCAGGGCGGCGGCGCCGTGCCGCCAACGCCATGGGAGGTCCGTCATGGACACCACCACCGCAACCCGCTCCCGCCGCGAGCCCTGGAACAAGTTCCTTGCCAATCAGGTGACGACAAGCGCCATGGCACGAGCACGCTGTTCGCGGCACTCAATGTGCTGGACGGTCAAGTCATCGGCCAGTGCCAGCAGCGACACACGCACGTCGAATGGTTGAAGTTCCTGCGCAAGATCGACCGCGAGACACCCAAGGACAAGACGCTGCACCCGGTGGCCGACAACTACGCCACGCACAAACATCCGGTCGTGCAGGCGTGGCTGGCAAAGCATCCGCGCATCAACATGCACTTCACACCGACCTCGGCGCCGACAGGCCATTCGGGCAAATGCGCGCCTATGTTCCAAACGGAACGACACACTACACTAGCCGCATGCCCGTCAAGCGGGTTCGCCAGACGCGGGATCGCCGGCGTGTGGCGCTTCAGCGCAGCTTCACGCCGAGTTCGAGGTCGCCGCCGGGGGTCTTCAACAGATATAACCCGGCCGCGCTGATGAAGCCGATCTCGCCCCAGGCCGTGGTGGTCATGCCGGTCCACGGGGCGTTCGGCGTGACGGTGACCTTGAGATCCACCGGCTCGAAGTTCAGCTGAGTGATGCTGACCTCGGACCCTCTGCCCGTGAACTCGAACCAGACTCCGGTGTTCATGCCGGCGATGTAGGTCCCGTCGGCAATCTCCGCCGTCATCAAAGCCTGTTCGCCGCCGATGAGCATGCCGTTGCCGAAGCCAGCGCCGCGCGCGTCCTTCAGCTTGAGGACGAACAGCTTCTGGCCTGCGCCGCCGTAGCCGGTGGCCGTGCCGATGTCGCTGCCGTCGGCGCTCTTGACGCGCCATTCGCCGTTGCCGATCGATTCGAGCGTGCCGCCGTCCACTGAACCCATGCAGGCGCCGGCGGCCATGTTGCCTTCGCGGCACGAGCGCCATGTGCCATCGGCTTCGATCCGCAGGGTGCCGTAGGACGCGTCGCAAGTCGTCGCCGTGCTGCAGCCGCGGTGCACGTAGTTGTACTGGGCCGCCAGTGCGGCGGTGGTCTGGGTGGCGTTCCTCAGACCGATGAAGGGCATCGTCGCGTCGGCGTCGCCGAAGCGCTCTCGCACGGCGCCGAGCATGATCCCGTTGGCCAGCGCAGCCACCCGCGAGTTGTCCACACCCGAAGGCGTGAAGGTGCCATCGGCGTTGGGGGCCAGCGAGCCGCTGCCCGTTTTGCCGGCAAGCCCCGAAGAGCTGTCGGTGATGGTGTATCTGTAGCTGAGGCCAGCGGTATCGACTCGGTAGTCGATCGCCTCGCCTGTCATGCCGACCGAGCGATAGCGCGTCGGCGCATCGCCGCCGCCGCAAGACGCCAGCAGCGCAAGGGCAATCACGGTCGGGAGCATGCCAAGGCGCCGCATGGCCTGGACGAGGCGGGAGGGCAGCCGGGTTTTCATGGGGTCGATCCTTCGGCCGCAAGCACGGTTCTAGGGTGCTGAAAGCTTATCGGCGCCTGGCGCCGAATGATCAGTCGAGGTGAGGGCGGAAACCGGTTCAACTTGCCAGCGAAGGGCAGCGGCCGGCACGGGCTTCGTTCCTTGCGCAAGGAGCGCGGGGTGCGCGGCGAGCGTGGGCGGCAGGACGGCAGGCGACAGTGGCAAGGCCGCAGACGGGCGCGGTTTGTCGCGCAGGGCCGGCAGTTCGGCAACCAGCAGGGCCGGCACTTCCCACGCCGGCAGGGGTTTGCTGAAGATGAAGCCCTGCACCTCGGTGCAGCCTTCGGCCTTGACATGCCTGAGCTGCTCGTCGTTCTCGACGCCTTCGGCCGCCGTGGAGGCACCAAAGCTGCGTGCCAGGCCGCACACCGCGCGCACGATGGCCATGCTGCTGGGGTTGGTGGGCATGTCCTGGACGAAGGATTTGTCGATCTTGATCTTGTCGAACGGGAAGCTGCGCAGGTAGCACAGGCTGGAGTAGCCGGTGCCGAAGTCGTCCATCGATATGCGAACGCCCAAAGCTCCGATCTCGGTCAATTGCCCCAGGTTGGCCTCGCTGCTCTTGAGGAAGATCGACTCGGTGATTTCGAGCTCAAGCCGGCTCGGCCGCAGGCCGGACGCGTCCAGTGCGCCCTTGACCACGTCCACCAGGGTGCCGCACTGGAACTGGGCTGGCGACAGGTTGACCGCGATCGAGATGTGCTCCGGCCAGGTCGCGGCCTCGGCGCAGGCACGCTCCAGGATGCGCCGGCCGATGACGCTGATGAGGCCGATTTCTTCCGCCAGCGGGATGAAGACGCTGGGTGAAACGACGCCGCGGAAGGGATCGTTCCAGCGCGACAGCGCCTCGAATCCGCTGATGCGTCCGCTTTGCAGGTTGACCAGGGGCTGGTAGTGGATCCCGAGCGCATCCTGGTCGACGGCGGAGCGCAGCGCCAACTCGAGGCTGCGGCGCTCCTGCACCTGCCGGTCCAGCTCCGGGTCGAAGAATCGGTGACGGCCGCGGCCGTCGGCCTTGGCGCGGTACATCGCCAGGTCGGCAGCCCGCAGCAATTCCTCGGGCTCCTGGTAGTCGCTGTCGGCCAGCACGATACCGACGCTGGCGCCGACCGTCAGGCTCTGGTTGTTGATTCTGAACGGCGTCTTGACCACCTCGATCAGCCTCATCGCCAGCGCCGCCGCCTCCCTGGGCTGCTCGACGCCGATCTGAATGACGGCGAACTCGTCGCCGCCCAGGCGGCCGATCGTGTCCTCGTCTCGCAAGGCATTTCGCAGGCGGCTGGCCACATGCTTGAGCAGCGTGTCGCCGGTGGCGTGGCCCAGGGTGTCGTTGATGGCCTTGAAACCGTCAAGGTCGATGAACAGCACCGCCAGATCGTTGCCGTGAAGCCGGCGGTGTTCGACGGCCCGCGTCAGCTGCTGGTGGAACTGCAGTCGGTTGGGCAGGCCGGTCAACGCGTCGTGGTGGGCCAGGTGGGCGATGGTGGCCTGCGACTGCTCGCGCTGCTGCATCTCGTGGCGCAGATGGTCGTTGGCCTGCACCAGGTCCTTGGTGCGGTCGGCCACACGGCCTTCCAGTTCCTCGTTGGCGCGCGAGAGCGCTTCGTTGACCTCGCGGATGGTCTCTTCGGCCTGCCGTCGACCCAGCTGCGTGACCACGCGCGCCAGCGCCACCGAGAAATCCACCGGCTTGGTGACGTAGTCATTGGCGCCGAGGTTCAGCGCATCGACGATGTCTTCGCTTTCGGTCCTGGCGGTGACCATGATCACCGGCAGTGCACCCAGCGAGAAGCGCTTGCGGATGCTGGCCAGGACCTCCAGGCCGGACAGGTCCGGCATCATCATGTCGAGCAGGACGATGTCGAAGGATTCGCGGGCGATGAGCGTCAGCGCCTCCACGCCACCGCTGGCCTCGACCGCCTCGTAGCCCTGCCGCTCGAACCGGCGCCGAAGGATCTCCCGGTTCTCCCGGACGTCGTCGACGATCAGCAGACGTGCCGTGGCCCCCCGGGACCGGCCTTGCGCGCTCTGGACGGATCGCGTGGCCGCTGTGGCGCCGCAGTCCGAGGCCTTCTGGGAGCAGTGGTTTTGCATAGGTTGCTATATCGACCGGAAACTACGCCGCTTGAATCCGCAGAGCCACCGGTGCCTGTGGCGGTGTTTGCGGCGGGTGGCGAGGCGGACGGAGCGGCAGGGAAACGGTGACCGTGGTGCCCTGACCTGACACGCTGTCGACGACCAGGTCACCGCCCATCAGGCGGCAATAGCGGTAGGCCAGCGGCAGGCCCAGGCGGACTTCGTCGCCGTAGCGGCTGCTGGTCTCGCCGTCAGCCAGCCCAAAGGTGTCGAACAGGCTGCCCATGTGTTCGGGTGCGATGCCGACACCACGGTCGCGAACCGTCACCGAACAGCCGTCGTGCCGCAGCGCGGCCGACAAGGTGATCTCGCCGCCGCGCGAGAACTTGGCGGCGTTGTCGAGCAGACCCTCGACCACACGCTGCAGCTTCTGCGCGTCGCAATCGATGCGCCCCGCCGGAGGCGCCTTGATGACGAGGCGGTTGCCACTGGCCTCGATGCCGCGCTGCGAGCGCATGACCAGTGCATCGAAGAACTCCGCAATCTCGATCGACTCGACCCGCAGTGACACGCGGCCGGCTTCCAGCCTGGACAGCTCCAGCAGGTTGTCGATGAGCGACAAGAGACGGTAGCCGGCCACTTTGATCGAGCTCAGGTCCTTGGCCTTCTGCGAATCGCGCTGCGCTTGCGACTCGCCGAGGTCTTCGATGAGGATTTCGCTGTAGCCGATGATCGCGTTGAGCGGGTTCTTGAGCTCGTGGCTCATCTTGGCCAGGAAATCCGATTTGGCCTTCAACGCGCGCTGTGCCTGGCCGGTTGCTTCGCGCAGCATGTTCTCGGTGGACAGGTGGCGCAACACCTCCTGCTCGAGCTCGCCCTGCGACGAGACGATGCTTGCAAAATACATCGCCATCATCGAGACATAGGCGCTGGCGCACAGCGTGGAAATCAGGCCGAGCGTGACCAGGCTTGGGGCCGCCACGGTCTCCACGAAACCCAACATGCTGTAGGCGACGTTGAAAAGCACCAGGTTGACCGTGATCAGCGCCGCCACCACGATGCGCGTCCCGCGCTCCGGCAAGTAGAAGAAGGCCAGCAGTGGGACAGTCACCAGCCACGGCAGGATCGGCGACGTGATGCCGCCGTACTTGTAGCAACCCCAGAAGATGCAGAACATCAGGTTCTGGATCGACAGCAGTGCCAGCGGCACGTAGCAACCGGTCAGGCGCAACAGGAAGGCCATCGGCCAGAAGGCCGTCAGGGCAATGAACAGGATCCACCACTGAAGATTGGCCTCGCCGCTGATGAACAGCATCGACAGCGAAATCGTGTGGCCGAGCACAGGGCCGAGCAGGTGGCTGAAGACGAACATCCTCACCGCCTGCAATGTGTCCTGCTTGGACTGCTTGAGCTGCTCGGGGATGAACCAGTCGACCGCGGCGTTGAGCTTGGGCACCAGTCGCTTGAATCGCATCGGCATCGTGTTCATGGCTGCTCCGATCGAATGCATCAGGCCTGGGCCGCCAGCGGCCGTGAGCCCACCGGCAGCCGCAGCGTGAATTCCGAACCCCGCTTGGGCCAGCTTTGCACCGAGATCTCGCCGCTCAACAAGTTGGCCAGCTTCTGGCTCACCGCCAGCCCCAGGCCCGTGCCTTCGTGCTCGTTGGACTCGACGCGGTTGAAGTTCTTGAACAGGCTGGGGACGACATCGGAGGCGATGCCGATGCCGTTGTCCTTCACTGAGATCAGCACCTGGGCCGCGTCGCCTTCACCCTGGCGCTGCGCACGCAGCACGACCTGGCCGTTGCGCGTGAACTTGCCGGCGTTGCCGAGCAGATTGATCAGGATCTGGCGCAGCCAGGTGTCGTCCGTGTGGATCGTTCCAAGCTCGGAAGTCTTCTCGATCGCGAAGCTGTTGCCGTTGTTCGCGATCAGGTGGCGGCAGGTGGCCGAGACCTCCTCCAGGCAGATGTCCAGGTCGACCTGCCGCAGCCGCATGTCCACGTCCTCGGCGTCGATCTTGGGCATGTGCAGCACGTCGGAGACGAGCGAAAGCAGGTGGCGGCCGGCACGATTGATCGATCGCAGCTCCTCTGCATCGCCGGCGTCGTCTCCGGCTTCGCTGTCCTCGATCAAGATCTCGCTGTAGCCGATGATCGCGTTCAGCGGCGTGCGCAGCTGGTGGCTCATCTTGGCCAGGAAGACCGCCTTGGCGTCGTTGGCCCGCTCGGCCTCCTGCTTGGCCGCGCGCAGCTTGGCCGAGGTCTCCAGGTGGCTCGTGACCTCCTGCTGGAGCGACGACTGCGCCAGCATCACGTAGGCGTAGTAGATGGCCATCATCGAGCTGTAAAGCGTCGCGGCGCAGACCGAGATCATCCCGGCGGTGGACAGTTGTTCGATCGCCACCCGTTCCGGAAACGAGCCGTTGACCCAGTAGGCCGCGGCGAACGCCGCGAGGGTCGCGGCGATGACCCCCAGCACGAGGAACGGCCGGTTGCTCAGGTAGAAGAAGCCCAGCATCTGCGCCGTCAGGAACCACGGCAGGAAGGGCGAACTCACGCCACCGAAGTGGTAGGCGCCGAAGACGCTGACGGACACCAGTGCGCAGAACGAATACAACGCAGGTGCCGCCAGGTTGCGCGCCAGCTTCAGCGCGAACGGAAGCAACCAGAACGAGCTGCACACGACGCTCAGGGTCCAGAAAACCCAGTCAGGCGACGGCAGGACCCTGTAGAGATAGCCCAGGATCGCGATGCCGCTGAACGGCCCCAGCAGGTGGCTGATGACGAAGATGTGTGCCCGCCAGTAGGTCGCGGTCGTGCCGCGCAGCTCGTCCGGGATGAACCAGTCGATGACGCGGATCAGGCGCTCGGTGGCGGTCACGGGTTCGTCCTTGAGATCGTGGGCAGGGTCAGGCTGCAACGCCGGCGTTGCTGGTGCTGGCGGCGTCGGCCGTGGCCAGCGGCACGGTGGCGGCGCCATGGCGCACGTTCTCGATCTGTGCGGCGTCGATGGCCTTGCGCAGACGAGCTGCCAGCGTGTGCACATGCTCGCTCGTGTGCGTGGGCATCATCTGCAGACGCAGGCGCGAATCGCCCTTGGCCACCGCCGGGAACTCGACCAGGTTGGCGATGACCCCCAGCGCCGGCAGGCGGCGGCTGACCAGTCGGGCCAGCGCTTCGCTGCCGACCTTGACCGGCACGATCGGCGACGGATCGCCCATGGTCTCCAGGCCTTCGGCCGCGAGCACACGGCGCATCTCCTCGATGCGCTCCATCAGCGTCGCGCGCAGACGTTGGCCGCGGTCGGAACGCACGATCTCGAAGGCCTTGGTCACCGTGGCGGCCTGCACCGGCGACAGCGCGTTCGAGAACGTCGCCGAACAGCTGTAGTACTGAAGGTACTGCTTGACGGCCACCTGGTTGCATGTGACGAAGCCGCCGTTGGAGGCAAAGGTCTTGGAGAAGCTGCCCATCACGAGGTCGAGCTTGCCGAGCATGCCCTGCGCACCGATGATGCCGGTGCCGCCCGGGCCCATCGCGCCCAGGTCGTGGGCCACGTCGACGAGCAGCCTGGCGCCGAATTCGTGGCTCAGGTCCTGCAGGGCCTTCAGGTCCGGCGAGTCGGAGTCCATCGAGAACAGGCTCTCGGTCACCACCAGGATGGCCGCGTTGGGCTCCTTGTCACGGATGCGGCGCAGGTGCCGCCGCACCGAATCGACCTTCAGGTGCCCGTGCAGGTGCACGTTGGCGGTGGCCGAATGGGCGCCCTCCTGCAAGCAGGCGTGCGCCAGGCCGTCCATCACCACGTGATCGTTCGGCCGCACGAGGCCTTTGATGACGCCGTAGCCCGCAGCCCAGCCGGTCGGATACAGCAGGGTGTGCTGGGTGCCCAGGTGCCCGGAGATGGTTTCCTCCAGGCGCAGCGAGTACTTGGTGTTGCCCACCAAGGCCGAAGAACCGGCGCTGTGCACACCAAATTCGTCGATCACGGCCTTCGCGACTTCCTTGATCTCGGGGTCGGAGGCCAGCGCCAGGTAATCCTGCGTGCCGAAGTTCAGGCCGCCGAACTTCTCGCCGCTGTCGTCCAGGGCGTTGCACACCGACTTGGGCGCCTGCTGCGTGGACCTCGAATAGGGCCACAGCTTGTGCTGGCGGCGCAGGTCCTGCCAGTCGTAGAAGGGCTGTACGCGGGCCATGAGGTCGCTGCCTTCGAGCTCGCGGAACTCGCGCAGGCTGCCCGTCAGGGTCTGTATCGGATCGATCTTGTTCATGGGGGTCCTTTCCTCGACGTTCGAAACGGGTGCCGCCGATGGAGCCTCGAGGCTCATCAGGCAGTTGTTAATCTTGCTGAGCAGCCGCGTCAGGTCGACGGGTTTGGTATCGAAGTCGGAGCAGCCCACCTCGACGCTCTTCTGGCGGTCGCTGTCCAGTGCATGGGCGGTCAGTGCGATGACGGGAATGCGACGGGTACGCGCGTCGGCCTTGATCAGGCGCGTGGCCTGCCAGCCGTCCACCTCGCCGAGCGCGACGTCCATCAGGATCAAGTCGGGCCGCTCGGACACGGACATCGCCACCCCGGTGGCGCCATCGACCGCACTGCAGACGTTGAAGCCGCGGCGCTGCAGGCGCCGGGTCAGCATGTCACGGTTCTCGAAGCAGTCCTCGACCAGCAGGATCCGCTTGGGCTGCACGTCCGATTCACCGTCTTGGGCCAGGCTGTTCATCCAGATTCCTTTGGCATTGCGGGCTCCTTGCGCGGACCACGCGACCGTGCGGGTTGGCGGCCCCACGCGCACGGCGCTCGGGCTGTATCAGCGTGTTTTCGTCGTTTCGCGCGGTGTCTTGAACTCGCCCTGCGCAAACTCCTTCACGCTTGCAGGCCCTGAGCCGAGGTGACCGGGCGCAAGCGCTGCCGCCGATCAGGCGCTCGGCGCAGACCCACAGGTCGCTGGCGCGGGCAGCGGTGGCGTCGCCATGGTCCGCGAGATGGACCTGCTCCGGGGGTGCCCCACGAGGTTTCGCGTTGCGCCGCGGCAGGCAGCATCGACCGCGATCGCTGCACCTCGCGACAGGCGTGCAACGCGCGCACCATTGCCGCCTGCAGCGCGAACGGTGTCGCCTCGCCGAAGCTGAAGCCGGTGCGGCCGTCGTCCACCGCATCGGCCAGGCCGCCGAAGCCGTGCACGAAGGGCAGGCTGCCCTGCGGCGGCCCGTACCGCCGGGGCGGCCGACGGGGCTCGAAGCGCGAAGGCACGAGCAGCCTGTCGATGAGTACAGCGAGCGCCAATGCGCACCGGCCTGCAGCACCGCCTTGCAGCGGCGGTTGCCGTCGGGCCGCTGGAGGTGGTAGGCGGCCCCAAATGCGGTGTCGGTGGCACAAGGGTTTCCATGCCGGAAAGCATGCTGCTGACGGCGGGACCGCGGGCCGGGATCGCGCCGTCCAGCCCGGCACCAGACTTCGGCGCCGCAATCCTTCTTTCGTCCCGACGTCACGGCGGATGTCAGCCCAGGGTCGAGGCCGTGTGGAAACGCACTGCGCCGGACACTTGCTCCTCGGGGCCTTCCCGCAAGTTCGAGCGGGAGGAAAGCAGTCGTCGGGTTGATATTCAACTGCTCAGCCATCAGCGTGCGAGCCGTGGCGCGAAGGCGATGTGCAGTCGCCGCATCCTTGTCGTGGCCCTGGCGCCGCAGCGCTGTGTTGACCATGTTCTCGCTCATCGGCCTGCCCTCGCCGAGCAAGGACGAAAAGAGCGTAGACGCCCTGCCCGGAGATCGGCGCCCGGTCGTTCAGGATGGCGACCGCCTGCCGGGGCAGAGGCACCAGGTGCGGCCGGCGGTTCAGCGTCTCGCAGCGGCTGCGCTTCAGCCCGGCTGCCGGGATGGTCTAGGTCGGTGCCTCGGCGTCCAGATCCAGCGCTGCCCGGCGCATCGCGTGCACGTTGCCAGGCGGTTGGAACAGCAAGGCCGAGCGCTGCAAGGCGCCACGGGTCAGCGCGGCGCGCCGCTGGTCCTGCATCGCGCGCAGCACAGCGCCCAGCGCAACCGGACCAGTGATGACCGCCATGTTCTTCACCAGCACGGGCCGGAGCGCGCCCCGCAGATCACTGGCCGGGTTGCGTTCGCCCTTACCGGTAGCGATACCGTAGCGAAACAACTGCCCGCCAGCCTGCAGGATGGAGTGAACGGTCTCTCGCACGCCGCGCGCCTCAACCCGGCGCAGCGTTTCCAGCCCTCAGGCGCCAGCACTTGCCGCCCTTGGGCGAAACTTCAAGGTACAGCCCACGGCCGTCGAACATGCGCACGGGCTTCGAGCCCGGCGTCGCCTTGCGGATCGCGGTGCCGGTGCGGGTGTCGAGGCCCACTTGAGGGCGACGGGTTCGGCGCACTGCGCTGTTACCCCCGAATCGACCCCCAGAAGTGCTGCGTTTCCAAGGGATCCCCGTGTACGTTACGAGGTCCCAGACGGCCCATTGCCTGGGTCATGCTCATGTGCCTCGGTTTCAGTGGTGCCTCATCTCGCGGAGCGGCCGGTCGTGGCTTGCCCTCCAGCATAGACCGCGATCAGGATGGCGGGTTGCGGCTGGCAAAGCCGGGTCGGCTAGGGTCGTCTGTCGATTAGATTTCGCACTATAAATAAAACCTTATGCTACTTTCAATGCACGTTCCTGCAATAGCTCTAGGGGTTGATTGGATTCCGTGCTATTTTCATAGCATGGATGGAAATTCTAGGCACCAGGTAATCAAGCGGCTGCAGGCGGGACTCCCCCGCGGGGCGCCGTTCGACCTTGCCACCCTGAGCCAGTTCGGGGTGTCGCCCCAGCTCG
>CAZWUR010000075.1:0-21951 GCA_964637205.1 uncultured Rubrivivax sp.
CGAACCCAATATCCAGGTCTGGGACGTCAACCTGCGCGGCGACCGCAGCCTGACGCTGCGCCACTTCCAGCACCGTGAACGCCCGCTGCACGACTCGGCGCAAGAAGTGCTCAAGCATGTTGCACGCCTGTGGGGATTCGGCGTGCAGCTGGAAAGCGTCAACGCCGCCGGCGACGTGACGCAGCGCTGGACCGTGCCCGCGGCGCCGGCCTGAGGCTGGCGCCGATTCCTGCACACGCACAGGCGCCCGGATTGGGGCCGCGCGATGGCCGCGCGGGCGGCGGTCGCTATCATGAGCCGTTGCCACCCGCGCGGCCAAGGTGCAGCATGCACCGCCCGCCTCCCGCCCCATGAAGATTCTCGTCACCGGCGCCGCCGGCTTCATCGGCATGACCACCTCGCTGCGCCTGCTGGCACGCGGCGATGAGGTGGTCGGCCTGGACAATCTGAACGACTATTACTCGGTCCAGCTCAAGCTCGACCGGCTGGCGCAGCTGCAGGTCCTGCCGGGGTTCCGCTTCGTCAAGCTTGACGTGGCCGACCGCGAGGGCATGGCCGCGCTGTTCAGCACCGAGAAGTTCGACCGCGTGATCCACCTCGCCGCGCAGGCGGGCGTGCGCTATTCGCTGGAGAACCCGCACGCCTACGTCGACAGCAACATCGTCGGCTTCGTCAACGTCCTCGAAGGCTGCCGCCACAGCCGGGTGCAGCACCTGACCTACGCGTCGAGCTCCAGCGTCTACGGCGGCAACACCTTGATGCCGTTTTCGGTCCACCACAGCGTCGACCATCCGGTCAGCCTGTACGCCGCGAGCAAGAAGGCCAACGAACTGATGGCGCACACCTACAGCCATCTGTTCGGCCTGCCGACCACCGGCCTGCGCTTCTTCACCGTCTACGGCCCCTGGGGCCGGCCGGACATGGCCCTGTTCCTGTTCACCAAGGCCATTCTCGAAGGGCGAGCGATCGACGTGTTCAACCACGGGCAGATGCAGCGCGACTTCACCTACATCGACGACATCGTCGAAGGCGTGATCCGCGTCAACGACCGCATCGCCACGCCGAACCCCGCCTACACCGCCGACGCGCCGGACCCCGGCACCAGCAACGCGCCGTACCGGGTGTTCAACATCGGCAACCACAACCCGGTGCCGCTGATGGACTACATCGGCGCCATCGAGAAGGCGCTGGGCCAGACGGCGCAGAAGAACATGCTGCCGATGCAGCCAGGCGACGTGCCGGCCACCTACGCCGACGTCGAGGCCCTGACCGACTGGACCGGGTTCATGCCTAAAACGCCGATCCGCGACGGAATCGGCCGCTTCGTTGAATGGTACCGGGCTTACTTCAAGCTCTGATTCACGCTGTCGGCGAGATTGACAGTACACGGGGCGGAGTATTGAACATATTCACTAAGTTGTTGTAGCGAATGGATTTTTTGTCAGAGCTTTGATTGGCACAAATTCTGCTTGCAACCATTGGCAGGCTACGGTGATCGATCATTTTCAACCATCGTCGATCAGTTGCAGGCGACAAAACCAATTTATTCTTGGGACGATCATGAAACTCTTCAAACTCGCGGGCGTCGCCGCCCTGATGGCGGCGGTTTCGGCGCACGCCGCGCCAATCCTGTACGACCAGAATGTGGCGCCCGGTGTCATCTTCGGTTCGGGTGTGAGCAACGGCGGCTTCACCGTCGACAACAACAACGGCGTGCAAGTGGGCCTGCGCGGCAAGCTGCGCCACAACGCCGCCGGCAATCCGGAAAACACCTTCAACAGCAATGGCGACGGCACCTACAGCTTTGCCCCAGGGAACGCGTTTGGCCAACCCGCCGGCACCGCAGTCTGGAGCTTTGAGTGGTCGATCAACACCGACCTCCCTGCAGAAGGCCAGGGGCGCGTCCTGGGTGACCTGCGCTACGAGCTCGGTCTGGACGACGACGCCAGCCTGGGCACGAACTTCAGCATCTTCGACCCGATCAAGGACGGCAATCCGTCCCTTGGCGGAACGGTCTGCTGGGACCACTCCACCGGCTCCAACCTGACAAACGCATCAAGCGACGAGATCGCCGATTGCGGCGCGGCAACTGCGGCCGCCGACTATGCTCTGCTGCTGTCGGCCAACAACGTGGCGCAGAACTCCTGGAAGCCGAGCTGGTTCATGCCGGGTTTCGACCCGACGGTCGACGGCACCTACAGCCTCTTCCTCGCGGCGTATGACGCCAACGGCATCGTCGCCCGCACCGACATCCAGATCATCGTCGGCAACGGCGGCGCGGCCCAGGTGCCGGAGCCCGGGTCGCTGGCCCTCGCCGGACTCGCTCTGCTCGGGCTGACTGCCGCCCGCCGGCGCAAGGTCTGACGCCGCTGGCTATGCGCTGACCCTGAGGCCCGAAGTCGAGCCCGGGAGCACGAACCGCGAGACGCTCTCGCGGTTCGTGGATGGATTTCGGGCGTATCAGCGAGCGTGTTGCCGAGGCTGACGGCAACGCGCTGCGCCCAAGCCAAGCAAGGCCAGGCCGGCCAGGGCCAGCGAGCCGGGTTCGGGCACCGCCCCACCGGCATCGACCTCGAAGTTGTAGCTCACGGTCTGCCCGTCGATCGTCCAGCCGATGTTGTCCACGGCGCCGTCGAAGGGCCCCCAACCGCTGCCCACGCCAGCGCTGAAACCGAGAATGGCAGCATTGGCGAAATAGGCCTGCCACTCGGCCAGCGTCGCATCGTAGCCATACGGCGTGCCGTTGATGTTGCTTCCGGTAGCCAGGCCGAGCCCGAAGTTCCACAGATAGGCCCCCGATCCCACCGCGTCGGACACCCACGCGTCGGTGGGAATGGCGCCGCCGCCGTTGTAGGCGCGCTCGAACACCAGGCCGCCGCGATCTCCGGTCGTCCCGAGGTCGCCGTCAGCGTCCAGCAGGATGCGCAGCGATGGATGCTGACCCGCTTCGTTCGTGCTGCCGCCGTCCCGGTACCAGTCGTACTGCATGCCGGTGAAGTTGACGAACAGGCCGAGCGACTGCGAGGCGTAGTAGTTGCCGCCGAGATTGGTGCCGCCGGCCAGGAATTCGATGTCCGCCTTCGACGACGCGCCGCCCGGGCCCTGGGTCGACGTCAATTGCGCCGACCCGTTGCCGCTGCGCGCGTAGTCTGCCGAGATGCCGGCAGCACCGTTGTTGCGGACGTTGTTGTAGTACCAGCCGCTGGCGCCGATGGCCTGGCCCTGGTTGCTGGCGCCGGCGTTGGTGAAAGCGTCGCCCGGGTTGGGGTTGTTGGCCGCGACCAGCGCGGCATGGGCGGCGCCGGTGAGCAACCAACCCGCCACCACCAACGCGATGCCCGTCTTCTTGTGCATGGGTCTTCCCTCCTGCGGTGTCCCGGCGGCTCGCCCCTTGCGGCCGCCCCGCCACCACGCAAGACCCGCGCCATGGCCGCGGCCCGCGGTCAGAAAGCCTTGTGCATCAACCACTTGCACAGCCCGCACCGCTTCCCCCACGAACATAGGATTGACAGAACGTCAAGAACTTCGACGACGATTTATATTGAACATCAACATAAATCCGACGATGGCCGCAGACGGCGCTAGCGCGCTGCGTCCATCAGCGTGCGCACCCAGCGCACCGGGATCGCATAGCTGATCCCGCTGGGCGAGGACAGCGCAGCCTCGCGGTTGCCGCGCACCAGGACCATGTTCACCACCGCGACCACGGCGCCGGTGCCCGCGTCGAGCACCGGGCCGCCGCTGTTGCCCGGGTAGGCGGTCGCGTCGAGCTGCGCGATGTCGAAGCTGCCGCGGCGCAGGGCAACGATGGCACGGTCGCCGAGCTGCTGCGCGTTGGCCGCCGGCAGGGCGATCGGCGCGATCGACGACACCATGCCGCGGTGCGTGACGGGCTGGAACCCCAGGATGCCGCCGATCGGGAAACCCATCAGCAGCACCGGCAGGCCTTCGCGCAGCACGCCGTCTTCGGCCAGCGCCAGCGGCGGCAGCGCGTCGCCCTGCATGCGCAGCAGCACCAGGTCGTGCTCGCGG
Source organism: uncultured Rubrivivax sp. (assembly GCA_964637205.1). Classification (GTDB taxonomy): domain Bacteria; phylum Pseudomonadota; class Gammaproteobacteria; order Burkholderiales; family Burkholderiaceae_C; genus Rubrivivax. The sequence continues at coordinate 4,033 of CAZWUR010000075.1, forward strand.
TCGCGCGCCACGATCTGCAGTGGCCGCCAGACCTGGCCACCGTCGGGCAGCGGCTGCTGCAGCACCCACGACGCCGCACGGTCCTTGGCATTGCCGACGACATGCTGGTTGCTCACCACATGGCGGCCGTCACCGACCACGAAGGCCGTGCCGCGGAAGCCGAAGCGCGGGCTGGCCAGCGGGTCCAGCCGGCCGATCGGCAGTACCGAGGCACGCGCCGCAGCGATCAGCGCCGGCACGTCGGCCGCCGCCGGCCAGGGCGCCAGGGCGGCAGGGGCCGCCAGCAGCAGGTGTCGGCGCCGCATGCGCAGGTTCAGAGCGCGAAGATCTTGCCCGGGTTCATGATGTTCTTCGGGTCCAGCGCGCGTTTGAGCTCGCGCATCATCGCCACCGCGCCGGCGCCGGCTTCGTCGACCAGGAAACCCATTTTGTGCAGTCCGATGCCATGTTCGCCGGTACAGGTGCCCTCCAGTGCGATCGCGCGCTGCACCATCTGCGTTGACAGGCGCTCCGCGGTCGCGCGCTCGCCAGCGTCGCCTTCCTTGACCAGGTAGGCGAGGTGGAAGTTGCCGTCACCGACGTGGCCGACGATGTAGTAGGGCAGACCTGATGCGTCAGCCTCCGCCACCGAGGCCTCGATGATCTCGGCCAGGCGCGAAATCGGCACGCAGGTGTCGGTGGTCACGCTGCGGCAGCCGGGGTTGATCGACATGCCGGCGAAATAGGCCTTGTGGCGCGCGGTCCACAGACGGGTGCGCTCTTCGGGCGTGCTCGCCCATGCAAAATCCGCCCCGCCGAAATCGGCGGTGATGGCCTGCACCGTCTCGGCCTGCTCCTTGACCCCGGCATCGCTGCCGTGGAACTCCATCAGCAGCATCGGCATCTCCTTCAGGCCGAGCTTGCTCTGCGCGTTGACGGCGCGCACCGCGTTGACATCGAGCAGCTCGCAGCGCGCGATCGGCACGCCCATCTGGATGATCTGGATGGTCGCATTGACGGCGCTGGTGATGTCGGCGAACTGGCAGATCGCCGCACTCACGGCCTCGGGCAGCGGGAAGAGCTTGAGCGTGATCTCGGTCATCACGCCCAGCGTGCCCTCGCTGCCGACGAACAGGCGCGTCAGGTCGTAGCCGGCACTGCTCTTCCTGGCCCGCGTGCCGGTGCGGATGATTTCGCCGCTGGCGGTGACCACCGTGAGCCCGAGCACGTTTTCGCGCATCGTGCCGTAGCGCACCGCGTTCGTGCCGCTGGCGCGGGTGGCCGCCATGCCACCCAGGCTCGCATTCGCACCCGGGTCGATCGGGAAGAACAGGCCCTGGTCCTTGAGCTCGTGGTTGAGCTGCTCGCGCGTCACACCCGCTTCCACCGTCGCCGTCAGATCCTCGGCGTGCACCCGCACGATGCGGGTCATGCGCGACAGATCGATGCTGACCCCACCCTGCACCGCGAGCAGCTGGCCCTCCAGCGACGAACCGATGCCGAAGGGGATGACCGGCACCGCATGCGCCGCCGCCAGCCGCACCACGCAGGCCACCTCGTCAGTGCTCTCGCAGAACACCACCACCTCGGGCGGCGTCACCGGGAACGGGCTCTCGTCGCGCCCATGCTGTTCGCGCACCGCAGCCACCGTCGAGCAGCGTTCGCCGAATTGCGCACGCAGCGCCTGCAGCATGAGCTCCGGCACCGGACGGCGCTCGTAGGCGGGCAGCACTTCGTTGGGCAGCGGGGCGTTCATCGGCGTCTCCTGGAACGGGGCCGGGTCATTCTAGGAGGCTGTCGGGCCATGGGTCGGGCCCCCTGCTAGGATGTCAAGACCATGTCCAACCGATTGAGCCAGATCGCCACGCGCACCGGCGACGACGGCAGCACCGGCCTCGGCGACGGCAGCCGCACACGCAAGGACGCCCTGCGCGTGGCCGCGATGGGCGACGTCGACGAGTTGAACTCCAGCCTCGGCGTGCTGCTGTGCGAAGCACTGCCCGACGATGTGCGCAGCCTGCTGGTCGAGATCCAGCATGAGCTCTTCAACCTCGGTGGCGAACTCTCGATCCCCGGCTACACCCTGCTCAAGGACGAAGCCGTGGTCCGGCTCGACGAGGCGCTCGCCCACCACAATGCCGCCCTGCCTCGCCTGAAGGAGTTCATCCTGCCCGCCGGTGCCCGCTCGGCGGCCCTGGCGCATGTCAGCCGCACGATCGCGCGCCGCGCCGAACGCGCCGTCGTGGCCCTGGGTGCCAGCGAAGCCATCAACGCCGCGCCGCGCCAGTTCCTGAACCGGCTGTCGGACCTGCTGTTCGTGCTCGCCCGCGTGCTCAACCGCCATGCCGGCGGCGCCGACGGCGACGACGTCTACTGGCGCAGCGAAAAACTCAGGCGCAGCGAAGCCGGCTGAGCCGGGCCGCGGCGGCGCCGCCAGCGGCGCGTCTGCCCGGCCTCATTCGTTCCAGACCACCTTCTTGCGCATGCCGGTCCAGCGGCCGTAGTTCTTCGCGAACAGATCCTCGATGCGATTGCGCTTGACCTTGAAGGTCGGCGTGATCAGGTCGTTGTCCACCGTCCAGGCCTCGGAGGTGATCACCAGGCAGTCGAGCTGCTCGTGCGGATCCAGGGTCGCGTTGATCTGCGCCAGGTGTTCGGTCAGCGACGCCTCGAGCTCGGCCTTGCCGCCGCCCTTGACCATCGCCATGGCCTCGGCATTGAGCATCACCAGGGCCAACGGCTGGCCCAGGTTGGCACCGGTCACGCAGCAGGCCTCGATGGCGTTGTGCATCACCAGCTTGTCCTCGATCGGTGCCGGCGCGACGTACTTGCCCTTGCTGGTCTTGAACAGGTCCTTCACGCGGCCGGTGATCTTCAGCCGGCCCTGGGCGTCGGTGCTGCCCTTGTCGCCGGTCTTCAGGAAACCGTCGGCGGTGAAGGTCTCGGCCGTGAGTTCGGGCTGCTTGTAGTAGCCCAGCATGTCCCACGGCGTCTTGGCCTGGATCTCGCCGCTGTCGGGCGCGATGCGGCACTGCACCGGCGAATACGGGCGCCCCACGGTGCCGAAGCTGTCCGGGTCGCCGGTGGTGATGTGGGTGGCGGCGATGTTCTCGGTCATGCCATAACCCTCGGCGATGTTCAGGCCCAGCCTGTGGTACCAGAGCAGCAGCTCGCCGGGCATCGGCGCGGCGCCGCCAGCGGCAAAGATGCACTGGTCCAGGCCCAGGGTGTTGAGGATTTTCTTCTTGACGATGCCCGACAGGATCGGGATCTTCAGGAACAGCTCCAGCTTCTTCTGCGGCATCTTGTGGTTCACGGCCTGCTGGAACTTGACCCACAGCCGCGGCACCGAGAAGAACACCGTTGGGCGCGCACGCTGCATGTCGGTGGTGAAGGTGTCCAGGCTCTCGGCGAAGTACACGTGCATGCCGGTGCGCAGTTGCGCGTGCTCGACCAGCGCGCGCTCGACCACATGCGACAGCGGCAGGTACGACAGCATGCGCGAACTCTCATTCTGCGGGACGCGCTCCAGGCCCGCGTCGACCGCGGCCATGAAGCCGGCAAAACAGTGCATCACGCCCTTGGGCGCACCGGTGGTGCCCGAGGTGTACATGAGGGTGGAAAGATCTTCGCCCGGGCGCACCGGCTCACCGGCCAGTGGCGCCGTCTTGGCGACGATGTCGTCCCAGCCCGGATAGCTCTTCTTCGCGTCGGGCTCGGCCAACGGGTGATGCACGCAGGGCAGGCCCTCGGGGATGCCGGGCTTCATGCCCAGCCAGCCGTCGAGCTTGCCGACGAACAGCAGCTTGGACTCGCTGTGCTCCAGGATCTGGCGAACGGTGCCGGCAGCCAGCGTCGGGTACAGCGGCACCGAGACGGCACCGGCCATCCAGATGGCGTAGTCGCTCATCATCCAGTGCGCGGTGTTCTTGGCCAGGATCGCGACCTTGTCGCCGGGGCCGATACCCTGCGACTGCAGCCAGGCGGCCATGCGCCGCGACTCGTTGACGACCTGCTTCCACTTGTAGTCCACGACCCGCCCGCCACCCACCGGCTGCGTGAAGGCGATGCGGTCAGGGGCCGTGCGCTCCCAGTGGTACAAGCGTTGCAAGGGCAATTTTTCGGGCGGGACGATGGCGGGCATGGCGGCGGCGTCGGGTGGATGAGGACCATCGAGGGTAGCCCATCGGCGTCGCCCCGGGCCAGCCCGGGGGCACACCCCCCTTCGGGGGACAGACGCGGCCGGGAGACCGGTGCCGGCCTCGCGGCCTTCAGCGCCCGTGCGCCGAGGCCTCGTCGAGCTGTTCCTTGATCTGGCGCACGGCGCGCAGCAGCAGCATCGCGTCGAGATCAGCCTGCGGCGCCACGACGGTGGCCACGTCGTCGAGTCGCGATGGCGCCATCAGCAGGGCCTGCACCAGGGCCGACAGCGCCAGCAGGGCGCGCCTGCCGCTGGCCAGTCCTGGCGGCAGTTCGCCGTCGGTCTGCACCTGCACATGGTGACGCACGCTGGCCACCGACGCCGGGCCCAGGCCCCAGCTCTCGCACAGGGCGGCGCCCAGGGCATCGTGGCTGACGCCGAAGCCAGCGTGCTCCAGCTGCGCCAGTTCACTGTCGCTGCCGGCGGCGCGCAGCATCGCGCGGTAGTGGTCGGACGAATGCCGGAACAGCACCGCCTTGCCGCATTCTTCGAACAGGCCCGCCGAATGTGCGCCCCAGGCGTCGAGCGACATCTTCTGCGCCAGCCGGCCCATCAGCAGCCCGCGCAGGCCCGCACGTTGCCACAGCGGCTCGAGCTCTGGCGCCGGCGGGAAGGCCGCCCGCAGCCCCATCTCGAAGGTGATCGCCGCAACCTCGCGCATGCCCAGGTAGGTGATCGCCTGCATCACGCTCTGCACCCGGCCGCGCAGGCCGTAGAGCGAGGAGTTGACAGCCTTCATCACCGCCGAGGCGAGCGCCATGTCGCTTTCGATCAGTTCGGCAGCGGCGCCGAGGTTGATCTCGTCCTCGGCCAGCAGCAGCGACAGCTTGACCAGCGCGTCAGGCTGGGCGGGGATGTCGATGTCGAGGCTGCGCAGTTCGGGATTCACGGACATGATGGGCGCATCGTAGGCGCTGCGGCGCGCGCCGATCGGTGCAACTGGCCGGCAAAGGCCGGCCAGACCGGGCAGCCTGGCCGGCCCCGAACGACGAAGGGCGCCCATGCGGGCGCCCTTCGTGCATCTTGTGGTGAGTTCTGGCGTGCCGGCTGTGCCGTGCTTGTCGTGATGTCTCCTCGGGCCCCCGTCCAGCCGGCGCCCGAGGACGGCACGGCTGCGAGTGGCGCGAATGTAGGCGCCGTCCCGCGGCGCGTCATCGGGGATTTCCCGCCGCCGCGCCCATCAGTGCCGCCGCACGCTCCGCGATCATCAGCGTCGGTGCATTCGTATTGCCGCTGGTGATCGTCGGCATCACGCTGGCGTCGGCGATGCGCAGGCCGGCCAGCCCGCGCAGCCGCAGCTGCGGGTCGACCACCGCCAGCGGATCGTCGGCGCGGCCCATGCGGCAGGTGCCCACCGGGTGGAAGATGGTGGTGCCGATGTCGCCGGCCAGGCGGGCCAGTTCCGCTTCGCTCTGGAACTGCACGCCGGGTTTGATCTCGCGCGGCCGGTAGCGCGCCAGCGCCGGCATGCCGACGATGCGGCGCGTGAGCTGCAGCGAATCGGCCGCCACCCGGCGGTCGGCCGGCGTCGCCAGGTAGTTGGCCATGATGCGCGGGGCGTCCTCGGGGCGCGGCGAGCGCACCCGCACGTGCCCGCGCGAGGTGGGGTTGAGGTTGCAGACGCTGGCCGTGAAGGCGTTGAAGCGGTGCAGCGGCTCGCCGAAGGCGTCCAGCGACAGCGGCTGCACGTGGTACTGCAGGTTCGGCCAGCGCTGGCGGTCCGACGAGCGCGTGAAAGCGCCCAGCTGCGATGGCGCCATGCTCATCGGGCCGCTGCGCAGCAGCAGGTATTCCAGCCCGATCAGCGCCTTGCCCCACAGCGAGTTGGCCATCGTGTTGAGCGTCTTGACGCCGTCGACGCCGAACACGGCGCGGATCTGCAGGTGGTCTTGCAGGTTCTCGCCGACGCCGGGGTGGTCCAGCCGCGGCTCGATGCCGGCGTCCTGCAGCACCTTGTGCGGGCCGATGCCCGAGAGCTGCAGGAGCTGCGGCGTGCCGATCGCGCCGGCGCACAGGATCAGCTCGCGCCGGCAATGCAGCGCCTGCGGCGCGCCGCCGGCAGTGGGCCGCGCCTCGATGCCATGGGCGTGCAGCGGCGCCGCGACGCCCTCGCCCAGCAGCAGCCGCGTGACCTGCCAGCCGGTGCGCACCTCCAGGTTGGGCCGGCCGGCCACGGCGCGCAGAAAGGCCTTGCTGGCGTTCCAGCGCACGCCGCGGCGCTGGTTGACCTCGAAGTAGCCGACGCCCTCGTTGTCGCCGCGGTTGAAGTCCTCGCTGGCCGGGATGCCGGCCTCGAGCGCGGCGGCGGCGAAAGCGTCCAGCACCTCCCACGACAGGCGCTGGCGCTCGACCCGCCACTCGCCGTCGCCGCCATGCCAGGCGTCGCCACCGCGCCAGTGGCTTTCGTGACGCATGAACAGCGGCAAGGTGTGCTGCCAGCCCCAGGCCGGCTCGCCACAGGCCTCGGCCCAGGCGTCGTAGTCGCGCGCCTGGCCGCGCATGTAGATCATGCCGTTGATGCTCGAGCAGCCGCCCAGCACCTTGCCGCGCGGGTAGCGCAGGCTGCGCCCGTTCAAGCCCGGGTCGGGTTCGGTGCTGTACAGCCAGTCGGTGCGTGGGTTGCCGATGCAGTACAGATAGCCCACCGGGATGTGGATCCAGGCGTAGTTGTCGGGGCCGCCCGCCTCGAGCAGGAGCACCCGGCAGCCCGGGTCGGCCGACAGGCGGTTGGCCAGCAGGCAGCCGGCGGTGCCGGCGCCGACGATCACGATGTCGAAGCTTTCTGCGCCGTCAGTCATCCCGCCATCCGGCCGCCAGCCGGCGCACGATCTGCGCCGCCGGCACGCGCTGCGCCAGCGGGAAGGCCTGGCCGGCCCACAGCGACAGCAGATCCGCCTCGCCGGCGCGCCCGGCGGCCTGGCGCAGCGCGCGCGTCAGCACGTTCGGAAGCGGGAAGTCGGGCAGCTCGCCGCGCGCCACCAGGGCATCGGTCTCGCGCGTGAAGCGATTCGCCAGGCCACGCGCCCAGCGGCCGGAAAAGGCCGCGGTCAGGACCGTCTCGTGTGCGGCGCCGGCCTCCAGCGCCGCCCGCCAGGCGGGGGAGATCGGGCATTCGTCGGCGAGCAGGAAAGCGCTGCCGACCGCCGCGGCCGACGCCCCCAGGGCCTGCACCGCCGCCACGCCGCGCGCATCGGCGATGCCACCGGCCGCCGCCACCGGCAGGCCGACGGCATCCACCACCTGCGGCACCAGGGCCAGGGTGCCGATCAGGCCGGCGTCGCGCGGGCCGAGAAAGCTGCCGCGGTGGCCTCCCGCCTCGGCACCCTGGGCCACCAGCACATCGCAGCCGCTGGCCGCGAGCTGCCGCGCCTCGGGCACATTCGTGGCCGTGCCGACGACCCTTGTGCCGGCCGCATGCAGTGCCGCCACGCGCGCCGCGCCGGGGTCGCCGAAGATGAACCCGACCCAGGGCAGACGCAGCCCGAGCAGGGCCGCGAACTGGGCCTCGAAGTCTTCCTCGATGCTTGCCGGCAGGGCCGGCGGGGGCAGGCCCAGCGCCGCGTGCCAGGGCCCCAGCAGGGCCATGAAGGCGGCTTCGCGAACCGCGTCGCGCTGCCAGGCCTGCGGGCAGAACAGGTTCACGCCGAAGGGGCGGTCGGTGCGTGCACGGATGGCCTCGACCGTCGCCATCAGCTTGTCCGGCGCCATGTAGGCGCCGCCCAGCCAGCCGAGGCCGCCGCCCTCGCAGACCGCGGCGACGAGCGGCGCGCAGGCCGCCTCGCCGGCCATCGGGGCCAGCCAGATGCGCGGCAGGGTGTTCATTTCGGCAGCCTCGTCGACAGGATCGGGAACAGCTGGGTCAGCCCTTCGGCCATGATCTCCACCGCCAGCGCGGCGAGGATCAGGCCCATCAGGCGCGTCATCACATTGATGCCGGTGTGGCCGATCAGGCGCGCGATGCGGCCCGACAGCGTGAACACGGCAAACGTCACCAGCGCCACCACCAGGCCGTAGCCGACCAGCACCGCCTGCTCCCACCAGAAGCGCGTGCGCTCGGCGTAGATCACCATCGTCGAGATGGTGGCCGGGCCGGTGAGCAAGGGAATCGTCAGCGGCACGACCGCGATGCTGGCGCCGGCCTCGGCCTTTTCACGGCCTTCGGTGGCGTCGCTGGGCTTGGACTCGGCCGGCTGCGCATTGAGCATCTGCAGCGCGCTGATCAGCAGCAGGGTGCCGCCGCCGACCTGGAACGAGGCGATCGAGATGCCGAAGAAGGCGATGATCCTGGCGCCGGCGAGCGCACTGATCGCCACCACCAGCCCGGCGGCCACGGCGCTGACGCGAATGGTGTGCCGCCGCTGCGGCGCAGAGAAGGTTTGCGTGAAGTGGATGAAGAAGGGCAGCACGCCGACCGGGTTGACGATGGCGAGCAGCGCCACCAGCGGCTTGAGCAGATCCATCCCGCGATGCTAAGCGCTGCTGCGCCGGCCGACCGACTCCGGCCGCGCCGACCGCGGCCCGGTGCACAGGGTAATTCCCGGGACGCAAAAACGACAAATCTTGCTTGACACCTTTGCACCCAGCGCATAGGCGGACCCATAATCGCATTTCCTGTGTCTGGATGCCGCGCCTGATCGTCCCCGAATCGTTTGAGAGTCAGATTCACGCCGGGTTGAAGCAAGACATCGGTTTCCTTGTTTATTGAGTTAAGGGCTTCCCCGTGGGCAACAAACTGTACGTCGGCAACCTCGCTTATTCGGTGCGCGACGAATCCCTGCATCAGGCGTTTTCGCAATTCGGCGCGGTCACTTCCGCCAAGGTCATGATGGACCGTGACACCGGCCGCTCCAAGGGCTTCGGCTTCGTCGAGATGAGTACCGACGCCGAGGCGCAAGCCGGAATCAACGGCATGAACGGCCAGCAGCTCGAGGGCCGCGCCATCGTCGTCAACGAGGCCCGTCCGCGCGAACCGCGGGCCGGCGGTGGTGGCTACGGCGGTGGCGGCGGCGGTGGTTACGGCGGTGGCGGCGGCTACGGCGGCGGCGGTGGTGGCCGCAGCGGTGGTGGCGGTGGCTACGGCGGCGGCGGTAGCGGCGGCGGCGGTGGGGGTCGCAGCCCCTACGGCAGCGGCGGCGGTGGTCGCAGCGGCGGTGGCGGCGGCTACGGCGGCGGCGGTGGTGGCCGCAGCGGTGGTGGCGGCAGCTACGGCGGCGGCCGCAGCGGTGGTGGCGGCTACGGCGGCGACAACAGCTACTGAGCGCCCGGCACCCCGGACAGACAAAGGCCCTTCGCGGGGCCTTTGTCGTTTTCGGCCACGGCCGGAGCGCATGGCGCGGTGGAGATCAGTCCGGTTTGACTCCGGCACGCCGCGGCTTGCGTGCACGGCCGGCGAAGAGCCTGTCGAACAGCGGGTTCGGCAGGACGCGCAGCAGTTTGGCGACCACCCCCATCGGCCAGGGGATGACGCGATAGCTCGCCCCGGCGCCGATGGCCCGAAAGGCATGCTCGGCGAAGTCCCCCGGCGTCATCAGGAAGGGCATCGGGTACGGGTTCTTCGCCGTCAATGGGGTGGCGATATAACCCGGCAGCAGGGTCACCACCTTCACGCCGCTGGGCCGGCATTCACCGCGCAGGCTCTCGCAGTAGGCGACCACGGCGGCCTTGCTGGCGCAATAGGCGGCGTGGCCCGGCAGGCCGCGGATGGCCGCCACGCTGCCGATGCCGACCAGGGCGCCGCTGCGGCGCAGGCGCATCGGCGCCACGAAGGGGTGGAAGGTGGCCGCCAGCCCGACATTGTTGGTGGCAAAGGTGTCGCGCAGGACCTCAAGATCCTCGCGGTCGGCGCTGTCCATGCCGACACTGATGCCAGCATTGGCGATCACCACCTCGGGCAGGCCCTGGGCGGCCAGGCAGGCGGCGCCGGCGGCGACGATGCTGTCGACATCGGCCACGTCGGCGGCATAGACGGCGCAGCGCTGCCGCCCCAGGCCCTGGGCCTGCGCCCAGTCGCGCAGCACCTGCTCGCGCCGCGCGACCAGGGCCAGCCGCCAGCCCGCCGCGGCGTAGCGCGCCGCCAGCGCCTGACCGATGCCGCTGGAGGCACCGGTGATGAAGACCAGCGGCGGCGGCGCATTCATCGCGGCACCTGCAGCGCGGCATGCGCCGGCCCCTGGAAATCGAGCCGCCGGCGCTTGCCGTCGTAGACGATGCCGCCGGCGCGCAACTGGTTCGCGCCCTGCTTGACCGTCACCGGCAGATGGGTGCGCACGATCTCGGTGTCGACGAAGGCGTGCAGGAACTCGCTGCGGATCTCGATCGGCCGGCCGCCGCTGTCGGTGCCCAGCACCTCGGCGCCGCCCTGCAGCTGCAGCTCGCTGGCGTCGTCGTTGCTCAGCGCGTGCCGCGCCGTGGCTTCGATGACCCGGCCGTCGGGCAGGAAAGCCTGCAGGTGCAGCGCGTCGACCTCGATCCGGCCGTCACCCGGGTAGTGGCGCAGCTCGCGACCCTCCAGCCTGGCGGTCGGGCGGCCGTCGGGCGCGTAGCGCTGGAGCACGAAGCTGCGCATGGTGTAGTCGGGCAGGCCGCGGTCGGCTGTCGCCTCGCGTTCGGCCGGCGATCCCGGGGTGTTCTTCACCAGCCACCAGGTGGCCAGGGCCAGCGCCGCCATCAGCAGCAGGGGCAGATAGCTCGACAGCCCCTCGCGCAGGCGCAGCGGCCAGGGCTGGCGTGCCCGCGGCGGCCGCTGCGATGCGCCGCCGATCGCGATCTCGGGCAGGTCGGGCAGCTGGATCTCGACGGCCATCGCCCCGGCCCTAGTGCGCGTCCAGCGTGCCGCTGTGCTGCGCCAGCAGCGCGGCATAGGCGCCGGCCGCCATCAGCAGCAGGTCGCAGAACTCGCGCGCCGCGCCGTGACCCCCGGCGGCGGCGGTGACATGGTGGGCGCGCGCCTTGAGCTCACCATGCGCATTCGCCGGCGCACAGGCGAAAGCGGCGCGCGCGAACAGCGGCAGGTCCGGCCAGTCGTCGCCGATCACGCCCACGTCGGCCCAGCCGATGCCCAGTGGCGCGAGCAGTGTTTCGGCCGCCGCGACCTTGTCCCGGGCGCCATAGGCGGCATGCTGCAGCCCGAGGTCGGCCATGCGGCGGCGCACTGCGGCCGAATCGCGTCCGGTGACCACCAGGGGCACGATGCCCGCCAGCGCCAGCAGCTTCAGGCCATGGCCGTCGAGCGCGTGGAAGGCCTTCACCGACTCGCCGGCCTCGCCGATGTACAGGCGGCCGTCGGTCAGCACCCCGTCGACGTCGAAGATCGCCGCCTTCAAGCCCAGGCCGCTGCCCTGGGCGCGCAGCAGGGTCTGTGGCGCAAAGCGGGGCGCGGGCTCGGGCGCCGACATCAGATGACCTTGGCGCGCATCAGGTCGTTGCTGTTGAGCGCGCCGACGAGCACCCCGGCGGCGTCCACCACGAGCACGCTGGTCACGCGGTGCTGCTCCATCACCGCGGCGGCTTCGACGGCCAGCGCGTCGGCGCGCACCTGCCTGGGCGAGCGGTGCATCACGTCGGCAGCGCTGAGTGCGCGCAGGTCGGCCTCGCGCTCGATCAGGCGGCGCAGGTCGCCGTCGGTGAAGATGCCCGCCGGACGGCCGGCGGCGTCGACGACGGCGGCAAAACCCAGGCCCTTGCCCGTCATCTCGCGCAGCAGTGCGTGCAGGCTCGCCTCGGGGCCGACGCGCGGCACGGCGTCACCGTGGCGCATCAGGTCGTGCACGTGCATCAGCAGCTTGCGTCCGAGCGCGCCCCCGGGGTGCGACCGCGCAAAGTCGTCCTCGCGGAATCCGCGCGCATCCAGCAGGGCCACCGCCAGCGCGTCACCGAGCGCCATCTGGGCCGCGGTGCTTGCGGTCGGCGCCAGGTTCAGCGGGCAGGCCTCGGCATCGACGGCGCTGACGATGACGTGGTCGGCATGCCTGGCGAGCGAAGAATCGATGCGCCCGGTCATTGCCACCAGCACCACGCCCAGGCGGCGCATCGCCGGCAGGATGGCGGCGAGTTCGTCGCTTTCGCCGCTGTGGCTGATCGCCAGCACCACATCGCCCGGGCGCACCATGCCCAGGTCGCCGTGGCTGGCCTCGGCCGGGTGCACGAAGAAGGCCGGCGTGCCGGTGGACGCCAGGGTGGCCGCGATCTTGCGCCCGACATGGCCGCTCTTGCCCATGCCCATCACGATGACGCGCCCGCGGCACTCAAACATCGCGCGCGCCGCGCCGACAAAGCCCTCGCCCTGGCGCGCACCCAGGCCCTGCAGGGCGCGTGCTTCGATCTCGAAGGTCTGCGCCGCGAGCATGCGCACACGCTCGGCATCGAAGCCGGCGGCGGGTCCCTCGGTGGGCTGACTTAGCATCGGGCCATTCTAGGAGGCGGCCGGTCCGGCAGCGGGTCCGATGCCGGCGCCGGTCCGGGCGCCTCCAAAACCATGGCCAGCACACTCGAAGTCGTCCTGCTGTACCTCGTCGCCGCCGTGCTCGCCGTGGTGTGCTTCCGCACGCTCAAGCTGCCGCCGGTGCTGGGTTATCTGGTGGTGGGGGTGCTGATCGGGCCGAATGCGCTGGCGCTGGCGCAGGACAGTGCCGGGGTCAGCTACCTGGCCGAGTTCGGCGTCGTCTTCCTGATGTTCGTCATCGGGCTCGAGTTCAACCTGCCCAAGCTCAGGAGCATGCGCACCCTGGTCTTCGGCCTGGGCATGTCGCAGGTGGTGCTGACCATGCTCGGCACCCTGGCCGGACACCTGCTGCTGGTCGTCGCCTGGAAGTGGCTGACCGACCAGAGCTGGCAGATGTCCTGGCAGGGTGCGGTGGTGCTGGGCGCGGCGATGGCCATGTCGTCGACCGCCATCGTCGGCAAGCTGATGGCCGAAAGGCTCGAACTGGAGAGCGAACACGGCCGCCGCGTGATGGGCATCCTGCTGTTCCAGGATCTGGCCGTGGTGCCGCTGCTGGTGCTGGTGCCGGCGCTCAACGACAGCGGGCGCGAGCTGGCCGTGTCGATCGGCTTCGCCCTGCTCAAGGCGGTGGTCCTGCTGGCCCTGCTGCTCACCGGCGGCCAGCGGGTGATGCGCTGGTGGCTGACCCTGGTGGCGCGGCGCCGCAGCGAGGAGCTGTTCGTCCTGAACCTGCTGCTGATCACGCTCGGCCTGGCCTGGCTGACCGAACATGCCGGGCTGTCGCTGGCCCTGGGCGCCTTCATCGCCGGCATGCTGATCGCCGAGACCGAATACAAGCACCAGGTCGAGACCGACATCCGGCCCTTCCACGACGTGCTGCTGGGCCTGTTCTTCATCACCATCGGCATGAAGCTCGACTGGCACCCGGTGCTCGACCAGTGGGTGCTGGTGCTGGTGCTGACGACGATCCCGGTGCTCGCCAAGGGGGTCCTGATCGCCGGCCTGGCGCTGCTCTTCCGCGCGCCGCCCGGGGTGGCGATGCGCACCGGCCTGTACCTGGCGCAGGCCGGCGAGTTCGGCTTCGTGCTGCTCACCCTGGGTGCCGACGCGAAGCTCGTCGCACCCGAGTGGGTGAGCCCGATCCTGGCGAGCATGGTGCTGTCGATGCTGGCCACGCCCTTCCTGATCATGCACGCCAACCGCATCGTCTCGCGCCTGTCGGCCAGCGACTGGCTGCTCCAGTCGGTGCAGCTGACGACGATCGCGAGGAAGGCGATCCGCACCGAGAAACACGTGATCATCTGCGGCTACGGCCGCAGCGGCCAGAACCTGGCGCGCCTGCTGGAGAACCAGAACATCCCCTACATGGCGATGGACCTCGACCCGGACCGCGTGCGCCAGGCCGCCGCCGCCGGCCAGAGCGTGGTCTACGGCGACGCCGCCCGGCTGCAGAGCCTGATGGCCGCCGGCCTGGCGCGTGCCAATGCGGTGGTCGTCAGCTACCCGGACACGCCCTCGGCGCTGAAGATCCTGCGCCTGGTGCGCGAACACGCCCCGGCGGTGCCGGTGCTCGTGCGCACCATCGACGACAGCGACATGGAGCGCCTGCGCAGCGCCGGCGCGATGGCGGTCGTGCCCGAGGCCATCGAAGGCAGCCTGATGCTGGCCAGCCACGCGCTGGCCCTGGTGGGCGTGCCGATGCGCAAGGTGATCCGCGTCGTGCAGGAAGCGCGCGACGCCCGCTACACCCTGCTGCGCGGCTGGTTCCACGGCCGCGACGACGACACCTTCGACGAGCTGCAGCAGACCCGGCTGGCGAGCGTCACCCTGCCCACCGCCGCGGCCTGCGTCGGACAGCCGCTGAGCGCGCTGCTGCTCGACCCGATGGGCGTCAGCGTGGCCAAGCTGCGGCGCGCCGGCGGCGAGGTCGTGACGCCGCACGAATCGATGGTCCTGGCGGCCGGCGACACCCTGGTGCTGTCCGGCCAGCCCGAACCGCTGGCGCTGGCCGAAGCCAAGCTGCTCAAGGGCTGAGCCGGCGGCCGCCGTCGAGCCCTGCGCGCATGCGGGCTCAGGCTGTGGCCTAATCGGGGGTTTCGCCAACTCAGCGACCGAAGACCATCATGGGCAACAAGATCAAGACCGAAGCCGACCGCCGCGCCACCCCGGCGCTGCCCGGCACGCGCAGCACGAGCGGCGGCGGCCAGCGCCGCAGCCTGGAGCGCGGCTCGCACACGCGCAGCAAGAAGAACCCGGGCAAACGGCCGCACAGCGGCTGACGCCGCCCGGCCGCACAGCGGCTGACGCCGCCCGACCGCACGGCGGCCGATGCAAGACCTGGAGAACGCGCCGGAACCCGCATGATTGCTGGGTTTGGGCTTCTCTATCCCTGAGCCTGGACCCGGCAGGTCCGGGTCTTTGCGGCCTCGGCGTCAATCGGTCGGCACCGTCATCGGGTCACCAGTGCCCGCTTGTGCACAGCAGGCAAGCGGGCAGTCGCTCCTGCCGCCAGCAAAACGAAGGCCGCCACGCTAGGGCTGCGCCTCACCGGCCTGGAACCGGCCTCCTCGCTGCGCTTGAAGTCGTAGCGCGAGACATACCCGCCGAAGATGCGCCGCGTGAGCTGGTCGTGCTTGAACAGCGGCGTGCCAGTGAAACCGATGAAGGCCGCATTGGGCAAGGCGAGCCGCATGTTGCGCGCCAGCCTGCCGGCCTGCGTGCGGTGCGCCTCGTCGGAGATCACGATGATGGTCAGCTTGGAGTTCGCGCGGAGCTGGTCGGCCGCCGCCCAGAGGCTGGCCTCGATCTTGTCGATGCGGTCGGGCGCGGTGGATGTCATGGCGGGTATTCTGGCCGCGCCAAGGAGGGCGCTCGGGCCGCTTGACTGAACCGCGCCGCTACGACCCCGCTACGATCTGGCCCGCGCTCGTCAACGGTTCGCCGTGATCAGCCCAAGACTGGAGCCTGTCGTGCCGCCGTGCTTGGTACTCGGCGCCGTTGCAGGCCCCGCGCTGGCCGCCGAAGGCGTGGTTCAGCACCGTGTGCACCAGCTCGTACGCCCGGGCGCGCCCGGCAACAAAGTGGACGCAGTGCGGCGCAGGCCGCGCACCGGCTTGGCACCGATGGCCGGCGACTCGTCCATCGCCTTCGTCCGGACCAGATCGTCGCGCTTGATGCGGGCGCTCTTCGGTGTCGGGGCCGGGCACTTGCTCAGGCTCAGCATCTCGCGCTTGTCACGCGTCTGGCGGCGGCAGCACCGAATGATGTTTGCAAGCCACGCTACTTCCCGATGCAGAAGCTCGAGAAGATCTCGCCCAGCAGATCCTCGACGCCGAACTGCCCGGTGATCTCGCCCAGCGCCCGGTGCGCCAGGCGCAGCTCCTCGGCCAGCAGGTCCAGCGCGGCGTCGCGCCGGGCCGCCATCTGCACCGCCAGCAGCAGGTGTTCGCGCGCCAGCGCCAGCGCCTGCAGATGGCGCGTGCGCGCGATCGCCACACCTTCGGTCGCCGCCTGCCAGCCGGCGCGGCGCAGCAGTTCGGCGCGCAAGGCGTCCAGCCCGTCGCCGGTGCGCGCTGAAAGCGCCAGGGCGTCCTCGGGCAGGTTCTGCGGCGCGGCGGCGTCGGCCTTGTTGAACAGGTGCAGCACGGCCGCTGCCGGGAGTTGGGCCGCGATCCGCGCATCGTCGGCTTCATAGGCTGCTTCGCCGCGCCGCGTCAGGTCGTGCAGGAAGAGCACGGCATCGGCCTCGCGGATCGACGCCCAGCTGCGCGCCATGCCCTGGCGCTCGACCTCGTCGGTCGTTTCGTGTGCCGCGCGCAGCCCGGCGGTGTCGACCACATGCAGGGGCACGCCCTGGATCTGGATCGTCTCCTGGATGCGGTCGCGCGTGGTGCCGGGGATCGGCGTCACGATCGCCAGCTCGGCGCCGGCCAGGGCATTCAGCAGGCTGCTCTTGCCGACGTTGGGCTGCCCGGCCAGGACCACGCGCAGGCCCTCGCGCAGCAGCGCGCCCTGGCGCGCGCCGGCGGTCACCGCGTCGAGCGCGGCCAGGATATGGTCGAGCTGTTCGCCGGCGCGCGCCTGCTCCAGGAAGTCGATCTCCTCTTCCGGGAAATCCAGGGTGGCTTCGACGAGCATGCGCAGGCGCACGATGCGTTCGGCCAGCGCGTCGATGCGGATCGAGAAGTCGCCGGCCAGGGCGCGCGCCGCGCTGCGCGCCGCAGCCTCGGTGCCGGCTTCGATCAGGTCGGCCACCGCCTCGGCCTGCGCCAGGTCGAGCTTGTCGTTGAGGAAGGCGCGCTCGGTGAATTCGCCCGGCCGCGCCAGGCGCAGCCCGGGCAGGGCCTGCAGGCAGCGCGCCAGCAGCAGCTGCAGCACCACCGGGCCGCCATGCGCCTGCAGCTCGAGCACGTCCTCGCCGGTGTAACTGTGCGGCGCCACGAAGTGCAGCGCCAGCCCCTGGTCGATACTGCTGCCGTCGGCGGCCAGAAAAGGCCCGAAGTGCGCCATCCTTGGCGTGAGCGTGCGCCCACATACTGCGTCGATCAGAGGCTGCAGGCCGGCACCCGAGACGCGCACGATGCCGACCGCGCCACGCCCGGGGGCGGTGGCGACGGCGGCAATCGGTGCGCGGGAGCCGGGGCGCATGAACGGTCGATTCTGGCGCGCCGCGGCGGAAGATGGCGCGGGTGGAGGGACGTGAGTCACCGGATCGAAGGACCCCGGCTTCGCAGCGTCGGGCTCCAGAGCCGGCGGTGAAGCCGGGTCGACCCGCATGCCTGCATCGTCGGCCTGTACGACCCGCTTCTCAACCCCGCGTCGGGGGGATGCCCCCCAGGCGGCGTGACTTCCGGCCGATGCGGCCTACTTGCCGATCACGCCCAGGCGCTTGTTGATGAACCACTGCTGGGCGATCGACAGGATGTTGTTCGTCAGCCAGTACAGCACCAGGCCGGCGGGGAAGAAGAAGAACATCACGCCGAAGGCCAGCGGCATGATCCACATCATCTTCGCCTGCACCGGGTCCGGCGGGGTCGGGTTGAGCCAGACCTGGAACATCGACGAGGCCGTCATCAGCACCGGCAGGATGTAGTAGGGGTCGACCGCGGCGAGGTCGTGGATCCAGCCGATCCAGGGTGCGTTGCGCATCTCGACGCTGGACAGCAGCACCCAGTACAGGGCGATGAAAAACGGCATCTGGACCACGATCGGCAGGCAGCCGCCGAGCGGGTTGACCTTTTCTTCGCGGTAGATGCGCATCATCTCCTGCTGCATCTGCTGCGGCTTGTCCTTCAGCCGC
>CAZWUR010000076.1:0-21233 GCA_964637205.1 uncultured Rubrivivax sp.
CCGTCGCTCGTCTTCCATGGTCTTGTCATAACCAGCGTCTTCTCATAATGGCCGGCACCACCAGTTCGCCCTTGCACCTCGAACCCGCGGACCAAGGCAGCGCCCATCGCGCCGCACCGAAAGGCGCCAGGCGCCGAAAGTGCGTTCCCGGGGAGCAGGCCCTGTCAGGCCGACAGTCCCCTCATTGCCTTGAACAGGTCGGCCTTGCCCTCGAACCCGATGCCAGGCAAGTCGGGCAGCGTCACGTAGCCGTGGTCGACTTGCACGCCGTCGGGGAATCCTCCGAAAGGTTGGAACAGGTCGGGGTAGGACTCGTTGCCGCCCAACCCCAGGCCGGCTGCGATGTTCAACGACATCTGGTGGCCACCATGCGGGATGCAGCGCGTCGCGCTCCAGCCATGTTCCTTCAGCATGTCCAGCGTCCGCAGGTATTCGACCAGGCCGTAGCTCAGCGCGCAGTCGAACTGCAGCCAGTCACGGTCGGGGCGCATGCCGCCGTAGCGGATGAGGTTGCGCGCGTCCTGCATCGAGAACAGGTCTTCGCCGGTGGCCATCGGGTTCTTGTAGAACTGCCTCAACGTCGCCTGCAGCTCGAAGTCCAGCGGATCGCCGGGCTCTTCGTACCAGAACAGGTCGTACTGCGACAACGCCTTGGCGTAGGCGACCGCGGTCTCCAGGTCGAATCGGCCATTGGCGTCCACGCACAGCTTCTGGCCGTCCTGAAGCACTTCCATGATGGCGTCGATGCGGCGCAGGTCGTCGTCCAGCGAGGCGCCGCCGATCTTCTTCTTCACGACCGTGTAACCGCGGTCGATGTAGCTCTTCATCTCGTCCTGAAGCTTCTTGTCGTCCTGACCGGGGTAGTAGTAGCCACCGGCGGCGTAGACGAAGATCTTGCGGTTGGGCTGGCCGTCGCCGTAGCGTTCCGACAGCAGTTGGAACAGCGGCTTGCCTTCGATCTTGGCGACCGCGTCCCACACGGCCATATCGATCGTTCCCATCGCCACCGAGCGCTCACCATGGCCGCCCGGCTTCTCGTTCTTGAACATGGCATTCCAGATCTTGTGCGGATCCAGGTTCTTGCCGCTGGCGTCGACCAGGTCGTCGGGCACGCTCTCCAGGATGCGGGGAATGAAGCGCTCGCGCATCATGTGGCCCTGCCCATAGCGGCCGTTGGAGTTGAAACCGTAGCCGATCACCGGCTTGCCGTCGCGGATCACGTCGGTGATGACCGCAACGAGGCTGAGGTTCATCTTGCTAAAGTCAATGTAGGCGTTTCGGATCGAAGAACTGATGGGGATGGTCTTCTCACGAATCTCGACGATCTTCACGGCTGGCTCCTGCGGGTTGGCTGGGGTTGCGGTGCCGAGATGATCGCCCGCGACGCGGCGCTTGACCAATGCCGATTAACTAGACTTTGATGCCATGAAAGCACCGTCATGACCATGAATCTCTCGTGGCTCGACGATTTCACCGCGCTGACGGCCAGCGGCAATTTCTCGCGTGCAGCCGACGAGCGCCACATGACCCAGCCGGCGTTCAGCCGTCGCGTGCGCGCTCTGGAAGAGTGGCTCGGTGCCGAGCTTTTCGACCGCAGTTCGCAACCCGCCCAGCTGACCGAAGTGGGACATTGGTTTCGCCAAGTCGCGCAGGATCTTCAGGCCACGGTCGCGCGCATCCCGGGTGAGGCCCGCGCCGTTGCCGAGGCCAGCGCCACGACGCTGCGCTTTGCCTCCACGCACGCGCTGTCCTTCACCTTCATGCCCCGCTGGCTGCGTTCGCTGGAGGCTCACACGACGGTCGGTCCGATCCAGTTGGACTCCGACACGCAGCAGAAATGCGAGGCTTTGGTCCTGCAGAGCAAGGCGCAGTTCATGCTCAGCCACGGGCACGCCCGCATTCGTGGGCCCCTGGACGAGGCCGGGTGCCCCAGTCTGATCGTCGGTAAGGATCGGTTGATTCCCGTGTCGGCACCCGACACCCACGGGCGCCCCGTCCATCGGTTGCCGCCAGGCCGCAAGTCGGCCACCGTCCATCTGCTCAGCTACAGCGCCGAATCGGGCCTGGGCCGCATCTTGCGTGAGCTGAAGGGGTCGTCCATCGACCGACTGCACGCGCCGATTTTCCTGACGGCCCATCTCGCGTCAGTGCTGCGCACGATGGCGCTTGACGGCCGCGGCCTGGCCTGGCTGCCGCGACTCCTTGTCGGCGACGACATCGAAGGCGGCCGGCTCGTCGTTGCAGCGCCCGAAGAGTGGTCCATCGACCTGGAGATTCGCCTGTACCGCGACCGCGCGGCGCTCGGAGAAGCTGCTGAAGCCTTCTGGCTTGCCGCCCAGGCTGCAGGGCCGACCGGCTGAGCGAGTCGTCGCGCGCCGGCTCGGTGCCTCGGGAGCTGGCGCGAACTTGCAGCAGGGAACCGCAGAAGGACGCGACGCGTGTCATGCGGGCTCCGGCCAAGGCAGTGTGAACGTCGCTCGTCTTTCGCCGCCTTCGGCGACAGGCGTGCGTCCGTTTCCAGTGCGTGCCGATGTCCGACAAGGGGCGTGTCCACGCAGGCCCGACAGCCTCCTGGGTGGACACGATGACGAGTGAGCACAGGGCGACCCGGCGGCGGTATGCCCGGGCATTCAAGGCGCAGTGATGGCCGAGTGTGATGTGGCTGGCGCGTTCACCCTGCTCGGGAACGGCGTACGGGATCCGAGCGCAGCGTGATCAGGTCTGTGCGGGTGGCACACGGCAAAGCCCTTGCGAAGGAATGTCCAGCGCCGCGTTGAACTTGCTCGACAGGTTCTGAAAACCAACCAATGCAGTGAGCTCGATCAGACCGGCTTCACCGAACCGGCGCGCGACATCCTCGCTCAACTGCACATCGACCGGGGCCGACGACTGCGTCATCGCCTCGGCGTAGGCGAGTGCCAGCCGTTCGTCATCGCTGAACAGATCGCTGAGCCGCCAGTCGGCGACCGCTGCCGCCTTGTCCAGCGCGCCACCGCGCGCCACGGCCGCCGCGGCATTGAGATCGATGCAGAACGCGCATTCGTTGATCTGCGAGATGCGGATCTGCACGAACGAACGCAGCGCCGGCGGCAGCGGCGAGCCGCGCCGGTCCAGCGCGGCGTAGAAAACAGTCAACGCAGCGTACAGCGGCGGCACGCGCGCCCACACCGTGGCGGGCACCAGCACCTGCCCGAAGCGCCGCTTCTGCAGCCAGAACAAGGGCCTGAGGTACCAGGCCAGCGCCGAGACGGGTTGTTCACTGATGCGCATCGCTGGCTTCCTTCATGTCGGTTCGGTCTTCCCGGGGCAGCGCCCTGTTGTCGCTCGCAGGCGCCGCGTTGCGCTCATCATGCGCGGCATTGCCACTGCCGATGCAAACCACCGGATCTTCGCCGGGTCAGAAACCCGACGCGGCATCCCGTGCCGGTTCCAGGGCGATGCGCAGCCACTCGATCATCGCCGCGGCCCCGGGGCGTGCCGCCTGCCGCATGGTCCGTGGTGCTTCGGTTCGGAAGGCGGCGTCGCGTGGCGCCGCAGAGACTGCCATCGTTATGATGACCTCATCTCGTCGCTCATCGACCTGCTCCGGTCGCCCCGGGTTTTCAGCAATGAAGAATCGATCGTGGGTACAACAGGCCGTGTCGCGGATCGACGCCGACTTCAACCGCTCGGCCGACACGCACCTGATCCCGATACCGCTGCCAGCCTATCCGGGCGTTTGGCTGTACCTCAAGGACGAGTCGAGCCATCCCACGGGAAGCCTGAAACACCGGCTGGCGCGTTCGCTCTTCCTTTACGCCTTGTGCAACGGCTGGCTGAGCCAGGCGAGCACGGTGATCGAAGCCTCGTCCGGCTCGACCGCGGTTTCCGAGGCCTACTTCGCACGGCTCCTTGATCTGCCCTTCGTGGCGGTGATGCCGAAAAGCACCTCACCCGACAAGATCGCCGCGATCCAGTTCTACGGCGGCCGCTGCCAGCTCGTGCAGTCGCCGCAGGCGGTGTACGAGGCGTCGGAGCGGCTCGCCCGCGAGCTCGGTGGCCACTACATGGATCAGTTCACCTTCGCCGAACGTGCGACCGACTGGCGCAGCAACAACAACATCGCCGAATCGATCTTCCGACAGCTGGATCGTGAACCCCGTCCGGTGCCGACCTACATCGTCTGCAGCTGCGGAACCGGCGGCACCGCCGCGACGATCGGTCGATACGTCCGCTACATGGGCTTGGACACCCGGCTCTGTGTTGCCGACCCGGAGAACTCCGTGTTCTTCGACGCCTACGCCAAGGGCGACGACGGGCTCAGGATCGAATCCACCTCACGCATCGAGGGGATCGGACGCCCGCGCGTCGAGCGCTCATTCATCCGCGGCGTGATCGACGGCATGCTGAAGATTCCCGATGTCGCGTCGCTGGCCGCACTTCGCTACCTGGAGCGAAGCCTGGGCCGGCGCTGCGGCGGCTCGACCGGAACCAACTTCATCGGCGCGCTGCACCTGGCGCGCCGCATGCACGCTGCCGGGGAGCAGGGGTCGATCGTCACCATCCTGTGCGACAGCGGCGAACGCTACCGGCACACCTACTACAACGACGACTGGATCGACGCGCTCGGCCTCGACCTGACGTCCGCCGCGGCCGCCGTGGCGGCCTGTGCCGAATCCGGGGAAGACCTGCCGTGGGCCCTGCCGACGGCGGGTTGCCTGGACGCCCACAGGCGGGGCCCTCTGCCCGACGCGGCCGTGCGGGCGAGGACGCCGTAGACCGCCAGTCGACGCGCCGCGGCGGGCTCTCAGGGTAAGTATGGACCCAGCCGCCGGCCGGTCCATGGCGCTCGGCTTCTGGCGTCAAGTGTTCATAGTGGCCCCTGTGTCGAAGTCATTCGACCCGAGGGCATGGAGGGAAGTATGAGCACACGCATCCTGCGCAGGTTCGGTCTGCTGATTCTGTTGGTCCTGGCGTCGGTGCAGTTCCCGGCCGCGGCAAGGATCTGGGACTCGGTTCCCGACGAGCAGATCAAGGCGCTCGGCCTGACGCGCGACTCGTCGCCGAAGGAGTTGTTCGACGCGGTCTCGAAGCGCTACAAGGCGAATCTGACCAAGGGCAAGTTCGCCAAGTACTGGGAGCCGATCCCGATGGACATGTACCTGGCGCCGACCCTGTTCTACAAGCCGCCGGATCTCAACATCGACTCGACGCGCGAGCAGTGCGTCACCTGCCACACCAGCGTCACCCACGGCTGGGTCAAGTCGTGGGAGAAGAGCGTGCACGCCAATCTGGACATGATCCGGCAGTTGCCGGCGTCCGACATCCGCGCCTACAAGAAAGACATCATCGGCGAGGTCGAAGACAACCTGCGCGGGCAGAACCTGCTGGCCCAGGGTGAGCCGCTGAAGAGCGTGGACTGCGTTGATTGCCATATGGGCGTCGGCGCCAAGGGCGGCAACCACGTCAAGGATCTGCGCATGCCCGACCGGGCCGTGTGCGGCAGCTGCCACGTGCGCCAGTTCGCCGAGCAGGAGTCCGAACGCGACACCCTGGTCTGGCCGCAGAAACAGTGGGCGCAGGGCCACCCGTCACACACCGTGGACTACACGGCCAACGTCGAGACCGCGACCTGGGCCGCGCTGCAGCAGCGCGAAGTGGCCGCCAGTTGCACGATGTGCCACACCAACCAGAACAAGTGCGACAACTGCCACACGCGGCACGAGTTCTCGACCGTCGACGCGCGCAAGCCCGAGGCCTGCGCGACCTGCCACAACGGTGTCGACCACCCGGAGTTCGAGGACTACATGTACTCGAAGCATGGCGCCAAATACCAGACCCTGGGCGACACCTGGGACTGGAATGCCCGTCTTGCCGACCAGATCGGCAAAGGTGGATTCACGACACCGACCTGTGCGAACTGCCACTTCGAATTCAAGGGCGAGTTCACGCACAACCTGGTGCGCAAGGTGCGCTGGGGTTTCCTGCCGTTCAAGAGCATCGCCGACAACCTCGAGGACCCCTGGTTCAAGGACCGCAAGGCGGCCTGGGTCGGAACCTGTTCGCAATGCCATTCGCCGCGCTTCGCCGAGACCTATCTGACGATGATGGACAGTGGCATCAAGGCCGGCACCGCACTCGTCGAGGACACCCGCAAGGTGGTGCAGAAGCTGTATGACGACAAGCTGCTGGTCGGCCAGCAGACGAACCGGCCCGCACTGCCGCTGCCGGAGAAGGACGAGCCGGGTGGCTTCTCGGCGCTGTTCTTCGCCGACCGCAACCAGACCACGGTCGTCGACCGCACCTTCGCCGAGATGTGGGAGCAGCATGCGGCCGGCTACATGAAGGGGCTGCAGCACGTGAACCCGGGTGGCTGGACCTACACGCGCGGCTGGTCGCAGCTGATCAACGACCAGACCATCATCAACGAGGCGGACACGATGCTGCGCGAGAAGGCGCAGATGGAACAGCGCCTGCGCAAGCTCGAAGCGGCCGGCGGCGACAAGAAGACCTCGTCGCTCGACAACCGCAGCCCCGACCTGGCGCTCGCCGGCCTGGGCGCCGAGCAGCCGCTGCTCGCCGGCGGCGCGCTGGCCCTGCTCGGCGGCGGCCTGCTGTTCGGCGGTGTCGCGTCGCGTCGCAGGCAGGCGCGCGACGCCTCTCGCGAAGGCGAGCCGCAGTCCGACGCCGACCCCGCGCCCTGATCGCCTGACGCCCATGGATCACATCGCAGTCTCGAAGCCGGGATCCGGGCGCCGCCGGATCTTCGGTCTGGCGTCGATCGGCGTCGGCGTCGTCCTGCTGGGCGCGGCGGGTCTGCTGGTCTGGCAGCATTTCACGGCCCCGCCGGTCTACCGCTACGTGATGGGCGAGCCGGTGCCGGCGGCCGAACTCGGCCCCCTGGCCACGCTGGGGGCCGACAAGGTGACGGTGCGGCGTGCGACCGTGATGTCGGTCGACCACCCGACACCGCTGGCCGATCTGGAGGTTGCGGAATCGGCCCAAGGGCCGGTGCTGGTGTCCTGGCAGCCGCGTGTCGACGATCCGTTTCTGACGATCCTGCCGCCGGCCGAAGACATCGCCGCGCTGGCCCCGGTGCTCAAGCGCCACCTGGCGCCCGGGACGCCGGTCCTGGCCTGGTGGGACAGCTCGCGCCAGATGCGCATGCTGTCGGGCATCGAGGTCATGTTCGGTCAGCATCTGGGCACGCCGATGTTCGTGCCGGCGCGCTGGCGCGCCAGCCGGTCGAGCCTGCAGTCGATCGAGCGCAGCTTCTGGAAGAGCGGCGACGTGGCGCAGGAACAGGCCCGCTTCGAAAGTTTTGCCGCTGCCCTGCTGGCCGACGAGGACGAGGGCATGGCGCAGCTGAGGGCGCTGGCCGGCGGACAGAAGACGGTCCTCGTGCTGCACGCGCGTGACGTGATCCTGCTCGGCCAGATGGCGCCAAAGAAGATCGGTGTCGCGTTCCGCGACTTCGGCGCCCTGGGCGATGTGCACGGCCAGGTCCGGCGCGTGCATGAGTGGCTCGACAAGGAGAAGTACCCCGCCTACACGGTGCTGCAACACAAGGACCAGCCGGTGCGCGCGGTGGCGCTGACCGACGAGGCCTCGGCCAGGACCTTGATCGCGCGCCTGCTGCCCTTCATGGGCAATGACCAGCACGACGTCAAGGGCGCGACCCTGGTGTATCAGGTCGGCGGTTTCTCGGTCTACGAGATCGCGGCGCAGGCGCCCGCACAGGTGGCAGATCAGGCGGCGACACCGCCGGCCACGCAAGCCGCGGCCGCCACCGACAGCGCCACGGCCACGCGGCAATGATTGCCGAGCTGGGGCAACTGGCGCTGATCCTGGCGCTGTCGCTGGCCATCGTGCAGAGCGTCTTCCCGCTGCTCGGCGCGGCGCGCGGCAACAGCGGCTGGACCGCGCTGGCGCGGCCGGCGGCGATGGGCCAGTTCCTGTTCGTCGCCATCGCTTTCGGCTGCCTGACGCAGGCCTTCGTGGGCAACGACTTCTCGGTGCTCTACGTGGCCCAGCACTCCAATTCGGCGCTGCCCCTGGTCTATCGCATCAGCGCGGTCTGGGGCGGGCACGAAGGCTCGGTGCTGCTGTGGGCGCTGATCCTGGCCGCCTGGACGCTCGCCGTCGCGCTCAGGTCGCGCAGCCTGGACGAGGCCACCGCGGCGCGCATCATCGGCGTGATGGGCGTGATCAGCGTGGGGTTCCTGCTCTTCATCCTGTTCACATCCAACCCCTTCGATCGGCTGCTGCCCGCCGCGCTCGAGGGCGAGGACCTGAATCCGCAGTTGCAGGACCCCGGGCTCATCATTCATCCGCCGGTCCTGTACATGGGTTATGTCGGCACCGTCGTGGCCTTTGCGTTTGCCATCTCGGCGCTGCTGTCCGGGCGCCTCGACGCGGCGTGGGCGCGTTGGTCGCGGCCCTGGGCGACGGTGTCGTGGTGCTTCCTGACCCTGGGCATCGCGCTGGGCAGCGCCTGGGCCTACTACGAACTGGGCTGGGGCGGCTGGTGGTTCTGGGATCCGGTGGAGAACGCCTCGCTGATGCCCTGGCTGGTGAGCACGGCCCTGCTGCACTCGCTGGCGGTCACGGAAAAGCGCGGTGCCTTCAAGATGTGGACGGCATTGCTGGCGATCATCGCTTTCTCGCTGTCCCTGCTCGGCACCTTTCTCGTGCGCTCGGGTGTGCTCACCTCGGTGCATGCCTTCGCGACCGACCCGTCGCGCGGGGTCTACATCCTCGCCTTCCTGACCCTCGTCGTCGGCGGTGCACTGCTGCTCTTCACCTGGCGCGCGCCGCGGGTCGGCGTCGGCGAGAGCTTCGGCGCCGTATCGCGCGAGTCCATGCTGCTGGCCAACAACGTGCTGCTGCTCGTCGCCTTCAGCGCGGTCCTGCTCGGCACCCTGTATCCGCTGCTCATCGACGCGCTGGGCCTGGGCAAGCTGTCGGTCGGTGCGCCGTACTTCGAGGCGGTGTTCGTGCCGCTGATCGCGCCGGCGCTGTTCCTGATGGGCATCGGTCCGCTGACGCGCTGGCGCCAGGCCGATGTGATCGACCTGGCCCGGCGGCTGCGCTGGGCCCTGGCCGTGAGTGCACTCTCGGCGCTCATCGCGCCCTGGCTGTTCGGCGACTGGAAGCCGATGGTCGGTTTCGGGCTCTTCCTGGCCATGTGGATCTTCGCCACCTCGCTGCTCAATCTGCTCGGTCGCCTGCGCGCGCATCCGGCACCCGGCCTGTGGGCGAGGCTGGCCGCGCAGCCGGGCCACTATTACGGGATGCTGCTTGCACATTGCGGGGTCGCGGTCTTCATCGTCGGGGTGACCCTGGTCAAGGCTTATGAAACCGAAAAGGACGTGACGATGGAGGCCGGCGAAACGGCCACCCTGGCCGGCTACAGCTTCCGCCTGGACGGGGTGGCAGCGCAGCCCGGTCCGAACTACCGCGCCGACCGCGCCACCCTGACGGTGACATCGGGCAGCAGGACGGTGGCGACGCTGACGCCCGAGCGGCGCCTGTACACGGCGAACATGAATTCATCGCCGATGACCGAGGCTGCCATCGACCCGGGCTTCACGCGTGACCTCTACGCCGCGCTCGGCGAGCCGCTGCCCGGTGGTCGCTGGGTCGTGCGCCTGTACGTCAAGCCCTTCATCGACTGGATCTGGGGCGGTTGCCTGCTGATGGCGCTCGGTGGTTTCACGGCCGTGTTCGACCGGCGCTATCGCCGGGTGCGGCGACGCGCTGAACAGCCGGTGCCGACCCTGACGCCAGCGCCCGACGCCGCGCTTGCGCCGCGCCTGCGGCCCGACGCCGCGTCCTGAAGCTGCATATGCGAGCCCTCCTGATCGCCGCCACGACCCATCTGCCGCGCCGCAGCCTGGTCGCGCTGTGGGCGGCGTGCACGCTGGGCCTGGCCGCGGCAGCCGAAGCGCCACCCCTGGCCGCCGACCCGGCGCTCGAAGCGCGCGTCATGGCGATTGCCGACGAGTTGCGTTGCCTGGTCTGCCAGAACGAGACGCTGGCGGCCTCGCATGCGGGCCTGGCCGTCGACTTGCGCCGGCAGATTCGCGAGCGACTCGGCCGCGGCGAAACGCCACAGCAGATCACCGACTTCATGGTCGAGCGTTATGGCGAGTTCGTGCTCTATCGCCCGCGCTTCAGTGCCACCACCGCGCTGCTCTGGCTCGGGCCCTTCGTGCTGCTGCTGGTCGCCGGCGTGGCCCTGGTGCTGACCGTCCGGCGGCGGCCGGTCGCGCTGCCGGCCGATCTTGCCGCGGCCGACGAGTCGCGTGCGCGCAGCCTGCTCGGCTTGAAGCGCGAGGCTTCGTCATGATCCTGTTCGTGTCCCTGGCGCTGGCGATGTCGCTGCTGGCGCTGGCCATCGTTATCGTGCCGCTGCTGCGCACCGGGCCCAGGCCGGCACCCGGCCATCAAGGTCTGGCCGTGCTCGCCGACAGCGTGCGCGAACTCGACGCCGAACGCGCCGCCGGCAGCATCGACCAGGACGAACATCAGCGCACGCTGCGCGAGCTGCAACGCCAGGCGCTGCAGGCGCAGCCGGATTCCGACGGCCCTGTCGGCCAGGCCGACGTGCGTGCTCGCTGGACCGCGGCCCTGCTCACCGCCATCGGCATGCCCCTGACCGTGATCATGGTGTACACCCTGGTCGGCCAGCCGATGGCGCTGCTCAGCGCGCCCACAGCGCAAGCGGCATCACCGCATGGGTCCGGGATGGCGGCCGCGGGCGCCACGTCGGAGCTCACGAAAACCGCCATCGGCAGCTTGAAGCAGCGCCTCGAGAAAAACGCCGACGACGGCGAAGGCTGGGTCCTGCTGGCGCGCTCCTATCTGCAGCTCGAGCAGCTTCCCGAGTCGATCGGCGCCTACCGCAAGGCGGTGGCCCTTCTGCCCGCGAATGCGGACCTGCTCGTCGAGCTCGCGAACACCGTCGCCATCAGCCAGCAGCGCCGACTGGCGGGCGAACCCGAACAACTCGCCGAGCGCGCGCTGGCGCTCGACCCCGACAACTTCAACGCCCTGGCCTTCGCCGGGCTCGCGGCGCTGCAATCCGGCGACCGCGCGCTGGCGCTGCGCCGCTGGCAGCGTCTGGAAGCCTTGCTGCCGGCCGACTCCGAGGACCGTCGGCGCATCGGCACGCTGATTGCACAGGCCGACACCCGGGCCGATGGCGTGTCGAGTCGACCGCAGGCCTCGGCAGTCGACACCCGGGCCGTGGCGCCGACGGCAAGCGCTGCCGCATCGATTCGTGGCCAGGTCGTGCTCGACGGCGCGCTCGCCGGCAAGGTGGCGCCCACCGACACGCTGTTCATCTTCGCCAAGGCGATCGACGGGCCGCCGATGCCGCTGGCGGCGATCCGCGCGCGTGCCGGCGATCTGCCGCTGTCGTTCACGCTCGACGACAGCAGCGCGATGGCGCAGGGCATGGCGCTGTCGAGCTTCTCGCGCGTCAAGGTCGTCGCGCGCATCTCGCGGCTGGGCAGCGTGCAGAGCCAGGCCGGCGACATCGAAGGCATGGTCGGCGACGTGGTGGTGGGCAGCGACGGGGTGCGCGTGCTCATCGATCACGTCGTCGGCCGTTGAGCACCCGGGCGCGGCTGCGTCCTGGCAGCGCGCACCTACGCCGCGCCGAGGGGCTCAGGACGTGACCGCGTCGCGCAAGCGCAGCAAGGCGTCGCTGATCTCGCTTTCGTTCAGCGAGGCGTAGCCGAACAGCAGGACGCGGCGCTGCAGGTCCTGCGGATCGGCGCCGAACCACTGCGCATTGCCCTTGCCGATGCTGTAGACGCCGACACCGTGGGTGCGCGCGGCACGCTCCACGGTCTGCGCGTCGATGCCGCCGGCGGGCAGACGGATGACCACATGCATCGCGGCGCCGCTGCCCTGCACCTGCCAATCGGGCAGGCGCTGGGTGATCGCCGTGCACAGATGGTTGCGGCGCGCAGCGTAGATCCGGCGCAGGCGGCGCAGATGTTCGGCGTAACCGCCTTCGTCGATGAGTGCGGCCAGCGCCGCCTGTTCGAGCCAGGGCTGGCAGTTGTTGAGCAGGGCCTTGGCGTGGCGTGCCGGGGCGCAGAGCTCGGCCGGCAGGATCATGTAGCCGATGCGCAGACCGGCGCCCAGGCTCTTCGAGAAGGTGCCCAGATAGACCACCCGGTCATCGTGGTCCAGACTTTTCAGCGCCGGCAGCGGCGTGCCGTCGTAGATGAAGTCGCTGTCGTAGTCGTCTTCCGCGACATAGGCGCCGCAGGCCTGGGCCCAGGCGAGCAGCGCTTCACGTCGCGCCAGCGACAGCGAGGCGCCGAGCGGGTACTGATGCGATGGCGTGACGTAGGCGACCGCGACGGCATCGTTCAAGTCGGACGGGTCCATGCCATCGTCATCGACCGCCACCGGTCGCAGTTGCACGCCATGCTGTGCGAAGACAAGGCTGGCGCCGCTGTAGCAGGGGTTCTCCACCGCCACCTGCACGCCCGGGGCCATCAGCAGCCGGCCGAGCAGATTCAAGCCTTCCTGGATGCCGTTGGTGATCAGGATGCGGCTGGCGTCGGTGGCGATGCCGCGCGTGGCGCCGACATGGCGCGCGATGGCTTCGCGCAGGGCCGGCAGGCCTTGTGGGTCTCCGTACTCGCAGAGCTGGTGCGTGACGCCGTGCAGCATGCGGCCGAGCAGGGACTGCCACAGGCGGATCGGGAACAGTCGTGCATCGGGGCGGCCGACCCAGAAATCAAAGGGCAGGCTTTGGCCGAACGGCGCGACCACGATGTGCGACTCGGCATGGAACTGCAGATGCCGGACCGGCCGATCGAGCGGCCCGACGGCCGGCGCCGGCGGGTCGGCGGCCGGACCGCTTGCCGCCTCGGCCCAGAAGCGCTGCGCGACAAAGGTGCCGGTGGGCTCGCGCGCTTCAAGCAGACCCTCGGACATCAGGCGCTCGAACGCGCCGACCACCGTGTTGCGCGACACCCCCAGATCGGCGGCCAGTTCGCGCGACGCCGGCATGCGCGTGCCGGGCTCGAGCTTGCCGCCCAGGATCAGCTCGCGAATCTCCTGCGCGATCTGTACCTGCAGGCTCGTGGGCGCGGATTCGTCGATCCGGATGGGCAACTGCATGGCAATGGGCGGAGCATGACGACGGTCAATTGTCGGCGAATTGCCTGCCCGCCGGGATCCCTGCTGCATTCGGCGCCAGCGTGCTTGCAGGACGGTCTGCCTGGCGACCTGCGGTGGCTGAACGCAGGCCGCGGCGCGCGCTGGCAGACCCCCGTCCGGCTAGAAGTCCAGCGTCAAACCGAGGTGCAGTGAGCGCCCCGCCCCCGGCATGGCCACCCCCCAGGGCACGCCGTTGATGCTCATCGTCGTGCCTTGCCCGACATAGGCGCCGCCGAGCGGCAGACGATGGAAGCGGTCGAACAGGTTGTCGATGCCGAAGTCGATGCGCCCGCGCTTCCAGGTGTAGCTCGTGCGCACATTGAGCAGGCCGTAACCCGGCGTGCGCACCTCGTTGCGAACCTCGGACACCCTGTCCTTGGCGGCCACCATCTCCAGCTCGACACCGCTGTCCCAGGCTGCAAGCCGATGCGTCAGGGTCAGCCGCGCATTGAGCGGCATGATGTTGTAGAGATCGTCGCCGGTGTCGCGGTTGACGCCGCGGCTCAGTCCCAGCAGCCCTTCGAAACCCCAGTCGCCCCAGCCCGTGTCCGCCAGCGGCATATGCCCCGAAAGGTCCAGGCCCCACAGGCGCGCCGACTGATTGGCGTACTGCAGCACCACGAACAGGTTGTCGGTGCTGGCGTTGGCGGCGGTGCAGGCCGCGCCGCTGACGCAGCGGATGGCGTCCACATAGTCGGTCACCTGGGTGTAGTACGGCGTGGCTTTGAGGGCCCAGCGGCGATCCGGGGCGTGCCAGTCGAAGCTGACCGAAAGGGTATCGGCCTGCTCAGGTTTCAGATCCGGATTGCCCACGTAGCCGTTGCCGTCGCCGACGAAGTTGTTCATCACCGCCGCCATGGCCCAGGTCGACCAGGTGTAGCGTTCGTACAGATTCGGCGAGCGGGCCTTGTGGGCGAAGCCGAACTCGATGTCGCGCGCTGCATCGAGCGTGTAGCGGGCCAGGGCGCTCAGATCCCAGTTGTTGTCGCTGCGCGCGTGGCTGCGCGCATTGAAGGCCGCGGCATCGGCAAACTGGTTGCCCATCGCCGTGGCTGCGTTGCTGTAGCCCACGGCATCGCCGGCGTCGGTCTTGACGTGCTCCAAGCGCAGGCCCAGCAGCGTGGTCCACTGCGCACCGCGCCGGGCCTCCCACTCGGCGAACAGGGCTGAGCGGTCACGCTGGCCGTCGGCGATGTTCCAGAAGGTGCCTGGCCACATGCCGCCGCCGGACGGCGGCCACCAGTCGTCGAGCCGGTAGCGCTGCAGCTCGGCGCCCAGATGCAGCTCGTCGGCGTCGCCCAGCGCGACGCGGGCCTTGAGCGCTGCGCCGGTGTTGCTGCTTTCGCTGTGCATCGGCATGCCGGCAGCGCAACTGGCCGGTGGCCCGCCCAGCGGCGAGCAGGCCGCACCCGCGCCGGACAGGGCGCCGTACCAGTAGCGCTTGTCGGCACCGAAGTCCATCGCATGGTCGACGGTCTCGTGATAGAGGCGCGCGTCCAGGCTGCCCCAGCCGAAGCGGCCGCGGTAGCGCAGGTTGATGCGCTGCTGCGTGTTGTCGAGCATGTCCATGCGCTGGTTCGGGTAGAGCTGGTAAGGCACTTCCTGCAGGCCGAACTTCGCTTCGACGAGGTGGTCGCCACTGCGCAGCGCCAGGCCGAGTGAATGGTTGTGCGTCTTGTAGGCCGTCGAGCCGACTTCGTCGAGCGGCAGGGTGTCGTCCACGCGGCCGGTGGCGGTGCTGGTCTTGAAGTCAGCCCCGGCCTTGACGTTGTCGGCCTGGCGCAAGGCGCCGGCGTAGCTGGCGCTGAAGGTCTCGGTCGCATAGGTGGCCGACAGGCTGACGCCGCCGCCGTTGCTGCGCAGGAAGAACCCGGCCTGCCCCTTGACCAGGCTCGCCTGCCCGGCGGCTGCGAACTCGGGCGGCGCGGTGTCGGCGACGATGGTGCCGCCGATGCTGTCGCCGCCCAGGCTCACCGGCGCGATGCCGGCATAGACCTTCAGCGCATCGACCTGGGTCGGGTCGAGGTAGGACAGGGCAGGGTTCATGTGGTTCGGGCAGGAGGCGATCAGGTCCATGCCGTCGACCTTGATGCGCAGCCGGTCGTCGGCCAGGCCATGCAGGGCCGGCAGGCTCGAAGCGCCGCCGGCGCCGTACAGGCTGACGCCGGGCAGCTTGCGCAGCAGCGTGGCGGTGTCTCCGGTGGCCGAGCGCGAACGCTGCAGGTCCGGGCGGTCGAGTCGGCTTTCGCCGAGCGCGGGGTCGACGTCGGGCTTCTTGTCGGTGATCGTCACCGTGGGCAGCTTCGTGAGCACGTCATCGGCGGCGAAAGCCGCCCCTGGATGGGCAAGCGCCGGCAAGGCGCAGAGCATCGAGCGCGCGAGCAGGCGCATCTTTGTTTCGGGCATGGAGAGATCTCGTGTTCGGTGGGCAGCGCCGTCGTGGTGCTGCCTGTATCGGCAGGCGTGCAGCCATGCCTTGCCGCGCGCAGGGGCGCGGCACGGGGCATGTCAATGCAGGGTCGTGGCCCGAAATCGGGCCCGGCAGCAGGGGAGGTCGGGCCGGGCGCCGCCGGCGGCGACGCTCAGCTCACAGCCAGTCGCGCGCGGGAGGGCCTCGCGGCAGGGCCCGCCACGTTGGCACGGCCTCGTGCTGTGATGTTTGCGGCCGAGGCGCCTGCTCGGCCGCGGCCTGCGACAGCGGCCGCCACAGCGCAGGGGCCGGTGGCGGGCCGAATGCGTGGCTGCCGAGCAGGCACAGCGGGCAATGTGCGAGCAGGTGTGCGCTGTTGTCCTGGCCGCGCGGCTCGGCAGCCGCCTTGCTCGTGTCGTCGGTGCCGGCGGAGGCCACCGGCGCGGTGCAGATCTCGGCGAGCCAGGGCGCGGACGGGTCGGTGCGCAAGGCCCCATGCGACAGGCCGCTGGCCATGCCGCCGGACACGGCCATCAGCACCGCCAGCCACAGCGCGATGCGGCGGCGCAGACGGGTCAGGTGGGGCACACGGGCGGCGGTGCTCATCGGGTGACGCTGTGGGCAGGGCGCGGTTCACGCAGATTCAGCTCAGACACTGGCGAGCTTAGGCGAGCCTGCGCACCGCCCGGCATGAGGTCGATCAAGGATCGAACGTTGTGTCCCGGTGATGTCGGCCCTGTGTCGCTCAAGCCACGCGGCGCAGCAGGCGCACATGCATCGGGCGCTGGAACCGCGCTTCGCCGCCGGCGGCATGCGGCGCGAAGGCCGTGCGCACCCGGGCGATCATGGCGTCGTCGATGTGATGGTCGGCGAAGGTCGGCCGCATCATGCGCTGCTCGAACTCGGCGAAGTCCTTGAACGCCACCGGCATCTCGAAGTGCCGCTCGGCCACCTGCGCCCAGGCGCCGCCGGACAGCGCGACGTCCAGCGCCGTCTGGGCCGCGGCGCGCACCACAGATTCGTCGTTGAACAGGCGGACCAGTTCATTGAAGACACCGGCATACACCGGCTCGGACACATACAGATGACCCCCCGGCCGCAGCACCCGGGCCGCTTCGGCCAGGGCCTTGGCCATCGACGCCAGCGGCACATGGTGCAGTGATTTCAGCATCAGCACGAGGTCGAAACGGGCGTCGGCAGACGGGATCGCCTGAGCGACGCCGGCCATGAAGTGCAGGCCCGCCTGCGGCGCGGCGAGGTTCTTCGCGTGCTGGCGTTCATCAACTTCAAGCCCCGTCACACGGCTGTCCGGATAGCGGCTCAACAGCTTGCGGGCCAGCGCGGCGGCGCCGCAGCCCAGCTCGATGATGTCCTGCCCGGCGAGTGGCACCAGATCGGCCAGCAGCTCGAGTTCGTCGTCGATCAGCGCAAGGGGTTGGCTTGCGGGGCGCATGGTGTCTTCGGTTTTCGGGTTCAGAAGGGGCGATCCAGCAACCGGCAGGATCGGCAGCACGTCCTCGGGCGGCCGACACAGGCGTGTGCCCAGGGGGGTCTCGACGATTGGTCGGTTGATCAAGATCGGGTCGGCGAGCATCAGCTCGACGAGCTGTTCGTCGCTCCACTTCGGGTCGTCGAGCGCAAGCTCGTCGTAGCGTGTGCCCTTGCGGCGCATCAATTCGCGCAGCGGGCGGCCGCTGGCGGCGATCAAGGCTTTCAGCTTCTCGCGGCTGGGGGGTGTCAGCAGGTATTCGACGACCTGCGGCTCGATGCCGCGCGCCTGGATCAGCGCCAGCGTCTTGCGCGACGTGCCGCAGGCAGGATTGTGAAAGATGGTGACGGCAGGTCGGGGGCTGGCAGGCATGGCGCGCGGCGAACGGAGTTGCAGGCGCGACCAGCATAGCGCCGCGCCGCCGCACGCACAGCGCCGGCAGGCGCTGCGTTGTCGTGCGCGACCTGTGCAGCGGCCGCAACAAGGTACTCAGCGCCAGATTGCAACAGTCGATCGGCAAACCTCAGCCGGGCGGCCTCGCCACGTGGCTCCCGACTTCGGCGCGAAAACCGACCGCGAGACGATTCCAGCCGTTGATCGCGATGATCGCCAGCGTGAGATCCACGATCGCCTTGTCGTCGAACTGCGCATGCACCTGCGCATACAGCGTGTCGTCCAGATCGCTCGTCGCAACCTGGGTCACCGCTTCGGCCCAGGCCAGGGCGGCGCGCTCGCGGGCGGAATAGAAAGGGGCCTCGCGCCACGCGGCGAGGACGTTCAGGCGCTGCTCGGTCTCGCCGGCGGCACGCGCGTCCTTGGTATGCATGTCAAGGCAATGTGCGCAGCCGTTGATCTGAGATACGCGCGTCTTCACGAGTTCGAGCAACGCGTGCTCGAGGCCCGATCCACGCACATGGGATTCCAGGCCGAGCATGGCCTTGAAGGCGCCGGGTGAGGCCGCCTTGTAGTCGACACGGGAATGGTTCATCGAGAGCTCTTTCCGATCAGGTAACGATGCCGGGCACAGCCGGCGCAAACAGCCGCTGCACGTCGGCGCAGGTGGGTTCCGTGGCCAGACCCCTGATGCGGCCGCTCTCCAGCAGGGCATTGGCCGCGCGGTCGGCGGCACAAGTTACGCCGGTCGCGCGGCATGCGCAAGCACCGGCGGTCAGCGCTCGCCGTGCGGGCTTGGGGCCATACTGCGCTGCCCCGTCGACCGCCTGTTGAGGTCCGGGCTGCCGCTCCTGGAGGCCAGGCCGGACATGTCGGCGTCCACGGCTGAAAACCATTCCGTCACCACCGCCCACCTCGGCACCATGCGAGTGCCAGCCCCCCCCCCATGCAAATCGAACAGATCACCCTTCTGCGCGCGCCACAAGGCACGCCGACTGAGGACGACTTCGCGCTCGGCGCGGCCACATTGGCGCTGCCGGCCGAGGGCCAGGCCCTGGTGCGTGTGCTGGCGCTGTCGCTCGACCCCTA
Source organism: uncultured Rubrivivax sp. (assembly GCA_964637205.1). Lineage (GTDB taxonomy): Bacteria > Pseudomonadota > Gammaproteobacteria > Burkholderiales > Burkholderiaceae_C > Rubrivivax. The sequence goes on from CAZWUR010000076.1 coordinate 18,549, forward strand.
TCTGCGCAGCGCGATGGCCGGACGCCACATGAGCGCCGGCATCCACCCCGGTGATCGGGTGCCCGGCGAAGGTCTGGTGGAGATTCTGGAGTCGCGCCATCCGCGCATGGCACCCGGCTCGAAATGGGTGGCGGCATGCGGCTGGCGCAGCCACGCCCTGCTTGACGCCGAAGCGATTGCCCAGGCGCGCCCGGTGGGCTCCGAGGTGCAGCCGCCGACCCTGGCCCTGGGCGTGATGGGCATGCCCGGGCTCACCGCATGGGCCGGTTTCAAGCGCCTGGCCGAAGCCAGGGCCGGTGACACGCTGGTGGTCTCGGCGGCCAGCGGCCCGGTCGGTTCGACGGTTGGGCAACTGGCGCGGCTGGCCGGTTGCCGGGTGATCGGCATCGCGGGCGGACCCGAAAAATGCGCCTGGGTCACCGGGCAGGCCGGGTTCGACGCCTGCATCGACCACCACGCCGAAGACCTGCGCGACGCGCTGCGCCGGCTCGCGCCCCAGGGCGTGGATGTCTACTTCGACAACGTCGGTGGCGACCTGCTGCTGGCGGTCTGCGAACAGCTCGCCGTGGGCGCCCGGATCGTGCTCTGCGGGCTGATCGCACAGTACAACGGCGCCGCGCCGGTGCCGCTGAACCCGGGGCTGATCATCCGCGCCCGCGCCACCGTGCGCGGTCTGGTGGTCTACGACCATTGGGCCGACTTTGCCGAGATGACGGCCGAGATCGGCGCGCATCTGCGCGCCGGACGACTGAACTTCCGCGAAGACATCAGCCATGGCCTGGCCAGCGCACCGGCGGCCTTTGTACGGCTGATGTCCGGCCGCAACCAGGGCAAGGCCCTGGTCCAGCTTTGAGCTTCCCCCACCACGGCTTGTCCATGTCCGAACCCACCCCCCTCGCAAAACCAGGCCTGCCGACAGCGCCGCCCGCGGCGCCGGCCGGGCCGGTGCCCGCTGCCGAGCGCGCCCCGATCGACATCCGGCGCAGCACCCTGGTCGTGCGCGACATCGACAAGTCACTGGCCTTCTACCGCGACGCCCTGGGCCTGAAACAGATCCACGACATGCCCGTTGGCGCCGGCGTCGACAAGGACGGCAAGCCCCTGGCCCCCGATGTGCGACTGGTGCTGCTGCGCGCCAATGACAGCTTCATCGGCAAGCTGGGCCTGATGCAGCGCCTGAACCCGCCGCCTGCGCCACCGCCTGAATTCAGGGCGCCCGGCGTCGGGCAGTTCGTCCTGGTCATCAACGTCGCCGACCTCGAGGAACGCTGGCCGAAGATCGCCGCCACGCCGCACGTCAAGGTCGAGACGGCGCCCACGCGCATGGCGTTCCCCAACCCCGCCGGTGGCCTGATCCCGGTGATGTTCAGCACGGTGTGGGACGCGGACGGCAACTACATCGAACTCAACAGGCTGCTCGGTGCGCCGGCGGGGACCGCGGCGCCGGCCACTGCCAAAACCGAGAACTGACCCCGTGTCGGCGTGGACGGCGCGTCGGGTGCAGCGACGCCGCCGTTCGCGCAGCGCACGCCATCACCGCGACGCTGGCCGTGAAACACCCGGCGCCCTGATCGTCGCCGTTGCGCCGCAGATCAGGCAAACCTGGCAAGCGTCTTGCTTTGAGCAGTTTCACGGGTGGCGCGATGTCGCAGTCGACAAGGGTCGACGCTGTCGAAGGGTCCCTGTGCAGTGGCTGGCGGTCCGCACGATGGGGCCATCCAGCGGCATGCGTGTCCCGCCAAGCCGAACCGAGGAAGGTCCAGTTGAACTACGCGCAAGAGCAACGCGCCCCGAGCAAACACATGCTGGGCATCGGCATCGTGCTGGCCATGCATCTGCTGCTCGCCTGGGCGCTGGTCAGCGGCATGGCCAAGCGCGTGATCGACGTGATCAAGGCGCCGATCGAGACCAAGATCATCGAGGAAGTGGCGCCGCCGCCGCCGCCGCCCGAGAACCTGCCGCCGCCGCCGAAATACGCACCACCGCCGCCGTCCTTCGTGCCGCCGCCCGAGATCGACGTGAACCCGCCGCCGTCGCCGGCGCCGACGATCACGACCACCACCGTCGCACCGCCGCCGACGCCGGTCACGATCGCACCCCCCGCGCCAGCCCCGGTCGCGGCGCCGCCGGCCCCGCCACGTGTGGCGGCGCGGCCCACCATCGCCAACGTCCAGGCCTGCGCACCGACCAGCGACGACTACCCGGCCGCCGCGCGCCGCGCTGATGCCGCCGGGACCACCCGCGTGAGGTTCACCGTGGGCGCCGACGGCAAGCTGTCGGCGTCGAGGTGGCACGCTCGGCCGGCGCGTCGCGCGAGCACAAGCTGCTCGACCGCGTGGCCGTGGCCAAGCTCAGCGAATGCACCTTCCAGGCCGGCCGCGACGTGAACGGCAAGCCGGTCGGCGACAGCTTCGAAGTCGACTATGTCTGGAGGCTCGAATGACATTGCAGCCCCCGTCCGGCGTCGAAGCGTCCTGCGTTTCAGTGCCTCCTCCTCGTCCCCACTACACCGTGCCGAACACCCCCTTGCGCGGCCCCCACGGAGTCAATATGTTCCTGTCCAAAGCTCTTCGCGCCTCGCTCGGGGCCGCACTCATCGCTGTCGCGGCCACCTTCGCTGCCAGCCCCCTGCCCGCCCTGGCCCAGGCGGCGTCCGAGCCGGCCGCCGAGCCGGCGGCCGCACCG
>CAZWUR010000077.1:0-7866 GCA_964637205.1 uncultured Rubrivivax sp.
CGCGCAAACGCAAGGCTTCGCTTGTGACACAGTAAGACTAGGAGGCTGTCGGGCTATGGATCAACCCGAAGGGCCGGGGAGATTTCCGGCGCCACTCGTCGTTGCCGGCTCGTTGCGGGGGCCCGCCACGCGCCTCACCGTCGCCTGGATTGGCACCGAAACTCTCCCCGGCGCGGGCCCGACCCATAGCCCGACAGCCTCCTAGAATTCAGGCCATGACCGAGCCCGGCCCGCCCGCCCAGCTCTCCTTGTTCGACGAAGGGGCGGCGCCGGTGAGCGCGTCGCCCGCGCCGGCGCCCGAATCCACGCCGGCGCTGCCCGCGTCGCCGCGTGCACGCCATGAACTGCAGCTCGGTGAACACCGGGTGGCCTACGAACTCAGGCGTGCGCGCCGGCGCAGCATCGGCTTCGCGGTCGGGCCGCAAGGCCTGGCGGTCAGCGCGCCGCGCTGGGTGGGTCTGGCCGAGATCGAGGCGGTGCTGCAGGACAAGGCCGGCTGGATCCTGCGCAAGCTGCACCAGCAGCAGGAGCGTGCGCAGCGCCAGCTGGCCGCGCGCGTGGCCTGGCATGAAGGCGGTTCGATCCCTTTTCTCGGCGAGACGGTGATCCTGGTGCTCGACCCGCGCGCTACCGGTGCCGTCCTGCACGCGGCGCCGGATGCGCTGCCCGGTGTGCCGCACCTGACCCTGCACCTGGGCCTGCCGCAGCAGGCCGGCCCCGAGCAGGTCCGCGACATCGTGCAGAGCTGGTTGCAGCGCCAGGCGCGGCGCGTGTTCGAGGAACGCTGCGCGGTCTTCGCCGGTCGCCTGGGCGTGCGCATGCGCCGGCTGTCGTTGAGCTCGGCCGCCACCCGCTGGGGCAGTGCCAGCGCCGACGGCTCGATCCGCCTGAACTGGCGGCTGGTGCATTTCGGCCTGCCGGTGATCGACTACGTCGTCGCCCACGAGCTGGCGCATCTGCGCGAGATGAACCACAGCGCCGCCTTCTGGGACGTCGTGCGATCGGTGGTCCCGGGCTACGAACAGGCGCGTGTGGCGCTGCGCGAGACCGTGTTGCCGGTGTTCGAGCAGGCCCCACCCGCCTAGGCCTTGCGCTCTCGCCCTTCATGGGGATGCAAACCGCCGGCGCCGCGGTCACACTCGGCGCAGTGCTGTCTTCGGTCGAGCACAGGGAAGGCGGGCACCGATGCAGTGCCCGGACAAGGAAGTCGGCGGGGCGGGTCGCAGGATCCGCCCCTCGCCGTCTTCGGCCGCAGGCGCCTCGCAGGCGCTATATTGACGTTTACGTCAACGTCAGTCCCGCCATGTCCTCCGCCCCGCGCGCCCCGGTCCGCACCGACAGCCGCCTGTACACGATCACCGAACTGGCGCAGGAGTTCGACGTCACGCCGCGCGCGATCCGCTTCTACGAGGATCTGGGCCTGATCGCGCCGGCGCGTTCGGGGCGCAACCGTGTCTACGCCCACCGCGACCGCACCCGGCTCAAGCTCACGCTGCGCGGCAAGCGCCTGGGCCTGAGCCTGCAGGAGATCAAGCAGCTGGTGGACATGTACGAGTCGCCGTCGGACGCCAGCCCGCAGCTGCAGGCCTTTCTCGGCGTGCTGGCGGCGCACCGTCGCCAGCTCGAGCAGCAGCGCGAGGATCTCGAGATCACGCTGTCCGAGATCGCCCAGCACGAGGCGCGCTGCCGCATGCTGCTGGCGCGGGCCGCAGCGCCGCCCGCAGCACCGCCCGCAGCGCCCGCGCCGCTTCGCAAGCGGCCGAAGGCGCCGGTCTGAGCGGCGCAGCGCAGCGATGTCCCGCACCCTGCAAGCGCCGCCCGGTTTCGAGGCGCGCACGCGCGAGTCCTTCGCCCGCCAGGCGGCGATGGCCACCCTGGGCATCCGGCTGCAGCAGGTCGAAGCCGGCGGCGTGCAGCTGCTGCTGCCGCACCGGGCCGACCTGACGCAGCAGCACGGTTTCCTGCACGCCGGTATCGTGTCGACGGCGCTCGACTCGGCCTGCGGCTACGCCGCCTTCACCCTGATGCCGGCCGAGGCGGCGGTGCTGACGATCGAGTTCAAGGTCAATCTGCTCGCCCCGGCGCGCGGGCCGCTGCTGCGCATCGAAGGGCGGGTCATCAAGGCCGGCCGTACGATCAGCGTCGTCGACGCGCGTGCGCTGCAGGGGGATGACGACGCCCTGGTCGCGACCATGACCGCCACCGTGATGACCGTTCTCGGCCGCGGTCTGACGGGCTGAATCCACGACGCAACACCTGGAGAACATGAACCATGAGCACCCTGCCCGGACTGAACTTCATGCTCGGCGAGGACATCGACGCGCTGCGCGACACCGTGCACGCCTTTGCCGAGGCCGAGATCGCGCCGCGCGCCGCCGAGATCGACGCCAGCGACCAGTTCCCGATGGACCTGTGGCGCAAGATGGGCGAACTCGGGGTGCTCGGCATCACCGTGCCCGAGGCTTATGGCGGTGCCGACATGGGTTACCTCGCGCACATGATCGCGATGGAGGAGATCAGCCGCGCCAGCGCTTCCGTGGGGCTGAGCTACGGCGCGCACAGCAATCTGTGCGTCAACCAGATCAAGCGCAACGGCAGCGACGCGCAGCGCCGCAAGTACCTGCCAAAGCTGATCAGCGGCGAGCATGTCGGCGCGTTGGCGATGAGCGAGCCGGGGGCCGGCAGCGACGTCATGAGCATGAAGCTCAAGGCCGAGGACAAGGGCGGCTTCTACCTGCTCAACGGCAGCAAGATGTGGATCACCAACGGCCCCGACGCCGACACGATGGTGGTCTACGCCAAGACCGAACCCGAACCTGACGACCCCCAGGCTGCGCCAACCCCCGAGGGGGCTCGCCGGCCTTCGGGCGGCCGCGCGGCCGGCGGCGGTGCACGCAGCATCACCGCCTTCATCGTCGAGAAGGGCATGCCTGGGTTTTCGACCGCGCAGAAGCTCGACAAGCTGGGCATGCGCGGCAGCCACACCGGCGAGATGCTGTTCCAAAACGTCGAGGTGCCGGCGCAGAACATCCTCGGCAGCCTCAACGGCGGCGCCCGGGTGCTGATGAGCGGCCTGGACTACGAGCGCGCCGTGCTCGCCGCCGGGCCGATCGGCATCATGCAGTCGGTGATGGACAACGTGGTGCCCTATATCCACGACCGCAAGCAGTTCGGCCAGAGCATCGGCGAGTTCCAGCTCATCCAGGGCAAGGTGGCCGACATGTACACCGTGCTGCAGGCGGCGCGTGCCTTCTGCTACACAGTGGGCAAGAACCTCGACCATCTCGGCAGCGAGCATGTGCGCCAGGTGCGCAAGGACTGCGCCAGCGTGATCCTGTGGTGCGCCGAGAAGGCGACCTGGATGGCCGGCGAGGGCATCCAGATCTTCGGCGGCAACGGCTACATCAACGACTACCCGCTGGGCCGGCTGTGGCGCGACGCCAAGCTCTACGAGATCGGCGCTGGCACGTCCGAGGTCCGCAGGATGCTGATCGGGCGCGAACTGTTCTCCGAAACCATGTGAAACCACCATGCCACAACGCCTGCTAAGCAACAACCGCGCCTGGGCGACTGCCGTGAAGGCGCGCGACCCGGGCTTCTTCACCCGTCTGGCGCAGCAGCAGAGCCCGCGCTACATGTGGATCGGCTGCGCCGACAGCCGGGTGCCGGCCAGCGAGATCGCCGGTCTCGACCCGGGCGAGGTCTTCGTGCATCGCAACGTGGCCAATGTCGTCGTGCCGTCGGACCTGAATGCGCTGTCGACGATCCAGTTCGCCGTCGAGCACCTGAAGGTGGAGCACATCTTCGTCGTCGGCCACTACGGCTGCGCCGGGGTGCGCGCGGCCGCGCGCGGCCTGCGCGTGGGCCTGGCCGACAACTGGCTGCGCCATGTCCACGACGTGCGCATGCGCCACCGCGGACGTCTGGACCACCTGCCGCCGGAGCAGCAGGAAAACGTGCTCTGCGAGATGAACGTCATCGAACAGGTCGGCAACGTCGCCCAGTCCACCATCGTCCAGGACGCCTGGGCGCGCGGCCAGCGGCTGGCGGTGCACGGCTGGGTCTACGGTCTCGACGACGGCCTGCTGAAGGATCTTTGCTGCACGATGGACAAGCCCGAAGCGGTGGTGCCCGTGTTTGCCGAGGCGATCAAGCGATTCCCGCGCCGTGCCAGCGCCGGTGACGGCGAGGAGTGAATTGCCGATGTTCCCGCAACGCCTGACCGACCGCCGTGCCTTCGACATCGCACGCGCCTTGATCGAGGGTTTCGACCGCCACTACCGGCTCTTCAGCCAGACCAACCTCGCCGCGCAGGGGCGCTTCGAGCGCGCCGACTGGCACGGCCAGCAGCGCGCGCAGCGCGAACGCATCGAGTTCTACGACAAGCGCGTCAAGGAAGCGGCCGAGCGGCTGCAGCGCGAGTTCCAGGCCGGCAGCCTGCCGATGGACGTCTGGCAACAGGTCAAGCTCCACTACATCGGTCTGCTCGTCAACCACCGGCAGCCCGAACTCGCCGAGACCTTCTTCAACTCGGTGACGACCAAGATCCTGCACCGCAGCTACTTCCAGAACGACTTCATCTTCGTGCGCCCGGCGGTGGCCACCGAATACATCGAGAGCGACGAGCCCGGCGCGCTGCCCACCTACCGCGCCTACTACCCGCAGATGGCGAGCTGGCGCGATGACTGGCGGCGCCTGGTGCTGGATTTCGGGCTGGGCCTGGCGTTCGAGGACCTGGAGCGCGACATCGACGACGTGACCGGCGAGCTCGAGCAGCTGCTCGGCAAGGTCACGCCACGCGCCAACTTCCAGATCCAGGTCCTGTCCAGCCTGTTCTTCCGCAACAAGGCGGCCTATGTCGTCGGCAAGATCATCAACGGCTTCCAGGAGACACCCTTCGCGCTGCCGATCCTGCATGGTCCCGACGGCTTGCTGATCGACACCGTGCTCGACAGCGAGGACGATCTGCTGATGCTGTTCAGCTATGCGCGGGCCTACTTCATGGTGCACATGGAGGTGCCCAGCGCCTATGTGCAGTTCCTGCGCAGCCTGATGCCGCGCAAGCCGCGCGCCGAGCTCTACAGCGCCCTGGGCCTGCAGAAGCAGGGCAAGAACAGCTTCTACCGCGACCTGCTCTACCACCTGCGCCACAGCACCGACAAGTTCCGCATCGCGCCGGGCATCAAGGGCATGGTGATGCTGGTGTTCGACCTGCCGAGCTTCCCCTATGTGTTCAAGGTCATCAAGGACTACTACCCGCCACAGAAGGACACCACGCGCGAGCAGATCAAGGCCAAGTACCTGCTGGTCAAGACCCACGACCGGGTCGGCCGCATGGCCGACACCCTGGAGTACAGCAAGGTCGCGCTGCCGCGTTCGCGCTTCGAGGACGAACTGGTCGCCGAGCTGCAGACCTTCTGCCCCAGCCTGCTGGAGATCTCCGACCGCGACGGCGACGGCGAGATCGAGGTCATCGTCCAGCATGTCTACATCGAGCGGCGCATGATCCCGCTGAACATCTTTCTGCAGGAAGCAACGCCGGCGCAGATGAGCGCCGCCGTGATCGAGTACGGCAATGCGATCAAGGACATGGTGGCGGCCAACATCTTCCCCGGCGACATGCTGTGGAAGAATTTCGGCATCACCCGCAACGGCAAGGTCGTCTTCTACGATTACGACGAGATCGAGTACATCACCGACTGCAACTTCCGCCGCGTGCCCACGCCGCGCAACGAGGAAGAAGAGATGTCGGGCGAGGTCTGGTACTCGGTGGGTCCGAAGGACGTGTTCCCCGAGACCTTCGGGCCCTTCCTGCTCGGCAACCCGGCGGTGCGCGAAGTCTTCATGGCCCACCACGCCGACCTGCTCGACGCCGCGTTCTGGCAGGCGCACAAGGAAAGCATCCTTGCCGGCCATGTGCACGACGTCTTTCCCTACGAAACTGCGCGCCGCTTCGGCGTGCGCCGCGCCGCCGCCGCGGTGTCGGCTGACGAGGCCGAGTCTGCCGCTGCGGCCGATGCGACCCCCGCCTGAAAGGAGCTCGCCATGTCCCCCGATCCGATCGTCATCGTCTCCGCCGCGCGCACCCCCATCGGCGGCCTGCTCGGCGACTTCGCCGGCCTGGCCGCCTGGGAGCTCGGCGCAGTGGCCATCCGCGCCGCGGTCGAGCGCGCCGGCCTGCCGGGCGACGCCGTCGACGAGGTCCTGTTCGGCAACTGCCTGATGGCCGGCCAGGGCCAGGCGCCGGCGCGCCAGGCAATGCGCAAGGCCGGCCTGCCCGACAGCACCGGCGCCGTGACCCTGAGCAAGATGTGCGGCTCGGGCATGCGCGCGATGATGTTTGCGCACGACATGCTGGCCGCCGGCAGCGCGCAGGTGATGGTGGCCGGCGGCATGGAGAGCATGACCAATGCGCCGCACCTGATGTTCGCGCGCAAGGGCGTGAAGTACGGCGCTGCGCAGATGTTCGACCATATGGCGATGGACGGCCTGGAGGACGCCTACGAGCGCGGCAAGGCGATGGGCGTCTTCGCCGAGTCCTGCGTCGACAAATACGGCTTCACGCGCGAGGCGCAGGACCAGTTCGCGATCGCGTCCACCACGCGCGCCAAGACGGCCAACGAGGACGGCAGCTTCGACTGGGAAATCGCGCCGGTGACGCTGTCTGGGCGCGGAGGCGACCTGGTGATCAAACGCGACGAACAGCCCTTCAAGGCCAGGCTCGACAAGATCCCCTCGCTCAAGCCCGCTTTCAAGAAGGACGGCACCATCACCGCGGCGAACGCCAGCAGCATCAGCGATGGCGCCGCCGCGCTGGTGATGCTGCGCCAGAGCACGGCGACGAAGATGGGGCTCGAGCCGCTGGCGCGCATCGCCGGCCAGGCGGTGCATGCGCAGGCACCGGAATGGTTCGCCACCGCGCCGGCCGGTGCGATCGGCAAGGCCTTGCAGCGCGCCGGCTGGGACGCCAAGAGCGTCAACCTCTGGGAGGTCAACGAGGCCTTCGCCGCGGTCACGATGGCGGCGATGCATGAATTCCGCCTGCCGCACGAGATCGTCAACGTGCATGGTGGCGCCTGTGCGCTGGGCCATCCGATCGGCGCCAGCGGCGCGCGCATCGTCGTCACACTGCTCGGCGCGTTGAAGCAGCGCGGGCTCAAGCGCGGCGTGGCCGCGCTGTGCATCGGCGGCGGCGAGGCCACCGCGCTGGCCATCGAGATGTGCTGATGCCGGAGCTGTTCGGCCTGGCCGGCTGGCGCGAGGCAGGGCTGTTCGCGCTTGCCGTGCTGCTGCTCAACGCGACGCCGGGCGTGGACCTGCTGCTGACCATCACGCGCACCCTGCACGGCGGTGCCCGTGCCGGGCTGGCGGCGGCGCTGGGCATCGAGTTCGGCTGCATCGTGCACGCGCTGGCCGCGGCTTTCGGGCTGGCGGCGCTGCTCGCGGTGACGCCGGCCGCCTTTGCGGCGCTCAAGTGGGCGGGTGCCGCCTACCTGGTCTGGCTCGCCGTCGGCATGGCGCGCAGCGCCTGGCGAGCGACCGCGGACCGGGACCTGTCGGCGCCAGCGGCAAGGCCGGCAAGGCGTCTTGTCGACGAATGGCGGGTCGGCTTCCTGACGAATGTGCTGAACCCGAAGGTGGCCCTGTTTTTCCTCGCCTTCCTGCCGCAGTTCATCGCGCCCGCCGCACCGCACAAGAGCTGGGCCTTCCTGGCGCTCGGGGCCTGGTTCGTGGTACAGAGCGCAATCTTCCTGGGCGCCGTCGTGGCGCTCGTGGCCAGGGCGCGTCGCCTGCCGGCGCGGCCGGCGGTCGGCCGCGCCTTGAACGCTGCCGGCGCCGGCCTGTTCGGCTGGCTGGCGGTCAGGG
>CAZWUR010000077.1:7876-20136 GCA_964637205.1 uncultured Rubrivivax sp.
TCCTGATCATCGGGGCCTCGCGCGGCATCGGCCTCGAATTTGTACGCCAGTACCGTGCCGAAGGTGCGCAGGTCACAGGCACCGCGCGCAGCGAGGCGGGCCTGGCGCGGCTGCAGGCCCTGGGCGCCGCGACGCTGCACCTGGACGTGGTCGATGCGGCGAGCGCGAGCGACCTCGCCTGGCCGGGCGCCGGCGCCGGCTTTGACATGGTCGTATTCGCCGCCGGCATCTACGGCCCGCGCACCACAGGCCTGCAGACGCCCAGCGAAGCCGATTTCGACGCCGTGATGCACACCAATGTGCTGGGCGCGATGCGCCTGCTGCCGCAGCTCGACGGCGCGCTGGCCGCGGGTGCGAAGCTGGCCGTGATCTCGTCGCGCATGGGCGCCATCGGCCCGCGCACGGGCAGCGGCGGCTGGCTTTACCGGGCGAGCAAGTCGGCGCTGAACTCGGTGCTCAAGGACATCTCGCTGCAGATGTCCAGCCGTGCCGTCTGCATCGCCATGCACCCCGGCTGGGTGCGCACCGACATGGGCGGAGCGGGCGCCGATCTCGACGTGGCCGATGCGGTGGCCGACATGCGGCGCACCCTGGCCGCGCTGACGCCGGCCGACAACGGCGGCTTCTTCGACCACGACGGCACGCCGATCCCCTGGTAGGTCGCTCAGGCCGGCGCCGGCGACGAGGCGGCGGCGTCTTGGCCCGGCGGCAGCCGCACGGTGAATCGGGTGCCTGCGCCCGGCGCGCTGTCGAGCCCGATGTGGCCGCCCATCAGCTCGAGCAGCCGGCGGCACAGGTACAGCCCCAGCCCCGTGCCTTCGTGGCTGCGGCCCAGGGAGCCGTCGACCTGGCGGAAGGGCTGGAACAGATGCGCCTGATCCTGCGCTGCGATGCCGATGCCGGTGTCCTGGACCCAGATCTCCACCCGGTCGCCGGCTAGCCGCGCACCCAGGATCACCTCGCCCTCGGGGGTGAACTTGAGCGCGTTGTTGACCAGGTTGAGCAGCACCTGCAGGCAGCGCCGCCGGTCGCCGCGCATCGGCAGGGCCGGCGGCAGGTCCTGGCGCAGCGCAAGCGACTTGGCCTGGGCCATCGGCTGCAACTGGGCGCAGACCTCGTGCGCCAGCGCGACGAGGTCGAAACTCTCCTCGGCCAGCTGAAAGCGTCCGGATTCGATGCGCGACAGGTCGAGCAGGTCGTTGATCAGGTGCAGCAGATGTTCGCCCGAACCCTGCACGAAGCCGAGCTGGCGCCGCTGTTCGGCATTCAGATCCCCGGACTGGCCGCCGAGCAGGAGGCTGGTGAACCCGAGGACCGAGTTCAGCGGCGTGCGCAGCTCATGGCTCATCGTGGCCAGGAATTCCGACTTCAGCCGGTCCACCTCGCGCAGGCGCTGGTTGGCCTCGGTGAGGGCCCGGGTGCGCTCCTGCACGCGCTGCTCCAGGCGCTCGTTGACGTGGCGCAGGTCCTGCTCGGCCTGCTTGCGCTGGGTGATGTCGCGCAGGAACCCGACGAACTGGTGCTCGCCGTCGAGTTCGATCTCCGAGAAGCAGACCTCGATCGGGAAGCTGTGGCCGTCGGCATGCAGCCCGACGAGCTCGCTGCTGCGCCAGTCCAGCCGCCGCTGCCCGGTGCGCAGATAGGCCGCGGTGGCGCGCACATGCGCCTCGCGCAGATGCGCCGGCTGCAGCCGGGCCAGGGGCTGCCCGACGAGCGACCCGGCCGGATGGCCGAACATCGCATGCGCCGCCGGGTTGGCGAACTGGATGTCGTGCCCGGCGTCGATGATGAGGACCGCGTCGCTGGTCGTTTCCCACAGCGAGCGGAACTGCACCTCACGACGACGCAGCGCCTCTTCGGCCTGGCGGCGCGCGGTGACGTCGCTGATCGACCCCGACAGGCGCAGTTCGTGGCCGTCGTCGCCGCGATCGGCCTGAGCGCGCGAGCGCAGCCAGCGCCAGCCGCCGTTGAGGTGGCGCATGCGCAGCTCGACGTCATAGGGCTCGGCATGGGTCAGATGCGCCTTGAGTGCGGCACCGGCGGCGGCCCGGTCGTCGGGGTGCAGCAGGGCCTGGACGTCGACCACCCGTCGCGGCATGTTGCCGGGCGCATACCCCAGCAGGCGTTCGAAACGCGGCGACAGATAGGCTTGCCCGCGCCGCAGATCCCACTCGTAGAACCCGTCGCTGCTGCCGTTGAGCGCGCGCAGCCCGCGCGCTTCACTGTGGCGCAGGGCCTCGGCCTGCTGTCGCGCCTGGCGTGCGCTGCGTCGCAGCAGGGCCCAGGCCAGGGCGGCCATCGCAACACCGGCTCCGAGCAGCACCATGCTGAGCAGCCACTGCGCGCTGCGCGACGTTTCGCCCAGGGTGGCCGAAAACTGGTCCTGCAGCGGGGTCAGTTGCCGGTCCAGGGCCAGGATGCGGCCCTTCAGCGCCTGCACCGTCCCGGGGTCGGCAGCGTCCTGCACGGCGCGGCGCAGGGCGTCGGCGGTCTGCGTCAGCTCGGCGACGAGCGCGTCGGCTTCGGCCCAGATGTCGATGCTGCGCGCCATGAAGGGCTGCTGCCGCAACCAGCGGTACAGGCGCTGCATGCCGGCGATGTCGTCGGCGTGGTTGCCGCCGGCCAGGAAACCTTCGCGCACGGCCTGCGCGTCGAGCACGGGTTGTTCGAGCGCCTGGCGCGCACGGCGGTTGCCCAGGGGCAGCGCGATGGCCGCCGCGTAGCGGCCCCAGTCCGCTTCGTCGCGGGTTTCGGCATACTGCAACAGCGCCAGCACGGCAGACTTCTGCGCCTTGGACCACCGCCCCTCGCCGCCGACATAGGCGCGTGCGGCCGACAGGGTTGCGATGCAGGCCACCGCCAGCAGCACCAGACCCGCCACCATCGCGACCAGCCATGCCCCGGCCGGCAGACTGGCGAGCAGTCCGCGCCGGGGGGGGTCGAGTGCGGGCGCGGGGGCGAGCATGGTGCTGGGTCGGGCCGCCGCGGGGCTGGCGGCTCGGGGATGGTGTACTGTGCAGCCGGACGGCGCCGACCGTATCTCAAATCGAGGCGGTTTGCGACCCCATTCAGCGCCTCCGGCAACCGTCACTCCTACCCGCCTCCGGCCTGCGACACCATGCTGCTCTCCGACGACCACCGCGCTGTGCAGGACGCCGTGCGCGCCTATGTGCACGATTGCATCGCCCCCAATGCCGCGCACTGGGACCGCCACCATCAGTTCCCGCACGAAGAACTCAAGGGACTGGCCGCACTCGGCTGCTACGGCGTGGCCGTGCCGCCCGAGTGGGACGGCGCCGGTCTGGACTACCTGGCGCTGGCCGTGATCCTGGAGGAGATCGCTGCCGGCGACGGCGCCACCAGCACCATCGTCAGCGTCAACAACTGCCCGGTGTGCAGCATCCTGATGGGCTTCGGCAACGACGACCAGAAGGAGCGTTTCCTCAAGCCGCTGGCGCGCGGCGAAATGCTCGGCGCCTTCTGCCTGACCGAGCCGCATGTGGGCTCCGAGGCCGGCGGGCTGAAGACCACCGCGCTGCGCGACGGCGAGCACTATGTGCTCGACGGCGTCAAGCAGTTCATCACCAGCGGCAAACATGGCAACGTCGCGATCGTGATGGCGGTGACGGACAAGGCGGCGGGCAAGAAGGGCATCAGCGCCTTCGTCGTGCCGACGAACACACCGGGCTATGTCGTTGCCGGGCTCGAGCAGAAGATGGGCCAGCACGCCAGCGACACGGCGCAGATCCGCTTCGAGGGCTGCCGCGTGCCGGCACAGAACCTGCTCGGCGAGGAGGGCATGGGCCTGAGGATCGCGCTCAGCGGGCTGGAGGGCGGGCGCATCGGCATCGCCAGCCAGGCGGTGGGCATGGCGCGTGCCGCCTTCGACGCGGCGCTGGCCTACAGCAAGGACCGCATCAGCTTCGGCCAGCCGATCTTCCAGCACCAGGCGGTGCAGTTCAAGCTGGCCGACATGGCCACCCAGATCGAGGTCGCGCGGCAGATGATCTGGCACGCCGCCAGCCTGAAGGACGCCGGCCGGCCCTGCCTGAAAGAAGCGGCGATGGCCAAGCTCTTCGCCAGCGAGATGGCCGAGCGTGTCTGCTCCGACGCGATCCAGGTCCACGGCGGCTACGGCTACGTCAGCGACTTCCCGGTCGAGCGCATCTACCGCGACGTGCGCGTGTGCCAGATCTATGAGGGCACGTCGGAGGTGCAGAAGATCCTCATCGGACGCGCGCTTGGATGAGCGCGCCGGCAGCAGGCATCATCCCGGAATGACTGAAGATGACGCCCGCGCCGTGCTGCTCCTGCAGTCGGTCGAGGCGCAACCGGCCGGCGCGCTGTGGACCGCCGAGGACCGGCTCTGGGCCACACGCGCCGCGGCGCAGGAACTGCCCGCCGACGCCTCCCGCGAAGCGCGCCTGGTGGCGCGGGCGCGGCTGGCGATGCAGCGCCTGGCGCCGCGCGACGCGACGCTGCAGCGCCTGCTCGGCACGCGGCTGTGGCGGGCGGCCTGGGTGCCCGCGGCGCTGCTGCTGGGCGTGTTGCTCGGTGCTGTTTCCGACGGCCTCGTCGCCGGGCCCTACTTCAATCTGCTGGCGCCGGTGTTCTGGGGCCTGCTGGCCTGGAACCTCGTGCTCTACACGCTGCTGGCGTTCAACGCCCTGCGCGGTGGTCAGGGCTGGCTGCGCAGCCGCCTGGCGCAGAGCCTGCTGCGGCGCACCCGCGGCCGTGGCCGGGTCGCCGATTTCGGTGCGCGCTGGGCGCAGGCCGCCGAAACGCTGGCCGGCGCACGTGCCGCCGCGCTGCTGCACGCCCTGGCCGGCGGCCTGGCCCTGGGCCTGATCGCCGGGCTGCTGCTGCGCGGCCTGGTGCTGGACTACCGCGCCGGCTGGGCGACGACCCTGCTCGCCACCGACAGCGTGCATGCCCTGCTCGCCAGCGGGCTGCAACCCGCGCTGGCGCTCAGCGGACAGGACCTGCCCGCGGGCGCCGCCTTCGACGCGCTGCGCGTGACGCCGGCCACTCCGGCGCAGGCCAGCGCCGCGCCCTGGCTGCTGCTGATGGCCGGCCAGCTCGCGCTGTGGGTGCTGCTGCCGCGCGCCTTGCTGACGGCCTGGGCCATGCTGCGCGCCGCCCGGCTGGCGCGACGGTTCCCGCTCGACACCATGGCCCCGGGTTTCGAGCGCTGGCTGGCGACGCCGTCGCGCGCCTTGTGGGTGCTGCCGCATGGCGCCGC
The DNA here is from genome assembly GCA_964637205.1 of uncultured Rubrivivax sp. Lineage (GTDB taxonomy): Bacteria > Pseudomonadota > Gammaproteobacteria > Burkholderiales > Burkholderiaceae_C > Rubrivivax. The sequence goes on from CAZWUR010000077.1 coordinate 13,119, forward strand.
GCCGTCGGCGCCGGCCGCGGCCGGGCTGCGCGCGATGCTGGCCGCCGGTTTCGGCGACGCGGTTGCGGTGCATTGGGCCGAGGCCTTGCCCTGGGGCGATGAAGATGCACCGCCCGACCCGCCGGCCGGTGCGCGCGCCGTGCTGCTGGTGGACCTGGCCGCCACCCCCGAACCCGAAGTGCAGGGCCGGCTGCTGCAGGCCCTGGCCGCGGCGGATCCGATCGTGGTTGCCGACCGATCCGGCTTCGTGCGCCGCTTCGGCCAGGGTGAGCGCCTGGCGCAGCGCGAGGCCGCCTGGCGTGAGCTGCTCGGTGCGCGGCCCTTCGCCAGCGTCGCGCTCGATGCGCCCGACATCACGGCGGCGGCGCAGGCCATGCGCGCCGCCCTGGACGCCTGATGCAGATCTCGCTGGCCCTGGTCTCGCACACCAATGTCGGCAAGACGACGCTGGCGCGCACCCTGCTCGGCGCCGACGTCGGCGAGGTGCGCGACGCGCCGCACGTCACCGAGTTCGCCGACGGCCACCGGCTGCTGCAGAGCGGGGCCGGCGACGCGCTGATGCTCTGGGACACGCCCGGTTTCGGCGACAGCGCACGTCTGGTGCGCCGCCTGCGCCAGACCGAGCAGCCGCTGATCGGCTTCCTGAGCGCCACCTGGGACCGCCTGGCCGACCGTCCGTTCTGGTCCAGCCAGCAGGCGCTGCGCGCGGTGCGCGACGAAGCCGACGTGGTGCTCTACCTCGTCAATGCCGCCGAGTCGCCGGCGGCGGCCGGCTATGTGGCGCCCGAGATGGACCTGCTGGACTGGCTGGGCAAGCCGGTGCTGGTGCTGCTGAACCAACTCGGCGCGCCGCGCCCGGCGGCCGAAGAACGGGCCGATGTCGAAACCTGGCGCGCACATCTGGCCAGCCGGCCGCTGGTGCGTGCGGTGCTGCCGCTGGACGCCTTTGCGCGCTGCTGGGTGCAGGAAAGCGTGCTGCTGGCGCAGGTGGTGCGGGCGCTGGACGGCGAGGCGCGGGCCGCGATGCAGCGCCTGCACGACGCCTGGCGGGCGACGGCGCAGCAGCGTTTCGACGCCGCGATGGACCTGCTCGCGACGGGCCTGGCGCGCGCCGCCGCCGACCGTGAGGCGCTGCCCGCGGGGGGCAGGCTGCGCGAGCTGGCGCGGCGCGCCGGGCAGGCACTGGGCCTGCCGCGCAGCGAAGACCCGGCCGTCGTGGCGCAGCAGGCGCTGGCCCTGCGCCTGGAGCAGGGACTGCAGCAGGACACCGCGGCCCTGGTGGCGCTGCACGGCCTGCGCGGCGCTGCGCAGGCCGAGGTGATGGCGCGCATCGCGACGCATTTCGACGTCCGGCTGCCGTTCGACGAGGGCCGTGCTGCGGTGGTCGGCGGCCTCGTCACCGGGGCGCTGGCCGGATTGAAGGCCGACCTTGCCAGTGGCGGCCTGACGATGGGCGGCGGTCTGCTCGCCGGCGGCCTCATCGGCGCGCTCGGCGCCGCCGGCGCGGCGCGCGCGGTGAACCGGCTGCAGGGCAGCGCCGGCGGCAGCGTGGCCTGGAGCGACGCCGCGCTGCTGGCGCAGGCCGAAGCCGCCCTCCTGCGCTATCTGGCGGTGGCCCACTTCGGCCGCGGGCGCGGCGACTGGGCGGCCGGCGAGGCACCGCCGCACTGGCGCACCCAGGTGGCCGATGCGCTGACACCGCGATCGACCGAACTGGTGGCCGCGCGCGGCGCGCCGGCGCCGGCCGCGGCCCTGAAGTCGGTGCTCGCCGCAGCCGCCACCGATGTGCTCGGCCGCCTCTACCCCGACACCCATAATCCCGGGGGATGAAGCCCCCGCGCTCGCTTTCGCTCGCTGCCCCCCGAGGCACCCAAGGGGCCGCTTCGCGGCCCTGGGGCGGTCAGCGCCTTCGGACGGCCGGGCGCCGCTGACATGAAGATCCTGATCCTCGGTGCCGGCCGTGTCGGCGAGAGCGTGGCCGAAAGCCTGGTGTCGGAGCAGAACGACATCACGGTGATCGACATCGACCCGCAGCGCCTGTCGGTGCTGCAGGACCGGCTGGACCTGCGCGGTGTCGCCGGCAACGGCATCCAGCCCTCGGTGCTGCGCGACGCCGGCGCCGAGGACGCCGACATGCTCATCGCCTGCGCGCCGATGGACGAAACCAACCTCGTGGCCTGCAAGGTGGCGCACGAGGTCTTCAGTATCCCCACGCGCATCGCCCGCGTGCGCAGCCCGGAGTTCGCCGACGGCAGCGAGATCATGGGCAAGTCAGGCTTCGCGGTCGACGAGATCATCTGCCCCGAGGAGAGCCTGACCACCTACATCCGCAAGCTGATCGAGTACCCCGAGGCGCTGCAGGTGCTGGAGTTCTCGCAGAACCGGGTGAGCATGATCGCGGTGCGTGCGGTCGTCGGCGGGCCGCTGGTGGGCCATGTGATCAGCGAGCTGCCGCAGCTCGTGCCCGACGTGCCGATGCGCATCGTCGCCATCTACCGCCGCGACCTGATGGGACTGGACCGGCAGGTCGTCTGCGACGGCGACACGCGGGTCGAACCCGGCGACGAGGTCTTCGTGCTTGCCGCCAACGAGCACATCCGCCGCGCGCTGGACGCGATGCGCCGCCGCGACGGGCCCGTCAAGCGCGTGATCATCGCCGGCGGCGGCCGCGTCGGCCTGCGCCTGGCGCGCTATATCGCCGGCGAATGCCAGGTCAAGATCATCGAGTCCGACGCCAGGCGCTGCGAGTACCTGACCACCCAGCTGCCAGACAATGCCCTGGTGCTCAAGGGCGACAGCACCGACGAGGACCTGCTCGAGGAAGAAAACGTCGCCGAATGCGACCTGTTCCTGGCCCTGACCAGCGACGACGAGGACAACATCATGTCCTGCCTGCTGGCCAAGCGCATGGGCGCGCACCGCGTGCTGGCCCTCATCAACCGCAAGGCCTACGCCGACCTCGTGCAGGGCCAGGGCACCCAGATCGACATCGCGATCTCGCCGTCGCAGGCGGTGATCGGCGAGCTGCTGGCGCATGTGCGGCGCGGCGACGTGGCCGCGGTCTACAGCCTGCGCCGCGGGGCCTCCGAAGTGCTCGAGGTGGTGGCCCGCGGCGACCGCAAGAGCTCCAAGGTGGTCGGCCGGCGCATCGACCAGATCCCGCTGCCGGACGGCGCGATGATCGGCGCCATCGTGCGCGAACTGCGCATCGGCGAAGGGCCGCTGCGCAAGAAGGTCGTGATTCCGCACCATGACACCGAGATCGTCACCGACGACCACATCATCGTCTTCGTGCCGCGCAAGCGCATGCTGCGCCAGGTGGAGAAGCTGTTCCAGGTGAGCGCGATCTTCTTCGGATGATGAGCGGCCCCCCGACCTCGCTTCGCTCGGGTCTCGCCGGGGCGGCCTTCGGAATCCGCGGCGCGGCGCGGCGACGCCGGCCATGAACCGCCTTGCCGTCGTCGCGCTGGTCGGCCGCATGGTCGCGCTCTTCGCGCTGCTGATGGGGGTGCCGCTGGCCTTTGCGATTTACCACCACGATGCGGCCGAGCGCGCCTTCGTGATCTCGATCGGCATCACCGCGATCGCCGGCATCGGGATGAGCCTGGCCACGCGACGCTTCCGCCGCGAACTCCAGCCGCGCGACGGTTTCGTGCTCGTTGCCCTGGTCTGGGCGGTGCTGCCGGCCTTCGGTGCCCTGCCGCTGCTGCTCGCCATTCCCGGCCTGAGCGTCACCGACGCCTACTTCGAGGCCATGAGCGGCTTCACCGCCACCGGCGCCACCGTGCTGTCGGGGCTGGACGCGCTGCCGCTGTCGGTCAACGTCTGGCGCTGCTTCCTGCAGCTGGTCGGCGGCCTGGGCATCGTGGTGCTGGCAGTGGCGATCCTGCCGGTGCTGGGCGTCGGCGGCGCGCAGCTGTTCAAGGCCGAGATGACCGGCCCGATGAAGGATGCCAAGCTGACGCCGCGCATCGCCGAGACCGCGCGCGGCCTGTGGGTGGTGTACTTCTGGTTCTGCCTGGCCTGCTTCGGCGCTTACCGCTGGGCCGGCATGAGCTGGGCCGACGCCTTCATGCACATGTGCACGACGATGGGCCTGGCCGGCTTCTCGTCGCACGACGCCAGCTTCGGCTACTGGAACTCGCCGCTCATCGAGGCCGTCGCCATCACCTTCATGATGCTCGCCGGGGTCAGCTTCGCGATCTACTTCGTGGCCTGGCGCCAGCGTTCGCTGCGCGTGCTCTGGAAGAACGTCGAGGTGCGTGCCTTCGTCACCGTGGTGCTCGCTGCGGTGCTGCTGATCTCGGCCTACATCCGCGTTGACGGCCAGTACGCGAGCTACCCCGAGGCCCTGCGCCATACCGCCTTCCACGTCGTGTCGCTGGCCACGACCACCGGCTACGCCGCGCAGGACTATGCGCAATGGCCGCTGTTTGCGCCCCTGCTGATGATCCTGCTCGGCTGTTTCGCCACCTGCGCCGGCAGCACCGGCGGCGGCATCAAGATGGTGCGCATGCTGCTGCTGCTCAAGCAGTCGCAGCGCGAGCTGGTGCGCATCGTGCATCCCAGCGTGGTCAATCCGGTACTGATGGGCGGCCAGGCGGTGGACCCGCGCGTGATGCAGAACGTGGTCGCCTACATGATGATGTACGGCGCCACCCTGGTCGGGCTGACGATGGTGCTGCTGTTCAGCGGCATGGAGCCGATCACCGCCTTCACCGCCGTCGTCGCCTGCGTCAACAACATCGGCCCGGGCCTCGGCGAGGTCGGTCCCACGGTTAACTTCGGCGGGCTGAGCAATTTCCAGACCTGGGTCTGCACCTTCGGCATGCTGCTCGGGCGGCTGGAGCTGCTGAGCCTGCTGGTGCTGTTCACGCCGCAGTTCTGGCGCCGCTGAGGCACGGGTCGCCGGGGCGCATACTCGTCGCTTCCCATGCCCGGCTACCAGACCAAGCAGGAGACCGTGTTCGTCGAGGGCGTGGCCAGCCTGCGCATCCGCTCCCTGCTCGACCAGCGGCAGTTCGCCGACCCCGAGGGCGCCGCGGCGCGCGCCGGCATCTCGTCGGCAGCCTGGCCGATGTTCGGCCTGCTCTGGCCCTCGGGCGCGCACCTGGCCGCACGCATGGCGCAGCGCCCGGTGACGCCGGGCGAGCGCATCCTGGAGGTCGGCTGCGGCCTGGGCCTGGCCAGTCTGGTCGGCCACCGTCGCGGCGCCGACGTGACGGCCAGCGACTGTCATCCACTGGCCGCGGCCTTCCTGGCGCACAACCTGGCGCTCAACGATCTGCCCGCGCTGGCCTACCGCAGCGGCGAATGGGCGCCGCAGGATCCGCCGCCCGACGACGCCGTGCATGGCCGCTTCGAGCTCATCATGGGCAGCGACGTGCTCTACGACCGGGACGCCGCCGAAACCCTGGCCGGCTTCATCGAGCGCCATGCCACGGCCTGCTCCGAGGTCTGGATCGCCGATCCCAACCGGGGCAACCGGCCCGCCTTCACGCGGCGGATGTGTGCCCAGGGCTACCGGCTTGACGACCGGCCCTTGTTCACGCCGGCCACCGACACGCAGTGCGCCTACCGCGGCCACTTGCTGGTCTATCGACGCGGCTGATCCGGATCCGGCTGTCAGTCAGGGCCGCGATGCCGGCAGGTACAGGCGGTCGGCATAGGTGGCCAGCCACTGCGGTCGGAAGGCGACGAAGATCGCGATGAACATGCCGGCCAGAAAGGCGTCGCCCCAGGCCGCGAGGAAACGCGCGAGCATCAGGTCGCCGTCCTGCAGCCCGCCCGGCGCACCGTGCAGGGCCACCGACAGCAGGCCGGCCGCGCTGCCCGCGATCGCGGTGGCAAAGAAGCCGCGGCCCAGGATGTAGACGAAGAGATGCTGCGGCAGCCAGCGTCTGACCCCGGCCCCCAGGGCCAGGGCCAGGGTCGCCGGCACCAGGCCGAGCCAGACCAGGCGGTGCAGGCCAGCGGCAGGGTCGAGTCCGGCGAGCAGGGTCAGCACCAGCGCCACCGGCAGCAGGGCCAGCACGGCCAATGGCCAGCCGGCCATCAACATCAGCAGGCAGGCGCCGGACAGGGGCTGCACCAGGGGCACCTGGGCGTAGCGGTCGGCGCCCCAGAGCAAGGGCAGCACCGCCCACCAGGCCAGCCAGGGCCAGGGCGGGCCGCCCGGCGGCAGCGCGCGCCAGGGGCGCAGCCCCAGGGCAACTGCCGTGGCCACCAGGGCCAGCATCAGGTCCAACCATGCCATGCAACGATGCTACGTTGCGGCATGATCGGGCCATGAAGGATGCGCTGCGCTTCTGGTTCGACTTCTCGTCGCCCTATTCCTACATCGCCAACGAATGGGTGGACGCGGTGGCGGCGCGGCATGGCCGCACCGTGCAGCGCCACGCCATCCTGCTTGGCGCCACCTTCCAGGCCGCCGAACTGAAGCCGCCGGTGGCCTACCCGCTCAAGGGCAGCTACTCGCTGCGCGACTTCGCGCGCTCGGCGCGCTTCGCCGGCGTGCCCTACCTGCCGCCGCCGGTGTTTCCGCTGCCGACGCACAACGCCGCGCGCGTGTTCTGGTGGCTGGCCGACACCCAGGGCGCCGAAGCCGCGGCCGCCTGGGCCACGGCGGGGCTGCGCGCGATGTTCGCGCGCCAGGTGCCGCTGCACGAGCCGGCGGCGCTGAAGGCGCTGGCGGCCGAGCAGGGTCTGGACGCCGAAGCCGTCGAGGCGGTGTGGAACGACCCCACCTGGAAGGCGCGGCTGAAGCAGGCCAACGACGATGCCATCGCCAGCGGCGTCTTCGGCGCGCCTTTCTTCAGTGTCGACGGCGAGCCCTTCTGGGGCAACGACCGCCGGCCGCAGATCGAGCGCTGGCTGGAGAGCGGCCCGTTCTGACGGAGGCAATCGCATGCGCAAGACCGCCCACTCGATGGTCCAGGAAGCCCTGGCCGCGATCACCACCTACAGCGTCGAGGAGGCACGCGACCTGCACGGCCGCGACGACGTCATGTTCGTCGAC
>CAZWUR010000078.1:0-18050 GCA_964637205.1 uncultured Rubrivivax sp.
AAGGCACGGCAGGTGGATGACCTCTGCGATCGGTTCAACGTCACCGCGGTCTGACGGCGCCGCGGTCCGAACCCGAAGGTCGGCAACCTGATGTACACCGGCCGTTCCTCGGCGAAAGCCGGTCGGCTCCACCCGGCCACTTCCAGACACTCAAGTGACGGGAGATTCACCGCGGCGATGAGCGCTTTCGAAGGTACAGCGGACGTAGCTCGAAGTCCGCCCGCGGCGACGAAAACTCCAAAGCGGTCAAACACCGGCTTCAAAACCGTTGGCGTTCGCGCTCATGCACTGCGCGATGGTCATCATCGATCGTGAACGCCGTCTAGATGGTCAGTCATTCTTTCCCGCGTCAATGCTCTGCCTGACATTTCATGTCCAATCCACCAATCGACTCGCCTCACCCAGCAGACTCCGCAGTGCATCCCATTGCCGCAGGCAAGACAGTGCTGCAGGCGCAGCATCTGGCCTTCCAGATCGAAGGCCGAACGCTGTGGCGCAACCTTGACCTTTCGCTGCACGCGGGCGGGCGACTTGGGATCACTGGACCCTCGGGCAGCGGCAAGACGCTGCTGCTGCGTACGCTGGCGGGACTGGAGCCGATACAAAGTGGCGAGTTGACGCTCGACGGGCGCGCGCTCGCGCACTGGTTGATGCCGGCGTATCGGGCACGCGTGGTGTATGTAGCGCAGCGCCCGGCATTGCGCGAAGGCACGGTACTGGGTGCCTTGCGCGCCCCCTTCGCCTTCCGCCTACACCGCGGCCACGCATTCCCAGAAGGGCGCGTGCACGCGCTTCTGCAAGCGCTGGGGCGCGACGACAGTTTCCTGTGGCAGCGCGCTGAGCACCTGTCTGGCGGTGAAGCGCAAATCGTTGCGATGTTGCGCGCGCTGTTGATTGACCCGGACATCTTGCTGCTGGACGAGCCCACCGCCTCACTCGACGCCGCCACGGTGGCCATCATTGAACAAGTGATCACCCGCTGGATTGCTGAGCAACCCGACCGCGCTTACGTTTGGACGAGCCACGACCGCGCGCAACTGGAGCGCGTCACCGACCGATTGCTCAGCCTGAAGCCGGCGGCATGAACACCGACTACATCAACCTCAGCAACGGCCAGCTCGCGTTTGCCGCGGTACTGATCTTGATCAACGTGGGGATCTCCGTGTGGTTGCGGCTGGGGTTGGCGAAGACGCTGCTGGTCGCCAGCACGCGCATGGTGGTGCAGCTGCTGCTGGTCGGTTTCGTTCTGCAATCGGTGTTCGCGTTGCAGACGCCGCTGCCGGTGATCGGCATCGGCTTGGTGATGTCGGCCTTGGCCGGCATTGCGGCTGTTCGGCGTACCCATCGGCGCTTCGCCGGCGTGTACTGGGACAGCATGATCTCGGTGCTGGGCTCAGCGTTTGTCGTCACCGGCGCCGCCGTGGTCGGCATTCTCGATGTCTCGCCGTGGTACGAGCCGCAGTACACGATCCCGCTGTTGGGCATGGTGCTCGGCAATATTCTCAGCGGCATTTCACTTGCATTGGACCGCTTCATGGAAGGCGTGGCACGCGATGCGAGCCTGATTGAAAGCGACCTCGCGCTCGGTGCCAGGCGCTGGGAAGCTGCTCACCCACTGATCAACGACAGCCTGCGCACCGGCATGATCCCGACCATCAACTCCATGATGGTGATGGGCGTCGTCAGCTTGCCCGGCATGATGACCGGCCAACTCCTCGCTGGCGCCGCGCCCACCGATGCCGTGCGCTACCAGATCGTCATCATGTTCATGATTGCCGCCGCGACGGCGCTGGGCACGCTTTGCGTGATCTTGCTGGCCTTTCGTAAGCTGTTCAATGCGCGGCACCAGCTATGTATCGGGTTGTTGCAATCGACCAAGCACTAGCATTGCTCGCTGGCAAGGAGACGGCCGACGATCTGGGCTTGATATGGCTACAACCCTAGCTGATCTTGCGGATCTTGGCATGGCACCCAAAGACGAGGTGATCTTCCCTGTGGTCGGCCCAACTTTGCAGCTATCGTCGCTGCGGTGCACCTGGGGCGCCGGATCTTCGACAACTTGCGCAATGCCATGTCGTACATCCTGGCGGTGCACGTGCCCATCGCGGGCATGGCGATGTTGCCGGTGCTGTTCGGATGGCCGGCGTTGCTGTACCCGATGCACATCGCCTTGCTTGAGCTCATCATCGACCCGGCCTGCTCAATCGCGTTCGAGAACGAGCCTGCGGAAAGCGACGTGATGCAACGTCCACCGCGTGATGCCGCCGCACCGCTGTTCGGCGGCGCCACCCTGGGCTTGGCGCTGATTCAGGGCCTGGGCGTGCTGGCCGTGGTCATGGCCGCATTCGCATGGGCCAGTACGCGAATCCCTGAGCCCGAGGCCCGGGCCTTTGCGTTCGCCACCCTGGTCGTGGGCAACCTGGCGCTGATCCTCTCCAACCGCTCGGCCACCCGATCGCTATGGGCGACGCTGCATACACCCAACAGGACATTGTGGGTGGTGGTGGGCCTCGCGTGGGCGCTGTTGCTGGCTGCGCTCTATATCCCCTGGGCCGTCGGTGTGCTGCGATTCGCGCCCCTTCCGGCACACGAGCTGGCCGCCGCCTGCGGGCTGGGATTGCTCAGTGTGCTGTGGTTTGTAGGCGCCGGCTTGAATTTGTCTTCTTCCTGCCGGTCTGAACGTGCGTGTTCTTGCTGATCCGTCTTCTTCGGATCACCGTCTCTGACGGTCTTCTTCAGCTCCGCTTTCCGTCTTCTTCAGACTCCGAACCGAAGAGCGTTCGGTCGAGGTGGTCGTCGCTCTCGACGGGTTCGTTCGGGAGCGGCGATGGCCAAGGCGGGACAACGCAAGTGCATGTCGTGTGGGGAGTTTTTCCTCCCCGACCATCGCAAGGGTGAGCGCCAGCGCTACTGCTGCGCTGCCGATTGCCGGCGCGCGAGCAAGGCCGCCAGCCAGGCCGCCTGGCTGGCCCGGCCGCCCAACAACGACTACTTCAGCAGCCCCGTGCACGTCGCCCGGGTGCAGGCCTGGCGCGCCGCGCATCCGGGCTACAGCCGCAACAGGGCTCGTCCGTCGCGGGCGTTACAAGATCTCTTGATGCCGCAAGTGCCTGATGCGATTGAAGAATGTGCCAATCGTGCTGAGGCTCCCCAGGCGCCTGCGGTCATGGCGTTACAAGATCTCTTGGACGCCGAATCGCCATTGCTGGCGGGCCTGATCGCCCATCTGTTCCAGCCGGCGTTACAAGATGACATGGCCAGCACCACCCGGCGCCTCGTACAACTTGGGCGCGACGTCATCAACGGGAGGTGCGGTGAAGGCCATCAAGCAGCTACTTCGGCCCGAGCGGCTGCGCCAGGTCCCCGAGCAGTTCAGCTGGGTTGACCAAGCGCTCGTACAGCAGCACTTCATCGACCGCTGCGAGGCTCGCTCGGCTGCGCTGTACCTGTTCCTGGTCACGGTGTCCGACGCCCAGGGCCTGAGCTACTACGGCGCGTCCACGCTGGCCCGGCGGCTGCACCTGAGTGACGAGCAGTTCGGCGCGGCGCGCCAGCAGCTCATCGATCTGGAACTCATCGCCTATCGCTCGCCGCTGTACCAGGTGCTGGCCCTGCCGGGGACCGTTGCGGCGCAGCGGCCGGCACCGCGTACGGCAGCCACCACCAGCGCCAACCCCGGCGGCCAGCCCGTGAGCCTGGCCACGCTGCTGCAACTGGCGCAGCACCGCCGTGGTTGACTACGAGACCTACTGCCGCATCCGTGACCACCTGGTGCGCCAGCAACTCACGGTGGCGCAGACCGCGCGGGCGCTGGGCCTGGACACACGCACCGTGGCCAAGTGGGCCGACGTCGAACAGTTCCGAGCGCGCCGGGCCGTACAGCGCGCCAGCAAGCTCGACGCCTTCAAGGGCCAGATCGTGCGCTGGCTCGATGTGCACCCGTACAGCGCCCAACAGATCTTCCAGCGCCTGGCCGAGGCCGGCTACGCCGGTGGCATCACCATCGTCAAGGACTACGTGCACCGCATCCGGCCGCGCCGCCAGCCGGCCTTCCTCAAGCTCGACTTCGAGCCCGGCGAGTGCGCGCAGGTCGACTGGGGTGAGTTCGGCACCGTGGCCGTGGGCAACACGCGCCGCCGCCTGAGCTTCTTCGTGATGGTGCTGTGCTACAGCCGGCGCATGTACCTGGAGTTCACCGTGTCGCAGGAGATGGAGTTCTTCCTGGCCTGCCACGAGAACGCCTTCGCCACCTTCGGCGCGGTGCCTGCGCGGTTGATGGTCGACAACCTGAAGTCAGCCGTGCTCAAGCGCCTGGTCGGCGCGGCGCCGGTGTTCAACCCCAAGTACCTGGACTTCTCGCGCCATTGGGACTTCGAGATCACCCCCTGCAACGTCGCCTCGGGTTGGGAGAAGGGGCGGGTTGAGAACGGGGTTGGCTACGTCAAGAAGAACTTCCTCGCCGGCTGCGAGTTCATCGACTTCAGCGCGGTGCAGCCCGCAGCCCAGCTGTGGGTGGACACGGTGGCCGACGTGCGCGTGCACGGCGCCACGCAGCGCCGGCCCGTGGACATGTTCGAGGAGGAACGCGCCCACCTCAAGCCGCTGAGCCCCGTCGGGTTCGACCTCGCCCGCGTGCGCACGGTCAGCGTGAACAAGCAGTTCCGCGTCGCGCTGGACTCCAACACCTACTCCGTGCCCTCGCGCCACGTGGGCCAGCGCCTGACCCTGAAGGCCTGGGCCGATCGCGTGTGCATCTATGCCCAGGGCGAACTCGTCGCGCGCCACGTGCGAAGCATGCAGCGGCACAAGGACTTCGAGCTGCCCGAACACGCCCAGCAACTCGCCCAGCAGCGCAAGAGTGCCCGCGAGCAGCGCCTGCTGGTGCAGTTCCTGGCGCTGTCGCCGCGCGCCCAGGCCTACCGCGAGGGCCTGGAGGTCCGGCGCGTGAACGCCCGCGTGCACCTGCGCCAGATCCTCGCCCTGGCCGAGATGCACGGCCGCGAGGCCGTCGCCCGCGCCATCGACGACGGTCTGGCGCTGGCGGCCTTCAGCGCCGAGTACATCGCCCACATCCTGGCCGCCCGCCGACGCATCGGCGCCGAACCGGCCGCGCTGCAGCTCACCCGCAGCGCCGACTTGCTGGACATCGAGATCCCCGAACCGGACCTGTCCATCTACGACCGCGAGTGAAGGAACGACAACCATGCGAGCACGCCATGCCCACCCCGACGCCCTGTCCGCGCAGGCCAAGCTCACCGCGCTGAACCTGCCGTTCATGCGCGAGAACTACCAGCCGCTGGCCAACACCGCCGCCGACAAGAACTGGTCGCACCTGGACTACTTCGCCGAGCTGCTCAACGGCGAGGCTGCCCAGCGCGAGGACCGGCGCGTGCAGCGCTGCATCCGCCAAGCCCGCTTCCCCGTGATCAAGACCATCGACACCTTCGACTGGAACTGGCCCACCAAGATCAACCGGCCGCAAATCCAGAACCTCTTCCACCTGGACTTCGTGCCCAAGCACGCCAACGTGGTGTTCATCTCCGGCGTCGGCCTGGGCAAGAGCCACCTGATGACGGCCCTGGGCTACGCAGCGTGCCAGCGCGGGCACTCGGTGCTGTTCACCGGCGCCATCGACATCATCAACACCCTGGCCACCGCGCACGCCGCCGGCGGCCTCAAGAAGGCGTTGGTGGCCTACGTCAAACCCGAGGTCCTGTGCATCGACGAGTTGGGCTACCTGCCCATCGACAAGTTCGGCGCCGACTGCCTGTTCCAGATCATCAGCCACCGCTACGAGCGGGGTTCAACCTTGTTGACCACCAACCGCCCTTATAAGCAATGGGCCGGGATCTTCGACAACGACGCCACCCTGACCTCCGCACTTCTGGACCGTCTGCTGGACCGCGTCGAGACCGTTGTCGTCGAGGGCAAGAGCTACCGCGGTCAGGCTCACGCCGAGATCTGAACCCCGCCGGCGCCCGCTTGGCCTGCGCCACTTCACGCAAACGCCGCCGCCAACCCCTCAGCATTTTGAAACCGGCCAAAACTCAGCACGCTCGCACCGGCGCCCACATGGTTCGAAGGCATCAAATGGGTCAGGCGCAGGAGCCGTAAGCCCCATACGCCCGACGACGCTGGCCCGGTCGCGTCAATACGACGTGGCGCTTGAGAACCGACTCGGCAATGGCGCGGACGTGCCAAACCGACCGAGCCCCATCTCCACCAAGCCTTCAGCACGGCGCAGCAGGAAGAGCGCGTCCAGCCCCATGCGCTGCGCCAGGGCCAAGCCGTCACCGGGGCCGGCCACCAGCAGGGCTGTGGCCCAGCCGTCGGCGTGCATGCAATTGCTCGCCAGCACGGTGACTGATGCCACGCTGTTGTTCACGGGCGCGGCGCGGCGTGCGTCCATGGTGTGCGCAAGGCGCGCATCGCCCACCTGCAGATAGCGCCGGTAGTCGCCCGATGTGGCCACGGCCAGGTCCTGCAGTTCGATGACCCCGCGCACCGCACGGCGCCCGGCTTCAGGGCGCTCCAGCGCGACGGCCCAGGGCGCGCCGCTGGCTTGGCTGCCCACGGCGCGCAGCTCGCCGTCCAGCGCCACCAAGGCATGCCGCACCCCATGCTGCTGCAGCACGGCGGCCATGCGGTCCACGGCGTAGCCTTTGGCAATGCCGCACAGGTCGAGTTGCAGCGGCGCATGTTTGCGGACGCGACTTGCGGGCCGATCCAGCGCCAGGGCCTGGTCCGTCGGGCAAGGCGCGGCCTGGCGCGCGATTTGGATCGCGGCGGCGTCGGGCGTATCGCGTACCGCGCCAAAACCCCAGGCATCCACCAACGCCCCCACGCCCGGATCAAACGCGCCCGCGCTCAAGCGGTGGATGTCCAGCGCGCAGGTCAGCACCTCCAGCAACTCGGCGGGCAGGTTCACCCAGGTGTCCACGGGCGCATGGTTCAGGCGCATCAGGTCGCTGTCGGGCTTCCAGGGCGACATCTGCTGGTCCACCCGTTGCACCGCGGCGGCCAGGTCCTGGCGCAGGGCCGCCAGGTCGGCGCTGGCGTCGGCATCCACGCTGGCGGACCAGCGCGTGCCCATGGTCGGGCCGTGCAGGGTGGTCCGCTTGCACGTCGCGGTGGGCTCAGAAGACGTCTTCGGCATAACGATCCTTCGCTTTGAGCTGCCGCACGCTCAGGCGCAGCGGCGCGAGCACGGCGTCCAGCGCCTCGGCCACGCCGTCTGCCATGGCGCGACTGCCGCACACACGCAGGATCGCGCCCTGGGCCACCAGGCCGCGCAGGCGCAGGGCGTCTCGGCGCAAGGCATCCTGCACGTAGCCGCCACCCTCCGGCACGCGCGAGAACGTCGTCTGCACGGTCGCCAGACGCCCTTCGCGAAGCCAGCGCTGGATCTCGGGGCCGAAGTAAAAATCGCGCGCCGGGTCGCGTCCACCAAAGTAGAGGTGCATGGGGATGTGCCTGTCGTTGCGGCGGATGAAACCCGCCAGTGGCGCCACGCCCGTGCCCGCCCCGATCAACACCACCGGCCGCCGCGTGCGTGGCAGCGCAAAGCCGGGGTTGGAACGGATGAAGGCCGCGCTGCGGTCCCCTGGCTGCAAGCCCAGCAGGTGCGTGGAGCACAGGCCGCCGGGCATCTGGCGCACGCAGATCTCCAGAAACCCGTCTTTCCAGCCCGACGCCAGCGAGTAGTAGCGCGGCACCGCCGAGCCCGGCGGCACGATGCCCACCAGGTCCCCCGCGGCAAAGTGCGCCAGACCGAGGCCGCGCAGGCGCTCGCCCAGGCCCTGCGCAGGCCACGAAAAGCGCAGGATCGCCGCGACCTGCGCGGCGGCCTCGGGCGGCCCCACGAACTCCTGGCGCGACACGAGGGTGAGCGCGGTGGTGGGCGGCACACGCGGCACATGGTCCAGCACCAGGGGTTCGCCCAGCGCCTGCGCCAGTGCGCCACCCCAACGCGCAAACTGCTGGCTCGATTGCTGGTGGATGCGCTCGAGTGGCAGCAGCGCGGGCCAGCCCTGCGTGCGCAAGGTTTGCTCCAGCGCCTCGCCAAAGGCGCAGTAGGCGCCGAACTGCCGGTCCCCAAAACCCAGCACCGTCACGGGCACAGAGCCGGGGCTGAGCTTGGCGATATGCGCCAGGGCGCCGCTGGCGTGGGCCGGCGCCTGGCCATCGCCATAGGTTGCGGCGAGCACAAACACCTGCCGGCTGGCGGCCGTGGTTTGAAAATTCTCCAGCGCGCTGGTGTGCACGCGGTGGCCGTTCTTGCGCAGTGCGTCTTGCAGTGTCTGGGCAAAGCCCCAGGTGCTGCCACCTTCACTGGCGACGAAGATCAGCACGTCGGCCTGTGCCAGGGGGCTGTTGCCTGTGATGTGCGGCGCCTGTTGGCGGGCCTGCCACCAGATGACGACGCCCGACAGCCAGAACAACAGCACGCAGGCGCCTACCAGCCCGAGCACCACGGCCCACGGCCAGGCGCTTTCGCCGGTGTGCAGCACCAAAGCCCAGTCGTAGATCCGCTGCGCCACGGTGCTGCCTTGCGTGGCCAAGGTCTGTCCCGAATAGCGGTCGATCCAGCTTTTGCCCTGAACGGTGGCCACCTGCCACGTGTCCTGCGGGTCAGTGGCGTCGGGAAAGTTCAGCCTGCGCAAATCCTGCACGCTGAGGCTTTGCAGCATGGCAAGCTGTGCCGCGGCCAGTGCGGGCTGGCCGGTGATCACGGAGGCCGCATCGGGTTCGGGCCCGGCATCCAGCGCGACCAGCCCCAGCGTCGAGGCGCTCATGGTCAGCGCCGTGATCGACGTCAGGAACAGCACCGCCAGCACCACCCGGCCCACGAGCACGTGGAGTCGCTGCGCCAGCGAGCCACGCACCCGCGCCGCCAGCTGCCGCCAGCCGCCCATGCGGCGCAACAGCAGCACCAGGCCCGAGACGCTCAACAACGCCATACCGAGTGCAATGCCTGCCGCACCCCAGCGTCCGGCGTCGCCCAACAGTAGCGATCGATGCAGGTTCTTCACCCAGCGCGGCAGCGCCGAGGGTTGCCAGGGCCCCAGCACCCGGCCATCGGCCGGATCCACGTAGGACGCCTGTGCCTGGTCTTCAACAAAGCTGAACACCACGACGGCGCCCGATGGCAGGCGGCGGATTTCCTGCGCGTCCGGAACGGTGCGTGTCACGCGCGCGACCAGCGTGGCCACCGACAGATCGGCTGGTGCGGCGGGCGCCTGCCAGGCCTGCTGCACCGGATCGAAGGCCAGGAAGGCGCCGCTCAGGCCGAGCACCAAGGCCAGGGTGCCCGCCGTCAGGCCAAGCCAGCGGTGGATGGCCTTCCAGCTCATGCGCGCGGCCCTTACTGGAGTTGGAAGGTCAGCGACTGGATGTACTGCTTGCCGGCCTGCGGCTTGCCGGCGTTGGCGGCAGACAGCGGCACGCGGATCTCGGACGGGCTGTCGCGCATGTCTTCCGCAGCGGCATCGATCCGGATCTCGTAGCCCGCATCGATCAGTGCGTCGGCCAGGTCGGCCGTGACCTTGAGTGCGCGGCCCGCGCCGACGCTGGCGCCGGTCACGCCAGCGAGGCGTTTGGTGTCACCGGCGGACAGGCGGTTCCAGTCGGACAAGTGCGTGTAGTACTTGGCTTTGCCGCCGGCCACCCACAGTGTGCGGACATAGGCGCCCTTGGCGTCGGTCAGGTAGGCGGCCAGGTAGGCGCCGTCGCCGCCGTAGTTCTTGAGCTGGGCGGTCAGCGTCACTTGGCGGCTGTGCGCCACGGTGGGCAGAGTGGACATGGCCAGTGCGCTGGCGGCGGCCACCGCGGTCAACAGGGGTTTTGACATGGGGAATCTCCAGGGTAGGGGTTACTTGGTCCCGCCGCGCGGGGCGGTGCCAGGGGTGGATGCGGGCGTCGGTGTCGGCGATGGTGTGGGCGATGATGCGACGCCGCCCGGTTGCGGCGGTCGCGCCTGCGACGCGGCGTGCTCGCGCTGGCGCTCGCGCTCCCGGGCAGGCTGACGATCCTGCGGCTTCATCTTCAGCACCTTCAGGGTTTCCGGGTCAATCTTGGCCTTGAAGCTGCGACCCTGGGCGTCGGTGCCACGAAGTTCATAGCAACCATCGTCAATCTTCAGCCGCTGGATCTGCCAGCCCTCACGGACCGCCATCTGGCGCACGGCTTCACGTGACTGCCAGCGCTCCACCGGCGCATCGCAATCGTCATCGGCCCAGGCCGGCAGCGTGGCCACGCTCAGAGACAGGGCCAGCAAGCCGCAGCGCAGCGAGAGGGGGTATTTCATGGTGGGTCTCCTTGTCAACAGGTCCGCGCATGGCTGACGAGGCCCGGTGCAGGCGTCGACCACCTGTGGCTCGGGCCGCGTGCGACCCTGTGCAACGCGTGGCGTGGCACGCTCAGCCTTGTGCTGCATGGGATGGCGCATTGTCACTGACCAGCTTGGACAGTTCGGCAAATCCGATCGGCGGCAGCGTCAGCCACGGCAGCGTGAAGAGGCGCTTGGCCAGGCCGGCGGACATGCGTTCGATCTGCTTGCGCTCACCCGCCAGCCGCGCCGCCAGCAAAGGATCGCGCGTGCCCGCTGCGAGGACGCTCTTGTTGAGCACCCAGGCATAGGGCTCGACGCCTGCACGACGCAGATCTTCCTGCAAGGCGGCGGCCTGCGAAACCGGAGTCACCTCCGGCAGGGTCACCAGAATGATCTTGGTGTACGCGGCGTCCTGCAGCCGCATCAGCGGCGTGACGACGCGAGTGCTGCCGTGGCCTTCAAACTCGCGCATCATCTGCCGATGGTACGCACCGGTCGCATCCATCAGCAGCATCGAATGGCCGGTGGGTGCGGTGTCGAGCACCACGAAGGCGCTGCGCCCTTCGCTGACGATGCGCGAGAAGGCATGGAAGACTGCGACCTCCTCGGTGCATGGCGAGCGCAGGTCTTCGAACAGCAGCGCTCTTTCCTGGACGTCAAGACTTGGTGACTTGGCGGCCATGATCTTCTCGACGTAACGCTGGGTCTCGAACTTCGGATCAATGCGGCTGACATGCAGGCCCGGCACGTCACCATCGAGCGTCCGGGCCAAGTGCGCAGCCGGGTCCGTGGTGCTCAGGTGCACGGTCTTGCCGCGCTGAATCAACCCTAGTGCCAAGGCAGCCGCGACCGTCGTCTTGCCGACGCCTCCTTTGCCCATGACCATGATCAACCCGTGACCCGCAGTGGCCAATTCGTCAGCCAGTGCGGCTAGCCCCTGGAGGTGGTCGATGCGCTGGGCGGGGGTCGTCTGCGCGGGCTCGCCGGTCGGCGTCGCCGACGAAAGCAATGCACGCAGGGCCGGCAGGCCGACGGTGTCGAAGGCCCGCAACGGCACCTGATCCTGCGGCAAGTCCTTCAGCGGCTGCGGCATCTCACCGAGCGCAAGCTGCCCCAGGTCCTCGATGGCAGATGCGACGGCATCGCTTCGGTCAGCGGCGCGGAACACACCGTTGATCGCGAGGCGCTGGTTGTTCAAGCCCAACTCGCGCAAGTCCTGCGACGTGCGCGCCGCTTCGCCGATCGCGCCCTTGTCGGGCCGGGTGACGAGGATCACGGTGGTTCTTGTCGGGTCGCTCAGCGCATTGAGTGCGGCCTTGAAGCGCTCCTCCTGCATCTTCAGCCCCGAATGCGGCCCCAGGCATGACGCGCCGCGATCGTTGCCATCCAGGAAGCCGCTCCAGGCCTTGGGCAGGCTGAGCAGGCGCAAGGTATGCCCCGTCGGCGCGGTGTCGAAGACGATGTGATCGAAGTGCTCAGGATCGTCGGACAGCAGGGAGGCGAATTCGTCGAAGGAGGCGATCTCCGTGGTGCAGGCCCCAGACAATTGTTCGCGCACGGTCGAGAGTTCGGTCGCGGTGGCAGCAGGGCCCATTTGCACGAGGACACGTTGTCGATAGGACTCTGCAGCGTTGTCCGGGTCGATGTTCAGGACCGAAAGACCTGGAGCGCCGGGCACCGGCGTCGGTGTGTTGCGAAGCTCGACGCCGAGCATCTCGTCCAGGTTCGACGCCGCGTCCGTGCTCACCAGAAGGACTCTCTTGCCAGCGTCTGCCAAGCTCAGCGCGGCAGCGGTCGAAAGCGAAGTCTTGCCGACGCCGCCCTTGCCGGTAAAGAACAGATGCCGGGTCGGGTGGCTCAGAAATCCGATGGGGTTGGGTCTGAGCCAGCTCAGCACTTCGTCGTGTGAAGGAAGTCCGCCGCTGCGCATAACCTTGCCGCCGATGACGACGGCAGGCGTCGAGTGGACACCGTAGCCATGAATGTCATCGGGCTTCTCGACCTTGACGATCTCGACCTCGACGCCCGACGCCAATGCCGCTCGCTCGATGATGCCGATCGTGGTGCGGCACTTGCTGCATCCCGATCCCAGAACCTTGATTTCCATTCAGCGCGCCTTTTGCCCGAATCATCTCAAAACCCGCCGGCGCTGGGGCGGCGGCGAGCGGCGAGCCGATCGCCGCGGAGTTAACGCAGGGTTACGTCGCCGACATCGATCAACTGCCCGTCATCAGACCGGGCCAGTTTCTGGCCGACCTGATCGACTCCGAGGCGGTCTCGGTCATTCGTCTGGCTGTTGCGTCGCCGCTCCAGAAGCAACTCGTCGAAACGAGTGTGCCACGATCGGCCCCGGTCAAGGAGCCAACCGCAGCAGCTCGTCTGACAGCGGCGAACGTCATTCTTTCGCCGACTGCGTCATCAACACGTCACCTGCTGGTCCGGTGATCTGCTTGGGCCCATTGCCGCGGCTCAGAAAATACTCGCCCGACGGGCTGATGACGACCGCGTGCGCCGCGCGCGGACTCGAAAAGTACTGCCAGCCGTACGACGCCTGCCCAGGCAGGCTGGTGTTGGACACCACTTGGTACACCGGGCTCGCCTTCTTGTGGTCGCTACTCTTTGCCTGCGCAGATCCTGCCACCGCAACCCCGCTCACGAGGGCCGTGGCGATAGTGATGGCCGTCAGCAATTTTGTCGATGTCATGATGTTTCCCCTTCTCTTCCAAACCCGATCTACGAGGACCGTGCTTGTAGTCTGAGTCGGGGTACATGAACGAGGCCTGAATGCGGCTTTCATCCGACGTCGGGCTACCCGGCGACTGAAACTGCGGCGTACAGCGCAACCTGCGGTGACAACCCATTCGACGCCAAGAACGTCGATAACGCGTCACCACAAGGCCGGACGCCACCAATCTGCCCGGCGGCCCGACAGAGATGGCCGCTCGCTTCAAAATTCGACGCTGCGTGCAACCGAACCGCAGGTATGGGTGGACGCTTGTTCCTCAAACTCACGGGAACGATAGACCCGCATCAGCGCCAGCCTGTAGCTGCGTCCACCTAGAACAGACCTTGGGTGCTGAGCCGGATTGCGGCATGGAAGATCGCATCAACGACGCGGTCTCGGCTTGATGCGTACTGGAAATTCTGGAAGTCATCGAGCAGCGATTGAACGATGCCGGCATCGCGCTGCATTTGTCCGAACTCAAGGGTCCAGTGATGTACCGGCCGCAGTTGCTCATGATGCGGCAGGTGGTAGCACTCGACTTCGATCCATCTCCCATCACGGGCAATGGCGCGTACCACTTCTTCACTCAGTACGTCGCCACGGAATCAAATTTCACATCGATTCCTTGGCGAAGTAGGCTACGGTTTTCAACCAACAATCACATCGTAGAACTGAGGAGTCCGGCTGCCATCAAAAAAGGGCGCGACACGTTCGCTCGCTTTAGCATGCGCGGGGGTTCCGTGCATTTTCATGAAGGTTTCATGGCTCTCATGCTCCACGACGGCAGCATAGTTGCCGCCGTTGATGGGTTTGAGAAGTCGCCGGCTAATAAATCCATCATGTTTTCCGAACTCCTCGTTTGTCTGGGCAAACCACTCACGAAACTCGGCATCCTTACCCGGCTGGATCGGTGGAAAATTGACAATGACAATGAACATGACGCATACCTCATTTCGTTGGATTAGACAGTCCATCTTGCCGCGAACCTAAAGTCCGCGGCTCTTTCAAGTGCAGGGTGCCCCTCAGTGCGGCATGCTGACGGCCTTCCAGCCGGCGTGGTCAAAGTACTTGCCATAGGCGTTTGCCGCCTCGGCGACTTTGACGACGCCCGTAGCGCGATTCTTCTCACCGTGCTTGCCCTCGGCGGCTTCCACGCCGTTCATGAGGTCGGCGACGATGATGTGAAGCTGGGCGTCGGCCGCGGGGTCAAGCTTGCAGTTCTCGACGATGTAGGCGACCTGTCGGGTGACGCCCTTGGCGAAGGCGTCGTATTGGGCGGGCGTCGCTTTGCCTGAGTGGGCTACCGGCAGCGTCTTCGAGACCGATGCGTTGATCGTCGACATGGCTTGGCGCAGCGCGTCGTCGGTGCCCCACTTCTTGCCGGCATTAAGTTCGAGCTTGTGGGAGGCGGACTGGCCGTGGTCGTGGGCGTCGGCGGCTGCCAGCGCAGACAACGGTGACGACAGGGCAACGGCGAGCAGCAAGACGAGAGGGGATTTCATGAAGGGACTCCGGTAGAGGTTGAGAAAGGTTGAGGCCGCCGTATCGCGCAGCCTTGCTGTCTTCAACGAAACGCTGCCCGCAATGTTCCATCTATCTTTGCGTTTGTTTCTGCCAGTGCGGTCAGTCCCGATGCAGCAGCTCTTCCTCCGTCGTCTCCTGCGAATAGCGGCTCAGCAGCAGATCCATAAGCCGCTTGCGCTGTTGCTCGGCCAGGACATTGCGCTCGGCAAGCAGTTGCGTGATGACGCGCTGCTGCTGTGCCCCCTGCAGTTTGGCAATCGCGGCTTGTTCAGCATCGATCACCGTGCGGTCCGGCGCAGCCGCAAAAATGTGCCGCACCAGGGCCTCGCGGTGCTGGCGGATGCTCTGCCAGTTGGCGGCCAATTCGTGCAGGAACGCCGGCTCCAGTTGCTGCCATTGAATGCGTTGCTCGGCGCTCAGCGCCAGGTAATCCTGCAGATTCAGGTGGGCGGGCTGCGCTGCAGTTTCCACCGGCCGGGGAGGTGATGGGCGGATGACGAGGGCCGTGACGATTCCCACGTTCAGGGCGAGTGAGACGACCAGCAGGTAGCGGGTCCAGACGGTGCGGTTCATCGCATTCCTTTCGGCGGGCGGCAAAGTTCTGCGGCGGCGCACAGCCCGCCCGGAGGCACCGGGTCGAAGACGCGCACCATGGTGACGGGGGTGGCGGCAGTCGTGCCGGCCCCGCCAAGCAGCAGGCCACCCAGCCAGACACCGGAGACGAGTGCCACGCCGGCCGCGAGCCCGGTGGGCATCCAGCCGGAGCCACCCCACAGCGCCGGCCATCGCCGATGGCGGCGCTGTGGCTGGTGCTGCAGATGACCTCCCGAACGCCCCGCCAGACGATCCTCCAGACGGGACACGAGGTCGAACCCCAGGGTCGGTGAGGGCAGTGCGCGTAGGTCTTGCCGCAGCGCCTGCAGATCTTCGAGTTGCTGCTGGCAGACCGGACAGTCCTGCAGATGTTGCTGGAAGCGGGCGCGTTCGGCCGGCTTCATCGCCTTGTCGACATAGGCGGACAGTTCATTGTGTCGGGGGCAAGTCATGGTGTTTCCTCCTGTCAGCGCGGCATCTTTTCCAGCAGCCCGGCGCGGGCCCGGGCAATGCGCGATTTCACGGTGCCCAGGCTGATGTCGAGCACGCCGGCGATATCGTCGTAAGACATCTCCTCGATTTCCCGCAACAGCAGGATTTCGCGGTGTTCGGTGGGCAGCCGCGCCAGCGCGTGTTCAAGTGCGCGCAGCCGCTGCTTGGTTTCCAGCGTCGCATCGGGTGTCGGTGCGGGGTCGGCAATATCGAAATCCTGCCTCTCTCCCAGCGCCACGAACTCGACCCGCTTGCTGCGCCGCAGCCAGTCAAAGGCCTCGTTGCGCGCAATGCGGAACAGCCAGGTTGTGAAGCGCGCATCGGGTCGCCAGCGTGGCAGTGCCTGGTAGGCACTCAGAAAAGTTTCCTGAGTCAGTTCCAGCGCGTCATCGGGCGAGCGCATGAGCCTGACCAGAAAACGGTAGATGCGATCCTGGTAGCGCGCCACCAACTCTGAAAACGCCGCCACATCGCCGCGCTGCGCGCGGGCGACGCACTCGTCATCTTCCAGATCGTGGAGGGCTCGCATGGTCCTTGCCAGTGTTAACGAACGTGGCGGACAAAGGTTCCATTTGTTTCTGTGCGGCTGAAAGAATGACGCCGTGGCACACGACGATCGCTGGCATCGAGCTGTTCCACCGCAACTGCAGGTGCCAGTTCAATCTGTCGTCGGCAGCAGGGCAAGCAACTCCTGGACGGCGACCTCTGCCGCTTCCAGCGCCCCTTCGAGATAGCCGCCGTGCTCACGGGCGGACTCCGTGCCCGCCAACCACAGCCTGTCCTTCCAGCGCACGGGCAGGGTCGTACGGGCGCCGAAGGGGGGATGGGACGGCGGCGAAGTCTCGTCGTCGCGCGTCGCGATGAACGGGTCGTCCGCCCAGTCCTTGTAGAAGGTATGCAGCGGCGTCGCCGCGTCGGGCCCGAACAGGCGTTGCAGTTGCGCGAGCGCGGCCTCGTGGAGTTGCGTGCCTGCCGTGCGGCGAACTGCAGCGGGCACGCCGACGAACCCGAACAGTGCTGGCTGGCCGCCGGGTTCCGTCGCGTCGTGGATCTCCACCAGCGGCCCGACACGGCTTTGCGCCTGACCGGACAGGCCGGCATCGCGCCAGAACGCACGCTCGAAGACCGCTACTAACTTGGCTTGTGCGGCCATCCACGTCGGGCGCGCCAACCAGTCGTTGATGATGGCCTTTGGCAGCGGCGGATCGAGGGTGACTGACCGCGCCAGCAGACGGGGCGGCAGGGTGCAGATGACCGCTGTCGCACGCAGCTGCACGCTTGGGCCCTCGTCGCCAGTGGTGACGTCCAGCTCCAGGGCGTCACCCGCCAGATGCAGGCCGACCACGCGATGGCCAAGCCGAACGCGGCCGGCTTCGATGCGCGACGCGAGCGCGGTGATGAGGCACGCCATGCCGCCGTGCAGGCGCATCGAACCGGCCATCTCGGGGCCATAGACCATTCGCTGGCGCTGGCCGGGCGCGGGCTCGAACAGCGCGTCGCCGTCGGCAGGCTGCTCGAACGCATGGAGATCCAGTTGCCGAATCAGCCGCGGCAGTCGGCTCTGCAGTGCGGGCCAGTACCAAGTAGGTCCGAGGTCGTAGGCGGTGCCGGCGGAGTGGGCCAGCCCAGGCGGCGACGCCGACAGGATTCGGCCACCGAGCCGCTGCTGGGCCTCGAGCAGCACGACGTTGGCGCCGGCCTGCGTCAGCCGCCAGGCGGCATACAGCCCCGCAAGCCCGCCGCCGAGCACGACCACCGTGTCACGGCCGGTGTCAATTGGCGTGGGCGTCGGCATTGGGTTTACGGCGCAGGCAGGCCGGCGGATCGGTCGCTGGTTTCAGGTTCATAGTGAGTTTGTCTACTGATCGGCAGGAAGGCTAGCATCGGTCTGTCGTCATGCTGCCCGCAGAACCCAGCGATGCAGATCAATGCAGACTTCGATCGGCGCGTGCTGTTACATGGCGCCGCGATGCCATAGGTCGATTTCCCGGTGTCGGGCGTGCAGCGTCGACTGCTGGATCGCATCGGCGGCAAGCTTGCTCGCGCTACAAGCCTCGGCCACCACGTGACGCGCAGTGGCGATAAGGCAAGTCGAACGGCAGCTTCCAAGATTTCGCCGCCGCGGGTGGACGCCGGCCGATGTCAGCTTTGAAGGTGCAGCGGCCGCCGGTCCTGAAAACGATGGCTGGCAGCAATGGGTCGTTGGCCGCCCGTGATCGGCCGCCGCTGAAGGTCAGGTGACCGTCCCATCGCCGACATCCCGGCCTCCGGCACGTGGCCGTGGTCCTCACTGGCCAGATCTGGTTACGCCACGCCCGGCGGCGCGCTCGACCAGCACGTCCGCGTACCGCTCGACGTTGAACCGGAACGTCCCACGGAAGTTGA
>CAZWUR010000079.1:0-17706 GCA_964637205.1 uncultured Rubrivivax sp.
ATGGGACGGTCAGCTGACCTTCAGCGGCGACAGGTGACGGGCGGCCAACGACCCTTTGCCGCCCTCCGGTCCGGGCCAAACCGGTCGTTCACTCCGGCATGGTTGACCCCACGGTGACTCGACGAGGTCACTACCCCGGACAGTCCAACGGGCCCGCCCAAGCGCCGTGCAGTGGCAATTCTGCGACCGCGACGATGAGCCGACGATGAGCCACTTGTGCGAGACGCCAAGCCACCTCGCCTGAGGGGCTGATTCCTAAAGTGACGGACATGCCGCGACACACCGCGGCCCCACCACCGCAAAAGGTGTCCGTCATGTCCGAAACCGCCACTTCCACCAGGACCGCCGCGCTCGACTCCGAGTCGTTCGCCGCCTTTATCGCCACCGAACCGGGCCCCGTCGTCGTCGACTTCTGGGCCCCGTGGTGCGGCCCCTGCCGTGCGCTGGCACCCCGGCTCGAACAACTGGCCCGGCAGTTTGAGGGCCAGGTCCAGGTGCGCAAGCTCAACGTCGACGACGCGCCCGAACTGGCCACCGCCCACGGCGTCCGTGGCATCCCCACGCTGATTCTCTTCAAGGGCGGCCAGGCCCATTCGCGGCTGGTCGGTCTTCACGACGAGACGCAACTCTCGTCGTGGGTGCGCGCTGCGCTCTGAAGCCCCTGTTCCCCGTCCCGCTGCACCTGTCGCAGCTTCCAACCCCCTGAAAGGTACCACCATGTCCCGTCTGTCCATCCCCGCCGTTGCCGACGCTCCTGCCGCGTCCCAGCCCCTGCTTGCCGCTGTGCACAAGAAGCTCGGTGTCGTGCCCAACCTGATGAAGCTGCTGGGTCAGTCGCCCGCCGCGCTCGAAGGCTACCTGTCGCTCAGCGGCGCGCTCGACAAGGGCACGCTCGACGCCAGGCTGCGCGAGTCGCTGGCGCTGGCCGTGGCCGAGTTCAATGGTTGCGACTACTGCCTGGCCGCGCACAGCTACATCGGCAAGAACCTCGTCAAGCTCAGCGACGAGCAGATCGCCCAGGCCCGTGACGGCCGCGCCGCCGACGCCCGCAACGGCGCTGCGCTGCGCTTTGCCCAGCGTGTGGCAGCCGAGCGCGGCCGCGTGCAGGACGCCGACATTGCCGCCCTGCGCAACGCCGGCTTCAACGACGCCGAGACGGTGGAGATCGTGCTGCACGTGGCGCTGAACGTGCTGACCAACTACGTCAACAACGTGGCCCAAACCGACGTCGACTTCCCCCGCGTCAGCGCCTTCACTCCGGCGTGACGCGGCGCTGACGCACTTCCCCTCCCACCCGAACCGATACGACACAAGGAACACACCATGAACACGAAAACCCTGCGCGCCAGCCTGCTGGCCGTCACCACCGCGATCGCCCTGGGCGCCGCACTCGCGCCAATCGCAGCCCACGCCTACGACGAGAACTCCACCGCTGCCGTCAACGTCGACGCCAAGGGCGTAGGCCTGAAGGGCCACGACCCGGTGGCCTACTTCACCGCCGGCGCCCCGACGGCCGGCAAGGCCGAGTTCAACGCCGCCCACGCCGGCGTGACCTACCACTTCGCCAGCGCCGCCAACCGTGACGCCTTCAAGGCCGAGCCGGCGAAGTACGCGCCTCAGTACGGCGGCTTCTGCGCGATGGGCGTGGCGCTGGAGAAGAAGCTCGACGGCGACCCGAACGCCTGGCGCATCCATGACGGCAAGCTCTACCTGAACGTCAGCAAGGACGTGCAGAAGAAGTGGCTGGAAGACGTGCCCGGCAACAACAAGAAGGCCGATGTCAACTGGCCGCAGATCAAGGGCAAGACCCCGAAGTCGCTGGCCTGAGCGGGGCCGGGCAGGCCCGTGAGCCTGCCCGCGCCTGCCGTCGCGACGAACCGCAACCCATCGAAAGGAGAAACACCATGTCCACCCGCCGCACCATGTTGAGTGTGATGGCGCTGGCCGCGCTGGCCCAAGGCGCCGCACTGGCCGCCGACAAGCCGGCCAAGCCCGCCATGGAGAAGTGCTACGGCGTTTCGCTGGCCGGCCAGAACGACTGCGCTGCCGGCCCCGGCACCAGTTGCGCCGGCACCTCCAAGGTCGACTACCAGGGGAATGCCTGGAAGAAGGTGCCGGCCGGCACCTGCTTGGCGATCAAGACCCCCAAGGGCAACGGCTCGCTGACGCCCCTGAAGGTCTGAGCCAGAACCGCCACCAACATCGCTGGGGCAAGGCCATGACCCATCTCGCCGCCGGGCTCGGCTTCAAGCCGTTGCACCTGCAGCCGGCGCTGGCGGCGCGTCAGCCGGGCCTCTGGTTCGAGGTGCACGCCGAGAACTACATGGTCGACGGCGGCCCGCGCCCGCGCCTGCTCGATGCGCTGGCTGCCGTGCACCCGGTATCGCTGCATGGCGTGTCCATGTCACTGGCCGGGGCCGAACCGCCGGACCCGGATCACTTGCGCCGTTTTGCGGCACTGGTGGCCCGGGTGCGGCCGGTGCGGGTGTCCGAACATCTGGCGTGGTCGCGCCTGGGCGCGCGCTACGAGCCCGACCTGCTGCCCTTCGTTCGCGACGCGCAGTCGCTGCAGCGCGTGGTCGACCACGTGCAGATCGTGCAGGAAGCGATCGGCCGGCCTCTGGCGGTCGAGAACCCGTCGCACTACCTGGCGATGGCGGGACACACCTGGGACGAGGTCGACTTCCTGTGCGAGTTGGTGCGGCGCAGCGGCTGCCAGTTGCTGGTGGATGTCGCCAATGTCCATCTGAGCGGGCACAACCTGGGGTTCGCGGCCGAGGACTGGCTGGACCGCCTGCCCGCCGACGCCGTGGCCGAGGTGCACCTGGCCGGCCACTCGGCCGATCCGCGCCTGGGCGATGCCCTGTGGATCGACTCGCACGACGCGCCGGTGCATGAGGGTGCCTGGGCCCTGTACAGGCGGCTGATGGAGCGCATCGGGCCACGGCCGACCCTCATCGAATGGGATGGACGGTTGCCCGCCTTCGAAGCCCTGCTCGCCGAAGCCGACCAGGCGCGACGCATCCTCGACACCGTGGAGGCCGTTTCGTGAACCGGCCCAGCAACTTCTACTCGCGCTGGCTGGCGGCAATCGAGGCCTGGCGATCGGGCGAACTGCCCGAGGAGGCCCTGCCCGAAGCCTTTGATCCGGGCTTTGCGGTGTATGCCAACACGGGTCTGCAGGCAAGCATCGCCGCACTTGAAGCGAACTTCCCCAGCGTCGCGCACTGGCTCGGCGAGCCCTGGTTCCGCCCATTGGCGGCCCGCTTTGCGCGCTTGCACCCACCCACCGATGCGCGGTTGATCCTGTACGGAGAGACCTTCGCCGATTTCCTGCGCGGGTGCGAACCCGATAGCGACTGGCCGTACCTGCAGAACCTGGCACAGCTGGACCGGATGTGGACGCAGGCGCACGTGGCGGCCGACGCCGTGCCGCTGGACCTCGCACGCTGGGCTGCGCAAGACCCCGGCCGCCTGGCGGCGGCACGGCTGCAACTGGCGCCGGCCACCCAGTGGCACGGCGACAGCACGCTGCCGGTGTGGGACCTGTGGTCGACCGCGCGCGCCGCCGACATCGAACGACTCACCACGCCGTGGCGCGGCCAGGCGGTGCTGATCACCCGCCCCGACGACGAAGTGCTGTCTTGCGAGACCGACGCCGCCGGATGCGCCTTCCTGCAGGCCTGCGCTCAAGGCCTGCCCCTGGCCGATGCGGCCGAGGCCGCGCTGCAGGTGGCGCCCGAAGCCGACCTGCAGGTTTTGCTGTCCACGCTGTTCGCGCAAGGCGCCTTTGCCGAGCAAGAGCCTCCACCTTTCTCAATGGATTCATGACATGAACGCAACGTCTGTGCACTCTGCCCCTGCCCGCCCGGCCCATCGCCTGTTGGCGCTGCGCGACCGCGTCGGCGGCTGGATCAGTCACGATCTGCTGGCGCTCGGCGCGCGCGCTGCAATGGCTGGCGTGTTCTGGCTGTCGGGCCGCACCAAGGTCGAAGGCCTCCTCAGCGTCACCGACACCGCGGTGTCGCTGTTCGAAGACGAGTACCGCCTGCCGCTGCTGCCGCCCGAGGTGGCCGCCCACCTGGCGGCCTACGCCGAGCACGCCTTCCCGGTCTTGCTGGTGCTGGGGCTGGGCACCCGCTTGTCGGCCGCCGCGCTGCTGGGCATGACGCTCGTGATCCAGCTCTTCGTCTACCCCGCGGCCTGGCCCACCCACCTGAGCTGGGCGACCTTGCTGCTGTACCTGGTCGGGCGCGGTGGCGGGCGCTGGACGCTCGACCACCTGCTCGCTGCCCGGTGGGCACCGCCGCGCTTCTGATGCGGCACGCGTCATTGCCGGCCCGGAAACAGTCTCTTGTCCGCGCCAGCGCTTCACCCATCGGCCGGCAGCAGCCAAGATGACGCCATGGATGATCGCCTGGCCCCCCTGCTGCAACGCTTCGAACTCAGGTCGCGCGTGTTCTACGCCGGCAACCTGTGCAGCCTGGTCAACTTCGACGCCGTCGAAGGCGTCGGCCACCTGCATCTGTTGAAAGCCGGCCGGCTGCAGCTGACGGCGCCCGACGGCCGGGTGCAGGAACTCGCCGAGCCGAGCCTCATCTTCTTCCCTCGCGCCACCCACCACCGGCTTGGCGCCGACGAGGTTGACGGCGCCGACCTCGTCTGCGCCTCGGTCGAGTTCGGTGCCTCCTTCGGCAACCCGCTGGTGCATGGCCTGCCGCCGCTGCTGGTGCTGCCGTTGCGCGAGGCGCCGGCCATGCGCGGTGTGCTGGATGCGCTGTTCACCGAGGCCTTCGACGAACGCAGCGGCCGCGACGCGGCATTGAACCGGCTCAGCGAGGTCGTGCTGGTCTATCTGCTGCGCCATGCCATCGAGCATGGGCTGCTGCGCTCAGGCGTGGTGGCGGGCCTGGGAGACGCGCGTCTGGCCAAGGCGCTCAATGCCATGCATGCCGCGCCGGAACGGCCCTGGACGCTGCAGGGCCTGGCGGACCTGGCGGGCATGTCTCGCGCACGCTTTGCAGCGCAATTCGGCGAGGTCGTCGGTGAACCCGCCATCGAGTACCTGGCCGGCTGGCGCCTGAGCGTCGCGCAGGGGCTGCTGACCCAGGGCCGCCAGGTCAAGAGCATTGCCGACGAGGTGGGCTACGGCAGCCCCAATGCGCTGACACGGGCCTTCACCCAGCGGCTGGGGCAGACACCCACCGAGTGGTTGGCACAGCGCATCGGCCGTGTCCCGGCGTGAGTGCCGGCGCGCCGGCTGTGCTGCTTTGCGTGCCACCGTGCTGCACTGCGGCTGCGGGGCACCCCACACTCAGGCGATCGCCTGCAGCCCCCGCACGACTGCTGGCCGCGCCGCGATGCGTTCAACCCAGGTCTGCACCGCCGGGTAGTCCTCGAGACGCACGCCGGCGTAGTGCGGCGCGCGCAACCAGCCGAAGTTCATGACGTCGGCCACCGAGTAGCTCTGGCCCGCCAGCCACGGCGTGCTCTGCAGGCGCGCTTCGAGCACCGCTGTCAGACGATTGGCTTCCGCTTGGTAGCGGTCGATGGCCAACGGCACCTGTTCGCTGTGGCGCGCGAACCAGCCCGCCTGCCCGAACATGGGCCCGATACCGCCGACCTGGAAGAAGGTGTACTCCAGCGCGCGGATGCGCTCGATCGCGTCGCCCGGCATCAGCCCTGGGAACTTCTCGGCCAGGTACCACAGGATGGCCCCTGACTCGAAGACGCTCAAGGGCGCGCCGCCCGGACCGTCAGGGTCGACGATGGCCGGGATGCGGCCGTTCGGGTTCAGGCGCAGGAAGTCCGGGCGCTTCTGCTCGTTGGCACCGAGGTTGATGCGGTGCACGCGGTAGGGCACGCCGAGTTCTTCCAGCGCGATGGGAACCTTCACGCCGTTGGGCGTGTTGGCGGTGTAGACGTCGATCATGGATGTGCTTTCTGCAAGCTGTTTTTCACGCGCCGGGGCCGCAGTCCAGGCAGCGCTCCACCGGCACCGGCCCCATGCGCAGCGCGCGCTGAAGCTGGCGCAGCGCCGTGCGCAGGCCTTCTTCGACCACCGGGTGGTAGAACGGGCTGTCCAGCATCTGCTGCACGGTGTCGCCGCGTTGCACCGACCAGGCCAGCAGGTGGCCGATGTGCTCGGCCGCCGGTCCCAGCATCTCGGCGCCCAGGAAACGGCCGGTGCCGGCCTCGGCATAAACGTGCAGGGCACCTTGGTTGCGGCCCATGACGCGACTGCGTCCCTGGTCGTCGAAGGAGACACGGCCGGTCTCGAAGGCGATGCCGCTGGTGCACAACTCGGCGTGGCTGGCGCCGGCCAGCGCGATCTGGGGCTCGCTGAACACCACCGCCAGCGGCGCGCGGCGCGGTCGTACGCGCACGTCGGGGAAGCGGCCGGCGTTGTCGCCTGCGATGCGTCCTTCGTCGGCCGCTTCGTGCAGCAACGGTCGGTCCTCGTTGACGTCGCCCGCCATGAACACCGGGCGATCTGCCACCTGGGCGCTGCGGCGGTCGTGCACCGGGATGCCGTCCGGGTCCAGCGGCAGCGTGGTGTGTTCCAGGCCGAGCTGGTCGACGTTCGGCCGGCGCCCGGTAGCGGCCAGCAGCCAATCAAAGCGTTCCTCGTGCACGCTGCCGTCGCGGCTGGTGGCGCGCACGACGACGCTGTCACCGTCGCGGTGCGGCTCGATCGCTGCGGGGTCGGTGCTCAACGGCAGTTCCGCGGCGAACACCTGGCGAGTCAGCGCCTGCAAAGCCGGGTCGGTGGCCGGGCCGACACGCTCGGTGCGGCCGTACAGGCGCACCCGCACGCCCAGCCGGTGCAGCGCCTGCGCCAGTTCCAGGCCAATGACACCCGCACCCACCACCGCGACCGAACGCGGCAGGTCTGTCCATTCGAAGACATCATCGTTGATGATCAGCCGGTCACCCAGCGTCGTGCGCCAGGCTGCGGGCACGCTGGGCCGGGAGCCCGTGGCGATGACGACGCGCTGCGCGCGCACCTGCGTCGCACCCACCTGAAGCGTGTGGTCGTCGACGAAGCGGGCGTGGCCCACCAGCCGGTGTTCAGCGGGCCAGCGCTGCACGGCGTCGACGACGAAGCCGACGAAGCGGTCCCGTTCGCTGCGCACGCGCGCCATCACGGCGCGGCCATCGATAGCCGCAGGTCCGGCCATGACGCCGAAGCGCGCGGCACCGGCCACCGCATGCGCCGCTTCTGCCGCCGCGATCAGCAGCTTGCTGGGCATGCAGCCGACACGCGCACAGGTGGTGCCGTAGACGCCGCTCTCGATCACCAGCACCCGCGGCGTGTGCTCCAGCGCTGCGCGGTAAGCCGACATGCCGGCGGTGCCGGCACCGATGATGGCGACGTCGGTCTCGATGACAGGGTTCTGGTTCATGGTCGCTGCCCGCGCGTTCAGAGACCCAGCTCGCTCAGCCCCGGGTGGTCGTCGGGCCGGCGGCCCTGCGGCCAATGGAACTTGCGATCCTGGGCGGTGATGGGCTTGTCGTTGATGCTGGCGAACCTCCGGTGCATGTAGCCGAGGTCATCGAATTCCCAGTTCTCGTTGCCATAGGAACGGAACCAGTTGCCAGCGTCGTCGCGCCATTCGTAGGCAAAGCGCACCGCGATACGGTGGCCGTCATGCGCCCACAGTTCCTTGATCAGCCGGTAGTCCAGTTCGCGCGCCCACTTGCGCTCGAGGAAGGCCTGCACCTGCGCGCGGCCCACCGGAAACTCGGCGCGGTTGCGCCAGACCGTGTCCATCGTGTAGGCCAGCGCCACGCGCTGCGGGTCACGCGTGTTCCAGGCGTCCTCGGCAAGGCGCACCTTCTGCGCCGCGGTCTCGCGTGTAAAAGGGGGCAGCGGCGGACGTGGTGTGGTCGTTGTGGTCATGGCGGGTTCCTGTGGGTTCATCGAGGGGTAGGTGGCGCGGCATGTCCATCAAGGCCCGCATCACGTCGCGACCCAACCAGGCAGCCTCGTAGCCCAGGTCGTTGGGAACTTCACCAAAGTAGGGTGCGGGCAACATGATCGAGGCTCCAGGTTCAGGTCGGGACGGCGGACGAACTTTGCGTGATGGCGGCTGCGCAGAGAATCCTTGTTCCAGCCAAGACAACCTTTCTGAAACGGAAACAACATGGACCGCCTGCAAGCCATGACCACCTACGTCGCCGTCATCGACAGCGGCGGCTTTGCCAGTGCGGCGCGCAAGCTCAACCTGTCGCCGCCGGTGGTCACGCGCGCGGTGGCTGAACTGGAAGAGCGACTGGGGCTGCGGCTGCTCACCCGCACCACGCGCGTGGTACGGGTCACGGACGCCGGCGCCCGGTTCGCCGAGGACTGCCGCCGCATCCTGGCCGACATCGAGGAGGCCGAGACGGTCGCGACTGGCACGCACGCGGCCCCACGCGGGACCCTCACGCTGACGGCGCCGGTGCTGTTCGGCCAGCTCTACGTCACGCCGATCCTGGTGCGCTACCTTCAGCAGTACCCCGAGGTCGACGCGCAGTGCCTGTTCCTGGACCGCGTGGTCAACGTCGTCGAGGAGGGCATCGACGTGGCGGTGCGAATCGGCGAACTGCCCGACTCGTCGCTGCAGGCCGCTCGCGTCGGGCGCGTTCGTCGTGTGCTGGTGGCCGCACCGGCCTATCTGAAGGCGCATAGCGTGCCGCAGCGCCCGGAAGATCTGGCCCGACACACCATCGTTTCGGCCTCGGGCGTGACCCCGGTTTCGGAGTGGCGCTTCAGCGATGCAGGCAAGCCCCTGTTGCAGCGCCTGCAGCCAAGAATGCGCACGACGACGAACGACTCGGCCATCGCCGCTGCGTTGGCGGGCCTGGGCATCGCGCGGCTGTTGAGCTACCAGGTGGCGGCGCATGTGCGCAGCGGTGCGCTGCAGGTCCTGCTGGAGGACTTCGAAACGGCACCGCTCCCGGTGCACGTGGTGCACCACGAGGGGCGGCGCGCGACGCAGAAGGTGCGCGCCTTCATCGACCTGGCGGTGGACACGCTGCGTGCCAATCCAGCATTGAACTGAAGGCACACGGCAGCTGGTCTGGCGTGGCCGCAGGAGCCAGTCGCACGGCACGGGCCGCCCGCACCCGCCGTCGATCAAACGGCTGCCGCCCAGGCATGCTGGGCAAAGGCCGGGTCCAGCGGCGTCTGAACGACATGGTTGGTGTAGTTCGACATCACCTTCAGGCTGGTGCCCAGGATCACGTCGAGCACCGTTTGATGTGTGTAGCCGGCCGCCAGCAGGCTTTGCACGTCGTGTGCGGCCGGCCAACCGCGGCTTTCCACGATCTTGATGGTGAACTGGCGCAGGGCTTCCAGCTTGGCGTCGGCGATGGGTGTGCCGGCTCGCAACGCCGCCACTACATCGGCAGGCACACCAGCGCCGGTTGAAATGGCAGAGTGGGCGGCCATGCAGTAGACGCAGCCGTTCAGGCGGTTCGAGGTCATCAGGATGATCTGCCGCTCGGTCTCGGTCAGCCTGGTCTTGTTGAAGATGCCGGCCAGGGTCATGTAGCCCTCCAGAAGCGCGGGCGAGGTGGCCATGCCGGCCAGCAGGTTGGGCACGAAACCATATGCGCGGCCGGCCGAGGCCAACAAGGGCTTGCTGGCCTCGGGTGCGGTGTCAACGGTGTGCAGTGAAAACGATGTCATGGGAACGGTCTCGTGGGAAGGATGGGCGACGCCGCGGCAGGCGAGCGGAGATCGGCGTCGGGATCGCGTGGGTCAGTATGGGCAGCGCCAGGCTGGTTGAGGCGCTGCGCAGTCGGGGGCGTCGGCGGGTGTCAGCTCAGGTCGATCACCACCTTGCCGAAGTGGCTGGCCGACTGCAGGTGCGCATAGGCGGCCGGCGCATCGTCAAACGCAAAAGTCTTGTCGACCACTGGCCGGATGCGGTGCGTCGACAGGAACTGGTTCAGTCGCTCGAAGTGCTGCACTGAGCCGACGCAGATGCCGTGGATGCTGGCATTCTTGAACTGCAGCGGCAGGATGTTGGGCCGTGACGCGAAGCCCGTGAGCACGCCGATCTGGGCGATGCGCCCGCCTGGTGCGATGGCGGCGATGGACCGGTCATAGGTGTCGGGCCCACCCAGTTCGAGGATGTGGTCGACCCCGCGGCCCTCGGTGATGTCCAGCGCAGCCGCGTCCCAGGCGGGCTGGGCCTTGTAGTTGATGGTCTTCCAGGCGCCCAGGGCGCGCGCACGCGCCAGCTTCGCATCCGACGACGAGGTGACGATGACCTTGGCGCCGTGCGCGGCAGCGAGTTGCAGGCCGAACAAGGCCACGCCGCCGGTGCCTTGCACCAGCACCGTTTCGCCGGGCTGCAACTGGCCGCGCTCGAAAAGCGCATGCCAGGCCGTCACGGCGGCACAGGGCAAGGTGGCGGCTTCGGCCAGGCTTAGGTGGTCGGCAACGGCCACCAGCGCGCCGGCGTCGGCCAGCACGTGCTCGCTCAGCATGCCGTCGGTCTGTCCGCCGCCGAGCGCAGTGGCCAGCACGGCCGGAGAAAACCCACCACCTTGCCAGGCGGGAAAGAAGTTGACGCTGACCCGGTCGCCAGCCTTCCAGCGGGTGACGGCAGCGCCGACCGCCACCACCGTTCCTGCACCGTCGGACAAGGGGATCAGCCCTTCGCGGTTCGACGCTGGGTCCTGCAAGGTCAGCAGATCGCGGTAATTGAGGCTGGCCGCGCCCATGCGAATCAGCACTTGCTGCGGCTGGGGCGCCAGGCCATTGCGTGTGCCGTGGTGCAGTTTGAGCTTGCTGCCATTGGAGGCCAGTTGGAAGTGACGTGAGGTGGTGGACATGTGGTCGACATAATGTGTAGTGACCGATAAAGAATAAGAGGGCACTTGGGTTGGCGTCAAGCTATTTTTTATGGATTGCTACACTAATGCGATGGACAGTGACAACGCACCCGCCCCGAAGCGCGCCGGCCGACCCAGGGCCTTTGACCGGGAACAAGCCCTGAACACAGCGATGGACCTGTTCTGGCGCCATGGCTTCGAAGGCACGTCGACGGCGCAGCTGACGGCCGCCATCGGCATTGCACCGCCCAGCCTGTATGCCGCCTTCGGCTCGAAGGAGGCGCTGTTCCGCGAAGCGCTGGCGCTGTATGGCCAGCGCTACGGGGGCTTTCTGAGCCAGCCGATGTCCGGCACGGGCAGTGCACACGCGGCGGTCGAGCAGATGTTGCAGGCTGCGGCGCGGCAGTTCGCCGACGCCCAGCACCCGCTCGGCTGCATGGTGGCCGCGGGGGAGTTGCAGGCGTCGGCGGCCCATGGCGCGCTGGTGGTCGAAGTGGCGGGGCGTCGACAAGCTGCGCAGCTTGCCATCCGCGCGCGGCTGAACCGCGCCCGACAGGACGGTGAATTGCCCGCCGACTCGGATACGGCCGCACTGGCCGCGTATTTCGCGATGGTGGTCCAGGGTCTGGCGGTTCAGGCCAGGGACGGCGCGAAGCCAGCCCTGCTAAAGCAGCTGGCCGACCTGGCCATGCAGGCGTGGCCGCAGTCGCCTGCCGCCGGTTGACGACCGGCCGCGCTCAGAGATCCAGTTCGATGCGCTCGCCACCGCTGGCGGCCGGCACCGCGCAGCACAACAGCACATCGCCTTCCGCCGGCCGCCATGCCGTGGGTTCGGCGTAGGTGACGCGCCCGGTCGTCATGCGCGTGGCGCACGACCCGCAGTGTCCGGCGCGGCACGAGAAGGGCGGGTTCAAGCCTTTTCCCTCCGCAAACTCCAGCAGCGTGCCTCGCTCGGGCGTCCACTCGGCGGCGTCGCCGCTGCGCAGGAAGGTCACCGTTGCCTGCTTCGCCGCCGGTGCCGGCGGCGTGGGTACGGCCGTGGCGCCGTCGGGTCGGCGCTTCAGCGACGACGGCCCGAAGGCCTCGGCCTGGATGCGGGCGTCGCGCACGCCCAGGTCGCGCAGGCCGTCGTACAGCGCCTGCATGAAACCGGGTGGGCCGCAGAGGAAGAACTCGTGGTCGTCGAAGGGCAGCAGCGCCTCCAGCAAGTCCAGCGTCAGGGGGCCCTTGAGTGCGCCTTCCGGTGCGCCTACGCCCTCGTCGAGCACCACGTGCAGCTTCATCGCCCCCTTGGCCCGCAGCACCAGCGCCTGCAGTTCGCCGCCGAAGGCACGCAGGTCCTGGCTGCGCGCCACCTGGACGAGATGCAGCGGCCGTGTGCGACGGTGGCGGAATCCTTCGGTCACCACATGCCGCGCAAAGGCCACCATCGGCGTGATGCCCACGCCGGCGCCGATCAGCACCGCCGGCCGGCGTAGCGTCGCGTCGATCGTGAACTGGCCGCGCGGGCCTAGGGCCTCGATCACGTCGCCTTCGTGCACGTGGTCGTGCAGATGGCCGGAGGCCACGCCCTCGCGCTTGATGCTTAGGCGCAGGCCGTCTTCGCTGGGCGCCTGCGAGATCGTGTACGTGCGGTGCAGTGTCTCTCCTGTGAGAGTCTTCAGTCGGATCGGCAGGTGCTGGCCCGCGTGGAACGGCGGCACCGCATGGCCGTCGGCAGGCGCGAGGTGGAAGGAGCGGATGACGCGGCTCTCGTCGACTATGCGCGTGACCTGGTAGGGCCGCCAGGTCTGCGCCAGGCGCAGGGCCTCGCGGCGCGCCTCGGCCTCGGCCCAGGTGCCGGTGAGGGTGGCGTTGGGCGAAAAGTCGCGAAACGCCCAGCGCAGTGGCAGCGCGTCGCGTAGACGCCAGCCTGATTCCACGCGGAATCGCCAGGCGCGTTCGGCGCCGTCGAAGGCCTTGAGGTCCTCGCCGCCCCACACCACCTCCGCGGTGCCGGTCAGCGTCAACAGGTCGCCGGTCTCGAAGTCGATGAACAGCACGCCGGCACGCG
The DNA here is from genome assembly GCA_964637205.1 of uncultured Rubrivivax sp. Lineage (GTDB taxonomy): Bacteria > Pseudomonadota > Gammaproteobacteria > Burkholderiales > Burkholderiaceae_C > Rubrivivax. The sequence goes on from CAZWUR010000079.1 coordinate 12,884, forward strand.
GGTTGATCTGCAGGTTGCCCAAGGTCATGAAGAAGAAGTTGCCGGTGAAGTCGGGAACGAGGAAGGTGCGGTCGTCCTCGATCTTCACGAAGCCGGGCCGCCCGCCGCGGTGCGAGACGTCGGCACCGCGGCCGGTTGTCACGTCGGCACCGTCGTCTGCAGCGGGCGCCTGCGTGGCGATGAACAGCGTGTCAGACCGGTCGATGAGCGCCCGCGCGTCACCGTCCAGCGCGCTCAGCGCCTCGGTGGCGCGCGGCCGCATGTCGGCAGCGTCGCGCACCCACGTGAACTCGCGACCCTGGATGTACTGCGGGCAGTTGCCCACGGACTGGTCGACCTCGACGCTGAAGCCGCCCTGATCAGTGGCCACGACATGGCCGTTGACGCGGTTGCGCCGGCGGGTGTGCAGTTCGATGCCCAGGAAACCCAGTTGCGCGCCCGGGGTCAGGCCGTCGGCCAGTGGGTCGCCCGGGATCGGCCGGGCTTGGAAGTCCAGCCGCTTGGCGCCCGGGGCCTGCACGAAGCCCGGCCGACCCACCAGCGTCGATGCCCAGGGCCGGCCTGCCGCATCCACCGAGCCCACCAGCATGAACGGCAGTTGCTCGAAAAAGCGCTGGTGCTGCTCGGGCATCGCGGTGCGGATGACGCGCTGCCCCAAGTCGACCATGCGTTCGCGGATGCCCAGCCGTTCGTGCACGGCCTGCTCGCCGGCGTGGAAGGGGTTGTCGTGGCGTACGGTGGCGGCGTCCATGGTCGGCTCCTGGGGTGGCGCGGCGTGTGACGATCAGGCAGCCAGGCCGACCGGCGTCTTCTGGAACGGCACGAAGCCGGGCAGCGCTTCCACACGGGCAAGCCAGGCACGCACGTTCGGGTAGGCGGCCAGGTCCACGTTGCCTTCAGGCGCGGCCGAGATGTAGCTGTAGCCGGCGATGTCGGCCAGCGTGGCGCTGTTGCCGACGAGGAACTGGCGGGCCGCCAGTTGCGCGTCCATCACCTTCAGCAGGCCATGCGCGCGGCCAATCACGTCTTCTGCGTTGTACTTGGCACCGAACACGGTGATCAGGCGTGCAGCCGCCGGGCCGAAGGCGATCTGTCCTGCCGCCACGGACAGCCAGGCCTGCACGTCGGCCTGGCCCTTGGGGTCACGCGGCAGCCAGCGGCGGTCGGCGTCGTACTTGTTGGCCAGGTAGACCAGGATGGCGTTGGAATCGAACAGCGTGGTGCCGTCGTCGTCAAGCACCGGCACCTGCCCGAAGGGGTTGAACTTGAGGAACTCGGGCGACTTGTGCGCGCCGTTCTTCAGGTCGACCTGCACCACCTGATGCGGCAGCCCCATCAGGGACAGTGCCAGCTGAACACGGTGCGAGTGGCCGGAAAGGGGGAAGCCGTGGAGCGTAATGGACATGCGATTTTCCTTGGGGACGTAGATGGTTCGCGGGCGACAGGGAGCCTTCGTCCCCACGCGAACGAAGCGGGGACGGGGCAGACAGACACGGGATCGGACGGGCGCACGGCCGTCCGACAGGCGGCAGGGTTCAGCCCGATGCAGGCGAGCCGGCGGTGCGGTGGGCGATCCGTTCTTCCAGCTCGGCGATGCGCGCGTCGCGCTGGTCAAGCGCGCGCTGCACGTCTTCGGCGTCGATGCGCACGGGGATGTGCTGCGGGCAGTTCCAGTCGAAGCCTTCGACGGTGATGACCATGGCGCGCTGCGGCCGCGCGCGGTAAGCCGGGTCGATCAATGTCTTGGCCAACGAATCCTGTGGTGCCAGGTCCTGCACGGCCAGGCGGCCCAGCAGCTTGAGCCGCACGCGCTGCGCGTAGTCCATCAGGATCAGCGCGACGCGGTCGTTCGTGGCCAGGTTGCCCACGCTGATGAGCTGCCGGTTGCCGGCGTAGTCGGCGAAGGCCAGGGTCCTGTCGTCCAGCACCTTCAGGAAGCCGCGCGGACCGCCGCGGTGCTGGAGGTAGGGCCATCCGGTCTCGGACACCGTGGCCATGTAGAAGCTGCGCTGCGCGGCGATGAAGTCGACCTCGGCCTCGCCAAGGCGGTCGTTGAAGACCTCTGCGTTGCCTTCGAAATTGCGTGCGTAGTTCGACCGACTGCCGTCGCGCTGCTGCGCGGCCTTGACTGAAGGCGTGAAGGCGATCTCTGCGAAGGCGTGGGACATGGAGGGCTCCGTGGGGCTGCACCGCGGCATGGGCGGCGCATGACCGTGACTGTGGCCGCGTCTGCCGCGCAACGGAATGCCTGCGCGCGCCAAGTCAGTGTTTCGCGTCCTGCAAGAGTGGGGGCACTTGCGACCAGATGGGCTGGCTGTGCGGGTCGCGGTTCATCTGCCCTGCGCGAGTGTCGGGTATCGGTTGGCAGGTCGAATGACAGTTGATGGCCGGGCACTGACGTACGGCCTTCGCATCCGAGCGTTCGCTTTACGCGCATCTTGTACGGTCGGAGCGCAGCGTGAGGAGTGCCTGTATGGTGCGCGTCGAAGTTCGAGGTGCGTCGACTGAACCCATCTACCTACGAGCTTCTTCAGCAACCAGATCAATATCTGAATGCGCATCGGCCTGCATGGCGTCGAGGTCGATGATTGCGTCGGCCATCGTTGCGAGGTGCGGGGTCTGGGTGATGAAGAACTCCTGCCGGTAGCCACCGAGCCGAAGGACTTCGCGCTTCATGGCCATGAACATGCGCTTGTGCTCGGGGTCGAGGGGCCCATCGGCCTCGTCGGAGAAGAGCGTGTCGAATCGCCGCCCGGTGTTCTGGGCCAAGTACAGGGCGATCGCGCGCGTCAGACAGGCGTCGATGAAAGTCCGCTCCCCGCCGCTCATCAGGCTGAGGCTCTTGCCTCCGCGCGCGTCGGGGCTCATCGTCTCCGATCCCGACGTGTTATGCCGCATCGCTTCGCAGGTACCTGCGGCGCAGTTGCAGGGGCGGGAGCGCCGGCCGGATCGCGAACTCGGCATATCCGGCGTCTCGGCATAGTGGATCTCATGCCGATCACGGCATGAGATCCAAACGCGCTCGCCGCCGCTCACCAGCTTCAAGCTCTTCGACTCGTCGCGCCATCCGTCGTGCACGATGATGTCGAAGTCCTCCCGCAGCTCGCCCTTCCCATTGCTTGACTGGGTGATCACCTGCAAGGTGAACCTGGGACCGTAGCACGCCAGAAGCAACTCGTTGGCCAGCGCCGAGAACGTCGGCCCTGCATCGTCGATGTCCAGCGCGATGACACCATCGTTGCTCAGGCACTTCGCCAGCAGCGACCAGGTTGCCAGCTCGGCTTCGACGCGCGCAGCCGACTTCGCCGCCGATTCCTCCTTCTTCGCCAAGCCAGTGAGCTGCTCGCCAAGCGCCTTCGCGCGCTCGTCGCGCTGTCGCGCCCCCGTCTCCGCGCGCTCTGCGGTAGCCACCGCCTGAGCCGCTGCCTCGACCTCCTGCTTTGCAGCCACCAGCAGCGCAGGATCCAGCGCAGGCGGCAACAGGCTCGCTTGCTCCGCGATGCGTGCCAGCGCGTCATCGCGCACTTGCGTCAGCCGGCGCAGCTCTTCGTCGGCCCTCTGCCGTGCCGCTGCAATGTCGGCCCGCTCCGCCCGTTCTTCGTCGGTCTCCGGGGCGGCCTGCTCCGGCAGCTTCGCGAGATCCTCGACCAGCGACGACAGCGTCGTCGCAGCGCGCCTCACCTCCTCTTGGCGCGCGCAAAGCAGCTCAAGTTCGCGCAGGCGCTGCTCCGCCGCTTCCAGCACCTGCTCGGCTCGGTTGCGTGCCTCTGCCGCGGCGGGCAGACCGCGCACCGCCTTCTCGGTGTCGGCGATCGCCTCCCCTGCAGCGCGCTTCTTCTCGGCCAGCGCAGCGATAGCCGCGTCCGCCGACGGCAGCAGCGCCTTCGCTTCACGCGCATCGCCCAGCAGCTGGCACCGCCCCTGGATGTCCATGCCGGCACAGGGCACGCTGCTCGTGAGGCCGAACCTGCGCTGCAGATCCGCTTGGCGCAGCGCGACCTGCCCGGCCTCTCTGTCGATCGATTCGAGCTCGCGCCGGCGCGCGGCAAGTGTCGCCTTGGCCCGCTCGAGCACGTCGACCTTCTCCTGCGCACGGGCCACGATGCCACGGCAGCGAACCACGACACGATGCGCGATGGGGCGCCGCCCCGCGGCCTTCTCGACCGCGTCGCTGAGCTGGGCAACTGCCGTCAGTGCACCGATGTCCCGCTCCAGCTGGGCGCGTCGCTGCGCGTGCGCCTGGCGCCGCGAGGCCACCCGCTGTTGAAGAGCCGCTTCCCGCTGCTGCAGCCGCGGCACCTCCTGTGCCAGCCGCCGCGCGCCAGCCGCATGTTCTTCACCCGCACGTTTCGCGTCTTCCGTCAGCGTACGGCGCCGCACCTCGGTCTCGGCCGCATTCGAATGCTCCGCCGACACTTTGGCCATGCGTTGCCGGGCCGCGTCCAGGCGCACCGCAGCCGCGACACGCTGGCTCGCCGCCGCTTGCACGGCCTCTGCGGTGCCGTCGAGATCGGCCAGGCTGCGCTTCACGCCCGCGGCATCCTCCTGGGCCCTGGCCGCGCCTTGCCGCACCACGGCAAGCCCCGCCTTGAGCTGCTTGACCACGTCGGCTGCCAGCGCACCCTGCTCGCGCACCTGTTCCAGGCCCAGCAGGTCTGCCAACAGCGTCTTGACCTCCGCGTTCTTGAAGGCCGATAGCGGTCGTTTGCCCTGAGCAGAGAACACCGACGTGAAGAACGTGTCCGGGGGGCAGAGGATTTCGGAAACGGCCTTCTCGTAGGTCTCGACCTTGCCATCGGACACCGTACCGTCTTGCAGCACCA
>CAZWUR010000080.1:0-8334 GCA_964637205.1 uncultured Rubrivivax sp.
GAGCGTCGTGATGGACATCTCGGACCGCGTCGTGGTGCTCGACTACGGCAAGAAGATCGGCGACGGCACCCCGGACGAGGTGCGCAACAACGAGGACGTGATTTCCGCGTACCTCGGCACCACCCACTAGGAGCCGGCATGGGGTTCTTCCTCGAAACCCTGATGGGCGGCCTGATGGCCGGCATGCTGTATTCGCTGATCGCACTCGGCTTCGTGCTGATCTACAAGGCCAGCGGCGTCTTCAACTTCGCGCAGGGCGCGATGGTGCTGTTCGCCGCACTGGCGATGGCGCGCTTCGCCGAGTGGATCCCGCAGTGGCTGGGTTTCGAGAGCAAGATCGTCGGCAACGTCCTGGGCTTCCTGGGCGCGATGCTGGTCATGATCATCGCTGCCTGGCTGATCGAGAAGCTGGTGCTCGGCAAGCTCGTCAACCAGGAAGGCATCACCCTGCTGATGGCCACCCTGGGTATCGCCTATTTTCTCGACGGCTTCGGCCAGACGCTGTTCGGCAGCGCGATCTACAGGATCGACATCGGCCTGCCCAAGGATCCGACCTTCGTGCTCGACAAGGTGTTTCCCGGCGGCATCCTGATCAGCAAGGAAGACCTGTACGCGGCGCTCATCGCGGCGGCGCTGGTCGCCGTGCTGTCGATCTTCTTCCAGAAAACCAAGACCGGGCGGGCGCTGCGTGCGGTCGCCGACGACCACCAAGCGGCGCAGTCGATCGGCATTCCGCTGTCGCGCATCTGGATCATCGTCTGGAGCGTGGCGGGCTTCGTCGCGCTGGTCGCCGGGATGATCTGGGGCAGCAAGCTGGGGGTGCAGTTTTCACTGTCGCTGGTGGCGCTGAAGGCCCTGCCGGTGGTGATCCTGGGCGGGCTGACCAGCGTGCCGGGCGCGATCATCGGCGGGCTCATCATCGGTGTCGGCGAGAAGCTGTCCGAGATCTACATCGGCCCCTATCTGGGCGGCGGCATCGAGATCTGGTTCGCCTATGTGCTGGCGCTGGTTTTCCTGCTCGTGCGGCCGCAGGGCCTGTTCGGCGAAAAGATCATTGATCGCGTATGAACATGCTCAACGATTCTCCGGTGCAGGCTGACTTGCCGCAGGCAAGTTAAGCGACGCGGGCCGAAACCAAGAGTTCATCGAGACCGACATGTTCTACAGAGAGAACGGCCAGTTCAAGACCAGCTACTCGGCGGATCAGCAGATCTTCCCGATCCGCCAGGACCGCGTGATGATCGGCCTTTTGCTGGCGGTGGCCTTCGTGATCGTGCCGCTCACGGCCTCGGAGTACCTGTTCCGCGCGATCCTGATCCCCTTCCTGATCCTGTCGCTGGCCGCACTCGGCCTCAACATCCTGGTCGGCTACTGCGGACAGATCTCGCTCGGCACCGGGGCCTTCATGGCCGTGGGCGCCTACGCCGCCTACAACTTCGAAGTGCGGGTCGACGGCATGCCGCTGATCGCGTCGATCTTGCTGGGCGGGGTGTGCGCGACCGTGATCGGTGTCTTGTTCGGCATCCCCTCGCTGCGCATCAAGGGCCTGTATCTGGCGGTGGCCACACTCGCAGCGCAATTCTTCGTCGATTGGGCCTTTCTGCGCATTTCCTGGTTCACGAACGACTCCTCGTCCGGTTCGGTGTCGGTGGGTCAACTCGACGCCTTCGGCTGGATCATCAACACGCCGGTCGAGAAGTACCTGTTCTGCCTCGGCTTCCTGGCGGTGTTCGCGCTGCTCGCGAAGAACCTGGTGCGCAGCCACATCGGGCGCGAGTGGATGGCGATCCGCGACATGGACATCGCCGCCGCCGTCATCGGCATCCGCCCGGTCCACGCCAAGCTGACCGCGTTCGCCGTCAGTTCGTTCATCGTCGGCGTCGCCGGTGCGCTATGGGCTTTCGTGCACCTGGGCTCGTGGGAAGGCGCAGCGTTCTCGATCGACCGGTCGTTCCAGCTGCTGTTCATGGTCATCATCGGCGGACTGGGGTCGATCATGGGCAGCTTCTTCGGCGCCGCCTTCATCGTCATCCTGCCGATCGTGCTCGACAACCTGCCGCACTGGTTCGGCATTCCGATCGACGTCGCCCTCGCTGCTCACCTGACCTTCATGGTGTTCGGCGCGCTGATCGTCTTCTTTCTCATCGTCGAGCCGCATGGCCTGGCCCGGCTGTGGTCGATCGGCAAGGAAAAGCTGCGGCTCTGGCCGTTCCCCCATTGAGGCGCAATGATTTCACCGCGCACCGACGAGTGCACCTTCCACCCCTGTAGGAGACAGACAATGAAACTCAAGTCCCTGGCCATGGCAGCCATGCTCGCCACCGGATTCGCCGCAGCGACCGGCAGCGCCGTTGCCGCCGAACAGTTCTTTCCGGTCCTGTCCGGACGCACCGGACCTGTGGCGCCCAACGCGACCCCCTGGGCCAACGGCCACAACGACTACATGAAGCTGGTCAATGCCCGCGGCGGCATCAACGGCGTCATGACCCTGGTCGAGGAATGCGAGACCGCCTACGCGACCGACAAGGGTGTCGAGTGCTACGAGCGCCTGAAAGGGAAGCACGGTGGCGCCACCGTGTTCCAGCCCCTGTCCACGGGCATCACCTTCGCCCTGACACCGAAGGTGCCGGCCGACAAGATCTCCTTGATCACCTCCGGCTACGGCCGCAGCGATTCAGCCGATGGCGGCATCTTCAAATGGAACTTCCCGCTGATCGGGCATTACTGGGTTGCTGGCGACACCGTGCTGCAGCACCTCGCCAACAAGGAAGGCGGTTGGGCCAAGCTGAAGGGCAAGAAGATCGCTGCCGTCTACCACGACAGCGCATTCGGCAAGGAACTGCTGCCGATCCTCGAAGAGCGCTCGAAGATGCATGGCTTCACGCTGCAGCTGCTGCCGGTGCCGGCGCCGGGTGTCGAGCAGAAGGCGATCTGGCTCCAGGTGCGCCAGCAGCGCCCCGACTACGTGATCATGCAGACCTGGGGCGTGATGACCGCCACGGCGATCAAGGAAGCGGTGGCCACCGGTTACCCGCGGGAGAAGATGTTCGGCACCTGGTGGTCGGGCGCAGAACCTGACCTGAAGGACGTTGGCGAGGCGGCCAAGGGCTACAGCGCCGTCATGATGCAGCATGGCGCCGAGTACCAATCGCAGGTTGTCAAGGACATCCTGGACAAGGTGCACGCCAAAGGCCAGGGCACCGGGCCCAAGGAAGAGGTCGGCACCGTGCTGTACATGCGCGGCGTGATCGGGGCGCTGCTGGCCACCGAAGGCGTGCGCGCGGCGCAGGAGCGCTTCGGCAAGGGCAAGGTCATGAGTGGGGAGCAGGCGCGCTGGGGTTTCGAGAACCTGAACCTCACGCAGGCCAAGCTCGACGGGCTCGGCTTCAAGGGTGTCATGCGCCCGGTGTCCACCAGTTGCGTCGATCACATGGGTTCGGCGTGGACAAGGGTCCACACCTGGGACGGCAGCAAGTTCACCTGGACTTCCGACTGGCTGCAGGCGGATGACCAGATCATCCGCCCGATGGTCAAGGCATCTGCAGAGCGCTACGCCAGCGACGCCAAGATCAGCCGCCGCGCGCCGGCCGACTGCCAGAGCTGATCGACAGCGGCTTCACCCTGGGCCCTTGTCGGGCCCTTTTCCAAGCGCCGCATGCGGTGCTTGGAAGAGTCAAAGGGCGGCCATGAGCAACATTCTCCTCAACGTCAACGGCATCGAGGTCATCTACAACCATGTGATCCTGGTGCTCAAGGGCGTCTCGCTGCAGGTGCCCGAGGGCGCTGTCGTGGCCCTGCTCGGCGGCAACGGCGCGGGCAAGACGACGACCCTGCGCGCGGTCAGCAACCTGCTGGCCGGCGAGCGCGGCGAGGTCACCAAGGGCTCGATCGAACTGCGCGGCGAGAGCATCGTCAAACTCAGCACCTCGGACATGGTCGAGCGCGGGGTGGTGCAGGTGATGGAAGGCCGGCACTGCTTTGCGCACCTGACGATCGAGGAGAACCTGCTCACCGGCGCCTACACGCGCAAGGACGGCAAGGCTGCCATCGCGGCGACGCTGGACAAGGTCTACACCTACTTCCCGCGCCTGAAGACACGGCGCGGCAGCCAGGCCGCCTACACCTCGGGCGGCGAGCAGCAGATGTGCGCCATCGGCCGCGCGCTGATGGCCAACCCGAAGATGGTGCTGCTCGACGAGCCCAGCATGGGCCTGGCGCCGCAGCTCGTCGAGGAGGTGTTCGAGATCGTGAAGGACCTCAACGAAAAGGAGCAGGTGACCTTCCTGCTCGCCGAGCAGAACACGAACCTGGCGCTGCGCTACTCCGACTACGGCTACATCCTGGAGAACGGCCGCATCGTGATGGACGGCGAGGCCAAGGCCCTGCGCGAGAACGAGGACGTGAAGGAGTTCTACCTCGGCATGGGGGGCGGCGACCGCAGGAGCTTCAAGGACGTGAAGAGCTATCGGCGCCGCAAGCGGTGGCTGGCATGAGCGCTGACGACGCCGGCAGCTTTGCGCCGCCGCCCTTCCGCCCGGCCGAGGCGCTGGTGCTGCTCAAGCGCCAGCTGCGCGATCTGAAGCCGCTGGCCGAGCGCGGCATGCGCTACGAGATCAAGGGCCGGCCGGTGCTCGAGCTGAGCGCCGACGAAACCGCCATCGTCGTGCGACTGGCCAGGCGCCCGGCGCCGACGCCGCAATGGACCAGCACACAGCTGAGATCGAGCCTTGACCTGCGCCGCTTCGTCGACGACCTGAAAAGGCGCCTCAGAGCCTGGGAGTCCGAAGAATGAGCGACTTCTACGACGCGCTGGAGACGCGCGACCCGCAAGCGCGCGAGGCCGCCTGGATGGCCGCCCTGCCGACGGCCGTGGCACGCGCACGGACCACCGCCGCCGGCGCCGCCCTGCTCGGCGGCGTCGACGCCGCGTCGGTGAGCAGCCGCGCCACGCTGGCCGCGCTGCCGGTGACGCGCAAGAGTGAACTGCTGGCGCGCCAGCAGGCCGCGCGCGCCGCGGGCGGCGACCCCTTCGGTGGTTTCGCGGCGATCGGCTGGCGCGCCCTGGGGTTGCAGGCCGCGCGCCGTGTCTTCCAGTCGCCGGGGCCGATCTACGAACCCGAAGGTGCGGCCACCGACTACTGGCGCTTCGGCCGCGCCCTGTTCGCCGCCGGCTTTCGCGCCGGCGACCTGGTGCACAACAGCTTCAGCTATCACCTGACGCCGGCCGGCTCGATGATGGAGACCGGGGCCCAGGCGATCGGCTGTACGGTTTTCGCCGGCGGTGTGGGCAATACCGAGTTGCAGCTGCAGGCGATGCAGGAACTGCGGCCCGACGCCTATGCCGGCACGCCGAGTTTCCTGCGCATTGCGCTGGAGAAGGCCGACGCAGCCGGGTTCACGCTGGCGTCGCTGCGCAAGGCCTCGGTCGGCGGCGAAGCCTTCCCGCCGGCCTTGCGCGATGCGCTGGCGACACGCGGCATCCAGGCCTACCAGAGCTACGGCACCGCCGACCTCGGCCTGATCGCCTACGAGACGGCCGCCCGCGAGGGCCTGGTGCTCGACGAGGGTGTGATCGTCGAGATCGTGCGCCCGGGCACCGGCACACCGGTGGCCGACGGCGAAGTCGGCGAGGTGGTCGTCACGACGCTGAACCCCGACTACCCGCTGGTCCGCTTCGGCACCGGCGACCTGTCGGCGATGCTGCCCGGGCGCTGCCCCACCGGCCGCACGGCGCCGCGAATCCGCGGCTGGATGGGCCGTGCCGACCAGACCGCCAAGGTGCGCGGCATGTTCGTGCATCCGGGCCAGGTGGCCGAGGTGCTCAAGCGCCATCCCGAGGCCGGCCGCGGCCGGCTGGTCATCGAAGGCGAGATGGCCAGGGACCGCATGACCTTGCAGGTCGAGTGCGCCGACGCTCCCGAGGGCCTGGCCGCGGCGCTTGCCGACAGCCTGCGCGACGTGACCAAGCTGCGCGGCGAGGTGGCCCTGGTCGCGCCGGGCAGCCTGGCCAACGACGGCAAGGTCATCGAGGACGCGCGGCGCTACGACTGACACCGCCCTGTGCGCTAGGTAGTTTCCGCGCCGCAGGGCCGCCGGGGCCTGCCTACCATCACGGCCTTCGCCGTCGATGCCCTGGATTTCCGCTTTGATCAAGCCGTCGCTGTTCGCGCTCTCGGCCGCGCTCGTCGCTGGCGCGGCGCTCGCCTACCCGGACAAGCCGGTCACCCTCGTCGTGCCCTTCTCGGCCGGCGGCCCCACCGACAAGGTCGCGCGCGACCTCGGCATGGCGCTCGGCGCGGCGCTCGGTCAGACGGTGATCATCGAAAACATCGGCGGCGCCGGCGGCACCCTGGGGGCCACCAAGGTCGCCAAGGCTGCGCCCGACGGCTACACCCTGCTGCTCTATCACATCGGCATGGCCACCTCGGCCTCGCTGTACCGCAACCTGCCCTACAAGGCACTGGACGACTTCGAGTATCTCGGCCTGGTCAACGAGGTGCCGATGACCCTGATCGGCCGCCCGACATTGCCGGCGAAAAGCTTCGCCGAACTGATCAAGTGGCTGGGGGCGAACAAGGGCAAGGTCAACCTCGCCAATGCCGGCCTCGGCGCCGCATCCCATCTGTGCGGCCTGTTGTTCCAGCAGGCGATCAAGCTCGACGTGACCACCGTGCCCTACAAGGGCACCGCGCCGGCGATGAGCGACCTGCTCGGCGGCCAGGTCGACATCATGTGCGACCAGACCACCAACACCACGACGCTGATCGAGGCCGGCAAGGTCAAGGCCTATGCGGTGACGACACTGACCCCGCTGACGACCCCGGCGCTGGCGCGGCTGCCGACGCTGGACAGTCAGGGCCTGAAGGGTTTCAACATCAGCATCTGGCATGGCCTGTACGCCCCCGGAGGCACGCCGGCGGCCGTCACGACCCGGATCAACGAAGCGCTGCGTGCCGCGCTGAAGGACGCCGACTTCGTCGGCAAGCAGCAGGCCCTGGGCGCGGTGATCGTGACCGATGGCCGCCTGGCTCCGGCCGGACACAAGCGTTTCGTCGCCGCCGAAATCCAGAAATGGGGTGCAGCGATCAAGGCCGCGGGGCCGTACGCGGACTGAAGGCGAGCCCCTGCGTCGAGCGATGCCGATGCGCGGCGTCGCCAGGGCGTCGGCCACCCCCAGGCTTCTTGACCGCACGGGGTACTTGCAGCAGCATCTGTCGGCATGAATGTCGATGTTTGGCTGATCTACCTGCTGGCGGCCATCGGCCTGTCGCTTTCGCCCGGCCCGAACGGTCTGCTCGCGCTGACCCACGGCGCACTGCACGGTCGGCGCATGGCGCTGTTTACCGTCTCCGGCGGCGCGCTGGGCTTCGTTGCCGTGATCGGGCTGTCGATGTTCGGCATCGGCGCGCTGCTGCAAGCCTCGGTCGTCTGGTTGACGGTCATGAAATGGCTGGGCGGCGCGTATCTGATCTGGCTCGGCGTCCAGGTCTGGCGGGCGCCGCCGATCGCCTTCGCCGCCACGGCTTGGGCGCCACGCGCTTCGGGCCGCTCACTGTTCCATCAAGGCGCGCTGTCGGCGATGACCAACCCCAAGGCCCTGTTGTTCTTCACCGCTTTCCTGCCGCAGTTCATCGACCCGGGGCGCAGCCTTTGGCTTCAGTTCGCCGTCATGGCCGGCACCTTTGCAGCGGTCGAAACCCTGACCGAGGTGACGATTGCCAGCCTGGCGCACCGCATCGGCCCCTGGCTGCAGCGTACCGGCAAGCGCTTCAACCAGGCCTGTGGCGGCGTGTTCGTGGCCATCGGCATCGCCTTGCCGCTGCGCGGCTGATCAGCAGCGCAGCGGCAGCGCTACGCCACGCGCAACGGAATCGTCACCGGTCCGTCGTTGAGCAACGACAGCTGCATGGAGGCACCGAAGACGCCCGCCTCGACGGGTGCGTGCCGCGCCCGCGCCTCGGCCAGCACCGCCTCGTAGAGTGCCTTGCCCTGCGCCGCCGGTGCCGCGCCGGTGAAGCCGGGGCGGTTGCCGCTCGCGGTGTCGGCTGCCAGGGTGAACTGCGAGACGATCAGCAGGCCGCCGCCCACATCCTGCACGCTGCGATTCATGCGCCCGGCCGCGTCGCCGAAGATGCGCAGTTTGAGCAGCTTGTCGACGAAACGCCGGACCTGCGCTTGGCCATCCGCCGGCTCGGCACAGACCAGAACCAGCAGGCCGGGCCCGATCGCACCGACCACCTCGCCCGCCACCTCGACACGCGCAAACGCCACCCGCTGGACGAGGCCGATCACGTCAGTTCCGCCCGGCCGATCCGAAGGAACTGATGGCCCCCT
>CAZWUR010000080.1:8434-17058 GCA_964637205.1 uncultured Rubrivivax sp.
CGGGGGGCAGCGAACGCAGTGAGCGTGGGGGTCTCACGTCAGTTCCGCCCGGCCGATCCGAAGGAACTGATGGCCCCCTCGGGGGGCAGCGAACGCAGTGAGCGTGGGGGTCTCACGTCAGTTCCGCCCGGCCGTTCCGAAGGAGCCGACCGCCCCCAGGGCAACGAAGGTGCCCCCTTCGGGGCCTGGGGGCAGCAAACGCAGTGAGCGTGGGGGCGGTGTCAAAGCAGATCCCGCGCGTCGTCGAAGTGCGCCTCGACATCGCTGGGCAGGAGCTGGATCGTCGCGCGCAGCCCGGGCACGGCGCTCATCAGCGCCTGCTCGACCGAGGCGCGCAGCGCGGCGGCCCGGCGCAGTGTCCAGTCGGCCGGCAGGTGCATGTGCAGGTCGACGAAGCGGCGCGCCCCCGCGCGGCGCGTCGTCAGATGGTCGAAGCGGATCGTCGCGTGCGCAAACTCGTCCAGCGTGGCCTCGATGTGCGCCAGCACCTCGGGCTCGAGCGCCTGGTCCATCAGGCCCTGCGCGGAGCGGCTGATGAGGCCCACCGCCTCGCGCCCGATGTTCAGCGCCACGCCGATCGCGATCAGCGGGTCCAGCCAGTGCCAGCCGGTGGACTGCACCGCGAGCAGCCCGAGCACCACACCCACCGAAGTCCAGACATCGGTGAACAGATGGCGCGCGTCGCCCTCCAGCGCCATCGAACGCGCTTCGCGCGCCTTGCGCAGCATCGCCCAGGCCAGGCCGCCGTTGAGCACCGTGGCGACCATGGACAGGCCGACGCCGAGGCCGAGTTGCTCCAGCGGCTGCGGGTGGAGCAGCCGCTCCGCGGCCGAGGCCAGGATGGCCAGCGCCGCCACCAGGATCAGCACGCCCTCGAAACCGCTGGAGAAGTACTCGGCCTTGTGGTGGCCGTAGGGATGTTCTTCGTCCGGCGGCTGCGCAGCCAGGGTCACCATCGCGAGCGCAAAGCTGGCGCCGGCCAGGTTGACGAGGGACTCCAGCGCGTCGGACAGCATGCCGACCGAGCCGGTCAGCCACCAGGCGCCGGCCTTCAGCCCGATGGTGGCCAGCGCGACGGCCACCGACAGCTTCAGATACGACGACACCTGCATGCGCCGATTGTCGCCGTGCCGAATACCGATGCTCACAAGACCGCCCGGCGCCATGCCGATGACCGGCCCGCTCACCGCTACCATCTGCGCATCACCCGCAACGCAGAGACCGCCGCATGTCCCGTTCCTCCCCTGCCCTGATCTGGGCGCTGAGCGCCAGTCTTGTGCTGGCCGTGCTGCCGAGGCCGGCACAGGCGGCCGCCATCTCGGCCGAGGCCGTCGCGCAGGCCGAAGGTGTGCTGCCGGCGCCGGACGCGGCACGAGCCCGGCTGACGGATACCCTGGCCCGCGACGATGTTGCCTCGGCCCTGCGCGCGCAGGGTGTCGATCCGGCCGCCGTGCAGGCGCGCGTCGACAGCCTGAGCGACGCCGAGGCGCAGGCCCTGGCCGCGCGCATCGCCGACGCCCCGGCCGGTGCCAGCGACGTGCTGGGCACGATCGTCTTCCTTTTTGTGCTGCTGCTCATCACCGACATCCTCGGGTTCACCAAGGTCTTCCCGTTCACGCGGTCGATCCGCTGAAACGGCGTCGCGCGCTGGCCGCCCTGGCGGGCCTCGCGCTGGCCGGCTGCGCCACGCCGCCGCGGCTCGACGGCATGCCGCTGGCCGCGGTGCCCGGCGTGCCCTTCGTGCCCGGGGACGACGGCCTGTGCGGCCCGGCGGTGCTGGCGATGCTGCTGGCGCAGGCGGGGCGGGTCGTCGACCCGGCCTTGCTGGCGCAGGCGGTCTACCTGCCCGGGCGTGGCGGCAGCCTGCAGGCCGAGATGCTGGCCGCGCCACGCCGCCTGGGGCGGCTCTCGGTCGAGCTCGCGGGCGGCTGGCCCGCACTCGCCGCCGAACTGGCCGCCGGCCGACCGGTGGGCGCGCTCGTGAACCTGTCCTGGCCCTGGTGGCCGCGCTGGCATTACCTCGTGGTCACGGCGCTGGCGGCTGACGCTGTGCGACTGCACAGCGGGCCGCAATCCGATGTGCGCTGGTCGACGGCAACGTTCGAATCGGTCTGGGCGCGCAGTGGGCACTGGGCCTTTGTCGTGCTGGCGCAGGGTGAACTGCCGGCCTTGGCCGACGAGCCGACGGTGCTGCGTGCCCTGCTCGCCCTCGACCGCAGCGCCGCCCCGGCGGATGCGGCTCCCGGCTGGGCGGCCGCGGTGCGGCGTTGGCCGGACAGCGTGACGGCCGCGGTCGGCGCCGGCCAGGCCTGGGCGGCAGCCGGCGATCCCGCCGCGGCCGCCGCCGTGCTGCTGTCGTCGGCACAACGCCTGGACCGGGCAGTGCTGTGGAACAACCTGGCCACCCTGCGTGCGCAGCTGGGGGATGTCGATGCCGCGCGCCAGGCGGCGCGACGTGCCGTCGAGCGGGCCGAGTCTGCGGAGCCGGCCTGGCTGCCGGCGGCCCGGCGCACGCTGGCCGATCTGGGTGGATGAAGGGTCTCAGCTCAGCGTGACGCGCGCGAACTTGCGCTTGCCGACCTGCACGACCACGCTGCCGGCGCCGACCTTGAGGCCCTTGTCGCTGACCACGCCGCCGTCGATGCGCACACCGCCCTGCTCGATCAGGCGCAGCGCTTCGCTGGTCGACGGCACCAGTCCGGCCTGCTTGAGCAAGGCCCCGATGCCGAGCGGCGCGCCCGCAAGCGTGAGCGCCGGGATCTGATCCGGGATGCCGCCGCGTGCGCGCAGCGCAAAGTCGGCCTCGGCGGCGTCGGTGGCGGCGCGGCCGTGAAAACGCTCGGTGATCTCGCGCGCCAGCAGCACCTTGGCGTCCTTCGGGTTGCGCCCGGCCGTGACTTCGGCCTGCAGCGCAGCGATCTGCGCCTCGCTGCGGAAGGACAGCAACGAATACCAGCGCCACATCAGGGTGTCGCTGATCGACAACACCTTGGCGAACATCGTCGGCGCCGGCTCGCTGATGCCGACGTAGTTGCCCTTGCTCTTGGACATCTTGTCCACGCCATCCAGGCCCTCGAGCAGGGGCATGGTCAGGATGCACTGCGGCTCCTGACCTTCTTCCTGCTGCAGGTGGCGGCCCATCAGCAGGTTGAAGGTCTGGTCGGTGCCGCCGAGTTCGAGGTCGGCCTTCAGCGCCACCGAATCAAAACCCTGCATCAGCGGGTAGAGGAATTCGTGCACGCTGATCGGCGTGCCTTCGCGGAAGCGGGTGGCGAAGTCCTCGCGCTCCATCATGCGCGCCACCGTGTACTTGGCGGCCAGGCGGATCAGGCCGCGCGCGCCCAGCGGGTCGCTCCACTCGCTGTTCCAGCGCACCTCGGCGCGCGCCATGTCGATGACGAGGCCGACCTGCTCGAAATAGGTGTGTGCATTGGCCTCGATTTCTTCGCGCGTCAGTGGCGGGCGGGTGCTGTTGCGCCCCGAGGGGTCGCCGATGGTGGTCGTGAAGTCGCCGATCAGCGGAATCACCACATGCCCCAGGTCCTGCAGCTGGCGCAACTTGTTGAGCACCACGGTGTGGCCCAGATGCAGGTCGGGTGCGGTCGGGTCCATGCCGAACTTGATGCGCAGCGGCACGCCGCTGGCCTCGCTGCGCTGCAGCTTTTTCAGCCAGTCGGCCTGCGGCAGCAGCTGCTCGGCACCGCGGCGGGTGATCGCCATCGCCTCGCGGACGCGGTCGGAGACGTTTGCAAGTGCTGTAAGCAGATCAGACATGGCGGAACAATGCGGCGTAATACCGGTTTGGGGATGCCGAGTGTGTCGTTATACTCAGCCCCTTGATTTAGGGGGTCGACGGCGCGCCGCGGCCCGTACGGCATGGCTCATGCCTGCCCCTCGGACCCGATTCTAGTAGTGTGACCCGCCTCCAACCCGACGCCGCCGACCGCCTGACCGACGCCCTGTACCGCTTTGCGCGCCAGGCATCGGCCTGGCACCGCCACCACCAACGCCTGGTCCACGGCAGCGTGCTCGCTGGCCTGGTCGGCTTTTCGGCCCTGGCCTTCGGCGTCGCGCCGCTGGCGCCCGATGCCGCCGACCTGCCGCAGCGCCTGGTGACCGAGGAGATCCAGCCGCAGGGGCTGCAAGAACAGCTCGAGGCCTTGCAAGGCCTGGACCTCGAACTCACGCGCGCCGACCTGACGCGCAGCAGCGACACCGCCGAAGGCCTGCTGGCGCGGCTGGGCGTGGTCGACGACGCGGCCGCCGCCTTCCTGCGCCGCGACCCGACGGCGCGCCAGCTGTTCCAGGGCCGGGCCGGCAAGATGGTGCAGGTCACCACCGGCGACGGCGGCTACCTGACCCAGCTCGTGGCGCGCTACCCAGCCGAGCGCAGCGAACAGGCGCTCAGCCAGTTCACGCGGCTCACCGTCGAGAAGGTGGCCGACCAGTGGCTCGCCCGCGTCGAAAACGCAGCGCTGCAGACCCAGGTGCGCCTGGGCAGCGGCACGATCCGCAGTTCGCTGTTTGCCGCGGCCGACGAGGCCCGGATCCCGGACACGATCTCGATCCAGATCGCCGAGATGTTCTCCAGCGAGATCGACTTCCACCGCGAACTGCGCGGCGGCGACACCTTCAGCGTCGTCTACGAGGCCCTGACCGCCGACGGCGAGCCGATCACCTGGAACAACGGTACCGGTCGGGTGCTGGCGGCCGAGTTCGTGAATGCCGGGCGCAGCTACCACGCGGTCTGGTTCGGCGGCGCCGCCAGCGGCAAGGGTGGCTACTTCGAACTCGACGGCTCGAGCCGGCAGCGAACCTTCCTCACCAGCCCGATGGCCTTTTCGCGCGTGACCTCCGGGTTCGCGATGCGCTTTCATCCGATCCACAAGACCTGGCGTGCACACAAGGGCATCGACTACGGCGCCCCGAGCGGCACGCCGATCCGCAGCGTGGGCGCCGGCGTCGTCGAATTCGCCGGCTGGCAGAACGGCTATGGCAAGGCCGTCGAGATCCGCCACGGCAACGGCAAGAGCACGTTCTACGCCCACATGAGCCGCGTCAATGTGCGCAAGGGCCAGCGCGTCGACCAGGGCGACAACATCGGTGCCGTCGGCACCACCGGCTGGTCGACCGGGCCGCACCTGCACTTCGAGTTCCGCGTCAACGGCAGCCACCAGGATCCGCGCCGCCTGCTCAAGTCCGGCGAGACGGTCCAGCTCGCCGCGGCGCTGCGTCCGCAGTTCGAGCAACTGGCGCAGAGCGTGAAGACGCAGCTGCGCATTGCCGACTCGATGCGCGGCATCACCGTCGACGCCGAATAGCGACGCCGGGCGCAGCGCGCCGATGTCCGCGCCGACCGCGCTCTATGCCGGGCTGATGTCGGGCACCTCGCTCGACGGAGTCGACGCGGTGCTCGTCGCCGCCAGCCCCGGCGGCCGCCTGCTGGCCCACCGGCACCGGGCCTTTCCCGACACGCTGCGCGCCGAACTGCTGGCCCTCAACACGCCGGGCGGGGCGGACGAACTGGCGCGCGCCGCCGAAGCCGCCCGCGAGCTCGCGGACGTCTATGCCGCCACCCTGGACGATCTGTTCGCCGCCGGCGGCGTCACGGCCGGGCAGGTGCGTGCCGTCGGCGCCCATGGCCAGACGGTGCGCCACCGGCCGGAACGCGGCTGGACAATCCAGCTGCTCGACGCCGCGCGGCTCGCCGAGCGCTGCGGCGTCGACGTGGTGGCCGACCTGCGCCGCCGCGACGTGGCCGCCGGCGGCCAGGGTGCACCCCTGGTGCCGGCCTTTCACGCCGCACGTTTCGCCCGGCCGGGCGAAGACGTCGCGGTGCTGAACCTGGGCGGCATCGCCAACCTGACCCTGCTCGGCGCCGACGGCGCGGTGCGCGGTTTCGACACCGGCCCGGCGAACGCACTGATGGACCATTGGATGCAGCGCCATCAGGGCCTGGCCTACGACGACCATGGCCGCTGGGCGGCCGGCGGACGGCCCGATGCAGCCTTGCTGCAGGCCTTGCTCGGCGAGCCCTACTTTGCGCTGCCGCCGCCCAAGAGCACCGGGCGCGATCTGTTCGAACCCGGCTGGCTGCAGGCCAGGCTGGCGGCTTGCCCGCCGCTCGCCGCGCAGGACGTGATGGCCACCCTGCTGGCGCTCACGGCAAGCAGCGTCGCGGACGCCTTGCGCACGCATGCGCCGGGCACGACGCGGCTGCGGGTCTGCGGTGGCGGCGCGCGCAACACCGCGCTGATGGCCGCACTGGCACAGCGGCTGCCCGGGGTCGACCTGCGCGACACCGAAGCCGACGGCGTGGCGCCGGAACATGTGGAAGCCTGGGCCTTCGCCTGGCTGGCGCAGGCCTTCGTCGAGCGCCGCCCGGGCAACCTGCCGGCCGTGACCGGGAGCGCCGGGCCGCGCATCCTGGGCGCGCTCTATCCGGCCTGAGCCGGTGACACGCGCACCAGCGCCGCGCTCAGCCGGAGAAAGAAGAGCCGCAGCCGCAGGTGGTGCCTGCGTTCGGGTTCTTGATCACGAACTGCGCGCCCTGCAGATCGTCCTTGTAGTCGATCTCGGCGCCCATCAGGTACTGCAGGCTCATCGCGTCGATGAGCAGGGTGACGCCGTTCTTCGACATCTGCGTATCGTCCTCGTTGACGACCTCGTCGAAGGTGAAGCCGTACTGGAAGCCGGAGCAGCCGCCGCCCTGCACGAAGACGCGCAGCTTCAGTTCGGGGTTGCCCTCTTCGGCGACCAGCTCCGCCACCTTGTCGGCGGCACTGTCGGTGAAGACCAGGGGCTGCGGCATCTCGTCGGCGACGGGACTCGGGGGGGTCAGGTTTTCGGCAATCGCGTTCATGGGAATCCTCGGGCGAATGGTCAGGCGTCGTTGGCGGCGGCCAGCGTCAGGGCCGGCTTGTCCTTGGGTTTGAGCGGCTTGAGTTCACCGTCGATGGTGGCTCCGGGGTGCATCTCCAGGACCTCGTAGCGCACTTCGCCGATGACACTCGCCCGCGGCTGGAGTTCGAGCATCTCGCTCGCACACACCGGGCCGCGGACGCAGCCGTTGATGATCACATGCGCGGCGTTGACCTTGCCATGCACACGGGCTTTTTCACTGACCACGACCAGACTGCCGGCCTCGGGCTCGGCGACGACGTCGCCGTGGATCTCGCCGTCGATGCGCAGGCCGTCGGCGAAACGCAGCTCACCACGCAGCCGGGTGCCCTCGCCGACGAGGGTGCGGATCGGTGGTTGTGTCTTGCGGGAGAACAGCATCTCGTCTCGCTCCGTGGGATCAGTGGACCGTGAAGGTCTCGGTGGCACGCAAGGCCCCTGTCTGATCGATGATCCTCGCCTGCACCGCTTTTAGCACGGCTGCGGGCGAATGTTCGATGATGCCTTCGATGCGTGCGTACTGGCGAAGTTGCAGGGCCCTGGGCCCGCCCGGCAGGCCGGTGGTCCAGGGCTTGCCGTCGAGCAGGCCCGACAGGCGGATCTCGTAGCTGCCCTCGAACAGGGCCGGCGAGCGTCCGGGCTGCATCAGCAGCAGCTGGTAGCGGGTCTGCCCGGCCACCGGCGAATCAGCCTGCAGCGCACGCACCTGCAGCGCCCGGTTGCCGGACGCGGGCAGCAGGCGCTCGAAGAAGCCAAGGTCGGACTCCAGCGCGAGCTGCCGGTCCTGCGTCTGGCGCAGTTCCTGGGCCAGGCGATCCTGCGCCGCACGTTCGGCCTTCAGCAGACCGTCGGCGGCATTGGCGATGGACTGGGCGCGGTCACGTTCGCCACGCAGCGCCTGGACCTCGATGCGCAGACGCGCCAGTTCCGCCTTGGCGTCGGCCTCCAGGCCCGCAAGTGTCTTGCCGGTTTCGAAGGCCCAGAGCGCGAGCGCGCCGGAAAACCCGAGCACGACGGCGGCCACCGCCCAGCGCAGGGGCCAGGGCAGGTGGCTGCGGACGATGACGCGCGGCGCACTGACGGAGAGTCGGCGCCGCAGCAGTTTCCAGCGCATGGGCTGTGGTGCCTCCCGGCGCGCAAGGTGCCGGCGAATCGGGACGGCCGCAACGGCCGCCCCGGTCGGGCATCAGCGCTTGCTGAACTGCTTGCGCCGGCGCGCGCCGTGCAGGCCGACCTTCTTGCGCTCGACCTCGCGCGCGTCGCGGGTCACGAAACCGGCGCGGCTGAGCTCGGGCTTGAGCGCCGCGTCGTAGTCGATCAGCGCGCGCGTGATGCCGTGACGCACCGCGCCGGCCTGGCCGCTTTCGCCGCCCCCGTGCACGTTGATCTTGATGTCGAAGGCCGCGTCATTGGCCGTCAGCAGCAGCGGCTGCTTGACGATCATGATCGAGGTCTGGCGACCGAAATAAACATCGACGGGCTTGCCGTTGATGACGATCTGGCCCGTGCCCTTCTTGATGAAGACGCGAGCCACCGACGATTTGCGGCGGCCGGTGCCGTAGTTCCACTGTCCGATCATCGTGTCCTCAGATGTCCAGGGTCTTGGGCTGCTGGGCGGTGTGCGGGTGCGAGGCACCGGCGTACACCTTCAGCTTCTTGATCATCGCGTAGCCGAGCGGGCCCTTGGGCAGCATGCCCTTGACCGCCTTCTCGAGCGCGCGGCC
>CAZWUR010000081.1:0-16919 GCA_964637205.1 uncultured Rubrivivax sp.
CGGCGATCTTGTTGCTGTTGTTGGCCGCCACCATGAAGTAGCGCTTGGAGCTGTCGAAACCGCCGTCGTGCAGGAACTGCGCGGAGCCGATCTCGGTCATCTTGAGCGCATTGATGTCCGAATAGTCCACCATCAAGGTCTTGCCGGTCTCCTTGACGTTGACGATGAATTCGGGCTTGAAGTGGCTGGCGACGATCGCCGCCACGCGCGGCTCGGGGTGGTATTCCTGCGTGCCCACCACCATGCCGCGGGTGCTGACGATCTTCAGCGGCTCGAGCGTGTCACCGTTCATGATCGTGAACTGCGGCGGCCAGTAGGCGCCCGCGACGGCGTACTTGTCTTCGTAGCCCTTGTACTTGCTGGTGTCGACCGAGCGCGCCTCGAGGCCGATGCGCACCTCGGCGACGTTGTCGGGCTTGGCCATCCACAGGTCGATCATGTTGACCCGGGCATCACGCCCGATGACGAACAGATAGCGCCCCGACGCCGACAGGCGCGAGATGTGCACCGCGTAGCCGGTCTTGATGATGTTGATGATCTGCTTGGTGTCGCCGTCGATCAGCGCCACCTCGCCGGCGTCACGCAGCGTGGTCGAGAAGATGTTGGCGATGTTGTAGCTGTTCATCTTCTTCTTCGGCCGCTGCTCGGGCGGGACGATGACCTTCCAGGTCTTCTTCATGTCCGCCATGCCCCATTCCGGCGGCACCGGGGGGTCGTGCTGGATGTAGCGCGCCATCAGGTCGACGGTCTTCTCGTCCATTTCGCCGCTGGTCTGCCAGTTCGGCATGCCGGCCGGCGAGCCATAGGCGATGAAGACCTTCAGGTAGTCGGTGCCCTTTTCCACGGTGATGTCGGGCGTCAGCGGCTTGCCGGTGGCACCCTTGCGCAGCACGCCGTGGCAGCCGGCGCAGCGCTCGAAATAGGTCTTGCGGCCGATCTCGAACTCGGCCTCGGTCATCGGCGGCGCCTTGGCGCTCGCGCTCAGATGCATCGGCTCCTTGGCCAGCGGCGACTGGCCCGCCTGGTAGGCCGCTTCGGGCTGGGTGACGTGGGGCGCCTTGTCCTGCGCGAAGGCGGCGCCGGAGGCGCCGAATATGGCTATGGCGGCCAGCGATGTCAGCATCGGCCGGATGCGACTCGCGCGAGTTTGCGCTCTCATCTGAACTCCTTGTTGTTGCTCATGGGGATGACCGAGATGCTCGGCTCAGGACTGAGGGTATACCTTGATTTGGTTCAAGAACGTGCACGGAAGTGCAGCTCGTGCATCGTCTTGATTTGAATCAATAACGACGCCAATGCCGGGCGGGGGGCGATGCAGATCAAGGACACTCGCGGCCCACGGCCCGAACCTGCGAGCCGTCCCTGCCGCGTCCACCGGAATCGCCATGCCCCGCCGCCTCCTCCCCCACCGCATCGCAGGCCCTGCATGCATCGCCTGTCTGGTTGCGGCCGTCGCCGGGCCGGCGACCGCCCAGCAGAACCCGCCGGCGCAGACGGTCGTGGTCACCGCCACGCGCCATGCGATGCTGGCGCTGGACGCGCCGGCCGCGATGAGCGTGGTCACGCGGCAGGAGATCGAAGCCCGCGGCGCCGACGACCTGCTCGACGCCCTGCGCGCCGAGACCGGGGTGTCGCTGCAGGGCCGCGCCATCGGCGGACGCAAGGTGCTCAGCCTGCGCGGCATGGACAGCAAGCACACGCTGTTCCTCGTCGACGGGCGGCGCATCGGCGCCAGCGACGGCACCATCGGCCATTCCGACTTCCAGTACGACTGGATCGCGGTGGAGGACATCGAGCGCATCGAGATCGTGCGCGGCCCGCTGTCGGTGCTCTACGGCTCCGAGGCGATGGGCGGCGTGGTCAACGTGATCACGCGCCAGCCTGGCGAGCGCTGGCTGGGCAGTGCGCGCATCGAAGGCAGCCGCGCTGAAAGCGGCGATCGCGGCGGCGACGGTGAGCGCGCCGCGGTTTCGGTCAGCGGACCGCTGGCCGCCGGCCTGGGCCTGCGCGCCGGGGCAAGCTGGTCCCGGCGTGACCCGATCGCCTCACCCGACGATGCACGCCTGAGCGAGCTCGAGGGCCACAACAAGCACGACGCCTGGCTCGGCCTGGCCTGGCAGCCGGCGGCCGGCCAGCGCCTCGACCTCGACCTGCGCGGCGGCCAGGAAACCCGCAGCGCCGACGCCCGCGAGCGCAGCGGCCAGCGCCGTTACCACCTGACGGAGAACCTGCTCGACCGCCGGCTGCTGTCCCTGGGCTGGGAAGCCGACTGGGGGCCGGCCACGACCCAGCTGCGTGCCTACGAGTCGCGCCTGGACGTGGAGAACCGGCGCAGCGCCGGCGTGTCCGTCAACGTGCCGCAGCAGCTGATCGACCGGGTGCTCGAGGGCCAGGGCCGGCAGGACTTTGCCGCCCATGCCCTGAGCGCCGGCTTCGAATTGCGCAACGAAACCCTGGACGACTCCGGCCTGCCCGGTGGCAGCTCGACGGCGCAGCACCGCGCCCTGTACCTGCAGGATGAATGGCGGGTGGTGCCGGGTGCCCAGCCGGTCGACCTCACGCTCGGCCTGCGTCAGGACCATCACGACCGCTACGGCAGCGAGACCAGCCCGCGGATCTACGCCACCTGGCGCGCCGCCCCGGGCTGGACCGTCAAGGGCGGCTACAGCCACGGCTTCAAGGGGCCGAACCTGAAGCAGATCGTGCCCGGTGCGCGCCCTGAAGGCCCGAACACCTTTCTCGGCAATCCGGACCTGAAACCCGAGACCAGCGACGCGCTGGAACTCGGCTTCGCCTGGGCCGGCAAGGCCGGCCGCGAACTGCAGCTGATGCTCTTCGAGCAGCGTGTGCACGAGCTGATCGAGGTCGTGCTCGTCGCGCCGGGCCCGGTGCCCGGCCTGGGCACCTACACCTATCGGAACCTCGAACGTGCGCGCTTGCGCGGCCTGGAGCTCAGCGTTGCGAGCCCGCTGGGCGCGGGTTTCTCGACCCAGCTCGGCTACACCTGGCTGCAGGCCACCGACGCCGACGGCCAGCCCCTGCTGCAACGCCCGCGGCACAGCCTGGGCGCGCGCCTGGACTGGGTGCAGGGGCCCTGGCGCGCCGGCCTGCGCCTGGACCATGCGGCCGACCAGTGGCTGCCCTCGACGCTGCCCGGCGCCGCCGCCGTGAAGGTGCCGGACCTGACCCAGCTTGGCGCCTTCGTGCAGCGCGACATCGGTCAGGCCCTGACCCTGGGCCTGCGCGTGAGCAACCTGACCGACCTGCGGCCGGCCGACAAGTCGGCCCTGTACACGCACGCCGAAGCGCCGCGCAGCTGGACCCTGTCGCTCTCCACGCGCTGGTAGTCGCTCAGCGCGGCCGCGGCAGGCCGATCACGGTGCCTTCGCGCCGGTCGTCGGCGGCGCCGAAGGCCAGGCCCAGGCGCGGCAGCCGTCCCACCGCCTGCACCGAGCCGACGTCGCCGATGCTGACGCTGTAGCCGAGCAGGCGCAGTGCGTCGGCGGTCTCGGCCGGGAAGCGCGATTCCAGCGTGATCGACGGGTTCGCCGACGCGACCGAGATGCGCCCGGCGTCGATCGCCTCCTGCAGCCCCATGCCGTGGTCGACCAGGTTGATCGTCACGTTGACCACCGAGTTGATGATGGTCGCGCCCCCGGGTGAGCCGTAGGCCAGGATCGGCCGGCCTTCGCGGTCGAAGAGCATCGTCGGCGTCATGCTGCTGCGCGGGCGCTTGCGCGGCTGCACGTCGTTGTAGCCCGCGGTGCCGGTGAAGGGGTTGGTGCTGCTGGTGGTGTTGAAGTCGGTCAGCTCGTTGTTCAGCAGGAAGCCGAAATTGCGGAAACTGCCGTCCGCCAGCGTGTAGCCGGCGAAGGTGCCGATGCCGTGCGAGGACTCGATGGTGTTGGTGTAGGACACCACATTGCCCCAGCGGTCGGTCACCGAGAAATGCGTGGTGCCGTTGTCCGGACCCGTCACCGGCAGGGCCACCGCCAACCTTGTCGCCGGCTTCAGGCCCGCCACCTCGTAAGGCCGCGGGTCGTCGGCCACCGGGTTCGGGTCGATGCGCTGCCCGGGCACGATCAGCGCGCTGCGCAGCGCCAGATAATCGGGGTGGATCAGGCCCTTGCTGGGCACCGGCACGAGGTCGGCGTCGGCCATCCAGATGGCACGGTCGGCGAAGGCCAGGCGCATCGCGTCGGCCATCACGTTGAGGGTCTTCACCGAACCGAAGCCGTAACCCATGCTGGCGTCGCCGAGCGGAAAGCGCTCGACCATGCCCAGGATCTGCAGCACCGTCAGCGCGCCTGACGAGGGCGGCGCCATCGCCTTGATCGTGAAGCCGCGGTAGCGGCCTTCGATCGGTGCGCGGCGGGCCGGCGTGTAGGCCGCCAGATCCGCCAGGGTCATCGAGCCCGGCAGCCCGGGCTGCGCGACGCCGTTGACGAGGATGCTGCCGCGCGACTGGCCGGCGACGATGCCCTGGGCAATGTCGCAGCCCTTGTCGGGCAAGGCCAGGTAGAAGCAGTCGGGGCCGTGGCGGGCGATCAGCTTCAGGGTCTCGGCGAGCGGCGTGTTGCGCACCAGGGTGCCGGGCGCCGGCGCCACGCCGCCGGGGCAGAAGAAGTCGCGCGTCTCGGGGGAATTCAGCGCGCGGTCGGTGCAGCTGACCTCGGAATAGCGCGGTGTGGCCGCAAAGCCCTCCTGGGCCAGCGCGATGGCCGGCTGCAGCACCCGCGCCAGCGGCAGCCGGCCATGTTCGGCGACGATCTGCGCGGTACCGCGCACCATGCCGGGCACCCCCACCGAAACACCCTTGCGCGAAGCGTTGGACACGCCCTGGAACATGGTGGGCGTGGCCGCCTCGGGCGCCGTCTCGCGGGTGTCGATGCTGAAGGTCTCGCCGGTCTCGGCCAGGTGCACGAGCATGAAGCCACCGCCGCCGATGCCGGCCGACTGCGGCTCGACGACGTTCAGCGCGTAGGCGATGGCCACCGCGGCGTCGATCGCATTGCCACCTTGCTGCAGGATGCGCGCCCCGGCCTCGGCCCCATGCGGATTGGCCACCGCCACCACGCCGCCGCGGTACAGCGCCGTTGCCGCCGAAGGCTGGCTCAGGCCGGGTGCCTGCGGCGCCGGGCGCCGGATCTCGCCGTCGGCACGGCTGGTGGCCGTGCCGACACAGGCCAGCGCGACGGCCAGCAGCAGGCCGCTGCGGCGGCCGGTGAACGCAAGTGTCTTCGCCATCGGTGACTCCTGAGGTGGGCGGGAACCGATGAGCATGGGGCCATCGGCCAGCGGCGGCACCCGGGTTGATCCGGGTTGCCCCCTAGAGTGGTCCGGACCCGCACTTGACTAAGGTCAAGATCGACCCTGGGTCGCCCGACTAGTCTCACAGGCTCACCCGCCGGACCCCGATGAGCCTCGCCTCGATCCCCACCGAACTGCAGTCGCTGCTGGTCGCGGGCGGCCTGCAGCCGCTTCGCGTGGCGGGCCGCAGCCTGCTGCCCGTCGTGCAGGGCGGCATGGGCGTGGGCGTGTCGGCGCACCGGCCGGCGATCGCCTGAACCGATGCGCCAGCGCGCGGGCTGGCATCCGGCGCATTGGCTCGACTCGCCGCATCGCCTGGGATTCGTCGCCGCCGCGCTGGTGATGAGCAGCGCCGCCCTCGGCTGGCTGATCGTCTGGCTCTGGGGCCCGCCGCTGGCCCTGCCGCTGATCACGGCACATGCGCTGGTCTTCGTGTTCGGCTTCCTACCGCTGTTTTTTGCCGGCTTCCTTTTCACTGTGGGGCCGCGCTGGCGCGGCTTGCCGGTGGACGACGCGGTGATGCGCCAGCGCACGCGTGCACTGCGCTGGCCGATCGCCCTGCAGGCCGGCGCCTGGCTGGCCTGGTGGCCACTGCTCGCGCTGGCCGGGCGCGGCGCGGCGGCGCTGGCGCTGGCCAGCGCGGCCGCGGGCGGGACAGGCATCGTGATCCTGCTCTGGCGCGACCTGCGCCAGCCCACCCCGCGGCGCAGTGGCGCGCTGCTCGCGGCGGCGCTGGCCTGCAGCCTGGTTGCGGCCGGGCTGTGGCTGGCCGTGGGCGCCTTGTTCACGCATCAGGACGCGCTGCTGCAGCGCCTGCCGGCACCGGCGCTGTGGGCCTTCGTCGGCGGCGTCTTTGGCGCCGTCGCGACGCGGCTGCTGCCGCTGGAATCGATGCTCGGCCCGGCCCACGGCGCCGGTGCGCCGGCCTGGGCCGTGCCGCTGCTGCTGGGCACGGCGCTGGCGGCCGGTGCGGTGGCCGCGGCGCAGCCCGCGCCCGACGCCTCGCTGGCCCTCGTGCTGGCCGTCCTGCTCGCCGGCGCAGCCGCGGTGTCGGCCCTCATCGCCGCGCGCTGGCTGCGCCGCCAGCCGCCGCGCGCCCATCTGGTGGCCATGCTCCAGGTCGGCTGGCTGTGGTGGACCCTGGCCCTCGCGCTGCAGGCCGCGGCGATGGCCTTTGCTGCCGCCGGCCGGCCCGGCCTGCTCGGTGCGGCGCCGCTGCATGCCCTGGCCCTGGGCTGGATGGGCTCGACCCTGTTCGCGATGGCCTCGCGCGTGGCCGGCGCCTTCAGCGGCCAGCGCCAGGCCGCTGATGCGAGCGCCTGGTGGCTGTTCGCCCTGGTGCAGACCGCCGCGCTGGCCCGCGTCACGGCCGCCCTGTGGCCAGCCGCCACGCTAGCCCTGGGCACGCTGGCGGCCGGCGCCTGGGCGCTGGCCGCGCTCGGCTGGCTGCTGATCTACGGCCGCTGGCTGGGCCTGCCGCGCCCGGCGCCCAAGGTTCAGCGCGGCACGTAGAAGGTCGAGTCGGTGCTCACCGCGGCGTTGCCGCCGTCCAGGGCCTTGACCGACCAGCGGAAGGCATGTGCACCCGACCCGAGCGCGGCCGCCGCTTCGGGCGACAGGCGCAGGCTGAGCACCGCCGGCGCGCTGGCATAAGGCGCCAGCGACAGCGTCGGGTCGCCGACCAGAACGGCACCGGCAAGGCCCTCGACCTCGACGCGAAAGCGCGCCTCGCGACCGCCACGGTTGCCGACCACCACGCGGTAGCTGTTTTCGATCCAGCCGTCCTCGATGACGCGCGCGAGTGCGCCACGGTCGCGTTCGACGTCGACGCGGTGCCCGCTGCGCAGCGCCAGCCCGGCGACGAAGGCGGTGCCGACGGCGAGCATCAGCAGGCCGTAGATCCAGACCCGCGGCCGCCAGACGCGGCGCAGCATCTGCGCGCGGCTCCAGCCCTGGCGCACGCCGTTGTCGGTGGCGTAGCGGATCAGCCCGGGCGGATAGTTCATCTTGCCCATCACGTCGTCGCAGACGTCGATGCAGGCGGCGCAGCCGATGCATTCGTTCTGCAGGCCGTCGCGGATGTCGATGCCGGTCGGGCAGACCTGCACGCACAGCGTGCAGTCGATGCAGTCGCCCAGGCCGATCGACTTCGGGTCGGCCTTGCGCGAGCGTGAACCTCGCGGGTCGCCGCGGCCGCCGTCGTAGGCGATGACCAGCGAGTCGGCGTCGATCAGGGTGCTCTGGAAGCGCGCATAGGGGCACATGTACTTGCAGATCTGCTCGCGCATGTAGCCGGCATTGCCATAGGTGGCCAGGCCGTAGAACAGCACCCAGAAGGCCTCCCAGGGCCCGAGGTTCAGGCGCAGCGACTCGCGCAGCAACTCGTCGATCGGCGTGAAGTAACCGACGAAGGTAAACCCGGTGAACAGCCCGACCGCCAGCCAGGCGGCGTGTTTGGCCGTCTTGCGCCCGAGCTTGGCCGCGCTCCAGGGCGCGGCGTCGAGCGCCATGCGCGCGATGCGGTCGCCCTCGGTGCGGCGTTCGATCCACAGGAAGATCTCGGTGTAGACGGTCTGCGGGCAGGCGTAGCCGCACCACAGCCGACCGGCCACCGCGGTGAAGTAGAACAGCGCCAGCGCCGACAGCACGAGCAGCGCGGCCAGGAAGATCAGGTCCTGCGGCTGCAGTACCAGGGCGAAGAGCTGGAAGCGTCGCTCGCCGATGTCGAAGAGGATCGCCTGGCGCCCGTCCCAGCGCAGCCAGGGCCCGCCGTAGAACACCAGCTGCGTCAGCCAGACCATGGTCCAGCGCCAGCGTGCGAAGCGCCCGCTGACGGCGCGCGGGTAGATCTTCGGCTGCTTGGCGTAGAGCGAGACGAGTTCGCTCGAGTCGCCGGCCGCGGCGATCGGGATCACGCGCGGCGCGTTCATCCCGGCCGCACCGCTTGGACGCGATGCACCTTCACCGGCGCCACGGCCGGCGGCGGCGCCAGCAGGTCGGCCAGGGTCAGGCGGTCCAGATGGTCCAGGAAGGCGCGCAAGGCCCCCGAGATGACGCCGGCCAGGCGGCAGTTTCCGGTCAGCATGCAGCCGGCGCCGCTGTCGAAACACTCGACGAGCATGAAGTCCGGCTCGATCTCGCGCACCACGGCGCCGAGGTTGATCTGCGACGGCTCGACCGCCAGGCGCATGCCACCACCCTTGCCGCGCACCGTCTGCAGGAAGCCGGCGCGGCCGAGCGCATGCGTGACCTTCATCAGATGGGCCTCGGAGATGGCATGTGCGTTGGCGACCTCGGCGATCGTGCACAGCCGCTCGGGGCGCTGGCCGACGTACATCAGCAGGCGCAGCGCGTAGTCGGTCATCGTGGTCAGGCGCATGGTGTCATTTCCTTTGCCCGCGTGGGTCGTTGCGGTCGATCAGGCCGCGCTTGTCGGCCACGCCGGCCCAGCTGTCGGCGTCGGACGGCGCCGGCTTCTTGCGCGTGATCACCGGCCAGCCCGGCGCGAGCGCCGCGTTCAGCGCGCTGAAGTCCTGCTGGTCGGCGGGCACGTCTTCCTCGGCGTAGATCGCGTTGACCGGACATTCGGGCACGCAGACCGCGCAGTCTATGCATTCGTCGGGGTCGATGACGAGCATGTTCGAGCCTTCGTGGAAGGCATCGACCGGGCAGACATCAACGCAGTCGGTGTATTTGCAACGGATGCAGGCTTCGGTGACGACGAAGGTCATGGGGCGGGCCAGGTGGGCTTGTGGCGCTGCGCGACAGAAGCTATATTCTATCTGTATCTTTTATCGAATGCTGCGCATGTTCATCTCGATCCCGGAGCCGGGCGCCGGCTCCGCCGCCCGACCGTCCTGGTCCGCCTTCCTCGAGCTCGGCTTTCGTCCGCTGTACATGGCCGGAGCCGGCTGGGCGCTGGCCGCGGTGCTGATCTGGATCTTCGCGCCGCACTGGGCGGCCGGCCCGCTGGGCGGTCTGGCCTGGCATGCCCACGAGATGCTGTGGGCCTTCGTGGCCACGATCGCGGTCGGCTTCCTGCTCACCGCGGGCGCCAACTGGACCGGCATCACCCCGGTGGCCGGCAGGCCGCTGGGCGGGCTGCTGGCCTTGTGGGTGCTGGCGCGGGTGGCCTATCTGCTGCCCTGGCCGGCGGCGTTTGCGCTCGCCGCCAGCGCGGAGCTGCTGTTCTTCGCCATCGCCGCGGCGGCCATGGGGCGCGTGGTCTGGATCTCGCGCAACAAGCGCAACTACGCGGTGCCGCTGCTGATGTTCGGCCTGGGCCT
The DNA here is from genome assembly GCA_964637205.1 of uncultured Rubrivivax sp. Taxonomy (GTDB): domain Bacteria; phylum Pseudomonadota; class Gammaproteobacteria; order Burkholderiales; family Burkholderiaceae_C; genus Rubrivivax. The sequence continues at coordinate 9,597 of CAZWUR010000081.1, forward strand.
GGCCGACGCCTTCTTCCTGGCCAGCCTGGGCGACTGGTCGCTGGCGATGCGCGGCTTCTCTGCCGGCCTGCTGGTGATGGCCCTGATCGCGATGCTGGTGGCGCGCCGCGTGATCCCCTTCTTCGCCACGCGCGCCATCCCCGAGCTGAAGATCCCGATGCACGAACGCAGCGGGCAGTGGCAGCTCGGTGTGGCCGCGGTCGCGGTGCTGGCCGGGCTCGCCGGCTGGGGGCCGCTGCAGGCCGCCGGCCTCGCGCTGGCCGGTGCCCTGGGCCTGTGGCAGCTCTTCAGCTGGCAGCCGGCTGCCGTGCGCCGGCGCCCGATCCTGTGGATCCTCTACACCGGCTATGGCGGCCTGGCGATCGGCCTGCTCGTGGCCGCGGCGCAGGCCGCGGGCGTGGAGATGCGCCCTGCGCTGCCGGTGCACCTGATTGCGATGGCCGGCTTCTCGGTGCTCATCATCGGCATGCTGACACGCACCGCACTCGGCCATCTGGGCCGCGGTCTGGTGCTCGACCGCAGCATGGTCACGAGCTACTGGCTGGTCCTGTCGGCGGTCGCGCTGCGCCTGCTGGCGCTGGCGCCGCTGGCGATGTCCGGCACCCTGCTGCAGGCCTCGGCGATCGCCTGGGCGGCCGCCTTCGCCACCTACCTGTGGCGCTTCGCGCCCTGGCTGGTGCGACCCCGACCCGACCGTCCGCTGCCGGCGCCCGCAGCCAAAACTTGATCCAGTGCAAGGCGGCCGGGATTCACGACGCCACAATAGATTCATTGTTTCTATATCTTCAAAGGAACTGACATGACCTCCACCGTCGACGTGCGCAGCATCGTGCCGCGCGAGCGCCATCCGCTGATCTTCTCCACCTTCGACGGCCTGAAGGCCGGCGACACGATGGAACTGGTCAACGACCACGACCCCAAGCCGCTGTTCTACCAACTCCAGGCCGAGCGGCATGGCCAGTTCAGCTGGAACTATCTCGAAGAGGGCCCCGACACCTGGCGCGTCAGCATCGGCAAGACCGGCCGCGACTGCTGCGGCGGCTGCAGCTGAGGAGCAGGCGATGAGCACACCCCATCTGCACCTGTCGCCCGACGCCATCTATCCCTTCGACGCCCGCGGCGTGGCCAAGCGCTTCCGCCATGCGGCGATCTTCGGTGCGCTGGACTCACTGCGCCCCGGCGAGACGATGCGCTTCGTCAACGACCACGACCCGCTGCCCCTGCTCGACCAGCTCGTGGCACGTTATGGCGAGGCGGTGACGATCACCTACCGCCAGCGCGACCCGGGCGCGATCGTGATCGACTTCGCCAAGGCCGGCTGACCCCGCCCCGGCGCCGCGCGCCGCGTCGCTGCGGCGCGCGGTGGCCGCATCTCCTGATGCTTGACCACCTGCCGGCGGCCGGCCCGCGCCCACGCGGTCGGCGCGCCGCACCCGCATGTCCACAGCCCCCACCCTCACCGCCCGCCTGCTGCACGCTCTGAAGGCGCGTGGCGCGACCGAGATCTTCGGCATCCCCGGCGACTTCGCGCTGCCCCTGTTCCGCGAACTGGAACGCGAGGCCCTGCTGCCGCTGCACACCCTGTCGCATGAGCCGGCGGTGGGCTTCGCCGCCGACGCCGCCGCGCGCGCCCGCGGCGGGCTCGGGGTGGCTGCGGTCACCTACGGCGCCGGTGCGCTGAACATGGTCAATGCCGTGGCCTCGGCCTACGCCGAGCGGGTGCCCCTGGTGGTGCTGTCGGGCGCCCCTGCGGCGCACGAGATCAGCAGCGGGTTCGTGCTCCATCACCAGGTCAAGCACACCGATTCGCAGTGGCAGCTGTACCGCGAGATCACCGCCGACCGCGCCCGGCTGGACGACGCCGCCGAAGCGCCGGCGCTGATCGCGCGCGTGCTCGACACCGCGCTGCGGCGTTCGCTGCCGGTGTACCTCGAAATCCCGCGCGACATGCCGGCCGTGATCTGCGGCGAGGTGCCGGCGCCGGCCACGCCGGCCATCGACGCCGACACCGTGGCGGCCTGCGCCGACGAGCTCCTGGGCCGCCTGCACGCCGCCCGGCGGCCGGTGCTGATGGTCGGCGTCGAGGTCCGTCGTTTCGGCCTCGAAGTGCGGGTGGCCGAACTTGCGCGACGCCTCGGCGTGCCCGTGGTCACGACCTTCATGGGTCGCGGCCTGCTGGCCGGTGCCGACGTGCCCCTGCACGGCACCTACCTGGGCCTGGCCGGCGACCCGGCGCTGACGGCGATGGTCGAAGACAGCGACGGCCTGCTCCTGCTCGGCGTGATCGTGTCCGACACCAACTTCGCGGTCTCGGCGCAGCGCATCGACCTGCGGCACACCCTGCACGCCTTCGACGACCGCGTGAGCATGGGCCACCACAGCTACCACGACGTGCCGCTGGCGGCCCTGGTCGACGCCCTGCTGCAACGCCTGCCGGCCGTGTCCGCGCGCACCGCACCGCCGCCGCGCCCGGCACCGGCCCGCCTGGCACCGGTGGACGACACGCCGCTGCAGCCGGCCGACATCGCCGATGCACTGAACGCCCTGATCGCGCGCCATGGCCCGCTGCCGCTCACCAGCGACGTCGGCGACTGCCTGTTCACGGCGATGGACGTCGGCCCGACCGGGCTGCTCGCCCCGGGCTACTACGCCACGATGGGATACGGCGTGCCGGCCGGCCTGGGCCTGCAGGCCGCCACCGGCCAGCGCCCGGTGGTCCTGGTTGGCGATGGCGCCTTTCAGATGACGGGCTGGGAACTCGGCAACGCGCGCCGGATGGGCTGCGACCCGGTGGTGGTCGTCTTCAACAATGCCGCCTGGGAGATGCTGCGCGCCTTTGCCCCCGAAGGCGGCTTCAACGCCCTGGACCGCTGGGACTTCGCCAGCATGGCCGCCGGCATGGGCGGCGACGGCCACGCGGTGGCCACACGCGCCGAACTGCGGGCGGCCCTGGAAACCGCCTGGTCCACACGCGGGCGCTTCCAACTCATCGACGCGCGGCTGGCGCCGGGGGCGGTGTCGCCGACGCTGTCGCGCTTCGTGCGCGCCGTCAAGCGCATCTCGATGCCGGGCGACGCGGCGGGCGACGTGGCCGACTGACAGTCGATCCGGCCGGGCCCGGGGTGCCTGGCGTTCAAGCCGCAGCGCGCGGGTTCAGCCCTGCCCTGGCTCGGTCTGCACCTCGTCCCAGCCGGTGATCATCGCCCTGATGTGCGCGAACAGCGTGTGCCCGGTGGTGGTCAGGTAGACATGGGCGATGACGAAGGTCAGCATCATGAAGGCCCCTGCGGTGTGCGCCCAGGCCACCCCTTCAAGCGTCAACCAGCGGTCGACACCGATCAGGCCCCAGTAGGGCCGGAACAGGTACAGCAGCCCGGACCCCCAGATCAGCGGCAGGATCAGCGTCAGCAGCGCCAGATAGGCCAGCCGCTGCAGCGGGTTGTGCTTGCGCAGCACGGTCTTGCGATAGGGGTGGGGCGCACCGTGGAACATGCCCCAGGCGTAGTAGCGGGCCATCGCGACCAGCTTGCGCGTGGTCGGGATGTACTGGCGCCACTCGCCGGTGGTCAGGTGCCAGAAGAGGGCGAACACCCACAGCGCCATCAGCGCCCAGGCGGCCAGCGTGTGCACCGCGGCGGCGCGCCCGAACTTCAGCAGCGACCAGGTCCCGTGCACCTCGAAGCCGGTGACGAGCAGGGTCAGGATCAACAAGGCCTGCGTCCAGTGCCAGAAGCGTTCGAAGCGCTTGAAGATGTAGATCCGCTGCTCGCCCGCAGCCGGGGCACTGCCCGTCGTGATTTCAGCCATGCCGGCCTCCCTGGCCGCGCGCGGCCGAAAACACCCGCGCCGCGGCGTGCACCAGCACCCCGCCCAGCGCCCCGATCACGGCCAGCCAGCCCAGGCGCTCGATCCAGGGCTGCGCGTCGCGGCCCGGCACATAGACACCCGCCACCTGCGCCAATCGGCCACCGGCGCTGTGGCATTCGCTGCAGCGCACGGCCTGCGACGCCGGCGCCACCATGTGCGTGATCGGCCAGAGCATCTCGGTGCGCACGAAGCCGTAGTCGCCGCTGAAGGGCTGGCCGGTTGCCTCGGCACCAGCGCGCAGTGCCTTGGGCCAGTCGAAATTGAACCAGAACGCAGTGTCGTCGGGCACCGCGGTGTGCGGCACCAGCAGTTGCCGGTGCAGCTTGTCGTAGGGCTGCTGGCCGCTGAAGCGCTTGACCGGCCAGATGCGCGAGCCCGGGTCGCCCGCGCTGCCGTCGAAGCTGTTCATGCGCACCAGCTCCGTCGGGTCGATGGTGTCGGCCTGCAGCGTGTAGCGCACGGTGCCGTTGAACCAGACATCGTCGGGCACCACGTTCTCGCCCAGCCTGAAGTCGCCTTTCTTGCTGTCGTAGATCACATGGCCGTGGGCATCCTTGTCCTGCAGCGGCTTGCCCTCGGGCGTGAGCCGGCCGGCGGTGGACCAGTCCCAGCCCATCTTCGTCGGCACGCCGCCGCGCGCAAAGGCCGGCACATGGCAGGCCTGACAGGCCAGCACGTCGGTGTGGTTGTTCAGCCGCTGCACCGCCAGCAGCGATTCCCGGTGCGGCTTGGCGCCGTGGCAGGACTGGCAGGTGGCGGCGCTGCGCCCCTCGTCGGCGCCGCGCAGGGCCGGGCCATGTGCATCGGCCGCGCTCATCTGCACCCGGCTGCCGGCGATGCGGTGGCCGTCGGCTTCGTGGCAGGTGGCGCAGCTGAAACCGGCGCCACCACGTTCCTTGGACGCCATGTGCACGTCCAGCGCACGGTCGGCGCGCGTCAGCGAGCTGTCCAGATCCCCGTGTTTGACGCCGTCGCCGCCGCCACCGTAGAAGTGGCAGCTGCCGCAGTTGGCCACGCCTGTCCTGCCCACCGCCTGCGCCACCCGGGCCAGGTCGATCGGCTCGACGAACTTGCCCGAGCCCGGCGGCAGTTCGGTGCGCACGGTAGGCACTTCGCCGGCCATGCCGGGCGGTTTGCTGTAGCCACCGCTGTGGTGGCAGACCAGGCAGTCGACCTTGTTCGTGTCCTTGAAGTCGAAGCTCGCATCCTTCCAGCCGTAGCCGATATGGCAGGACTGGCAGAACGGTTCGTTGGAGCGGTCGCCGATGCAAAAGCTGTTGAGCATGGACTTCTTGCCCAGCTTCTGCCCGGTGCGCGGGTGCGCGTACTCCCAGGTCCAGTGCGGCGTGGCCATGACCTGGCCCGCCGCTTCGGTGTGGCAGCCCAGACAGGCACGCGTGACCGCCTCGCCGCTGGCGAACGGACCCTCGAGGGCCTCGAACTTCGAGTGGTCGGCGGTCGATTTGCCGACTGCAGCCCAGGCACCGCCGGCGCACAGCAGCGCGGCCAGCCACACCAGCACCGGCCACGCGAACCGCATGCGTGGCCGGACAACGCCCGCTCGTCGCAGAACCATCGCCCGCATCTCCTGGTTTCCTCTGTGGGTATCACCATGAGGCCATGACAGCGACCGGCGCTTGCGTTGCGTCAACGCCCGCCTCCGGCAGGCGCCGGGTGCCGGATGCGGGCACATGCCACCGGGTGTTGCGCGCCGTCAAAAAAATCGGGAAGCTACGCTCAATCCCGATTGCAAACACTACATCTAGTGTCTAGTCTCCTGGCCTCACACTATCGGTAGCGTATCGACGGGAAATCGATGTCAGAATCACCGACTCGACGAGACCCCACCCGCTGGCTGGCCGCAGGCCGCACCCGGCAAGGGTCGGGGCCCCCGGTGGCCGGTCTGCCGTGCCCCGCCACACCGAAGAACCGCGCCCGGGCGCGAGCGCGGGCTCACGCTGCGTGAGCGCACATCGGAACGACACAATGCAACCTTCACCGCCCCGCCTGCCCGATGGACCTGATCCAGCACTACGCCGCCCTGCGCCACGCGCACATCGCCTTTGTCTCGGCCAGCGGCGCCTTGTTTGCCGTGCGCGCCTTTGCGCGCCTTTCAGGGGCCGCCTGGCCGCTGGGCAAGCCGGCGCGCGTAGCCAGCTGGATCGTCGACACCGGGCTGCTGGCCGCCGGTGCGCTGCTGTGGGCGGCCCTGGGGCTGAATCCACTCGTGCAGACCTGGCTGGGCACCAAGCTGCTGCTGCTCCTGGTCTACATCGGCCTGGGCACGATGGCGCTGCGCCGGGCGCGCACGACGGCTTCGTCCCTGGCCTGGACGATTGCCGCACTGGGCTGCTTCGGCTTCATGGTGTCGGTGGCGCTGGCGCACGACCCGGCCGGGCTGTTCGCCCCGCTGCGCACCAGCCTGCCCTGAAACCGGCTCAGCCGGCCTGCAGCGCGCGCACGCAGCCGTCGCGGTCCAGCGGCAGCAGGCCCGCCAGCCGGCCCTCGCGCACCGCGTTCACCAGCCGCTCGAGGGCGGCATCGGTGGCGGCTTCGTCGGCGGCGTCCATGGCCGCGCAGAAGACGAAGCGCCAGTCGTCGGCGAACTGGCGCGCCTCTTCGACCAGCTGGCCGAAGTCCGCCAGCGTGGCCGGATCCTTGGCAACGCACATCAGCGGCTCGAGCGCCCCCCCGGCGCCGGCCTCGAAGGCGGCACGCTGGGCCGGCGTCGGATCGTCGGGCGCGGTCACGCCGGCAAACACGAAGAGCAGCCGCTGCGGGCGCGTCTGGGTCCGCGCGGCGCGCAGCAGGTCGTCGAAGGTTTCGATGTTCACGGCGGTGCAGACCTCGGCGATGGGCCGCAGGGCGACCGCAGAATGTGCCGCGGAACCCGCCGCGGAACGATGCCGGCATCATATGACCTGCGACTTGCGGGTCCGCCGCCCGGACATGCCCGAACACCCCCAAGTCCCTGCTGCGTGCAGGGCAGCCCCTTTGCCCCGCTGAATCGTCAGCGGCATCCTTTGCCCTCATCCCGATGACCGTGACCATGCAAGACACCAAAATCCGAACCCTGGCCCCGCAACCGATCAGCGCCGAAGTGCTGGTCGAAAAATACGCCAAGGGCACCGAGAGCAGCGCCGACGACGTGCGCCGGCGCGTCGCCCGCGCCCTGGCCGGCGTCGAGGCGCCCGAGCGCCGTGCGCACTGGGAGGCGCGTTTCCTCGACGCGCAGCAGCGCGGCTTCGTGCCCGCCGGGCGCATCGCTTCGGCCGCCGGCACCGAGCTCAGCGCCACCTTGATCAACTGCTTCGTGCAGCCGGTGGGCGACAGCATCGCGCAGGACGACGACGGCCACCCCGGCATCTACACCGCGCTGGCGCAGGCCGCCGAAACCATGCGCCGCGGCGGCGGCGTAGGCAAAGACTTCAGCCGCATCCGACCACAAGACGCCGC
>CAZWUR010000082.1:0-16889 GCA_964637205.1 uncultured Rubrivivax sp.
ACAAGTACGTCGGCACGCGCGACATCACGATGCACCACACGGTGCTCGACATCGTGAAGATGAACCCGCTGCTGAAGGCGCAGATCACGAATGCAATCGGCGCCATCTGCGGCATGGTCGAGATGACGCTGGGCACCGACTTCCACTTCGACAAGCCCTGCGTCGCGATCTCGTCCTTCGGCTTCGGCGAGATGGCGGTGCAGACGGCCATCGGCATGCTCGAGGAGGCCGGCTTCACACCCATCGTCTGCCATGCGCAGGGCAAGGGCGACAAGGCGATGGAGGAGATGATCCGCGACGGCGCCTTCGCCGGCGTGCTCGACCTGTGCATCGGCGGTGTCGCCGAACATCTGTTCAAAGGCAACCGCGACCCCGGGCCGGACCGGCTGCTGGCGGCGGTGGAGGCCGGCATTCCGATGCTGCTGGCGCCTTGCGGGCTGGACATCCTGTCCTACGGCGGCCGTGCCGACATGCTGGAGAAGACCAAGGACCGGCCGCAGGTCGTACAGGACGCGTTGCGTGTGCAGGTGCGCACCACCGCCGACGAATTGCGCCAGGTCGCCGACGTCATCGCCGAGCGGCTGAATCGCGCGCGCGGGCCGTGGACCTTCCTGGTGCCGCTGGAAGGCTGGTCGTCGCTGGACCGGCCCGGCCGGCCGATCTACGACCCGGCGGCCGACGCGGCCTTCGTCGAACGCCTGAAGCAAGGGCTCGACGAGCCGGCTCATGTCAAGGAAGTGTCGCTGCACCTGTACACGCCGCAGTTTGCGCGCGCCGCGGTCGACGAGTTCGTGCGACTCTTCGACGCTTCGGGTGCGCCCGATCGGCGCCAGCCGAGCGCAGCACAGGAGGTCTTGCAGCCATGATCGTGCGCAACTGGATGCAGGGCAACCCGGTGGTCATCGCCGGCGACATGCTGGTCTCTGAAGCCAAGCGCATCCTCAGCGAAAACAATCTGCACGCCCTGCCGGTGGTCGACGACGGGCGGCTGCGCGGCCTGGTGACGCGCGCCAATCTGCTGCGCATGGGGCATTTCGTGCTGCGCACGCAGGACGCCGACGAGTTCAACTACTTCGTGACGCGGCTCAAGGTGCGCGACGTCATGGTGCGCAATCCAGCCACGGTGCAGGCCGACGACACGATGCAGCATTGCCTGGCCCTGGGCCGCGAGTTGGGTGTGGCGCAGTTTCCGGTGCTCGACGGTGCGCGCATCGTCGGCATCATCTCGGCCAATGAGGTCTTCCAGGTGGCCGCGCACTGCCTGGGCGCCTTCGAACAGCATTGCGGCATCACGCTGGACGGTGTCGAGCCCGGCCCCGGTGTGCTCGGGCGCATCGCCGCGGTGGCCGAGGCCGCCGGTGCCGAACTGCACGCGCTGTACCCGATCCTGCATCAGACCGATGCGGCGCCGGTGCAGATGCCGGGCGGCGGTGCACGCCGGATGTTCGCGCTTCGGTTCGAAGGCGCCAACGTCGCCGACGTGGCCAGCGCGCTGCAAGGCGCCGGTTACAGCGTGCTCGATGCCATCGAACCCGCCCGGGAGACGGCGGGTGTCTGAACCAACGCCGGCGCCACCCCCCGACAGGAGCAACCTGACCATGCGAGCCCCGACACCCCTGCCCCTGATCGTGGCCATCACCGGCGCCACCGGCGTCATCTATGGCGTCGAGCTGCTGCGCATCCTGAAAGCACTCGGCCAGCCCACGCACCTGATCCTGAGCGAAGCCGCGGGCATGAATTTCGGCATCGAGACCGACCTCACGCTCGACGAGGTGCGCTCGCTGGCCGATGTCGTCTACAACAACCGCGACGTCGGCGCGGCGGTGGCCAGCGGGTCGTTCCGCACACGCGGCATGATCGTCGCGCCATGCACCGTGAAGACCCTGTCGGCGATCGCCAACTCCTTCACCGCCAACCTGGTGGTGCGTGCCGCCGACGTGCAGCTCAAGGAAGGACGCAAGCTGGTGCTGATGGTGCGCGAGACGCCGCTGCACAAGGGCCATCTGGACCTGATGCGGCGTGCCGCCGATTGCGGCGCAGTGATCCTGCCGCCGATGCCGGCCTTCTACCATCGGCCGAAGACGATCCTGGACCTGATCCACCAGAGCCTGGGCAAGGCGCTGGACCAGGTCGGCATCGAACATCAGCTGTTCGAGCGCTGGGCGGGGCATGGCCATGACAAACAGCCGCAGGACGGCCTGCACATCGTCTGAAGCACCGGTGGCGGCTCGGGTGCTGCCAAGTCGCGATCGGAATCCGCTGTGGCGCTACGCGCTGCGGGTGTACCGATTGCCCGGTGTCGAGCCGGCCTGTCTGGCGCTGCAGGACGGCTTTGGCACCGACACCAATCTGCTGCTGTATTGCGGCTGGCTCGGCGAAGGCGGGCGCAGCATCGACAAGCGCGGCCTGCGCGCCGCGATGGCGGCGCTCGCGCACTGGCAGGCCGAGGTGATCCAGCCCTTGCGTCAGGCGCGTCGCGCGCTGAAATCTGCCCGGGCGGACTGGCCCGACGCCACGCTGCAGGACCTGCGCAGGCGGCTCGGCGCGATCGAGCTCGAGCTCGAATACCTCGAGCAATGCCGCCTGCTCGCGCAAGCGCAGGCGCTGCCCGCGGTGGACCGCAGGCTCGCGCCGCGCAAAGCGATGCAGCAGAGCCTGCGCCGCTACCTCGAACTGCTGGCCATTCCCGCCGCGTCCGAGGCCTGGCGGCAGGCACAAAGCCTGGTCGATGCCTGTTGCGGCCCCGGCCGCTAAACTTGCGTCCTGGTCACCTGCGGGGCCTGCCGTGGCGGGCCCCGCCCGATTTCTGGAGCACGATGACAAACCCGATCCGCTTTGGCCTGGACGGCCGCGTGGCCGTGATCACCGGCGCCGCGATGGGCATCGGCGCGGCCTGCGCACGCCGCCTGGCGGCCGACGGCGCCCTGGTCGCACTGTGGGACCTGGCCGACGACGCCGGCCGCGACCTTGCCGCGCAGATCAGCGCCGCCGGCGGCCGCAGCCTGTACTGCCACTGCAATGTCGCCCGCAAGGCCGATGTGGACGCGGCGCTCGCGGCCACGCTCGCCGCCTTCGGCCGCGTCGACATGCTGGTCAACAACGCCGGCATCTTCAAGGCCGCCGAATTTCTCGACATCACCGAGGCCGACTGGGACGCGGTGATCGACGTCAACCTGAAGGGCGCCTTCCTCGTCGGCCAGGCGGTGGCGCGCACGATGGCCGCACAGGGCAGCGGCGCCATCGTCAACATGAGCTCGGTCAACGGCACGCTGACGATCCCGACCATCGCCAGCTACAACGCCAGCAAGGGCGCCATCAACCAGCTGACCCGGGTGATGGCGCTGTCCCTGGCCGACCGCGGCCTGCGGGTCAACGCCGTGGCCCCGGGCACCATCGCCACCGAGCTCGCCAAGGCGGCCGTCCTGACCAGCGACGAGGCTCGCCAGCGCATCCTCAGCCGCACGCCGATGAAGCGCCTGGGCGAACCGTCTGAAATCGCCGAGGTCGTCGCCTTCCTGCTTTCCGACGCCGCCAGCTATGTGACGGGCGAGATCGTCACCGTCGACGGCGGCCGCATGACCCTGAACTACACGATCCCGGTATGAGCACCCTCTTTCCTGCCAGCGGCACGGCCGCCCCCGCCCAGCCCGGCCCATCCGGCGCTGCGGCCAATTCCCTGAGCTTCGACATCACCGACGCCGATTTCGAGACCACGCTGGTGCAGCGCTCGATGGAGGTGCCGGTGCTGCTCGACTGCTGGGCGCCCTGGTGCGGACCCTGCAAACAGCTCAAACCCCTGCTCGAAAAGCTGGTGCAGGCCTACGAAGGCCGCTTCGTGCTGGCCAAGCTGAATTCCGACGAAAATCCGCAGCTCGCCGCGATGCTGGGCCTGCGCAGCATCCCGCATGTGATGCTGTTCAAGGGCGGCCAGCCGGTCGACCAGTTCACCGGCGCGCTGCCCGAAGCGCAGATTCGTGCCTTCCTCGACGCGCATGTCGAATCGCCCTCGCCGGCCAAACAACTGCTGCGCGAAGCGGCCGACGAGCCCGACCATGCCCGCGCCGTGGCCCTGCTGAGCGAGGCGCAGGCGCTGGACCCGCAGGAGCCGGCGATCACCAAGGCGCTGGAGGAGCGTCAGACGGCGCTCAAGGCGCAGCAGGCGTTCGAGGCGAATCGCCCGGCCGGTGACCCGGTGGCGCTGCGCGCGCGCATCGACGCCGACCCCAAGGACCATGCCGCGCGTTTCGACCTGGCGGCGATCCTGGCCCATGGCGGCGATTTCAACGCCGCCTTCGAACAGCTGCTGGACGTGGTGCTGCGCGACCGGGCCGAGCAGCGCGAAGCGGCGCGGGCACGCATGGTCGAGTGGTTCGGCCTGTGCCCCGACCCGGCGGTGGTCGACCGCGCACGGCGCCGGCTGTCGATGTATCTCAACTGAAGGACAGGCAATGCGGCTGCTCCACACCATGCTGCGCGTCGGCGACCTGCAGCGCTCGATTCACTTCTACACCGAGGTGATGGGCATGACCCTGCTGCGCACGAGCGAAAACCCGTCGCAGAACTACTCGCTGGCCTTCCTCGGCTACGGCAAGAACCCGGAGCATGCCGAACTCGAGCTGACCTACAACCACGGCGTGTCGAGCTACGAGATGGGCACGGCCTACGGCCATATCGCCATCGGTGTACCCGATGCCTACGCGGCCTGCGAAAAGATCCGCGCCAGCGGCGGCAAGGTCACGCGCGAGGCGGGGCCGGTCAAGGGTGGCACGACGGTGATCGCCTTCGTCACCGACCCGGACGGCTACAAGGTCGAGCTGATCCAGCGCGCCGAGACCGCCACCGACGGGACCGCCCTGCGCTGATGTACCGGCCCAGCCACTTCGTGCAGGCGGACCCGGCGGCGCTGCAGGCGCTGATGCGCGAACATCCCCTGGCAACCCTGGTGCACGCTGGCGCCGGCGTTCTGAGCGCCGACCTGGTGCCGCTGGCCTACGACGCCGCGACGAACACGCTGCGCGGCCATGTCGCGCGCGCCAACCCCCTGTGGCGCGATGCAGCCGGCCAGCCGGTGCTGGCGCTGTTCCACGGCCCGCAGGCTTATGTCTCGCCGTCGTGGTATGCGTCCAAGGCGCTGCACCACAAGGTGGTGCCGACCTGGAACTACGCCGTGGTGCAGGCGCACGGCCGCCTGGAGGCGATCGACGACGCAGGCTGGCTGCGCGAGCTGGTGGGCAGCCTGACCGAGAGCCAGGAAGCGGCGCAGGCAGCACCCTGGCGGGTCGAGGACGCGCCGGCCGACTTCGTGCAGCAGATGCTGCGCGCCATCGTGGGCATCCAGATCGCCGTCGACAGGCTCGAAGGCAAGTGGAAGATGAGCCAGAACCGTGACGCGGCCGACCGCGACGGCGTCATCGCCGGCCTGGGCACGCACCCGGCCGCCGGCTGGGTGCCACGCTGATCCGGCGTCGCGGCCTCAATCCGACCGTGCCAGCGCGCTCGCCGACTTCGCCAAAGCGCTGATGCGGGCCCAGTCGCCGGCCGCCACGGCGCCGGCCGGGGTCAGCCAGGAGCCGCCGCAGACGATCACGTTGGGCAGGGCCAGGAATTCCGGCGCGCTGGCCGACGTGATGCCGCCCGTCGGGCAGAAGGCGACGTCCGGGAACGGCCCGGCCAGGGCCTTCAGCATCGGGATGCCGCCGGCCGCGGTGGCAGGGAAGAACTTCAGGAAGTCCAGCCCATCGGCCTGCGCCGCCATCACCTCGCCGGCGGTGGCCACGCCGGGCAGCAGGGGCAGACCCGCCTCGCGGCAGGCCGCACCGAGCGCGGCCGTGTAGCCGGGGCTGACGCCGAAGACGCAGCCGGCGTCGCGCGCCGCACGCACGTCGGCCGCCGAGCGCAGGGTGCCGGCACCGACGATGGCCTCGGGCAGGGCCCGTGCAATGGCCTGCATGCCGGCCAGCGCGGCTGGCGTGCGCAGCGTGATCTCGAGCACGCGCACGCCCCCGGCGAGCAGCGCCTCGGCCAGTGGCAGCGCATCCTGTACACGCTGCAGCACGATGACGGGGATCACGGGGCCGTGGGCGGCCAGGTCGCGGGCATTCAAGGTGTCGATCCTCACAACCAGGTGATGGCGCCTTCTTCGGCACTGCGCACGTTGCGGCGCATGCCGCCGAAAAGTTCGCGCCCGAGGTCGTGGGCATTCTCTTCGGCGGCCTGCTCGTCCATCGCGGCCGGCGTGCGGGCAGCCCATTCGGCCATGTCGACCAAGGCGGTCAGGGTGCCGGCCACCGCGTCGAGACGAACCATGTCGCCGTCGCGCACGCGCGCCAGCGGGCCTTCGGCCAGCGCCTCGGGGCTGACGTGGATCGCCGCCGGCACCTTGCCCGAGGCCCCGCTCATGCGCCCGTCGGTGACGAGGGCAACGCGGAACCCCTGGTTCTGCAGCACCGCCAGCGGCGGCGTCAGCTTGTGCAGCTCGGGCATGCCGTTGGCACGCGGCCCCTGGAAACGCACCACGGCGACGAAGTCGCGCGCCAGCCTGCCTGCGTCAAAGGCCTGCAGCAGCTGCGCCTGGCTGTCGAAGACGATGGCCGGCGCCTGCACCACATGCCGGTCTTCGGGCACCGCGGAGACCTTGATCACCGCCCGGCCGAGATTGCCCTGCAGCAGCTTCAGCCCGCCGCCGGGCGAGAACGGGGTTGCGGCGGTGCGCAGGATGCTGTCGTCACCCGATGCCCGCGGCAGGTCGTGCCAGCGCAGCCCAGCGTCGCCCGGCGCCGGCACGCGTGTGTAGGCCGCCAGCCCGTCGGCATGCACGGTGGCCACGTCGGCGTGCAGCCAGCCGCCGGCGAGCAGTTCGCGCAGCACGTATCCGGGGCCGCCGGCGGCCTGGAACTGGTTCACGTCGGCGCTGCCGTTGGGGTAGATCCGGGCCAGCAGGGGCACCTCGGCCGAGAGTTCGGCGAAGTCGCTCCAGTCGATCAGGATGCCGGCGGCACGCGCCACCGCCACCCAGTGGATGAGGTGGTTGGTCGAGCCGCCCGTGGCCAGCAGGGCGACCATCGCGTTGACGATGCAGCGCTCGTCGACGAGCCGGCCGATCGGCGTGAAGCGATCGCCGCCGCGGCGAATCGCCAGCAGTTCATGCACCGCCTCGCGCGTGAGCGCCGCGCGCAGGCCGTCGTGCGGGTGCACGAAGGCCGCGCCCGGCACATGCAGGCCCATCGCCTCGAGCAGCATCTGGTTGCTGTTGGCGGTGCCGTAGAAGGTGCAGGTGCCCGGGCCGTGATAAGCGGCACTCTCGGCGGCCAGCAGTTCGTCGCGCCCGATCAGCTTGCTGGCGTAGGCTTCGCGGACCTTGGCCTTGGCGTCGTTGGACAAGCCGCTGCCCATCGGCCCGGCCGGCACGAAGACACAGGGCAGATGACCAAAATGCAGCGCCCCGATCAGCAGCCCCGGAACGATCTTGTCGCACACGCCGAGCAGCAGCGCGCCGTCGAACACGTCGTGCGTCAGTGCCACCGCCGTGCCCATCGCGATGGTGTCGCGCGAAAACAGGCTCAGCTCCATGCCGGGCAGGCCCTGGGTGACACCGTCGCACATCGCCGGCACGCCGCCGGCCACCTGCACGGTGGCCGCTGCGGACTGCGCCGTCGCACGGATCAGCTCCGGATAGGTGGCGTAGGGCTGGTGCGCCGACAGCATGTCGTTGTAGGCCGTGACGATGCCCAGATGCGGTGCACGTTCGGCGACGACGCGCAGCTTGTCGCTGCCCGGCAGCGCAGCGAAGGCGTGCGCGATGTTGGCGCAGCCCAGGCGATCGGTCCCGCGCGGTCGGCCCGCCATGCGCGACAGGCGTTGCAGGTAGGCGCGCCGCAATTCGCTGCTGCGTCGCTCGATGCGCGCCGTGACGGCGGCAATCGCGGGCTTCAAGGTGCGCGGGGACGCGGGGTTCACGGTGCAGGCTCCGGATGTAACCAATGAATGAATTATCGAGTAACCCAGTTACACGGTCAATGCCGCCCCCGGCCCTGGACGCCCCGCGACTGCTGCACGAGCTGCACCGCCGCTTCGGCCCGCGGGCCGATCTCTGGGTGTTCGGCTACGCCTCGCTGATCTGGCGCCCGGCCTTCGCGGCCGCCGAGAACCGGCGCGCCCGGGTGCACGGCTGGCACCGGGCGCTGCGCATGCGTTCGCGGGTCAACCGGGGCACGCCGGACCGCCCGGGCCTGGTGTTTGCGCTGCTGCCCGGCGGCGCCTGCCGCGGTGAGGTCTTGCGCCTGCCGGCCGCCCAGGCCGAGGCCGAACTGGCGCGCCTGTGGGCGCGCGAGATGCCCACTGCGGTCTACACGCCACGCTGGCTGCCCTGCCACACGGCGCAGGGCATGGTGCCGGCGCTGGCCTTCACCCTGAGCCGGCGGCACGATGCCTGCCTGGGACGCCTGCCGGATGGGCAGCTGCTCGACATCCTGCGCCACGCACGCGGCCGCTACGGCAGCACGCTCGACTACCTCGTCCAGACCGCCTGGTCGCTGCGCGAGCGCGGCATCGTCGACCGCGAGATCGAGCGCCTGATGACCCTGGCCGCGGCCCACGGACTGCCAACCCAGCGGCCATCGCCGTCGGGCTGAGGGCCAAGCGCTCAGCCGGCGGGCGCGTCTTCGGCGGCCGCGCGCACCGCCGCCAGATCGGCCTCGGTGTCGATGTCGAGCAGCACGCCCGGATCGTCGAGCTCGACCGGCGCCGCCGGGTAGCGGGCCAGCAGGCGACGGGCGCCCTGCTCACCGCGCAAAGCCACCAGCTCGGAGAAAAGCTCGGCCGAAAAGGCCTGCGGGAAACCCGGCCGCCCGTGGTGCTGGGCGTAGGCCGCGGGATGCTCGGCAAGTGCCATGCCGACGGCCCGCATCGAGTCCGGGCGCACCAGGGGCATGTCGCCGGGCAGCATCAGCCAGCCGGCGGCGGCGGCCTGCGCGGCGACACCGACGGCCATCGAGAACCCGATTCCGCGCGCCGCGTCAACATGTTCGAGCACCACCAGATCG
This sequence comes from uncultured Rubrivivax sp., assembly GCA_964637205.1. GTDB lineage: Bacteria > Pseudomonadota > Gammaproteobacteria > Burkholderiales > Burkholderiaceae_C > Rubrivivax. The sequence continues at coordinate 9,042 of CAZWUR010000082.1, forward strand.
CGGGTGGCGACCCAGGGCGCGGCCAGCGGCACCAGGGCCGGCGTGAGCACCACGCTCACCGGCCAGCCCGTGGCAATCGCCTGCCGGATCGTCGCCGCGAGCACCGTGCGTGTGCCCAGGGCCTGGCTCAGCTTGTGCCCCTGCGCGCCAAAGCGCCGGCCAGGCCCGGCGGCGAGGATGACGATGGTGGGCGGGGTGAGCATGCGCTGCAGTTCAGTCTCGAACCAAGCATGGACTCGGCGCCCGCCGATCGACAGTGGGAGCTTCACTTACGTTCAACTCCTTAAGGGATGCACCGAGGCGGCGCTTTCTATACTCGCGAAATGGACATCGCCGATCTGCGCAAGAGTTACGAACGAGACGCACTCGACGAGGACGCCTCCGAAGCCGACCCGCTGCGCCAGTTCGAGCGCTGGCTGCAGCAGGCGCTGGACGCCAGGCTGCCCGAGCCGAATGCGATGACCCTGGCCACGGTGGGCGAGGACGGCCGGCCGTCGACGCGCGTGGTGCTGATCAAGGGCTGCGATGCACGCGGCATCGTCTGGTACACCAACTACCACAGCCGCAAGGGACGCGAACTGGCAGCCCGGCCCTGTGCAGCACTGCAGTTCCACTGGGTCGAACTCGAACGTGTGGTGCGCATCGAAGGCCGGGTGGAACGCACCAGCGACGCCGAGTCGGATGCCTACTACGCCAGCCGGCCGCTGGACTCGCGCATCGGCGCCTGGGCCTCGCCGCAGAGCGAGGTGATCGCCTCGCGCGCGACCCTGGTGGCCAAGGCGGCGCAGGTGTCGGCACGCTACCTGCTGAATCCGCCGCGACCGCCGCACTGGGGTGGTTTTCGCCTGCAGCCCGAAGGCTGGGAGTTCTGGCAGGGTCGCAAGAGCCGCCTGCACGACCGACTGCGTTACCGCCGCGGCGACGGCGACGGCTGGATCAGGGAGCGGCTCGCGCCTTGAGTTCGCTGGCGATGGCGTCGAGGCCGGCGAGAAAACGGTCGAAGTCGATCGGCTTGGTCCAGTAGTCGTCGAAACCCTGTTCGCGAGCGCGGCGGATGTCGTCCGGCAAGGCGTTGGCCGACAAGGCGATCAGGCGGCAGGCGGCCATGCGCGGATCCGCGCGCAGCCGGGCGGCAACCTCCCGACCATCGATGTCGGGCAGGTGCAGGTCCAGCAGCACCGCGTCGGGCCGGTGCCTGGCGGCCATCGCCAGTCCCGAGGCACCATCGTCGGCACTCAGCAGCCGGATGCCCGGTCGCATCGCGACCAGTTCCTGGACCAGCATCAGATTCACCGGGTTGTCCTCGATGCACAGCAGGGTCATCCCGACAGGCGCCACGACGGCTGCAGCCTCGGCCAGGGGCAGTCGCACCCGCAGTGCGGCGTCGGCCGGGTCGAGCGGCGTCCCGTCGAGCTGGGCGCCCAGGCGCTCGATCGCCTGACGCACCAGGTCCAGGCCGACCAGGGCGTCGCCCTGTGCGGCACCCTGGTTCGGCGCTGCTGGTGCGTCGAACAGCATTTCGCGCTGCTGCATGCTGACCCGGAGCCCGCCATCGCGCAGCTCCAGCCTGGCCCAGGGCGGCTCGAGCGCCACCTGCAGGGCGACGTGACCGCCGCGATGGTTGCGCCGCACGGCATGCGCCACCAGATGCCGCAGGGCCTGCCCGAGCAGCCGCCGGTCGGTGGCCACCCGCAGGTCGGGCGGCACCTCGGCGAAGCGCAATTCGACGCCGCGCAGCCGGGCCAGCGGCGCCACCCACTCCCGCAATTGCGTGATCACGCCGTCCAGCGGCACGCCGGCGCGCACCGGCGGCGATGATCCGTCGTCGAGCGCCGCGAGCTCGAAGACGTCGTCGATCATCGCCAGCAGCTCGCTGCCGGCGGCGTCGATGCGGGCCAGCCGCTCGCGCTGGCGCGCGCTCAGCGCATCGTGGTTGTCCTGGGCCATCAACTGGGCGAAGCCGAGCACCGCGTTCAGGGGTGTGCGCAGCTGATGGCTCATCAGGGCCATGAAGGCCGACTTGTCGCGGCTGGCGCGGGCCGCACGCTCGGCCTCGCGCTGGACGGCCTCGTGGCGGACCTGCTCGCTGACGTCGAGATGCATGCCCATCGCGATGTGCTGCCCGTCGCGCACGAAGCGCTGGGTCCAGGCCCGCACCCAGCGCTCGACGCCGTCGTCGCCACGCATCGGCAAGGTCATCAGCGTCTGCGGCGCCCAGGCGGCGAGGTCGCAGCGCAGCCGCTGCAACGCGTCTTCCTGCGCCTGGGGCTGCACGTACTCGCTGATCCACTGCTCCATGGACGGCGGCAGGCGCGCCGGATCGCGCCCATACAGGCGGTACATCTGTTCGTCCCAGTGCACCCTGTCGGCCGAAGCGTCGTGCTGCCAGAAACCCACCCCCATGGCCTGCGCCACCAGCCGCGTGCGTTCGGCCAGCGACTCGGCACGCGCGCGATCGACGTCGCGGTGCGTGAGGTCCAGCGCCACCCCCAGCAGGGCCGTCGCCCGACCGTCGTCGTCGCGCACGGCGATGCGCCGGGTCAGCAGCGTGCGCCAGCCGCCGTCCTGCGACCGATAGCGCGCGACCACGTCGACCGCCTCGTCGCCGGCCACCGCGGCATCGGCCGCCTGCAGCACCGCGGCCCGGTCCTGCGGGTGGATGCTGTCGCGCAGGCAGGCCAGCGGCACGCCGTCGGGACCGGGCGTCACCCCCATGAATTGAAAGCCGAGCGCGTTGAACCGCACCCGCTGCGCGGCCAGGTCGATCGACCACACCGAAGTCCCGGACAGCGCCAGCGCCTGCTGCAGGAAGTCGCGCGAACGCTCGCCCTGGCGCAGCCGACGCCCGGCCTCGCTGTCGTCGATCATGACGCCGACCAGGCGACCCGGCCCGCCGGCCGGGTCGGGGCGGATGTCGAAGAGCGAGTGCATCAGCCGCTCCTGGCCGTCGGGGCGAACGAAACGGAAGTGCACCTCGCCGCGCTGCGGCCGTGACTGTGCAGCCCGAAAGCTGGCGTCGAGCGCGTCGCGGTCGGCCGCATGCACATATTGCAGGAACTGCGGCCAGTCGGGGGTGCCGGCCGCGGGGTCGAGCCCGGTCATCTCGAACAGGCAGCGGTCCCAGCGCCCGGAGCCGCTGCCCAGGTCGCGCGTATACAGGCCGATGCGTCCGAAGGCCAGCAGCAGCGCAAGCCGGTCGCTGCCGGCCAGGTCGTCGGCGTCGAACACGTTCACCGGCTCAAGCTGCCCGCAGGCGGCTGCGGAAGGTGCGGCGGAACTTCTCGACCTTGGGCGCCACGACATGGGCGCAATAACCCTGGCCCGGGTGGTTGGCGAAATAGTGCTGGTGCTCGTCCTCGGCGCGCCAGTAGTTGTCTTCGGCCTGGACTTCGGTCACGACGCGGCCTCGGTGTGCCGCATCAGCCTCGGCACGCACGGCCTCGATGACCGCGCGCTGTGCCGCGTCGTGCCAGTAGATGCCCGAGCGGTACTGCGGGCCGATGTCGTTGCCCTGGCGATCCTGGGTGGTCGGATCGTGCACGTGGAAGAAGATCTCCAGGATCTCGCGCAGGCTGATGCGGGCAGGGTCGAAGTCCACGCGCACGGCTTCGACGTGACCGGTATCGCCTTCGCAGACCTGCGCGTAGCTCGGCTGCCGGAGATGCCCGTTGCAGTAGCCGGACTCCACGCCGAGCACGCCGTCAACGAGTTCGTACACCGCCTCGATGCACCAGAAACAGCCACCGCCCAATGTGATGCGCTCGCTTGCCATCCGCTCTCCTTACACTTGCTGCCCATTATCGACATTGCGGCGGACCTCGGCGTGAACGACCTGATCGTGTCCATGGGACTGGAAGACTGGAAGCCGCTGGTGTCGGCCCTGCTGCTGCCGCCAGTACCGCTGCTGCTGCTCATCCTGGTCGGCGCGCGGCTGATGTTCCGCCGCCGGCTGCTCGCCTGGGGCCTGATCGTGCTCGGCTGCGCCGGCCTGTGGATCGTCGCCACCCCGGCCTTCGGCAAGTGGATGCGCGAAACCGTGCACCCGGTGCCACCGGCGCTTGGCGAAGCGCAAATCGCCGAGCTCAGGCGCGGCGGCGAAGGCAGCGCGATCGTCGTGCTCGGCGGGGGCAAGCGTGACTTGTCGCCCGAGTACGGCGTCTCCAACCTGACGCGTCTGGGCATGGAACGCCTGCGCTACGGGCTGTGGCTGGCGCGCCAGACGCGGCTGCCGGTACTTTTCAGCGGCGGCCTGGGACATGGTGCAAGGCCCGGGCCGAGCGAGGCCGAGATCGCCGCCCGCATCGCCGAGCGCGAATTCGGCCTGCCCTTGAAGTGGCTGGAGGACCGCTCGCGCGACACCACCGAAAACGCCTTGCTGAGCGTGCCCCTGCTGCGCGAGCACGGCATCCGGCGCATCGTGCTGGTGACCCATGACTTCCACATGCGGCGCGCGCTGCGTGCCTTCGAGCGCGCCGCGGCGCGCGACGGCATGACCTTGCAGATCCTGCCGGCACCGGTCGGCCTGACGCCGCGCTACGAATGGCGGGCCCTGGATTTCCTGCCCGGCCGCCAGGGCTTCTTCGACAGCGACCTGATGCTGCACGAAATGGTGGGCTACTGGCTCGGCGCCTGAGGTCCGCGGCGGCGCGACGTGGTTTCAGCGTACCGGCAGCACCAGGGGCTGGCGCCGGGCCTGTTCCTGGGCCCGCCCCTGTGCCGCTTCGGCATCGGCGGCGGCACGCGCCTGCGCGGCCTGCAGGGCCACCAGGCGCTGGGCATGTTCCTTGGCATTGGACAGGCGCAGGGCATCCATGTGCAGCGCGTCGACCGACAGGCCGAGTTCGGCAAAGCGCTCGTTGAGCCGCCAGCCGGCGTTGGCATCGCCGCCCATCGCGGCCACGACCTCGTTGGCGAACAGGTCTGCGGCGCCGACCACGCTGTCGACCGCGATCGAGCGTTCGGCCTGCTGTTCGGCCGCCGTCAGCAGCATCCCGGCCCCGGGCACGACCGCGGCCAGGATCTTGCCGACGACGAAGGCGGTCGCCACATGGGCCGAATCGCGCGCCTTGCCCAGCGCGTTCTCGCTGGCCTGGAAATAGGTGCCGAAAGCCGCCAGCCAGCGGAACTCGTCGCGCGCGCGCGCCTCGAGCATGGCATTGGCCGGGATCTTGACGCGCACCGCGCCATTGCGCTGGAAGCGGTCGGGCTCGTGGTCGAAGCCACTGGCGGTGACGCTGCCGGCGCAGCCGGTCTGGGTGTCCACCGGCAGAATGCGGCCATCCTTGAGGGTCAGCGTCATCGGCTTGCCGGCCCTGGCCTCGGCGCGTGCCTGCAGCATCACGTCCCAGAACGGCTGCTCGTCGTTGGACAGCGGCAAGGCGCCACGCAAGAGAGCTCCGAGGTCGAAGCGTGTGCCGCCCTTGGGCAGTTCACGGCCATTCACGGCGAGCACCACGTCGCCCATGTTCAATGCATCCGGCGCGCCCTCGTCGAGCCAGGCCACGCGCCACTGCTCGTCCATGCCGGTGACTTCGCCGTACAGCGCCAGCTCGTCGGCGTCCAGACTGCGGCCGACCGTGCCCAGCGACCAGAGCACGAAGGGCTCGATCTCGGTGGTCGCGTCGCACAGCAGTTCGGCGCTCCAGGCCACCTGGATCGCCGCGGTACGGAACTCCACTTCGCGCTCGAATCGGGTCTTGTAGACCACGCGCTTGAAGTCCTTCGGGTCATACGCCACCGCCTGCTGCGCCAGCGCCGGCGCCAGCAGCAGCGCCAGTGACAGGGCCCACGCGGATCGCATCACAAGACCAGGGCGACGAGGAAGATGCCGACCATCATGAAGGCCAGCACCACCTTGGCGATCATGCCCACCAGCATGCCCAGCCAGGTGGCGGTGCCGACCTTCAGCGCCTGGGCGTGGTCGCGCCGCGCCAGGTACTCGCCCGCGGCCGCACCCACCAGGGGCATGAACAGCACGCCGACCAGACCCATGAAGAGCCCGACCACGGTGCCCAGGGCGGCGCCGATGAGGGCCTCACGGCTGGCGCCGACCTTCTTCGCGCCGAGCAACCCGGCGACGAAGTCGAGCAGCCAGGCGAGTGCCGCGAGCACGGCCACCAGGCTCAGCGTCAGGGCGCCGATGCGCGTGAAATCGTCGATCCAGGCCGCCAGCACGATGCCGCCCAGCACCAGGGCCGTGCCCGGCAGGGCCGGCAGCACGCTGCCCGCCAGGCCGACGACGATGAGCGCTGCACTGAGCAGCCAGAGCCAGACCGAGGCGTCCACGGATGTCCTGTTGCACAAGGGGCAGGGCCGAAGCATACGGCCTGCCCCGAGCGGTCAGGCCCGATCGCCTGGCGCCGGGTTCAGGCCTGCAGGTCGAAGACCAGCACTTCCGCGTCGCGGCCGCGCCCCAGGGAGAGCAGGGTTTCGCCGCGCAGGGTCGCGGCGTCGCCGCCTTCGAGCCGCTGCCCGTTGACGTCCAGCGCGCCACGCACCAGGTGCACGTAGACCGGGCGCGCCGGGTCCAGCGCCAGCGTCGCCGCTTCGTCGCCGTCGAAGAGGCCGGCGTAGAGGCGGGCATTGGCGTGGATCGTCACCGCAGCGCGGGCCGCTGCCTCGGCCGGCGGGGCGGCCAGCAAGGCCAGTTGACCACGCTTGACAGCCGGGTCGAAGGCCTTCTGCTCGTAGCCGGGCGCGATGCCGGCCTGGTCCGGAAGGATCCAGATCTGCAGGAAGTGCGTGGTCTGGTCCGGCGCATGGTTGAACTCGCTGTGGCGCACGCCGGTGCCGGCGCTCATGCGCTGGACCTCGCCGGGCACGATGCTGCCGTCATGGCCCAGGCTGTCGCGGTGCGCCAGCGCACCGTCGAGCACATAGCTGACGATCTCCATGTCGCGGTGGCCGTGGGTGCCGAAACCGGTGCCGGGCGCGATGCGGTCTTCGTTGATGACGCGCAGATTGCCCACGCCCATATGCGCCGGGTCGTGGTAGTCGGCAAAGGAGAAGCTGTGGAAGCTCTTCAGCCAGCCGTGGTCGGCGTAGCCGCGTTCGGAGGATTTGCGCAGCGTGATCATGGCCGCAATGATGGGCCCCGGCGGCGGCCCCGGCATCACTTGCAGCTTCACGACCCTGTTCAATCGTTTTGAAGGTCAAAATGCTGCATGCCGCAGCGCCGCAGGGTCCTGACCCCCGAAGCCCTGGCGATGATGGACAGCATCGCCAGGACGGGGAGCTTCGCCGCCGCCGCGCGCGAGATGGGCAAGGTGCCCTCGGCCCTCACCTACAGCGTGCGCCAGCTCGAGGATGCGCTCGACGTGCTGCTCTTCGACCGCAGTTCGCGCCAGGCCCAGCTGACGCCGGCCGGCACCGAACTGCTGGTCGAGGGCCGGCGCCTGCTGCAGGAGATGGACGCGGTGGCCAACCGCGTGCAGCGCGTGGCCGGCGGCTGGGAGAGCGAGCTGGCGATCAGCGTCGACGACATCCTGTCGCCGACCACGCTGTTCGAACTGGTCGAGGCCTTCAGCGGGCTGTGTGTCGAAGGCCTGGAGGGCAGCGGCGCCGGCCCCGGCACCCGGCTGCGCCTGCGCAGCGACGTGCTCGCCGGCACCTGGGAGGCCCTGGTGCAGGGCCAGGTCGACCTGGCGATCGGCGTCGCCGGCGACTTCGCCAACCCGGGCGGCATCGAACTTCGGCCTCTGGGTGACGTCGACTTCGTATTCTGCGTCGCACCGCACCACCCGCTGGCCGCGCAAGCCGGGCCGCTGACGCCGCAGGACCTGGTCGCCCACCGTGCGGTGGCGGTGGCCGACACGGCACAGCGCCTGGCGCCGGTGACCGTCAACCTGC
>CAZWUR010000083.1:0-16641 GCA_964637205.1 uncultured Rubrivivax sp.
TAGGTTCTCCGATCCGCGAAAAGAGGTGGACTGTGCCGCCTAACGTTCGAGCTAAGCGGGCGACGGCGGCAGGACGCCAGGCCCGCGCGGTGCAGGATAAACCACGGCGCCGCGCGGGCCTGGTGGCCTGCCGTTGGCGCTCCGCTTGAGCGAGGGGTTAGGCGGCACTCTTGCTATGAGCGATTTCAGCAGCTAGCCGGCCAAGGTTCTGCTCGTTGGCTACGGAGACAAATTCTGCCAGTTGCTTGTAGTGCTCGGCGGTGTCAAAGGTTTGGCGCCACATCACTTTCGTGCCTTCCTCGTGCGGCAGAAGCTCGAGGGTGAGCACAAAGTGATGACCATTGAGGTGCTCGATCTCGAAGAGTTGATCCTGAACAATGCGTAGAAACCGACTCTCAGTGGGGTAGTCCGTGCCGTCTGGCCCGTGCATCGTGAGAAGCCAACTGCCACCGGGTACAAAATCGTACGTGTGGATCGTGTTCGTGAATCCTTCGGGGCCCCACCACTTGGCAATGCGGCTTGGGTCCTGGATGGCAGCGAAGAGCTGAGCAGGACTTGCTGGGTAGAACTTGCTTCGGATGTCCGATCGGGTCTCGACGGGTTCCATATTCGCTCCGAGTAGTGTGAATGCCCGCTTGTGCCGCCTAACGTGATTTCGACCACCAAGGAACGTGGCCGCCCGTAGCGCCATGCAGCTACCGGCCGCCAAAATTCGATAACACTGCATGCCGCATGCAACTACTTCGCAACTATATGCTTGGTCAACCGGAGTATCGTCGCAACTCGCTTCGGCAGACGCCACAGGCCGGCTTTCGAATCCCAGCGACCACCGGCGGCCTGGATCATGGCTCTCTTCGACTGCTCCCTCGGCGCCAGCTTCAACCATACGATCCGCTCGACCCTAGGCTGCACCGGGATTTTGTCGATCACCAATTCGACGGTCGTGTAGCGGTACTCACCCCGGTCGTCACCACGGTGGCGGACACAGATGAGAGTGTCACCGAAGCGGCGTGCCAGCTTGAGCGCGCCCCGTGCGGACGGCGACAATTTTCGCAGCACACGCAGTCGGCCCACGGTCAAGCCGATTGAACGGCTGGCCGCCAGGGCCTCGCGATCCTCCCAACTCGGATTCATGGCAACACTCCCGCATCCCCCGGCACCGCAACGACGCACTACCACGGTCCGCCCGCCGGAACCGCACCTGCACCTTGCGACCGCGGTGCCCTGACTTGCATCTGAAGCTGTAGTTTCGTACAGTATCGGTGTCCGCTCAAGCACTTCGTGAAGGTGATTGGCCATGGCCCTTGTCGATCCGATGCATCTCTTGCCACGGGCGATGGACGACGGTGCGGCGCTGTCGCTTGCCTTGCATCCGCGCCCTGCCCCACGCCTGCTCGACGAAGTTCGTGCCCAAGTGCGCTACCACCACTACAGCATCCGCACCGAAGAAGCTTATGTGCACTGGGTTCGGGCCTTTGTGCGCTTTCACGACATGCGCCATCCCGCGGAACTGTCGCGGCACGACATCGAGGCCTTCCTGACCTGGCTTGCCGACAGTCAACGCGTCTCGCCGTCAACCCACAATCAGGCCCTGTCGGCGCTCCTGTTTCTCTACCAGAAGGTGCTGCGCCTGTCCCTGCCCTGGTTGGCCGACATCGGCCGCCCGCATCGCGAACGCAAGCTGCCCACGGTGCTGTCGCGCGACGAGGTGGTGCGCCTCATCGACAAGTTGGACGTCGTCAGCGCTCTTCACTCCAACCCGACATTGACGCCATATGGTCTCATGGCGCGGCTGGCCTACGGCACCGGCATGCGCTTGCTCGAAGTGCTGCGCCTGCGCACCAAGGACATCGAATTTGACCGCGGCGCGATCATTGTGCGTGAAGGCAAGGGCGCCAAGGACCGCGTGGTGATGCTGCCGGCATCCCTGGTACGGCCCTTGAAGCGTCATCTGCGCGACGTCCACAAGCTCTGGCAGGCCGACCGCGACACGGGGCTCGCCGGCGTGCATCTGCCCCACGCCCTGGCGCGAAAATACCCGCGCGCCGGCGCTTCCTGGGCCTGGCACTGGGTCTTTCCGCAGGCCGCGCCCAGCATCGACCCGCGCGACCCTGCACTCGGGCCGCGCCGCCACCATCAACAGGAAAACGGCTTTCAGCGCCAGTTCAAGCGTGCGCTGCTGGCCGCGGGTGTCCACAAGCAGGCCAGCCCGCACACCTTGCGCCACTCCTTCGCGACGCATCTGCTGCAAGCCGGCTACGACATCCGCACCGTACAGGAACTGCTGGGCCACGCCGACGTCAGCACGACCATGATCTACACGCATGTGCTCAAGCTCGGCGGCGGCGCGGTGCGCAGCCCCCTGGATGCGCTGCTCCCGGCGGCACCGGCAGAAACCCCGCATGCCCGCGAACCGCCCGCCGCCTATGCAACGCCCCGGTTCACAGGCCTCGGGCGGCCCGGCCGCTCCGTCTTCAGCCCGGCATCGTGACCACCGAGCACCCTGTGGTCTTGCGCGCTTCCAGGTCACGGTGCGCCTGCGCCGCGTCGGCCAGCGCGTAGCGCTGGTCGATGCGGATCTTCACGCGCCCATCGGCGACGACCGCGAACAACTCGTCGGCCATCTGCTGCGTGGCTTCGCGCGTGGCGATGTGGGTGAACAGGGTCTGCCGCGTCAGGTACAGCGAACCCTTGGTCGCCAGCAGGCCCGCGTTGAACGGCGGCACCGGGCCACTTGAATTGCCGAAGCAGCACATCAGGCCGAAGGGCCGCAGGCACTCCAGGCCCTTGTCGAAGGTGTCCTTGCCGACCGAGTCGTAGACCACCTTGACGCCCTTGCCCCCGGTGATCTCCTTCACGCGCGCGGCAAAGTCCTCGCGGCTGTAGTCGATGACATGGGCGGCGCCATGCGCCTTGGCCAGTTCACATTTGGCCGCCCCGCCGGCGGTGCCGATGAGCCGCAGGCCGAGCGCCTTCGCCCACTGGCAGGCGATCAGGCCGACGCCGCCGGCCGCAGCGTGGAAGAGCACGAAGTCGCCCGGCTCCAGGCCCTGCACCGGCACCACCCGGCGCAGCAGGTACTGCGCCGTCAGGCCCTTGAGCATCATCGCCGCGCCGGTTTCGAAGTTGATGCCCTCGGGCAGTTGCACCACGTTCTTCGCCGGCATCACGCGCACTTCGCTGTAGCTGCCCGGCGGGTTGCTGGCATAGGCGGCGCGGTCACCGGCCTTGAGATGGCTCACGCCCTCGCCGACGGCCTCGACGATGCCGGCGCCCTCCATGCCCAGGTACAGCGGCAGCGGATTGGCGTACAGGCCGGTGCGCTGGTAGACGTCGATGAAGTTCAGGCCGCTGGCCTGGTGGCGGATGCGGATCTCACCGGGCCCGGGGTCACCGACGCTGACGTCGACGAGTTTCATCTGGTCCGGGCCGCCGTAGGCGTCGATGCGGATGGCCTTGGGCATGGGTGCTGTCTCCTGCTCGATGTTGGGGTGTGGATGCACGAGGTTACGCCAGCCCGCACCTTCCTGCCGACCGTTGCGGGCCGTGGCACCATCCAGACGCCATGCGCCGACTCGTGCAAGCCCCCAATCTCGCGATCGCCACCCTCTGGGCCGACCTGCTGCAGCGCCAGGGCGGCTTCGAGGTCAGCGTGCAGCGCGCCTACGCCAGCGGCATCGCCGGCGAGATTCCGCCCGACCAGGCCCTGCCCGAAGTCTGGATCCACGACGACGCCGAGCGCGACGCCGCGCTCGCCCTGTTGCAGACCTTGCGCAGCCTGCCCGACCGGCACTGGCTCTGCCATGCCTGCGGCGAGGCGGTGGACGGCCCCTTCGAACAATGCTGGAACTGCGGCGCGCCGATGCCCGGCGACCCGGCGGGATGACCACGTCGGCGCCGGCCCTGACGCCGCGCATCGCCCTGCTGCTGCTCGTGCCGCCATTGATGTGGGCCGGCAACGCCCTCGTCGGCCGCCTGCTCGCCGGCACCCTGCCGCCGCTGGCGCTGAACGCGCTGCGCTGGTCGACGGCCCTGCTGATCCTGCTGCCCCTGGGCGGCGCGGTGCTGGCCACGGCGGCGCGGCGGCGCGAGATCCTGGCCCGCTGGCGGCCGCTGGCCCTGCTTGGCGGGCTCGGCGTCGGCGCCTACAACGCGCTGCAGTACCTGGCGCTGCAGACCTCGTCGCCGATCAGCGTGACCCTGATCGCCTCCAGCGTGCCGGTGTGGATGCTGCTCGTGGGCATCGTCTTCTACCGCGAACATCCGCGGCCCGCGCAGTGGCTGGGGGCGGCGCTCTCGACCCTCGGCGTGCTGACCGTGCTGCTGCGTGGCGAGCTCACCGCGCTGCGCAGCCTGCAGCTCGTGGCCGGCGACCTGTGGATGCTGCTCGCCGCGCTGTCCTGGGCCCTGTACAGCTGGCGCCTGGCGCGGCCGGGTCCGGCACTCGCCGGTGCGCTGCGTCCGGCCGCCTGGGACTGGGCCGGTTTCCTGCTCATCCAGGTCCTCTTCGGCCTGCTCTGGGGCGGTGCCGCGGCCGGGCTCGAGGCCGCCGCCGGCGTGCTGCCCACGACCGAGGTCGCGGCCGTCGGCGGGCCGGCCCTGCTGCTGGCCCTGCTCTTCATCGCCGTCGGGCCCTCGGTGCTCGCCTACCGCTGCTGGGGCGTGGGCGTGGCCGCGGTCGGCCCGACCGTGGCCGGCTTCTTCGGCAACCTGACCCCGCTGTTCGCCGCGCTGCTCTCGTCCCTGCTGCTCGGTGACCCGCCGCGCCTGTACCACGGCCTGGCCTTCGCCTGCATCGTCGCCGGTATCTGGCTGTCGTCGCGGCGCTGAGCGGGGTCGGTGCACCGGGCGCTGGATCAGAACGTGCCCGGGTAGGCGCCGCCGTCGATGAGCAGGTTCTGCCCGGTCAGGAAACCGGCCTGCACGCTGCACACATAGGCGCACAGGGCCCCGAACTCCTCGGCGCTGCCGAAGCGCCGCGCCGGGGCCATCAGGCGCCGCGCCTGCGCCACCTGCTCCAGGCTCTGCCCGGTTTTTTGCGCCGCGCCCTGCAGCGTGGCCTGCAGGCGGTCGGTGTCGAAGGCGCCGGGCATCAGGTTGTTGATCGTGACGTTGCGGCTGGCCAGTTGCGGCTGCCGCGCGAGGCCGGCGACAAATCCGGTCAGGCCGCTGCGCGCACCATTGCTCAGGCCCAGGATGTCGATCGGCGCCTTCACCGCGCCCGAGGTGATGTTGACGATGCGCCCGAAGCCGCGCTCGGCCATCGCATCGACGCTGGCCTTGATCAGTTCGATCGGCGTGAGCATGTTCGCGTCCAGGGCCTTGATCCAGGTTTCACGGTCCCATTGTCGAAAATCACCCGGCGGCGGCCCGCCGGCGTTGTTCACCAGGATGTCGACCTGCGGGCAGGCCGCCAGCGCCGCCGCGCGGCCCTCGGGCGTGGCGATGTCGCCGACCGCGCAGCGCACCTCGCCGGCGCCCGGGCGCGCGCGCAGCGCGGCGGCGGTGGCCTGCAGCGCCTCGGCGCCGCGCGCCGTGATCACCAGGTTCACGCCTTCATCGGCCAACGCCTGGGCACAACCGCGACCGAGTCCCTTGCTCGCCGCGCAGACCAGCGCCCAGCGCCCCTTGATGCCCAGATCCATGTCGTCTTCTCCTTGGTTGCAATGGTTTCAACGCGCACGCGCCAGCAGCCAGACCCCGGCCAGCACCAGCATCGTGCCGGCCGCCAGCCAGGCCGTGAAGGGTTCGCCGAGCAGCAGAACGCCCAGCACGATGGTGGCCACCGGCCCGATCATGCCGGTCTGCGCCGTCACCGTCGCCCCGACCCGCTCGATGGCCATCATCACCAGCAGCACCGGCATCACGGTACAGGCGGTGGCATTCAGCAGCGACAGCCACAGCACCTGCGGCGCCACGTTCGCGGCCGACAGCGGCCGCAGCAGCAGGAACTGCAGCAGGCACAGGATGCAGGCGATGGTGCTCGCCCAGCCGGTCAGGCGCAGGGCACCCAGGCGCCCGACATGGGCGCCGCTGAGCACGAGGTAGATCGCATAGCTGATGGCGCTGCCGAACACCAGGCCGGCGCCGAGCGCCACGTCGGCGCCTTCGAGCCTGACCTCCTGGCCGAAGACGAGCAGCACGCCGGCGTAGCTGACGCCGAGCGCAACAAGCTGGCGCGGCTTGACCACCGTCTTGTGCAGGGCCACGCTGAGCGCGAGCACCAGGGTCGGGTTCAGGTACAGGATCAGGCGCTCCAGGCTGGCCGTGATGTAGGCCAGGCCCGCGAAGTCCAGGAAGCTGGCCAGGTAGTAGCCGCTGAAACCCAGGCCGCCCATGATGGCGCGGTCCTGCCAGCCGAGTGCCGGTTTGCCGCGCCCCGACCACCAGGCGATGAGCGCGAACAGCGGCAGCGCAAACAGCATGCGGTACATGATCAGGGTCACCGCGTCGACACCGTAGCGGTAGGCGAGCTTGACGATGATGGCCTTGCCGGAGAACGCGATCGCGCCGATGGCGGCGAACACCAGGCCGGACACGGGCGCCGTCATGCGGCCTCGCCGCCCAGCCGCTGCGCCACCTGCTCGCCGATCGCGAGCGCCGCGGTCAGGCCGGGTGATTCGATGCCGAACAGGTTCAGCAGCCCCGGCAGCCCATGTTCGGCCGGGCCGCTGAACACGAAGTCGCCGGCCGGCTCGCCCGGCCCGCTGACCTTGGGCCGCAGCCCGGCATAAGCCGGCTGCAGGCGGCCCGCCGGCAGGTCGGGCCAGAAACGGCGGATCGCGTCGTCGAAACCGGCCGCACGCGTCGGGTCGACCACGTAGTCCTCGGCGCCGAAAGGCGTCACCGGCACCCATTGCACGTCGGGGCCGAAACGCATCTGGCCGCCGAGGTCCAGGGTCAGATGCACACCCAGGCCACCGGGCTCGGGCAGCGGGTAGATCAGGCGGCTGAAGGCCGGCCGGCCGGGCAGCGCGAAATAGTGGCCGCGCGCCCAGTGCTGCGCCGGCACCCTGGCCGCGTCCAGGCCGTGAATGCGCCGTGCCAGCGCCTGCGCGTGCAGGCCGGCGGCATTCACCACCTGGCGCGCCTGCACCGCCATCGGCTCGGCGCCGCCGACCCGGACTTCAAAACCGCCGCCGGGCAGGGCCAGGATGCGCTCGACGGGGCTGCGCAGCGCCAGCATCGCGCCATGGTCCTCGGCCTCGCCGAGCAGGGCCAGCATCAGGGCATGGCTGTCGACGATGCCGGTGGACGGCGAATGCAGCGCGGCCGTGCACTGCAGCGCCGGCTCCAGGGCCCGGGCCTGGGCGGCGCTCAGCGATTGCAGGTCGTCGACACCGCAGGCCTCGCCGCGCGTCCGGATGGCGGCAAGCGCCGCGTCCTGGCCGGCCGCGGTGGCCACGACCAGCTTGCCGCAGCGCCGGTGCGGGATGCCGCGCTCGGCGGCATAGGCGTAGAGCTGCCGCCGCCCTTCGACACACAGCCGCGCCTTGCAAGAGCCGGGCGGGTAGTACAGCCCGGCGTGGATGACCTCGCTGTTGCGCGCGCTGGTGGCGGTGCCGAAGGCGTCCGCGGCCTCCAGGATCACCAGTTCGCGGCCGCGGCGTGCCAGTGAGCGCGCGACGGCCAGGCCGACCACGCCGGCGCCGACCACGATGCTGTCCAGGGTCTGCATGTCCGGTGCGGCCCTTCAGAACGGCAGCGTCGGTCCGCTGGCCATCGCCGCGGCGACATACCGCTTGACGGATGGCGGCTCGGGCCGGATGTGGAAGGCCAGGCGCTGGGCGCGCAGTTCGTCGTCGACGGCGGTGAAACGTTCGTAGCGGCGCAGGTGTTCGACCCAGCTCTCGTCGACGAAGTACTCGATATAACGCCCCGGCACGCCGGCGTCGCGGAACAGGCCCCAGCTCAGCGCACCCTGGCGCAGCCGGGCGCGCCGCGTGGCCTGCATCACGCGGGCGAAGTCGGCCGCGCGTGCCGGGTCGATGAGGTAGTCGATGACCACCATCACCGGCCCCTCGTCGGGCTGGATGTCCAGGGCCACGCCGGTCACGGCGCGAGGCGGCTGCGGGCTCAGGTCCTCGTCGCCGCCGCCTTCGACCGTCCAGTGCCGCGTCGCGTAGAGCAGGACCACACCGGCCAGCGCCGCGGCCACCACCGCCAGCGGCACGCTGCTGACGCTGGCCACCTGGCCCCACAGGCCGGCGCCGATGGCGGTGCCGCCCATCAGCGCCATCTGGTAGATCGACATGCCGCGCGCGCGCACCCAGTTCGGCAGCGCCTGCTGCGCCGACAGCACCAGCGAGTTCGCCGTCGAGATCCAGCACGCGCCGACCAGGGCCATCGCCGGCAGCACCAGCCAGGGCGTGGGCAGGCTGACGATCAGGGTCGAGAGCAGGGCATGCGCCACGGTGCCGAAGCGCACGAACTGGTCGCGGTCGAAGCGCGCCCGCCAGCGCGGGAACTGCAGGGCCGCGACGATCGCGCCGGCGCCCAGGCAGGACATCATGGCCGTGTACATCACCGCGCCGCCACCGGTGGAGCGCGCGATCAGCGGCAGCAGGGCGAGCAGGGCGCTGGCCTGCAGGAAGAACAGGAAGACGCGCGCGATGATCACCCGCATGCGCGGCGACTGCCGCACATGCTGCAGGCCCACGCGCATGGCGCCGACGAAACGTTCGCCCGGCAGGGCGCTGGCGCGCGGCTCGGACTTCCAGCGCAGGATCAGCCAGAAGGCCACGCCGGCCATCAGCGCATTCAGCACGAAGACCACCGCCGGCCCGGCCACCGCGAGCAGCCCGCCGGCGATCACCGGGCCGATGACGCGCGACAGGTTCATCGAGATCCCGCCCAGGGCCAGCGCGGCCGGCAGCTCCGGCTTCGAGACCACGTCGGGCACGATCGCCGAGAACACCGGCCAGCGCGCCGCCAGCCCGATGCCGTTGACGAAGGTCAGCAGCAGCAGCAGCGGCGCGTTCAGGCCGCCGGCCAGCGCCAGCAGGGCGAGCACCAGGGCCGTGGCGCAGACCCAGGCCTGGGTGGCGGCAAACCAGCGCCGGCGGTCGACGATGTCGGCCATGGCACCGCTGGCGATGCCGAGCAGGAACACCGGCAGCGTCGACGCGGTCTGCACCAGGGCCACCATCACGGCGCTGTCGCTGAGCTGGGTCATCAGCCAGGCGGCGGCGACGTCGTGCGTCCACATCGTCAGGTTGGCCACCAGCCAGGCCAGCCACAGGCCGCGGAAGACGGATTCCTTCAGCGGCCGCAATGCGGGCAACTCGAGGACGCTGGCCAGGTGCATCGCGCGATGCTAAACGGCAGCCGGGCGGGCCGGCGCGGTGGCGCCGCGTCGCGGCCTCAATCGGCGTCCTTGAAAGCCTCCTCGCGCCGGGTCCTGATCGACGGCAGGGTGACGACCACCACCATCAGCAGTGCGGCGATCAGCAGCCCGGCCGACAGCGGCCGGGTGGCGAAGGTGGACCAGTCGCCGCGCGACAGCAGCAGGGCGCGGCGCAGGTTCTCTTCCATCATCGGGCCGAGGATGAAACCGAGCAGCAGCGGCGCCGGCTCGCAACTCAGCTTGTAGAAGACGTAGCCGGCGACGCCGAACAGCACCGCCATGTAGACGTCCCAGTTGTTGTTGTTGGTGGTGTACAGACCGATGCAGCAGAACACCAGGATCGCCGGGAACAGCAGCCGGTAGGGCACCGTCAGCAGCTTGATCCAGATCCCGATCAGGGGCAGGTTCAGCACCACCAGCATCAGGTTGCCGATCCACATGCTGGCGATCAGGCCCCAGAACAGGTCCGGGTTGCTCGTCATGACCTGCGGGCCGGGCTGGATGCCCTTGATCGTCATCGCACCCACCATCAGCGCCATCACCGCGTTCGGCGGGATGCCCAGGGTCAGCATCGGGATGAAGCTGGTCTGCGCACCGGCGTTGTTGGCGCTCTCCGGCCCGGCGACGCCGCGGATGTCGCCCTGGCCGAACCTGCCGTCCTTGCCGGCCAGCTTCTTCTCCACCGTATAGGCGGCGAAGCTCGACAGCAGGGCGCCGCCGCCCGGCAGCACGCCGAGCACCGAGCCCAGCGCCGTGCCGCGCACCACCGCAGGCCAGGCCTGGCGGAAGTCTTCGCGCGTCGGCCACAGGCCTTTCACGTCCTGGGTGAAGACCTCGCGCTGCTGAGCCGGCTGGCCCAGGTTGGCGATGATCTCGCCGAAGCCGAAGACCCCCATCGCAATGGCGATGAAGCCGATGCCGTCGGTGAGCTCGGGGATGTCGAAGCTGTAGCGCGGCACGCCGGAGATCACGTCGGTATTCACCTGCCCGAGCAGCAGGCCGAGAATGATCATGCCGATCGCCTTGATCAGCGAGCCCGAGGCCAGCACCACCGCACCGATCAGGCCCAGCACCATCAGGCTGAAATATTCGGCGGGGCCGAACTTGAAGGCGAGTTCGGTCAGCGGCGGCGCAAAGGCGGCCAGGATCAGGGTGGACACGCTGCCGGCAAAAAACGAGCCCAGGCCGGCCGCCGCCAGGGCCGGACCGGCGCGGCCCTGGCGGGCCATCTGGTAGCCGTCGATCGCCGTCACCACCGAGGCCGCCTCGCCCGGCACATTGATCAGGATCGCGGTCGTCGAGCCACCGTACTGCGAGCCGTAGTAGATGCCGGCCAGCATGATCAGGGCCGGGGTGGGCTCGAGCGCATAGATGCTGGGCAGCAGCATCGCGATCGTGGCCACCGGGCCGAGCCCTGGCAGCACCCCGACCAGGGTACCGAGCAGGGTGCCGACGAAGGCGTAGGCCAGGTTCTGCAGCGTGAAGGCGACGCTGAACCCGAGGGCGAGGTTGTTCAGCAGGTCCATGCCGGGCGCGTCTTCAACCGAGGAACGCGGGCCACAGCGGGATGATCAGCCCCAGCCCCTGGATGAAGACCAGCCAGCTGCCCAGGGTCAGCACGGCGGCATTGACCAGGGCCTCGACGAGATGGAATTCGTCGCCGGCGATTGCCGAGATCACGATCAGGGCCGGCAGGGCGAAGAACAGGCCGAGCAGCGGCAGCAGCGCACCGAACAGGGCCACCGAGCCGAGCACCACCAGCAGCGGCTTCCAGGCCACCGGGCCGATCGGGTCGCCACCATCCGTCTCCAGGGTCAGCGACTTGAACAGCACCAGCGCGCCGATGGCGGCGAGGATCAGGCCCAGGCCAAGCGGAAAGTAACCCGGGCCCGGTTGTGCGGAGCTGCCGAACCGGTAGTGTGTGGCACCCCAGGCGAAGCCGATGCCGATGCCGACGAACATCAGCCCGGACCAGAAATCGCGCTGGCTCTTGATCTTCATGCAGTCAATTCCTGGCTCCGGCCCCCACCGCGCGCATTCTAGAGACGGCCGCTGCGCACACCAGGCAAGTCACGGGCTCAGCGCGCATCCAGCGTCGGCGTGCTGCGTAGCACCTCGTCGAGCGTGGTCACGCCCTCGGCGACCTTCATCGCGCCGGCCAGACGCAGCGGGCGCATGCCGTCCTTCACCGCCTGGCGGCGCAGCGCCGCGGCGTCCAGCGTGGGGTGCATGTGGGCGCGCGCCTCTTCGGTGCTGAGCAGCAGCTCGTACAGGCCCACCCGGCCGCGGTAGCCGGTGTGCCGGCATTCCAGGCAGCCCACCGGCCGGTACGGGCGCACCCCGCCGGACAGGCGCCAGGGCCGCGCCACGGCGTCCAGGGACTCGCGCGTGGTGGTCCCGTCGCGCGCCTTGCAGGCCGGGCACAGCGCACGCACCAGGCGCTGCGCGAGCACGCCGATCACGGTGGCGCTGATCAGATAGGGCGGCACGCCGAGGTCGGCCAGGCGCGTGATGGCGCCCGCAGCGTCATTCGTGTGCAGGGTGCTGAAGACCAGATGCCCGGTCAGCGCGGCCTGGATCGCCATTTCGGCGGTGGCCAGGTCGCGGATCTCGCCGACCATGATGATGTCCGGGTCCTGGCGCATCAGCGCGCGCAGGCCCTCGGCAAAGCCGAAGTCCAGTGCCGCCTGCACCTGGGTCTGGTTGAACGAAGGCTCGATCATCTCGATCGGGTCCTCCACCGTGCAGACGTTGACCTCGTCGGTGGCCAGGCGCTTGAGCGTGCTGTACAGGGTGGTGGTCTTGCCGCTGCCGGTGGGGCCGGTGACGAGCACGATGCCATGCGGCCGCGCGATCAGCTCCTGCCAGCGCGCGCTGTCGTGGGCGCCGAAGCCCAGGGCCTCGAGGTCCTTGACCGCCGCCTCGGGGTCGAAGATGCGCATCACCATCTTCTCGCCGAAGGCGGTGGGCAGGGTCGACAGGCGCATCTCGACCTCGGCGCCGTCGGGCTTGCGCGTCTTGATGCGGCCGTCCAGCGGCCGCCGGCGCTCGACCACGTCCATGCGGCCGAGCAGCTTGATGCGCGAGGTCATCGCCGCCATCACGCCCAGCGGCACCTGGTAGACGGTGTGCAGCACACCGTCGATGCGAAAGCGGATGACGCCGATCTCGCGCCGCGGCTCGAGGTGGATGTCGCTGGCGCGCTGGTCGAAGGCGTACTGCCACAGCCAGTCGACGACCTGCACCACACCCTGGTCGTTGGCGTCGAGCGGCTTCTGCGTCCGCCCGAGCTCGACCAGCTGTTCGAAACTGGCGGCGGGCGAAACCTCGCCGCTCTTGCTGGCGCTGCGCACCGACCTGGCCAGGGCATAGAACTCGGTCGTGTAGCGGCGCACGTCCAGCGGATTGGCCACCGCCAGCTGCACGCGGCGGCGCGTGTGGGCCTCGATCTCCGCCACCCAGGCCACGTCGAAGGGCTCGGCGGTGGCGATCGTGACCACCTGGGCGCCGACACCAACGGGCAGCGCGCAACGGGTCTCGGCATAACGCACCGACATCACGTCGGCGACGCGCCCGACGTCGGCCTTCAGCGGGTCGATGCGCAGATAGGGCAGGCCGGCGCGCTTGGCCAGCCATTCGGTCAGGGCCTCGGTGTCCAGCGCCCTGCCCTCGCGCAGCAGGCCGGCGCCACCCAGGCGCACCAGGGCATGCAGGCTCGAGCTGCCGGCACCGAATCGCTGCACCACACGCTGCGCGTCGGCCTCGCCGATCAGGCCGTCGGCGCGCAGCCAGGCGAGCAGCAGGCGCCAGTCGAGCGCAGCTTTGGGGTGCGCGGCGGGGGTTGTGCGGGATTCCTTGCGGGAGCTGCTCATGCCGGGGGCTCGTAGGGCCGCACCAGGCGCAGCCATTTGCGCGCCGGCAGGCCCAGGCTGCCGAAACGTGCCTCGATGGTATCCGCGCGCCGCAGGCGTTCGTCGCGCTCCGGCCAGGGCGCACCGCGCGTGGCCACGACCACGGTGTTGCCTTCGCGCGTGGCGCGCAGCGACCAGGTGTGCTGGGCGCCGAAGACCGCGGCGATGCGCGCCGCGCTGGCCTCGAACGAAGCGTCACGCCCGAACAGGTTGACGGCAAACACGCCGTCTTCGTCGAGCAGGCGCCGGCAGTCGGCGTAGAAGGACGCGTCGTCGAGCACCGGCGCCGCCGCTTCATGGTCGTACAGGTCCACCAGCAGCAGGCTGGCGCTGCCCGGCTCGGCCTGGCGCAGCCAGGCGCCGGCATCGGCGACCACCACCTCGAGCTTCGGGTCACCCTCGGGCAGGTGGAAACGCTGCCGGTTCACGTCGACCACCAACGGGTTCAGCTCGACCACCGTGGTGTGCAGCTTCAGCGCCTTGAGCGTGAAGCGCGTCAGCGCACCGGCGCCCAGGCCGAGCTGCACCGCCCGCCCCTGGCCCAGGGCCGCGCTCGGCCGCCACAGCAGGGCCGCCAGCATGCGCTGCACGTACTCCAGCACCACCACCTGCGGCCGGCGGATCAGCATCGCGCCCTGCACCCAGATGCTGTCCAGGTGCAGATAGCGCACGCCGTCGTACTCCGACAGCGTGACCGGCATCGGCGACGGTTCAGGCCTGGACATCGAGACCGGCCTCGCGAAAGGCCGCGGCCCAGGCGGCGCGCTTGCGCTCGAAGGACCAGCTGGCGTTCGCCGGGCTGGTCGACGGCAGCCGCCACACCGGCAGGCCCAGGGCCTGCGTGACGCGCATCGCACGCGCCGATTCGCCGCCGTTGTGCGCCACCCCGCGCAGGCCCGGCGCGCGGCGCCGCAGGCTGGCCAGCGGGTTCGGCTCGGCGGCCTCGATCGCGCTGTCCAGGCTGCCTTCGCGACGGCAGGCGGCGTACACGTCCCACAGACCCAGGCCACGCTCGCGCAGCACCCCCAGGCGCTGGCGATAGGGCAGCGCGGGCAGGTCCACACCCCATAGCGCGGCCAGGATCGGCCAGAAATGGTTGCGCGGATGGGCGTAGTACTGCCCGGCCTGCAGGGAGGCCACCCCCGGGAAGCTGCCCAGCACCACCAGCCGCGTGCCGCGCGCAATCACCGGCGGCAGCCCGAGCAGGCGCGCCGGCGGGACCGGGCTCATGCGCTGGCTGCCGGCAGCACGCCGGCCAGGCGCGGCAGGGCCGCCAGGGCGTTGGCGCTGGTGATGTCGGCGGTGTGCGCCGGCGTCCAGCCGCGCAGGGCGGCGAGCACCGCGCCGATGCGCGGCAGTTCGGCCGGCGCATTTCGGTGCGTGGCACCGGCCGCGCGCTCGGCCGCGCTGCGGTAAAGCCACTGCGGCGGGATGTCCGGGGCGTCGGTCTCCAGCACCGGCACGTCGTCCGGCAGTTCGGCGGCCAGCCGGCGGATGTTCAAGGCACGTTCATGGGTCATCGCGCCGCCGAAGCCGAGCCGGAATCCACGCTCGGCAAACGCCATCGCCTGCACCCGGCTGCCGTTGAAGGCATGTGCGATCCCGCCGGCCACCGGGATCTGGCGCAGCCCGGCCAGCAAGGCATCGGCCGAGCGGCGCACATGCAGGATCACCGGCAGACCGGCGTCGCGGGCAATCTTGAGCTGGGCGCGGTAGAAATACGCCTGGCGCTGCGGGTCCGGACCGCGCACGAAGTGGTCGAGGCCGATCTCGCCGACGGCCACCAGGCGCGGGTCGTGGCGCGCCTCGGCCAGTGCCTGGCGCAGCCGGTCGAGGTCCTCGTCGGCGGCCCGGTCCACGAACAGGGGATGGATGCCCAGCGCATAGGCCACCTCGTAGCGTGCCGCCAGCGCACGCACACGCGAAAAATGCGCCGCCTCGACCGCCGGCAGCACCCAGCAGCGCACGCCGACGGCGCGCGCGGCGACGGCCACGGCATCGCGGTCGGCGTCGAATTCCGGGGCGTCGAGATGACAGTGCGTGTCGATCCACATGCGAGCCGGCATTGCACCACAGCGAACCGAGGGGGCCGGCAATGCCCGCGGCATGCGAGCGCGGCCTCATCGTGCTACTGTCCCGGCGAAAGCTCATGGCCCGCACACCCCTGACCAGCCGATCCCCGCGCCGCGCCGCGCCTGCGCCGGCGCGCCCGGACCCCCAGCCCGCCGTGCCCGGGCCGGCCGGCCCGGGCGCGTCCGCAACGCCGCGTCGGGGGCGTCTTGGGCGCCTGCAAGGCTGGCTGGCCCGCCACCCGGCCCCGGTCTGGGCCTTGTTCGGCGCCTTGATCTCGGCGCTGGCGGCGACCCTGCTGTGGAGCCTGCAGCCGCATGCCCGGGTGATCACGCAGGAGCACATCGACGCCGCGGTGCGCCAGTCGCTCGAGAAGGAACCCCTGCCCTCGGCGGCCGCCGCGGCGCACGAGGCGGTGTTGCCCTCGGTGGTGCGCGTGACCGGGCTGATGAACGAGAAGGACGACGGCGACGACAAACCCGAGCAGCGCGCCCTGGACCGCAGCCTGGGCACCGGCACCGTGATCCAGGACAACGGCACGATCCTGACCAGCCTGCACGTGGTCTGGGGCAGCAAGCGCATCCGGGTGCGCTTCTGGGACGGCAGCGATTCCGACGCCGACCTGATCGGCACCCAGCCGGAGAACGACCTCGCCGTGCTGCGCGCACGCGAACTGCCCGACGACCTGCAGGCCGCGACGATGCGCTCCACCGGCGACCTGCGCCCCGGCGACCAGGTGATCGCGGTCGGCTACCCCTTCGGCATCGGGCCCTCGGTGAGCGCCGGCGTGGTCTCCGGGCTGAAGCGCGAGTTCCGCGCGCCCGAGGGCCAGCAGGAACTGAGCAACCTGATCCAGTTCGACGCCGCCGCCAACCCCGGCAACTCCGGCGGCCCGCTGGTGACCATGGACGGCCATGTGGTCGGCGTCGTCACCGCGATCCTGAACCCCAGCGAGCAACGCACCTTCATCGGCATCGGCTTTGCCGTGCCGATCGAGAACGCGGCCCAGGCGGCCGGCATGCCGCCGTTCTAGGTCCCGACAGGGACCCCACCCTTGCAGCCCGAAGGAAGCCCCCCGATGTCCACCACCGCCACGCTGATGGAAGCCATCCTCTACGAGGTCAAGCGCGTCGTCGTCGGCCAGGACCGCTTCCTCGAGCGGGTGCTGGTGGCCCTGCTCGCCGAGGGCCATCTGCTGGTCGAAGGGGTACCCGGCCTGGCCAAGACCCTGACCGTGAAGACCCTGGCGCGCGCCGTGGGCGGCAGCTTCAAGCGCATCCAGTTCACCCCCGACCTGGTGCCGGCCGACCTGGT
>CAZWUR010000084.1:0-16216 GCA_964637205.1 uncultured Rubrivivax sp.
CCGCTGACCTCTTGCATGCCATGCAAGCGCTCTCCCAGCTGAGCTATACCCCCGTTGGCGTTGACCTTGCGGTCAATTCCAGCGCTGTTCAAGCGAGTCCATGACTATAGCAGAACTTGTCAGACGGGCTGCAAGCGGCGCAGCACCGTGTCGCGCTCGAACAGCGCCAGCACGGCGTCGATCGACGGCGTCTGTGCACGAGCGCACACCAGCACGCGCACCGCCGGCGCGAGCTGCGGCATCTTGAGCCCGAACTCGACCAGAACGGCCTTCAAGGCGCCGGCAATGGCGGCTCTGTCCCAGGCCACTTCGGCCAGGCGCTCGCGCAGCGCCGCGAGCGCCGGGTGCAGGGCCGCAGGCACATGCGCCTCGAGGTCGGCCGCCGAGGGCTGACCCTGCACGGCATACATGCCCAGCCAGTCGGCCAGTTCCACCAGGGTCGCACAGCGTTCCTTGAACAGTGCGCACATCGCCGGCAGGCGGTCGGCCGCGATGTGCTGCCCGCGCGCGGCCAGGATCGGCTGCAGCAGGCCGGCCAGGCGCACATCGTCGGCCTGCTTGATGTAGTGCGCGTTGACCCAATGCAGCTTGGCCGCGTCCCACTGCGCGGCGCTCTTGCTCAGGTGCCCGCCGTCGAACCACCGCACGAGCTGTGCGCGCGAGAACAGTTCTTCGTCGCCGTGGCTCCAGCCCAGGCGCGCCAGATAGTTCAGCATCGCCTCGGGCAGGAACCCGCCGTCGCGATACTGCAGCACGCTGACCGCGCCATGGCGCTTGCTCAGCTTGTCGCCGTCCGGGCCGAGGATCATCGGCAGGTGCGCATAGGCCGGCAACTCGCCGCCCAGGGCCTGCAGGATGTTGATCTGGCGCGGCGTGTTGTTGACATGGTCGTCGCCGCGGATGACATGCGTGATGCCCATGTCCAGGTCGTCGACGACGACGCAGAAGTTGTAGGTCGGCGTGCCCACGCCACCCGGCGACGTGGCATCGGCGCGGGCGATGATCAGGTCGTCGAGCTCGTGGTTGCTGATCGTGATCCGGCCCTTGCACAGGTCGTCCCAGCTCACGGCGCCGGTTTGCGGGTTGCAAAAACGGATCACCGGCGCATGCGGCGGTGGCGCCGGCAGTACCTTGCCCGGCTCGGGCCGCCAGCGGCCGTCGTAGCGCGGGTTGTCGCCGCGCGCGCGCTGCGCGTCGCGCATCGCGTCGAGTTCCTCGGGCGTGCACCAGCAGCGGTAGGCGGTGCCCTCGTCGAGCATGCGCGCGATGACCTCGCGGTAGCGGTCCAGGCGCTGCATCTGGTAATGCGGGCCTTCGTCGTAGTCCAGTTCCAGCCACTGCATCGCCGCGATGATCTGGTCCACCGCCTCCTGCGTGGAGCGGGCGACGTCGGTGTCCTCGATGCGCAGGACGAAGTCGCCGCCATGGTGACGCGCGAAGGCCCAGGAGAACAGCGCCGTGCGCGCCGTGCCCAGGTGCAGGAAACCCGTCGGCGACGGGGCGATGCGGGTACGGATCTTCTTGCTCATGGCCTCATGCATTCAGGGCGTCCAGGCCGCGCGCCAGATCGGTCTTCAGGTCCTCGATATCCTCGAGGCCGACCCCCAGGCGGATCATCGACTGCGTGATGCCGGCGGCCTGGCGCTGCGCTTCGGTCAGCCGGCCATGCGAGGTGCTGGCCGGGTGGGTGATGATGCTGCGCACGTCGCCGAAGTTGGCGGCGATGCTCCAGACCCGGGTCGCGTCGATGACGCTGAAGGCCTCGGCCCGGCCGCCCTTGACGTCGAAGGACAGCACCGCGCCGCCATGGCCGTTCTGCTGGCGCATCGCCAGCGCATGTTGCGGATGCGAGGCCAGGCCCGGGTGGTAGACGCGCGCCACCGCCGGGTGGGCCTCGAGCCAGTGCGCGATGTCGAGCGTGCTCGCACTCTGCGCCAGCACGCGCACCGACAGCGTCTCCAGGCCCTTGGCCACGACCCAGGCGTTGAACGGCGACAGGCTCATGCCGGCGCTGCGCAGCACCGGGAAGAACTTGCCGCGCACCAGGGCCTGGGATGCACACAGTGCGCCGGCGCTGACGCGACCCTGGCCGTCGAGAAACTTGGTGCCGGAGTGCATCACGATGTCGGCGCCGAACTTCAGCGGCTGCTGCAGGGCCGGCGAACACAGGCAGTTGTCCACCGCCAGCAGCGCACCGGCGTCATGGGCCAGGTCGGCCAGGGCCCGGATGTCGCAGACCTCGGTCACCGGATTGGTCGGCGTCTCGGCGAACAGCAGCCTGGTGCCCGGGCGGATCGCCGCCTTCCACTCGGCGACGTCGGTCTGGCTGACGAAGCTGGTCTCGACGCCGAACTTGGCGAACTCGCTGCCGAGCAGCTTGATCGTCGAGCCGAACACGCTGCGCGAACAGATCACGTGGTCGCCGGCTTTCAGCAGGCCCATCATCAGCAGCAGGATCGCGCCCATGCCGCTGGCCGTGCCGATGCAGTCCTCGGTGCCTTCCAGCGCCGCCAGGCGGCGCTCCATGATCGTGACGTTCGGGTTCGAGAAGCGGCTGTAGATGAAAGCCTCTTCTTCGTCGGCGAAGCGTCGCGCCGCGGTCTCGGCGTCGGGCTGCGTGAAGCAGCTGGTCAGGTACAGGGCCTCGTTGTTTTCGCCATACGGCGAAGGCGGCAGCCCCTCGCGGATGGCCAGGGTCTGCAGCCGCAGGTCGGGCGGCAGGTCGATCTTCGGAATGTTCATGATCGTTCCTCGGCGGACTGAAGCGAGAGCCGGCCGCGGCCGGTGTCGTCTTCGTCCTCGGGCTGCGCGCGGCGCTGCGCCTCCAGGGCGCTGAAGTCCGCGGCCGTGATGTCGCCGGTGACGTATTCGCCGTCGAAACAGGAGGCCTCGAAGCCATCGATCTTTGGATTCAGCGCGCGCACGACACGCTTCATCGCGTCGACGTCCTGGTAGATCAGTGCATCGGCACCGATATAGCTGCGGATCTCCTCGATCGTGCGGCCATGCGCGATCAGCTCCTCGGGCGTGGGCATGTCGATGCCATACACATTGGGGAAGCGCACCGGTGGCGCGGCCGAGGCCATGTAGACCTTGGCGGCGCCGGCCTCGCGCGCCATCTGCACGATCTCGCGGCTGGTATGGCCGCGCACGATGGAGTCGTCGACCAGCAGCACGTTGCGGCCCTTGAACTCGACGCCGATGGCGTTGAGCTTCTGGCGCACGCTCTTCTTGCGCACCGACTGCCCGGGCATGATGAAGGTGCGCCCGACGTAGCGGTTCTTGACGAAACCTTCGCGGTAGGGCTTGCCGATCTTCTGCGCCAGCTGCATCGCGCTCGGCCGGCTGCTCTCGGGGATCGGGATCACGACGTCGATCTGGCTCGGCGGCATGGTCGAGATCACGCGCTGGGCCAGGGTTTCGCCCATCGCCAGCCGCGCCTGGTAGACCGAGATGCCGTCCATCACCGAGTCGGGCCGCGCCAGGTAGACGTACTCGAACATGCAGGGGTAATGCTGGGGATGTTCGGCGCACTGCCGCGTGTGCACGCCCCCGGCGAGATCGACGAAGACCGCCTCGCCGGGGGCGACATCGCGCAGCACCTTGTGCCCGGTGCCTTCCAGCGCCACCGTCTCGCTGGCCAGCATGACCTCGCGTGCGCCGTCGGCGCCGTTGCCCTCGCTGAGGCACAAGGGGCGGATGCCGTAGGGGTCGCGAAAGGCCAGCAGGCCATGGCCGGCAATCAGCGCGATCACCGCGTACGAGCCCCGGATGCGCTTGTGCACCGCCGCGACGGCGCGGAAGACCTCTTGCGGCGTCAGCGGCAGGTCGCGTGCGGCCGTCTCCAGCTCATGCGCGAGCACATTGATCAGCACCTCGGTGTCGCTCTCGGTGTTGATGTGGCGGCGGTCGACGTCGAACAGCTGCTGCCTGAGCACCGGGGCATTCGTCAGGTTGCCGTTGTGCACGAGCACGATGCCGAAGGGCGCGTTGACGTAGAAGGGCTGGGCTTCTTCTTCGCTGTAGGCATTGCCGGCCGTCGGATAGCGCGTCTGCCCGAGGCCCACCGTGCCCGGCAGCCCGCGCATATTGCGCGTGCGGAACACGTCGCGCACCATGCCGCGTGCCTTGTGCATGAAACACTTGGTGCCCTGCATCGTGACGATGCCGGCCGCGTCCTGGCCGCGATGCTGCAGCAGCAGCAGCGCGTCATAGATCAGCTGGTTGACGGGCTGCTGGGAGATGACGCCGACGATGCCGCACATGGAAGATCTACTCCGGCAGCCACTGCCGCAGATCGGGCGGCAGCAGCGGTTTGAGAACGGAGACGGTGGCTGTGGTCCAGCGCGCGCCGGTCGAACTCTGCCACAGCGGCGATTGCGCCGCCGGCGTGAACCCGACCAGGGTGGCCACCGCGAGCAGGACCATCGCGCCGCGCAGCAGCCCGAAAGCGGCACCGCCGACCCGGTCGACCAGCGACAGCGGCGTGGCATGCACCAGCATGCGCACCGCCTTGGCCGCCAGGCCCCAGACGATCAACGCGAGCACAAAAACCAGCGCGAAGGCCGCGGCCCGGTTGGCGCCCGAGCCCGGCGCGCCCACCGGCAGGTGCGGCGCCAGGTCGGCGGCCAGCCATTGGGCCGTGAAGTAGGCCACCACCCAGCCGACCAGCATCGCCACCTCGAGCAGCAGGCCACGCCACAGACCGAGCACGATGGAGACCATCAGCAGCGCCAGCATGGCCCAGTCGATCGCGCCGATGGCGCCGACCGCGGCCATCACAGCTTGAGCACGGTGGCCGGCAGCCCGGCCCGGTGCGCCTTGGCGGCTGCCGCATCGGCATCCTTGCGCGAACTGAAGGGCCCCACCCGCACACGGGTGGCCTCGCCGGCGCTCACCTTGACCACCTGCGTATAGGTGTCCAGGCCCGCTTTCTGCGCCTTGGCGCGCACATCGCGGACGGTGCGGTCCTCGGCGAAGGCGCCGATCTGCACCACATAGCGGCCGTCGGCCGCCGCCGCCGCCTTGCCTTCGAGCAAGGCCCTGGCGCGCGCGCCGTCGTCACCTGGCGGCGCGGCTGCCGCCGTCGGCGGCTTGGCCGCGCTCGCGGCGGCGCTTTGCGGCGCCGGCGTTTCGGCGGGCTGCGGTTGCGGCTGCGGTGCCGGCACCGGCTGCACGCGGGTCTCGGCCACCGGCGGTTCGGCCGGCGCGGCCGCCGAGGCCGCGGCGTCGTTGCGCGCTGCCGCCGAGGGCATGGCCAGCGGCGGCACGCCATCCTTCTTCGGGATCTCGATCGGCAGGTCCACCGGGATCGGTCGCGGCTCGGTTTCGAAGAGCAGCGGGAAGGCGATGACGCCGATGCCGAGCAGCACGACCGCACCGATCAGACGCCGCCGGGCCCGTGCGCGCGCCAGCGCGACGGCGGCCTGCGCTGCGGCAGCGGATTTGTCAGGGCCGGGTGCCGGGGGGGACGGATTCTTGCGACGGAGGATGGACGGCAGAGGCATGCGCGGCTGGGAATCTCGGCAGCCCCGCTTCGAGCACGCCGCCCACGGTGTAGAACGAACCGAAGACCACGATTCTATCAGCCGGGTCCGCTGCCGCCGCCGCGGCACGCAAGGCCTCGGGGGCCGAGGTATGGGTGCTGACCGTCACCTCGCGGCCCGGTGTCGCGGGCCGGGGCAAGGCCGCCAGATCGGCGGCGCGGGCGGCGCGCGGGGTGGCCAGATCGCAGAAATACCAATCGTCGACCAGGGGCTGCATGCGGGCCAGGATCGCCGCCAGGTCCTTGTCCCGCATGGCACCGAACACCGCATGCGTGCGCCGGAAAAACCCCATCGCGTCCAGGTTCTGCGCCAGCGCAGCCACCGACTGCGGGTTGTGCGCCACGTCGAGCACCAGGGCAGGCTGCCCGGGCACGATCTGGAAGCGTCCGGGCAATTCGACCAGGGCCAGCCCGGTGCGCACCGCCTGCGCCGTCACCGGCAGGCGCTCGCGCAGCGATTCGAGTGCGGCGATCGCGCCGGCGGCGTTGAGCAGCTGGTTGGCGCCGCGCAACGCCGGGTAGGCCAGGCTGTGATAGCGGCGCTCGACGCCGGCATGCTGGCTGGCCCAGCGCCACTGCTGGCGGTCGCCGTCGTGCACGAAGTCGCGGCCGACGAGCCACAGGTCGGCACCGAGTTGCTCGCCGTAGGCCAGCACGCTGGCCGGGGGCTGCGGGTCGGCGACGATCGCCGGCCGGCCCGGGCGCATCACATGCGCCTTTTCGCGGCCGATGCTTTCGCGGTCCGGGCCCAGGTACTCGACATGGTCGATGGCGATCGAGGTGATCACCACCGCATCGGCGTCGAAGGCGTTGACGGCGTCGAGCCGTCCGCCCAGGCCGACTTCCAGGATCACCAGGTCCACCTCGGCCTGGCTCAGGCAGCGTGCGATGGCCAGGGTCGTGAACTCGAAATAGCTCAGCGTCAGTTCGCCGCGCGCCGCTTCGACGGCGGCAAAATGCGGCAGCAGTTCGGCCGCGGCGACCGACTCGCCGTTCAGCCGGCAGCGTTCCTCGAAGTGCACGAGGTGCGGCTTGAGGTACAGGCCGGTGCGGTAGCCGGCTTGGCGCGCGATCGCCTCGATCATCGCGCAGGTGGAACCCTTGCCGTTCGTGCCGGCCACCGTGATCACGGGCACGTCGAAGCGCAGGCCCAGGCGGTCGCGCACG
This sequence comes from uncultured Rubrivivax sp., assembly GCA_964637205.1. Classification (GTDB taxonomy): domain Bacteria; phylum Pseudomonadota; class Gammaproteobacteria; order Burkholderiales; family Burkholderiaceae_C; genus Rubrivivax. The sequence continues at coordinate 6,713 of CAZWUR010000084.1, forward strand.
GCGGCCACACGCTGCAGGCCCATGTCGACGCTGGTCGGGTGCAGGCGCTCGCAGTGGGCGAGCCATTCGGCGAGCGACTGGGGTGGGTTCATGGGGTGGACGTGCAGGGTGCGCCTGGGCGATGTCCGTCGCGAAGGCGGCGCGCCCGGGTTGACAAGCTTAGCCGTAGCGACGCAGCGCGAGCATCGCCGACCCGGGATCGGCGGGCGCAGCAGGAAAGCGTCAGGCCACCGCGTCGGCGCTCTGCCGCTGCAGCATCGCCAGGCAGCGCGCGATGGTCGGTCGCAGCTGCCGGCGGTCGACGATCATGTCCAGAGCGCCCTTGGTCTGCAGGAATTCGGCGCGCTGGAAGCCCTCGGGCAGCTTCTCGCGCACGGTGTTCTCGATCACGCGCGGGCCGGCAAAGCCGATCAGCGCCTTCGGCTCGGCGATCACGACGTCGCCGACGAAGGCGAAGCTGGCCGAGACGCCGCCCATCGTCGGGTCGGTGAGCACGCTGATGTAAGGCAGCCTGGCCTTCGCGAGCCGCGTCAGCGCGGCATTCGTCTTGGCCATCTGCAGCAGGCTGAGCAGACCCTCCTGCATGCGCGCGCCACCGGTGGCGGCGAAGCTGACGAAGGGCACCTTCTGCTCGACCGCGGTCTCGACGCCGCGCACAAAACGTTCGCCGACCACTGAGCCCATCGAGCCGCCCATGAAGTCGAACTCGAAACAGGCCACCACCAGGGGCACGCTCATCAGCGCGCCACCCATCACCACCATGGCATCGGTCTCGCCGGTGGACTCCAGCGCCGCCTTCAGCCGCTCGGGGTACTTCTTGCTGTCCTTGAACTTCAGCGCGTCGACCGGGATCACCTCCTGGCCGATCTCGTAGCGGCCCTCGGCGTCGAGGAAACCCTCAAGCCGCTCGCGCGCGCCGATGCGGTGGTGGTGGCTGCACTTGGGGCAGACGTTCAGATTGCCTTCGAGGTCGGTCTTGTAGAGCACCGTCTCGCAGGACGGGCACTTGATCCACAGCCCCTCGGGCACCGTGCGGCGCTCGGTCGGATCGGTCGGGTGGATCTTCGGGGGCAGCAGTTTCTCTAACCAGCTCATCGCCTTGTTCCTTCAACTTCAGCACGCATCCAGGGCCTGGCGGATCTCCGCCATGAAGCCCCTGGCCGCGCCGGCCACGCTTTGGCGCGGCTGATTCTCCAGGATCTGCACCAGGCGCGAGCCGATGACCACCGCATCGGCCACCCGCGCCACCGCCTGCGCCGTGGCCGCGTCGCGGATGCCGAAACCCACGCCCAGCGGCAGCGGCACGAATGCGCGGATGCGCGGCAGCATCGCGGCAACGGCCTCGGTGTCGAGATGGCCGGCGCCGGTCACACCCTTCAGCGACACATAGTACACATAGCCGCTGGCGATGCGGCCGACCTGGGCCATGCGCGCCTCGGTGGAGGTGGGCGCAAGCAGGAAGATCGGATCCAGGCCCGCAGCGCGCAGGGCCGCGGCAAAGTCCTCGCATTCCTCGGGCGGATAGTCGACGACCAGCACGCCGTCGACCCCGGCGTCGCGGGCGTCGGCGACAAAGGCTTCGATGCCGTAGCGCTCGACCGGGTTGGCGTAGCCCATCAGCACCACCGGCGTGGTCGGGTCGTCGCGGCGGAAGCTGCGCACCATGGCCAGCACCTTGGCCAGCGTGATGCCGCGTGCCAGTGCACGTTCGCCGGCCTTCTGGATCACCGGGCCGTCGGCCATCGGGTCGCTGAAGGGCACGCCGAGCTCGATCACGTCGGCGCCGCCGGCGGCCAGCGCGTGCATGATCTCGGGCGTGGCATCGGCGTAGGGATCGCCTGCGGTCATGTAGGGGATCAGGGCCTTGCGCCCGGCGGCCCGCAGCGCGTCGAGACGGGTCTTGATGCGGCTCATGTCAGTGGCGCCCGGCCGCCCGAAGCCACTGACAGTCCCCTCGGGGGGCAGCGAGCGAAAGCGAGCGTGGGGGTTTCATGTCAGTGGCGCCCGGCCGCCCGAAGCCACTGACAGCCCCCTCGGGGGGCAGCGAGTAAATGCGAGCGTGGGGGGTTCATCCTAGCACCGCCTTTTGCGCGTCGAGTTCGGCCACCGTGCCGATGTCCTTGTCGCCGCGCCCGGAAAGGTTGACGAGCAGATGCTGGTCGGGCCGCATCGTCGCCGCCAGCTTCATCGCGTAGGCCACCGCGTGGCTGGATTCGAGCGCCGGGATGATGCCCTCGCTGCGGCACAGGCGGTGAAAGGCCGCCAGCGCCTCGGCGTCGGTGATGCCCACGTATTCGGCGCGGCCGATGTCCTTCAGCCAGGCATGTTCGGGGCCGACACCGGGGTAGTCCAGGCCGGCGGAGATGGAGTGCGTCTCGCTGATCTGCCCGGCTTCGTCCTGCAGCAGATAGGTGCGGTTGCCGTGCAGCACGCCCGGCGTACCGGCCTGCAGCGAGGCCGCGTGGCGCCCGCTGGACAGGCCTTCGCCAGCCGCCTCGACCCCCACCAGTTGCACCGTCTCGTGCGGGATGTACGGGTGGAAGATGCCCATCGCGTTGCTGCCGCCGCCGACGCAGGCGATCACGACATCCGGCTGGCGGCCTCCGGGGCCGCCGAGTTCGCTGATCAGCTCCGGCATCTGCCACAGGCATTCTTCGCCGATCACGCGCTGGAAGTCGCGCACCATCGTCGGGTAGGGGTGCGGGCCGGCCACGGTGCCGATGATGTAGAAGGTATTCTCGACATTGGTGACCCAGTCGCGCAGCGCCTCGTTGAGCGCGTCCTTGAGCGTCCTGCTGCCCGATTCGACCGGCACCACCCGGGCCCCGAGCAGTTCCATGCGGTAGACATTGGGGCGCTGGCGATGCACGTCCTCGCTGCCCATGTAGACCACACATTCCATGCCGTAGCGGGCGCAGATGGTGGCGGTGGCCACGCCATGCTGGCCGGCGCCGGTCTCGGCGATGACGCGCGGCTTGCCCATGCGGCGCGCCAGCAGCGCCTGGCCGATGGTGTTGTTGACCTTGTGCGCGCCGGTGTGGTTGAGGTCCTCGCGCTTGAGATGGATCTGCGCCCCGCCGACTTCGCGGCTCAGCCGCGCGGCGTGGTAGACCGGGGTCGGCCGGCCGACAAAGTGCTTCAGCTCGCGGCGGAACTCGGCCTCGAAGCTGGGGTCGCGGCGCGCAAGTTCCCATTGCGCCTTCAGTTCGTCGAGCGCGTGGATCAGGGTCTCGGCGACGAAACTGCCCCCGTAGGGACCGAAATGCCCTCGGGCATCCGGCTGCTGGTATTCGAACATGGTGCTCTCTTCAGGATTCGGTGGCCAGGCGGCGGTCGGTGTCGCGCACCGCCGCGCAGAACCGGCGCATCAGGGCCGCATCCTTGATGCCTTTGGCCACTTCCACGCCGGAGCTCACGTCAACGGCCCAGGGCCGGACGCGGCGCATGCCATCGATCACGCTGGCAGGATTCAACCCACCAGACAAAACGACCGGAAAGGGCACGCCGGCGGGAATGACGGACCAATCGAAGACCTTTCCGCCTCCACCATAACCCTCGACAGGGGCATCGAGCAGCAGGGCCGAGGCGCCGGAAAAACGCCGGGCGAAGTCTAGCAAATCGATGCCCGGGGCCATGCCGACGGCGCGCAGATAGGCTCGCCCGGGGGCCGCGCAGCCGGCCGGGGTTTCGTCGCCATGGAACTGCAGCAGCGCACCGGGCACGGCGGCCAGGCCGGCGTCGATCTCGCCCGCCGAGGCGTTGACGAAGAGCAGAACCGGCTGCACGAAGGGCGGCAGGCGGCACGCCAGTTCGCCGGCGCGCGCGGCGCTCAGCGCACGCGGGCTCTTCGGGTAGAGCACGAAGCCGATCGCGTCGGCGCCGGCGGCCACCGCGGCGTCGACATCGGCCTCGCGGGTCAGGCCGCAGATCTTGATGCGGGTGCGGTGCGCAGGTACAGGGGTCAAGGCAGCCAGTCCATGGCCGCCGTGTGTTCCGGCAGGCCGAGTCCGGCATCGTAGTACGGGCCGACGAAGTACAGGCCATCGGCGGCAAATGTCGGCGCCGCGGCGTCGCGGCGGCGTGCGGCCAGCACGTCGGCCATCCAGCCCGGCGGCCTGCGCCCGCTGCCGACGAAGACCAGGCTGCCCAGGATGTTGCGCACCATATGGTGCAGGAAGGCTGTGGCGTCGAAATCGAAGCACCACAGGGCCCCATGCTGCCGGATGTCCAGCCGGCGCAGCACCTTCACCGGGCTCGCGGCCTGGCAGGCCGCGGCGCGGAAGGACGTGAAATCATGTTCGCCGAGCAGCAGCGCTGCGGCGGCGCGCATCGCCTCGCCGTCCAGCGCACGGAAACTCCAGCCGACGAGGCCGCTCTCCAGCGCCGGCCGCGTCGGTGACTCGCGCAGCAGGTAGCGGTAGCGGCGTCCGCGGGCGTGGTTGCGCGCATGGAAGTCCAAGGCCACCGGGCGGCACCATTCGACGGCGATGTCGCGCGCGAGGAATCGGTTCGTGCCGCGCACCCATGAAGACGGGTCGCGGCTCACCGGCGCATCGAGGTGCACGACCTGATTCAGCCCGTGCACGCCGGTATCGGTACGCCCGGCGCAGACCGTGCGCACCGGCAGGCCGGCGAACTGCGCCAGCGCCTGTTCGAGCCGGTCCTGCACGGTGCAGCCATCCGGCTGGCTCTGCCAGCCGTGGTAGGCCGTGCCGCGGTAGCTGATGCCCAGCGCCAGCCTGCTGCTGGCCGCGCCCGATGCCAGGGTGTCGCCGGCGGCGCCGGGTGCCGGTGGGCGCCCGGTGTCCGCCGGATCAGGCGAGCCGGTCAAGCATGCCCTGCGCCTTGGACTTCAGCGCCCCGTCGGCCTTGGCGAGAACCTCCTCCAGCAGGTCGCGTGCGCCTTCGAGGTCGCCGATCTGCCGGAATTCTTCGGCCAGCTCGAGCTTGCGCGCCAGCGGGTCGTCGGTCAGCGCGCCGTACTCCGACACCGGAGCGATGTCGTCGGGCGATCCCGAGGGCTGGAACTCCGGGAAGGTCTCTTCCGCCGGCGGCGGGTCGTTGCGTTCGGTGGGGGGCTCGAACTCGAAATCCAGACCACCGAAGTCGGTGCTGCCGGTTCTCGGCTCGCCACGCGCCTCGGTGACCGGTTCGGTGGGCGACGGCAGCTCGAAATCGAGCCCGCCATCGTCGGCCGGTGCCGGCCTGTCGAGCCTGGCGGTGGTCTCGTCGGGCAGCTCAAAATCGGTGCCCAGCGGCGCCGTCATCTCGGTGGGCAGGGGCAGGTCGTCGAGGCCCGGCTCGGTCGGTGCGTCGAGGTCGACGTCGAGATCGAGGTCCAGGTCAGTCGACAGATTGGCCACTTCCGGCGGCAGGGACGACGGTGGCTTCTGGCTGTGCGGCATCGTCGTCGCGCCGAGCGGCTCGACCATCTCGCCGCCGCTCATCATCAGCGCATCGGGCTGGCCGCCCGGCTCATACAGCGGATTCTCGGCGTCGATCGAGCGGCCGAGCTCCTGCGCCTTCTCCCAGTCCTCGCCTTCGCCGCGCGTCATCGAGTAGACCTGGGTGGCCAGCAGCTCGAAGCCCTTGGTGTCGCGGCGCTTGGCATAGACCTCGAGCAGCTTCAGGCGGATCGCCTGGCGCTCGGGGGTGGAGCGCATCGCCTCCTTCAGGATTTCCTCGGCCTGCAGGTCGCGGCCGTAGGCGAGGTAGACATCGGCCTCGGCCACCGGGTCGACGTCGCCGATCGCGTCGAGCTGGCTCAGCGAATAGCTCATCGACGATGAACTCGTGCTCGACGGCGCCTCGCGGGTGTCGATGCGCTGGCCGCCGCTGGCGCCGAAGAAGGAATCCGGCTGCAATCGGCTTTCAAGGAAGGAGGTCTCGCCACCCGGCTTGCGGCCACGACCACGCATGCGGTACAGACCGAAGCCGAGCAGCAGCACGACCAGCACAGCCGCCCCCGGCAGGACCAGCGGGTTCTCCAGCAGGCTGTCGAGGAAGCTCGGCGTGGGCTCGGAGGCCGGCGCCGGAACCGGCCGCGGTGCGGCGGCCATCCTGGGCGATGCGGCCGGGGCCGGAGTCGGCGCCGTCACGGCGGGCGCCGCAGCTTCGGCGGGCGCCGAGGCCGGCGGTGCGGCCGTGGCCGTCTCACCCTGCAGGCGCTTGAGTTCTTCGACATTGCGCGCCAGTTCGGCCACCCGGGTGGCCGCATCACGCTCTTGCGTCTTCTTCGAATCGGCGGCCACCGGCGCCGAGGCCTGCATCGAACCCTGCGACAGCTTGAGCTGGTCCGGCGCCGGTGCCGCCTGCTTGCGGTCGTCGACCTGGGCCTGCACCTTGCCTGCGGCCTGGCGGGCCGGCGCCTGGGTGGCCGGTGCCGGGGCGACGTTGCCGGCCAGGCGCTGGCGATAGGCGTCGAAGTCGGCGCTCTGCGCGACGATCAGGCGGCGCGCTTCCGACGTCTCGACCTGGCCGGCGGCGGTACCGGTCGGCACCTCGAGCACGGCGCCGGCCTTCAGCCGGTTCATGTTCTCGCCCATGAAGGCCTGCGGGTTGGCGCGGAACAGCGACACCAGCATCTGGTCGAGCGAGACGCCGTCCGGGCGCACCCGCGAGGCGATCCGGCTCAAGGTGTCGCCCGACGCCACGCGCACGCGCTCGGCCTTCGGCGCGGGGGCCGCTGTCGGCGTTGGCGCCGGGGCAGCCGCCACAGCCGGGGGGCGCACCGGCGCGGGGGCCGGCGAGGCAGCGCGCGGGGCCGGCGCCACCACCGGCGCCGTGGGTGCCGCTGGAGCCGGTGCCGCAGCCATCGGCGCCGGTCGGCTGGCCGGCGGGTCGAGCAGCAGAGTGTAGGCGCGCACCAGGCGGCCCGCGGCCCAGTTCACCTCGAGGATCACGTCGAGGAAGGGCTCGACGACGGCGCGGTCGCTGGTCACACGCAGCACGCTGCGGCCATCGTTGCGGCGCACCAGGGCGACCTGCGCCGAGGGCAGCACCGCGTTGTAGTCGATGCCCGCGGTGCGGTAGACATCGGGGCCGGCGACACGCAGTTGCAGCGTGGAGGCTTCTTCGGGGCTGATGCTGGTGACGTCGATCTCGGCGCGCAGCGATTCGCCCAGTGCCGACTGCACCGTGAGGCGCCCCAGGCCCAGCGACCAGGCCGGTCCGGCCAGCAGGCACGAAGCGGCCAGGGCGACCCCGGTCATGGCATGACGGCCAGCGTTGTACGAGCGGTGTTTCAAGGCGTCTCCCAGTGCACTGCGGCCGACCTGATGGCGCGGGCCGCGAAGTCGTCCCGCGATGTCTCCACCCACGGCACAAATCGCGGAGGCGCGGGTGAAATCACAATAACATCAAGCATATAGGCATACAAGCTAACCTAAGCCTTGATGATCGGCACGGAAATGCATTGTTTCTGCGTTTCCGATCCCCTGTTGCCAAGAGACAACGCGCCCCGCGCCATCGGTCTCCAGCCCCGGCGCCCTGCCGCCGCCGCAGCGGTGTAGCGTCTTCGCAGCGACCGCGCAACGCTCACTGTTCGACCAGGATGCGCAGCATGCGCCGCAGCGGCTCGGCCGCCCCCCAGAGCAACTGGTCGCCGACCGTGAAGGCGCCGACATAGCTCGGCCCCATCGCCAGCTTGCGGATACGGCCGACCGGAATGTCCATGGTGCCCGTCACGGCCACCGGAGTCAGCCGCTGCAGCGTCGCTTCGCGGGTGTTGGGCACCACCTTGGCCCAGGGGTTGTCGGCGGCGATCATGGCCTCGATATCGGCCACCGGCAGGTCCTTGTTGAGCTTGAAGGTCAGGGCCTGGCTGTGGCAGCGCATCGCGCCGACGCGCACGCACAGGCCGTCGACCGGAATCGCGGCCCCGCCGCCCAGGGTGGTGCCGAGGATCTTGTTCGTCTCGGCCATGCCCTTCCATTCTTCGCGCGAGACCCCATTGCCCAGGTCCTTGTCGATCCAGGGGATCAGCGAACCGCCCAGCGGCACGCCGAAACTGGCGGTCTCCTCGGCCGACAGGCTGCGCTGCCGCGCCACGACACGCCGGTCGATCTCGAGGATCGCGCTCTTCGGGTCGTCGAGCAGGGCCTGCACCTCGGCGTGCAGGCTGCCGTACTGCGTCAGCAGCTCGCGCATATGCTGCGCACCGCCGCCGCTGGCCGCCTGGTAGGTCATCGTGCTCATCCACTCGACGAGCCCGGCCTTGTACAGCGCCCCGACGCCCATCAGCATGCAGCTGACGGTGCAGTTGCCGCCGATCCAGTTTCGGCCACCGCGCTTGAGGGCGTCGCGGATCACCGGCAGGTTCACCGGGTCGAGCACGATCACCGCGTCGTCGGCCTGGCGCAGGGTGCTGGCGGCGTCGATCCAGTGGCCGTTCCAGCCCGCCGCGCGCAGCTTGGGAAAAACCTCGGTGGTGTAGTCGCCGCCCTGGCAGGTGATCACGATGTCGCAGCGCCTGAGGGCGTCGATGTCGTGTGCGTCCTGCAGCCGCGTCTCGTTCTTCGCCATGCGCGGCGCGGCGCCGCCGGCATTGCTGGTGCTGAAGAAGAGGGGCTCGATGAGGTCGAAGTCACCTTCGGCCTGCATGCGATCCAGCAGCACGGAGCCCACCATGCCGCGCCAACCGACCAGTCCTACGAGTGCCATGTCTGTCTTTCCGTCAAACCCGGACCCCTGGAGTTCCCGGCTCGTTCGCCGGGGTCCAGATGGGGTGGCGAGACGATCCGAGACCTCAGGTCTTGGTGATCTTGGGAATGGTTTTGTCGGCCGGCTTGCCCGTCAGGGCGGCCACGACCGCATCGCCCATCTCGCGCGTGCCGACCTTGCGTGTGCCTTCGCTCCAGATGTCGCCGGTGCGCAGCCCGGCCGAGAGCACAGCCTGCACCGCACGCTCGATGCGATCGGCGGCTTCGGCTTGCTGCAGGGTGTAGCGGAGCATCATGGCGGCGCTGAGAATTGTAGCCAGCGGGTTGGCCACACCCTGGCCGGCGATGTCTGGCGCGCTGCCATGGCTGGGTTCGTACAGGCCTTTGTTGTGCGCATCCAACGACGCCGAGGGCAGCATGCCGATCGAGCCGGTCAGCATCGCGGCCTCGTCGGACAGGATGTCGCCGAACAGATTGCCGGTGACGAGCACGTCGAAGGCCTTCGGGGCCTTGACCAGCTGCATCGCAGCGTTGTCAACGTACATGTGGTCCAGGGCCACGTCCGGGTACTGCACATGCACCTCGGTGACCACGTCGCGCCAGAACTGGAAGGTTTCCAGCACGTTGGCCTTGTCGACGCTGGTGACCTTGCCCCCCTGCCCGCCGTTGCGCCGGCGCGCCGCCTGGAAGGCCAGGTGCGCGATGCGCTCGATCTCCGGGCGGCTGTAGCGCATCGTGTCGAAGGCTTCTTCGGCGCCCGGGAAATGGCCGTCGGGCGCGCTGCGGCGGCCGCGCGGCTGGCCGAAGTAGATGTCGCCGGTCAGCTCGCGGATGATCAGGATGT
>CAZWUR010000085.1:0-16202 GCA_964637205.1 uncultured Rubrivivax sp.
TGGATGGCGGTGCCGATCACGTCCACGGTGTCGGTATTGGTCATCGACTGCACGCACACCGGTGCGTCGCCGCCGATCGTCACCACACGCTCGCCCCAGCACACGCGGGCCTGGCGCGTACGGCGCGACAGGGGGTCGGCGTGGGCGATCGGATCGGTGGGCTTCATGGCGGCGTCATTTCAGTTCGATGCGGGCCACGTTGTCGCGGGTGGCCGGCAGCAGGTCCACGGCGCGGCCGCGGAACAGGATCTCGGTCGCCTCGGCATTGCCGACCGTCAGGCGCAGCGGCGGCGTCCCGTCGAGACCGACACGTTCACCGGGCTGCACCGTGCGCGACAGCAGGGTGCGTCCGGCAGCGTCGCTGACCTCGACCCAGCTCTCCAGGCTGACGCGCAGGCTGAGCAGGGCCGCCGGCGCCGCGCCGGAGGCCGGGTCGGCGGCCGCCAGGGCCGGCGCCGAGAATACGGTCTCGACCATCGGTGCCGAAGCCGCGGGCTCGGACGCCGCGGGCTCAAGGGGCCCGAGCGGTTCGGCCACCGGCGGCGCCGCCGGTGTCGGCGGCATCTCGGTCGAGGTCGGGGCCATCCGGTCGTCGCCGGCGCGCGGCCAGAACCAGACGGCCAGGGCCGCCGCGGCCAGCACCAGCACGATGGCGGTGGCCGGATGGCGCAGCAGCTGGCCGACCGCCGGGTCGATCGCCGCGGGCCTGTCGCGGAACGGCGTGTTGAGCCCGGCCGAGACCTGGTCCAGGGCGGCGGGCCCGGCGCGCGGCAGCAGGGCCAGCACCGGCTCGGCGTCGATCTTCAGCGCGCGGCAGACGGTCTGCGCCAGGGCGCGGGCAAAGGTCACGTCGGGCAGTTCATCGAGCCGGTCGCGTTCAAGCGCCTCGAGCTTGCGCTGCGGAATCTTGAGCGACGCGGCGAGCATCGCGATGTGCAGGCCCTGCGCTTCGCGTGCCTTGCGCAGCAGGCTGCCCGCGGTGGGCGCCGGCGTCACGGCGCCGTCAGGCGTCGGCTCAGCCATCGAATCGGCCCCTGTCGTAGAGCAGGGCCTCGGGGCTCTGCGGGAAGCGGCGCAGCAGTTCGTCGCCCAGCGCGCGGGTGCCGCCGACATTGCCCAGCCGGTGTTCGACCCGCGCGGCCAGCCACAGGGTCTGGGCATTGGCCGCCGCCGGCTGGCCGTTGACACGCCGCAGGTAGAAGCGCGCACGCTCGAACTCGTCGAGCCGGTACAGCACCTCGGCCAGGCTGAAGGCGATGCCGGGGTTGGCCGGGTCGAGCTCGTAGGCGCGGCTCAGCGATCGCTCGGCCAGCGGCAGGCGGCCGCCGCGTGCATCGCAGATGCCCTTGGCGAGCAGCGAACGCGGCACGTCGCGGTACTGCGGCTGTGCGATCGCGGCGTCGAACTGCGCCGAGGCTTCGTCCCAGCGTTGCAGCTGGCAGAGGTACCAGCCGTAGTTGTGCAGGGTGTCGGCGTTGCGCGGATCGAGCTGCAGCGCGCGGCGGAAACTCTCTTCGGCGAGCGCGGCCTGGTTCAGGCTGGCGTAGATCAGGCCGCGCAGCGCAAAGGCCTCGGCGATGTCCGGACGCGCGGCGATCGCCTGCTTGACCTCGTCGAGCGCGGTTTCGGTCTGGCCGCGCGCGAAGTAGCCGGCGGCCAGCTCCAGCCGCAGCCGGGCCCGGCGGTCGGCGTCGGTCATGTCCGAGGCGGTGCGCAGATCGTCGGTCGGCGGCGTGGCGGCACAGCCCGCCAGCATGATCACGGTCAGGACGGCGGCCGTCGCCGCCAGCAGCCTCATCGCGACACCTCCGGCGCGGCGGCCACGATGGACACGACCCGGCGCGCCGCCAGGCGCTGGCGCGCGTTCGTGCGGTCGAGCACCTCGCCGGCCAGCTGACCGCAGGCCGCGTCGATGTCGTCGCCGCGGGTCTTGCGGATCGTGGTCACGAATCCCGCCTCCTGCAGCACCCGCGCAAAGGCGCGCATGCGCTCGTTCGGCGAACGCTTCAGGCCCGAGGCCGGGAAGGGGTTGAAGGGAATCAGGTTGAACTTGGCCGGCACATGTTCGCGGCGCACCAGATCCACCAGGGCATGCGCCTGCGCGTCGCTGTCGTTGACGCCGTCGAGCATGCAGTACTCGAACATGATGAAGTCGCGCGGCGCCCGGTCCATGTAGAGGCGGCAGGCGGCCATCAGCTCGGCGATCGGGTACTTGCGATTCAGCGGCACCAGTTCGTCGCGCAGGGCGTCGTCGGGGGCGTGCAGGGACACCGCCAGGGCCACCGGGCAGTCGTCGCGCAGACGCTCGATCATCGGCACCACGCCACTGGTGGACACCGTGACCCGCCGCCGCGACAGGCCGTAGGCATGGTCGTCGAGCATCACGCGCAGGGCCGGCAGCAACGCGCCGTAGTTCTGCAACGGCTCGCCCATGCCCATCATGACCACGTTGTCGATCACGCGCTCGGTCGGCGCCAGGCCGAAGCGCGCGTGCAGCTGGTGTTCGGCATGCCAGAGCTGGGCCAGGATCTCGCCCGTGTTCAGGTTGCGGCTGAAGCCCTGGTGGCCGGTGGAACAGAAGCGGCAGGCCACGGCACAGCCGGCCTGCGAGGAGATGCACAGCGTGCCGCGGTCCTCCTCGGGGATGTAGACGGTCTCGATGGCATTGCCGCCGCCGACGTCAAACAGCCACTTGATGGTGCCGTCGGTTGACACATGTTCGGACAGCAGGGGCAGCGCGCGCACCTCGGCCACGCCGGCGAGCCTGGCGCGCAGGCTCTTGGCGAGGTCGGACATGCTGTCGAAGTCCGCAGCGCCCTTCTGATGGATCCAGCGGAACAGCTGCAGCGCGCGGAAGCGCTTCTCGCCCAGGCTTTCGCAATAGGCAGTCAGACCCTCGAGGTCGAAGTCGAGCAGATTGACCGTCATGTCAGTGGCGCCCGGCCGCCCGAAGCCACTGACCGCCCCCTCGGGGGCAGCGAGCGAAAGCGAGCGTGGGGGTTTCATCCGAGTGGCGCCCGGCCGCCCGAAGCCACTGACCGCCCCCTCGGGGGGCGCGAGCGCAGCGAGCTTGGGGGCATCGGTCGGGTCAGCGGGTGTAGACGTTCATTCCGGGGAAGAAGAACGCCACTTCGACCGCCGCCGTTTCCGCCGCGTCCGAGCCGTGCACCGCGTTGGCGTCGATGCTGTCGGCAAAATCGGCGCGGATGCTGCCCTTGTCGGCCTTCTTCGGGTCGGTTGCACCCATCAGTTCGCGGTTCTTGGCGACGGCGCCTTCACCTTCGAGCACCTGGATCATCACCGGGCCGGAGATCATGAAGTCCACGAGATCCTTGAAGAAGGGGCGCGCCTTGTGCACCGCGTAGAAGGCCTCGGCCTCGCCGCGCGACAGATGCGCCATCCTGGCCGCCACGATCTTCAGGCCCGCGCCCTCGAAGCGCGCATAGATCTGTCCAATCACGTTCTTCGCCACGGCATCGGGCTTGATGATCGACAGGGTACGTTCAACGGCCATGAAAAGCTCTCCTGAAACAAGGACTTGGCAAAACAGATGATTGTAGCGTGGCGGCCCGCGGCGGCTCGGCGTGCGAGCCGCCGCGAGATGCTCAGCGCCGGCGTCCGCGGCCGCCGCCGCCGCGGTTGCCACCCCCGCCACCGCCACCGCTGCGGCCACCACCACCGCCGCCGGACATCTTGCGGTGGAAGGCGTCGGCGCCGATGTAGCCGACCGCGGTCTGCATCGGATCGGGCTGGCCGTCCTTGTTCTTCGGCCCGCGCGACTTGCCGCCGCTCAGCGGCCTGGGTTTCTGCACGCCGCGCTTGTCGTAGGTCTGCTGCAGCGGATTCGGGATCGGTCCGTCCTCGGACAGCTCGCGCCTGGGCTTGTTGCGCAGCAGCTGGGTCTTGTCGTAGGTCTGCTGCAGCGGGTTCGGGATCGGGCCGTCGAAGTCGTCCGAATCGTCGTCGTGGTGATCACGCGGCGCGTCGCGCGACGTATCACGCGGCGCGTCACGCCGCGGCGGGCGCCGCTCGGCGCCCTGCTGGGGCGGATTCGGCCCGGCGCCTTCGGGGCGGCCTTCGCCACGCCCCTTGCGCCGGTTGCGCCGCCCGCGCCGCTCATCGTCACCTTCGTCGCCGGCGCGCGGTTCGCGCGCGCCGGCCGGCGCCGCGGTGAGCCGGCGCAGCGACTTCAGGTCCGGCTCGGGCAGGTCCACCCAGACGCCGCGCTTGAGCCCGCGCGGCAGCACCACCGAGCCATAGCGGATGCGGATCAGGCGGCTGACGGCGTGGCCGACGGCCTCGAACAGGCGCCGCACCTCGCGGTTGCGGCCTTCGGTGATGACCACCCGGTACCAGCGGTTCACACCCTCGCCGCCGCCGTCCTCGATGCTCTTGAACCCGGCCAGCTGACCGTCGATCTCGACGCCCTCGAGCAGGCGCTGGCGCTGCTCTTCGTCCAGCGTGCCGAGCGAGCGCACTGCGTATTCACGCTCGACGCCGAAGCGCGGATGCATCAGCTGGTTGGCAAGGTCGCCGGAGTTGGTGAACAGCAGCAGCCCCTCGGTGTTGATGTCGAGGCGGCCGACCGACTGCCACTTGCCCTGTTGCAGACGCGGCAGGCGACGGAACACGGTGGGGCGCCGCTGCGGGTCGTCGTGCGACACGACTTCGCCGGCCGGCTTGTGATAGGCCAGAACCCGCGGGCGCGGCGGCTGGATGCGAAACTTGATCGGCCGCCCGTCGACCTGGATGCGGTCGCCCCAGGAGATGCGCTGACCGGTGTGCGCCACCTCGCCGTTCACGTTGACGCGGCCGTCGGCGATCATCTGCTCGAGGTCACGGCGCGAGCCGACGCCGGCCTGGGCCAGCACCTTGTGCAGCTTGGGCGCGTCGGGGTCGGGCAACAGCACGCGCTTGGGGTCGAGCGGCGCAGCGGCGCCGTCTGCCGGGTCACGGCGGGTCGCGTCGGCGCCCACCGCCTCGTCCACAGCATCTTCGGCGTCCGCCGAGGTCTCACCGGGTTCGTCGCCAGCGCCATCGCCATCGCCAGCGCCATCGCCAGCGCCATTGCCGGACGCGTCGCCTGCGCGCTCTGCCTGCGGCAAGCTGTCCTCGGCCGGTGCCGGCACTTCGCCGATGTCGTCATAGGCCCCGGACAGCACTTCGGCGAACCAGGCCCCCACGCGCTCCGGCGTGGCCGCCGCCATCGACGTCCCGGACGCCCGGTGCGCGTCGCGGGATTCACCGGCCTCACTGCCCTCAGCGCCCTCACCGCCTGCACCCGCTTCAGCGGTCTCGCTGGCCTCACCCGATCCGCCGCGTTCACTGCGGCGCCGGCCACGCCGCCGGTTGCGCCGGCGTCCCTCGCGGGAGGCCTCGTCGCCGTTGTCTGCACCCTCGACGGACTGCGTCGTGCCGCCCTCGGGCTCGAGCGCAGACCCAGCCGCGGCAGGCGCGGGTGCATCGTCTGCCGGCGCCGGTTCGGCCGGCGCTGCCGTCGCCGTCGCGGGCGCGGCCTGCGGGGCAGCGGGCGCAGCAGCGGCCTCGCTGGCCACGCTCTTGCGCGGCGCGCGCCGCTTGCGCACGGGCGCCTCGCCGGTTTCGCCGTCGGCGGGCACGACCGGCGCGGTCGTCGGGGAATCGGAGTCGTTCGGGTTCATGGCGTGGGCTCGGGCGTGTCGGTGGGGAGGACTTCGGGGAATTCGGGGGAGTCCGGGGATTTGGGTTCGGAGAGCGCTGCAGGTGCACCCGCATCGGCGTCCAGGGCCGGCTCGGGCGAGGCGTCGAGCGGCAGTTCCGGCTGTTCTTGATCGGCCGGCGGCGCGCCGGCGGCCAGCAGTCCGTCCAGCGCAGGCACGCCGCCCGGGGACTCCAGCGGCGGCAGCTGCGACAGGCTAGCCAGCCCCAGGTCGTCGAGGAACTGGCGCGTCGTGGCGTAGAGCGCCGGGCGGCCCGGCGCCTCGCGGTAGCCAATGGACTCGATCCAGCCGCGGTCCTCGAGCTGCTTGACGATCTGGCTGCTGACGGTGACGCCGCGGATGTCCTCGATGTCACCCCGCGTCACCGGCTGCCGGTAGGCCACGATGGCCAGCGTCTCCATCGCGGCGCGCGAATAGCGCGGCGGCTTTTCCGGGTGCAGGCGGTCGAGGAAGACGCGCAGCTCAGGCCGGCTCTGGAAGCGCCAGCCGGAGGCCAGCGCGACCAGTTCGACGCCACGGCCGGCCCAGTCGGTGGCCAGTTCGTCGAGCAGGCCGCGCAGCGTGTCGGCACCGAGCTGATCGTCGAACAACTGCCTCAGCTCGCGCAGCGGCAAGGGTGCCGGCGCGCAGATGAGCGCGGTCTCGAGGACGCGTTTTGCATCCGATGTATTCATGCCTATCCAGGTCCAGGGGGGCGGGCCGAAACGGCCTCGAACGCCACACGGCGGAGCCAAGCGGGTGGGGACGGCGTTCGTGCAACCACGACTCGCCACTGCGATCCACCAATGGGCGTGCTGCAGGCACCGCCGGGACGTGATCGTCACCTTCGGCGCTCAGGCGTCCTACGCACTGCACCCGTCAGGCATCGATTCTAGCGCTTTCAGGCCCGCCACCGCCAACCAGCCCGCTTCGAAATCGGAAGGCGGCGCACAGGACACCGCCACGGCCGTGCCCGAGACCGGGTGCGGCAGCACCAGGCACCAGGCGTGCAGAGCCTGCCGGGTCAGGCCCAGCGCAGGCTTGCCGCCATACACGGCGTCGGCCACCAGGGGGTGGCCGCGGTGCGCCAGATGCACCCGGATCTGGTGCGTGCGACCCGTGTGCAGCGTGCAGTGCAGCGCACTGAACCCGTCGCGCGTCGCCAGGCGCTGCACATCGGTGCGCGCCGGCTTGCCGCCGGCGAGCACGGCCATGCGCACGCGCGACACCGGGTCGCGGCCGATCGGCGCCTCGATGCTGAACGCGGCGTCGGCCGGCTCACCCTGCGCCAGCGCCAGGTAACGCCGCTGCACGCGGCGCTCGGCGATCGCGCGCGACAGCGCCGTCACCGCCTCCAGGGTCTTGCCGACCACCATCACACCCGAGGTGTCCTTGTCGAGCCGGTGCACGATGCCGGCGCGCGGCAGACGCGCGGCACCCGGGTGGCGCGCCAGCAACCCGTTGAGCAAGGTACCCGACCAGTTGCCTGCCGCAGGGTGCACGACGAGGCCGGCCGGCTTGTCCAGCACCAGCAGGTGTTCGTCCTCCCACAGTGCGTTGATGGCCATCGGCTGCGCGTGGAAGGCCCGGCTCTCGTCGGTGGGCACCAGGTCGACCGCCAGCGCCTGACCGGCGCGCAGGCGGCGCGACGCCGACCGGGTCAGGGCGCCGTCGAGCCGGACATGGCCGCGCTCGACCAGGGCCTGCAGCCAGGTGCGCGAGAACTCGGGCACGCGCAGCGCCAGCGCCTTGTCCAGGCGCAGGCCGTGCTCGGCGGGGCCGACCGGCGCCGCACGCGTCTCGACCTCTTCGTCCGGTGCCGCGCCGGCCGCCGCCTCGGGCGGGTCGACCGGGGGTGGCTCCCTATAATCCATGCCTGCATTGTCCGCGAGCGCCCGTCGGGCGCCCCATCTGTCCATGAGCTTGCCGTCCCTCCTGCGCGCCAGCGCCTTCGGCCTTGCCGCTGCCCTGCTGATCGCCGGCTGCGCCGGCGGGCCCAAGCGCCCCGAGGATCAGACCGCGGAGGAAGCCTATGCCGACGCCCGCGACGATCTGTCCAACGGCGCCTACGACGCGGCGATCAAGAGCCTGGCGCGTGTCGAGGCCCTGGGCGGCGGCACGCTGATCTCGCAGCAGGCGCTGCTGGACAAGGCCTATGCCCAGTGGAAGAGCGGCGAGCGCACCGACGCGGTGGCCACGCTGGACCGTTTCATCAAGTTCCACCCCTCCAGCCCGGCCTACGACTATGCGCTGTACCTGCGCGGCCTGGTCAACTTCAACGACGACCTCGGCCTGCTCGGCAAGGTTTCGCGGCAGGACCTGTCCGAGCGCGACCAGCAGGCCTCGCGTGATTCCTACCAGTCGTTCAAGCTGCTCGTCGAGCAGTTCCCGGAGTCGAAGTACACGCCCGATGCGCAGCTGCGCATGGCCTACATCGTCAATTCGCTGGCCAGCCACGAGGTCCATGTGGCGCGCTATTACTATCGCCGCGGCGCCTATCTGGCGGCGGCGAACCGGGCCCAGCGCGCGGTGAGCGACTTCCAGAACGCACCCGCCGCCGAGGAGGCGCTGTACCTGATGGCGCGCAGCTACGACCGCCTGGGCCTGGACGAACTGCGCGACGGCGCCGACCGCGTGCTGAAGCAGAATTTCCCCGACAGCCGCTTCCTGCGCGACGGCCTGCTGGCCCCCGACCGCGCCTGGTGGCAGTTCTGGTGAGCTGATCAGTCCCGCGTGGCCAGGGCCGCGAGCCAGTCGCGGATCTGCGCCTCGTCCTCGATCCGCCCCATCGGCGGCAGGGCCGCCAGCAGCCGTGCCCCGTAGCGCGAGCCGGTCAGCCGCGGGTCGCACAGCACGAGCAGGCCGCGGTCGGACTCGGTGCGGATCAGGCGGCCCGCGCCCTGCTTCAACGCCACCGCCGCCTCGGCGACGAAGTAGGCGTCGAAGGGGTCGCGACCCTCTTGCCTGAGCTGGCGCACACGTGCTTCGACCAGCGGGTCGTTCGGCGGCGGAAAAGGCAGTTTGTCGATCAGCACGCACTGCAGCGCGTCACCCGGCATGTCGATGCCTTCCCAGAAGCTGTGCGAGCCGATCAGCATGCGCCCATGGCCGTCGCCGAAGCGCTGCAGCAGGCTGCGCCTCGGCTCGCTGCCCTGCACCAGGACCTCGAGCTCGGCGCCCTGGCGCGCCAGCCAGGCACGCGCCGCCTCGGCGATCAGGGGCAGCACGCGCAGGGTCGTCGTGAGCACGAAGCAACGCCCGCCGAGCCGGTGCGCGATGCGCGCGGCGAGCTTGCCGACCGCGTCCGGGTGGCCCGGCGCATTCGGCAGCGGCAGGCGCGGCGGCACCCACAGGCGCGCCTGCATCGGGTAGTCGAAGGGGCTGCCGACGCGCAGATGGACCGCGTCCTCGAGCCCGGTGCTGCGCGTGAACCAGTCGAAATCTTCGCCGGCGCCCAGTGTGGCCGAGGTGAAGACCCAGGCCTTGGGCGACTTCTGCCGCTGCTCGGTCAACATCGCCCGGATGTCCAGCGGCGACTCGACCAGCCGCGCCTGATGCGTCGTCAGGTCGACCCAGCGCACATGGCCACTGGGCAGATCGGCGTCGAAGCGCGCGGTCAGGCCGGCCAGATCGCGGCAGCGCTGGGCCAGGCGCGCGAAATCCGCAGCCGTGCCTTCCATCGCGTCGGCGGCGTCGGCGGCGGCGCCTGCGGCGTCGGCGAGGGCGGCCAGCGGCGCGTCGAGCGCACCCTCGGCCGAACAGTCCTCGAAGCGCAGTTTCAGCGTGGCGCGGATGTCGTCGCGATCGCCGGCACAGGCCAGGCGCAGTTCGCGCGCCGCGCGGTCCAGGCCGCCGGACAGTGCCTGCCAGTCCTGCAGGCCACGCGCATGCTGCAGACCGGCGCCGAGCAGGTCGCGTGCGAGGTCGATGACCTGCGCCGTGGACAGGGTCTGGCCGAGAAACTGCACCCCGGCCTCGACCAGCTGATGCGCCTCGTCGAACACGGCGGCATCGACGCTGGGCAGCAACTCGGCCACGCCGCTGTCGCGCAAGGCCAGGTCGGCGAAGAACAGATGATGGTTCACGACCACCAGGTCGGCCGCCATCGCATCGCGCCGCGCCAGCACCACATGGCAGCGTGCATAGGCCGGGCAGTCGCTGCCCAGGCAGTTGTCGCGCGTCGAACTGACCAGCGGGATCACCGGGGAGCGTTCGTCCAGGCCCTCGACCTCCGCCAGGTCGCCGGTTTTCGTCGCCCGCGCCCAGGTCTCGACCCGCGCCAGCTGGCGCACCGCCCAGCGGTCGGGCAGTTGCGCGGTCAGGCGGGCCTGGTCGAGCCGGTGGCGGCACAGATAGCTGGAACGGCCCTTCAGCAGGGCCAGGGTGACCGGCACGCCGAGTGCGTCGCGCAGGCGCGGCAGGTCGCGCAGGAAGAGCTGGTCCTGCAGGCTCTTGGTGGCGGTGCTGACGAGCGCGCGCCCGCCGCCGAGCAGCAGCGGCACGAGGTAGGCGAAGGTCTTGCCGACGCCGGTGCCGGCCTCGGCGACAAGGGCCGTGCGTGCCTCGACGGCTCTGGCCACGGCCGCCGCCAGGCGGTCCTGCGCCGCGCGCGGCCGGAAACCGGGTTCATGGCGCGCGATGGCGCCGCCGAGAGCGAACGCTTCGGCGACCTGCCGCTGCAAGGCGCTCAGGCCGGCTCCGGCGGATCGAGCTCGACTTCCAGCCGCGCGATCTGGTCGCGCAGCGCGAGCCGTCGTTTCTTCAGCCGGCGCAGCGCGAGGTCGTCGACGCCGGGCGCCTCGGCACCCAGGTCGATCAGGCTGTCGAGGTCGGCATGTTCGATGCGCAGGGCGATCAGCCGGCGTTGCGGCGATTGCAGGTTCGGTTCCATGGCCTCCGGATGCATGGGTGGAGTTTATAGTCCCGGCCGATGAGCGCCACCGCATTCCGCCTGACCGCCGCCACCGGCATCCACCGCGGCGACCGCGCCTACCAGCAGGACCAGGTCGAAGTCCTGATGCACGAGCGCATCGCCGGCTGCCTGCTGGCGGTGCTGGCCGACGGCATGGGCGGCAAGAGCGGCGGCCGCAAGGCCGCCGACCAGGTGCTGCTGACGGCGCGCCAGCTCTTCGACCGCTTCGTGCCCGGCAAGGACGAAGCCCCCGAGTTGCTGAAGGCCCTGGTCGACGAGTCGCATCTGATGATCAAGCTGACCGCGATCACCACCGAGGAGGAACCGCACAGCACGGTGGCTGCCTTCATGCTGCTGCCCGACCTGCGCGGCGACGTGGTGCATGCCGGCGACTCGCGCGTCTACCATTTCCGCGGCGCCGAGATGGTCGGCCGCACGACCGACCATTCCTTCGTGCAGCGCCTGGTCGAGGAAGGCAAGATCACCGAGGACCAGGCCAACACCCACCCGCAGTCCAACCTGCTCACCGGCTGCCTGGGCACCCACCAGGACCCGCCGCACAGCGCCTGGCACATCGACGAGCTGCTGCCCGGCGACACCCTGCTGGTCTGCAGCGACGGGCTGTGGCACTACTTCGCGCCCAAGGAACTGGGCACCATCGTGCATGCCCTGCCGCCGCGCGAGGCCAGCGAGATGCTGGTGACGAAAGCCCGCCAGCGCGCCCGCGGCGGCGGCGACAACCTGTCGCTGGCGATGCTGCGCATCGACCCGCTGAAGGCCTGATCAGGTCAGGCGGGTGTCGACCTCGCGGCGCGCCTGCCCGAGGTACTCGGCCGACTGCATCTCCTGCAGCCGCGAGACGGTGCGCGGGAACTCGTGCACCAGCGGGCCCTCGATGTAGAGCTGCTCAGGCGCCACCTGGGCCGAAAGAATCAGCTTCACGCGCCGGTCGTAGAGCACATCCACCAGCCAGGTGAAGCGACGTGCTTCGCTGGCCAGGCGCGGCGGCATCTGCGGCACGCCGGACAGCAGCACCGTATGGAACCGAGAAGCGATCTCCAGATAGTCGTTCTGCGATCGCGGCCCGCCGCACAGGCTGCGGAAATCGAACCAGACCACGCCGCCGGCGCGGCGCAGGGCGCGCAGCTCGCGGTGTTCGATGTGCAGCATCGGCGCCTCGTCGCGCGCCTCGGCGAGTTCGTCGAAGGCCCTGGACATGGCCGCATCGGCGGCCTCGCCCAAGGGGCAGTGATAGAGCTGCATCTGTTGCAGCATGCGCCGGCGGTAGTCCTGGCCGGCATCGACGTTGATCACTTCGAGGTGCTGCTTGAGCAGCGCGATGGCGGGCAGGATGCGGTCGCGGTGCAGGCCGTTGGGGTACAGGCCGTCGGGCTCGAAGTTGGAGGTCGTGACGATGCTGACGCGGTGCAAGAACATCGACTCCAGCAGCCGGTAAAGGATCATCGCGTCGGTCACGTCGGCGACATGGAACTCGTCGAAGCAGATCAGCCGGAAGCGCCGCGCGATGCGCTCGCCGAGCACCTTCAGCGGGTCGGCCGTGCCCTTCAGTTCCTGCAGTTCGCGGTGCACCTCGCGCATGAACTCATGGAAGTGCAGCCGCGTCTTGCGCGTCAGCGGCACGGCCTGGAAGAAGCAGTCCATCAGGAAGCTCTTGCCGCGCCCGACGCCGCCCCACATATAGACCCCGCGCGGAATCGGCGGCCGCACCAGCAGCTTGGTCAGCGAGTTGCGCCGGCGCGCCTTGTAGTCGGCCCACTCGCGCTCGCAGCGCTCGAGCGCGTCGATGGCGCGCAACTGCGCCTCGTCGGCGCGGTAGCCGCGCTCGGCGAGGGTGGCCTCGTAAAGCTGGCGAACGCCCAAGCGGCCCGCCGCTTCAGAAGTTCAGGGTGCGCTTGTCGACCGCGAGCGCGGCTTCCTTCATCGATTCCGACAGCGACGGGTGCGCGTGGCAGATGCGCGCGATGTCCTCGCTGCTGGCGCGGAAGGCCATCGCCACGCAGGCCTCGGCGATCAACTCGCTGGCCATCGGGCCGACGATGTGCACGCCCAGGATTTCATCGGTCTTGGCGTCGGCGAGGATCTTGACCATGCCGGTGGTGTCGCCCAGCGCGCGGGCGCGCCCGTTGGCCATGAAGGGGAAGGTGCCGGCCTTGTAGGCGCGGCCGGCCGCCTTGAGCTGCTGCTCGGTCTGGCCGACCCAGGCGATCTCGGGGCTGGTGTAGATGACCCAGGGGACCAGGTTGAAGTCGACATGGCCATGCTGGCCGGCGATGCGCTCGGCCACGGCCACGCCTTCTTCCTCGGCCTTGTGCGCCAGCATCGGGCCGCGCACCACGTCGCCCACCGCCCAGATGCCGGGCACGCTGCTGCGGCAGTCGTCGTCGACGATGATGGCGCCGCGCTCGTCGAGCTTCAGGCCCACGGCCTCGACGTTCAGGCCGGTGGTGTTGGGCACACGTCCGATGGAGACGATCAGCTTGTCGACCTCCAGGGTCTGCGCCTCGCCCTTGGCGCTCGTCCAGGCGACGCTGACGCCTTTTTTCGTCGTCTTGACCTCGCCGACCTTGGCGCCGAGTTCGATCTTCAGCCCCTGCTTGGCGAAGGCCTTCTGCGCCTCGCGGGCGATCTGTTCGTCGACCGCGCCGAGAAAGGCCGGCAGGCCTTCGAGCACCGTGACCTCGGCGCCCAGGCGGCGCCAGACCGAGCCCATCTCGAGGCCGATCACGCCGGCACCGATCAGGCCCAGCTTCTTCGGCACCGCGCCAACCCTGAGCGCACCGTCGTTGCTGAGGATCTTCTCCTCGTCGAAATCCGCACCCGGCAGCGCACGCGCGCTGGAACCGGTGGCCACGATGATCTGCTTGCCGGTCAGCACCTCGTCGCCGACCTTGACCTGCCAGGCGTCCGCTGAGCCGCCGACGAAGCTGCCGCGGCCGTGGAAGAAGCTCACCTTGTTCTTCTTGAACAGGTACAGGATGCCGTCGTTGTTCTGCTTCACGACGCTGTCCTTGCGGGCCAGCATCTTCTTGACGTCGATGCTCAGGTCCTTCAGGCCGATGCCGTGGTCGGCGAAGTGCTTCGCCGCGTGTTCGAAGTTTTCGCTGGACTGCAGCAGCGCCTTGCTCGGGATGCAGCCCACATTGGTGCAGGTGCCGCCGAGCGCGGGGCCGCCGGCGGCGTTTTTCCACTCGTCGATGCAGGCGACCTTGAGGCCGAGTTGCGCGGCACGGATCGCCGCGATGTAGCCGCCGGGGCCGGCGCCGATGGCGATGAGGTCGAAGTTCTGGGACATGGTCTCGATTTCAGTTCGGTGAGCCTTCGTCGGGGACGAAGATCCAGAGCAGGATGTAGAGCAGGACACCGGTACCGCCGAACATCGCCAGCACCGTCAGCAGCAGCCGCCAGATCCAGGTGTCGACCCCGGTCAGCGCGGCGATGCCGCCGCAGACGCCACCGAGCCAGCGGTCGCTGCGGCTGCGGCGCAGCTTGGCGAAGTCCGGCGCGGGCGGTTCGCCCGTCAGCACGCGGGCCTTGGCACGTTCGAACTCCGCGTCGTTCAGGGCGCCCGACGTGCGCAGTGCCTGCAGTCGTTCGAGTTGATCGGCGATGCCCATGGCCTGCTCCTCGTTGCGTGCGTGATCAGATGTCGAACAGCAGGCGCGCGGGGTCCTCCAGCGCTTCCTTCATCGTCACCAGGCCGAGCACGGCCTCGCGCCCGTCGATGATGCGGTGGTCGTAGCTCATCGCCAGGTAGTTCATCGGACGCACCACGATCTGCCCGTCCTCGACCACCGCACGGTCCTTGGTCGCGTGCACGCCCAGGATCGCGCTCTGCGGCGGGTTGATGATCGGCGTGCTGAGCATCGAGCCGAAGACGCCGCCATTGCTGATCGAGAAGGTGCCGCCCAGCAGTTCGTCGAGCGAGAGTTTGCCGTCCTTGGCCTTCTGGCCGTACTCGGCGATCTTCTTCTCGATGTCGGCAAAGCTCATCTGATCGGCGTTGCGCAGGATGGGCACGACCAGGCCGCGCGGCGAACCGACCGCGATGCCGATGTCGAAGTAGCCGTGGTAGACGATGTCGTTGCCGTCGACGCTGGCGTTGATGACGGGGAACTTCTTCAGCGCCGCGACCGCGGCCTTGACGAAGAAGCTCATGAAGCCGAGCTTGACGCCGTGCTCCTTCTCGAACTTCTCCTGGAACTTCTTGCGCATCTCCATCACCGGGGCCATGTTGACCTCGTTGAAGGTGGTGAGGATGGCGTTGGTGGACTGCGATTGCAGCAGCCGCTCGGCCACGCGCGCACGCAGGCGCGACATCGGCACGCGCTGCTCGGGGCGTTCGCCCAGCGGCTGGCTGATGGGCGCGGCCACCGCGGGCAGCGGCTTGGCCACCGCCGGTGCGGCCGGCACGGCCAACGGCGCCGGCGCCGGCTTGGCCGCCGGCGCGGCAGCACCCGCGGCCACGGCGCCCAGCACGTCGCCCTTGGTCACGCGGCCGTCCTTGCCGGTGCCGGGCACCGAGCCGGCGGCGAGGTTGTTGTCGGCCATCAGCTTGGCGGCGGCGGGCATCGCGACGCCACTCTTGCTGCCGCCAGTGGCGGCCGGCGCCGCGGCGGGCGCGGGCGCAGCGGCGGCCGGTGCGGGCGCAGCGGCAGCGGGCGCTGGGGCGCCGGCCGCGGCCTCGGTGTCGATCTTGGCGATCACCTGGTCGCTGAGCACGGTGCCGCCGTCGGCCACCACCTGCTCGGCCAGCACGCCGGCGGCCGGCGCCGGCACTTCGAGCACGACCTTGTCGGTCTCGATCTCGATCAGGATCTCGTCCATCGCCACGGCCTCGCCGGGCTTCTTCTTCCACTGCAGCAACGTGGCCTCGGCAACCGATTCGGACAGTTGCGGGACCTTGACTTCTACGATAGCCATGATGTGTCTGTTAGGTATGAGGTGATGTCCTCAAGCGGCCGCCGCGGATCCGGCTTCGCCGGTCCGCCAGCGGCGCCCCCTTGAGGGGGAGGCGCCGCAGGCGCTTCGGGGGTGGGCCTATTTCGTCAGGATGAAGCCCTTGAGCTTGCCGAAGGCCTGGTCGAGCAGCGCCTTCTGCTGCTCCTGGTGCAGGTGGCTGTAGCCCACCGCGGGCGAGGCCGAGGCCGGGCGGCCGGCATAGCCCAGCTTCTGCCCTTCGCTCATGTTCTCGTGGATCTGGTGCTGGATGAAGAACCAGGCGCCCTGGTTCTGCGGCTCGTCCTGGCACCACACGATGTCCGTCGCGTTGGGGTACTTCTTGATCTCGGTGGCGAAGGCCTTGTGCGGGAAGGGGTAGAGCTGGGCGACGCGCAGGATCACCACGTCCTCGCTGCCCTTCTCGGCGCGCTTGCGCGCCAGGTCGTAATAGACCTTGCCCGAGCAGACGATCACGCGCCTGACCTTGGCCGCAACGATCGATTCCTCGACCTCGGGGTTCACGGTCTTGAACTCGCCCTTGGTGAACTCCGACAACGGCGAGGTGGCGTCCTTGGCCCGCAGCAGGCTCTTGGGCGTCAGGATGATCAGCGGCTTGCGGAACTGGCGCACCATCTGCCGGCGCAGCAGGTGGA
>CAZWUR010000086.1:0-15464 GCA_964637205.1 uncultured Rubrivivax sp.
CAGCAGCTCGACCAGGAGACGGCGATGATCGTCGTCGAGGAAATGGGCCACAAGGCCTTCGCCGCCAAGCTGGACGACCCCGACGCCTTCACCGAGGAAGAGCAGGCCGCCGCCACCGGCGACGAGTTGCCGCGCGCCCCGGTGGTCACGGTGATGGGCCACGTCGACCACGGCAAGACCTCGCTGCTCGACAAGATCCGCAGCGCGCGTGTCGCCACGGGTGAAGCCGGCGGCATCACCCAGCACATCGGCGCCTACCATGTGCGAACCCGGCGCGGGATGATCACCTTCCTCGACACCCCGGGTCACGAGGCCTTCACGGCGATGCGTGCCCGAGGCGCCGCGGCCACCGACATCGTGATCCTGGTCGTGGCCGCCGACGACGGCGTGATGCCGCAGACCAAGGAAGCGATCAGCCACGCGAAGGCGGCCGGCGTGCCCATCGTCGTGGCGATGAACAAGATCGACAAGCCCGAGGCCAACCTCGAACGGCTGAAGAGCGAACTCGTGGCCGAACAGGTCGTGCCCGAGGACTTCGGCGGCGAGTCCCCCTTCGTCGGCGTCTCGGCCAAGACCGGCCAGGGCATCGAGGACCTGCTCGAGCAGGTGCTGCTGCAGGCCGAGGTGCTCGAGCTCAAGGCGCCGCTCGACGCGCCGGCCAAGGGTCTGGTCGTCGAAGCCAAGCTCGACAAGGGCCGTGGCCCGGTGGCCACCGTGCTGGTGCAGGCCGGCACCCTGAAGAAGGGCGACATCGTGCTCGCCGGCAGCAGCTACGGCCGCGTGCGGGCGATGATCGACGAGGACGGGCAGTCCACCGATTCGGCCGGCCCGTCGATCCCGGTCGAGATCCAGGGCCTGACCGAGGTGCCGGGCGCCGGCGACGAGTTCATGGTCCTGCCCGACGAGCGCCGGGCACGCGAGATCGCCACCTTCCGTCAGGGCAAGTACCGCGACGTCAAGCTGGCCCGCCAGCAGGCCGCCAAGCTCGAGAACATGTTCGACAACCTGGGCGAAGGCGCGGCGCAGATCCTGCCGCTGATCGTCAAGGCCGACGTGCAAGGCTCGCAGGAAGCGCTGGCGCAGAGCCTGCTCAAGCTCAGCACGCCCGAGGTGAAGGTGCAGATCGTGCACGGCGCCGTCGGCGGCATCAGCGAAAGCGACATCAACCTCGCGATCGCCTCGAAGGCGGTGGTCATCGGCTTCAACACGCGGGCCGATTCCGGCGCGCGCAAGCTGGCCGAAGGCAACGGCGTCGACATCCGCTACTACAACATCATCTACGACGCGGTGGACGACGTGAAGGCGGCGATGGCCGGCATGCTGGCGCCGGAGCAGCGCGAGGAGATCATCGGCATGGCCGAGATCCGCACTGTCTTCGTGGCCAGCAAGATCGGCACCGTCGCCGGCTGCATGATCACCGATGGCGTGGCGCGCCGCGATGCGCGCTTCCGCCTGCTGCGCGACAACGTGGTGATCTACACCGGCGAGCTGGATTCGCTCAAGCGCTTCAAGGACGATGTGCGCGAGGTCAAGGAAGGCTTCGAGTGCGGCATCAAGCTGAAGAACTACAACGACATCAAGGAAGGCGACCAGCTCGAGTTCTTCGAAGTCAAGGAAGTCGCAAGAACACTTTGACCCCCACGCTCCCTCCCGGTCGCTGCCCCCCGAGGGGGCTCATGCTGCGGACCGGCGAAGCCGGATCCGCGCATGCAGCTTGACTTGCGCTTTGGGAGCCCCGCCTTTTGCGGGGCTCCTCGCTTCAGGGATTGCACCATGCGCCACAAGAAGTCCACCCCCAACCGCAGTTTCCGCATCGCCGACCAGATCCAGCGCGACCTGGCCGAGTTGATCCGCGAGATGAAGGACCCGCGCGTGGGTCTGGTGACGCTGAATGCGGTCGAAGTTTCGCCCGACTACGCGCACGCGAAGATCTACTTTTCGCAGATGCTGGGCGACAACGAGGCCTGCACCACGGCGCTCAACGAAGCCGCCGGTTTCCTGCGCAACGGCCTGTTCAAGCGCCTTGCGATCCACACCGTGCCGACCCTGCATTTCCTCTACGACCAGACCACCGAACGTGCCGCCGACATCTCGGCCCTGATCGCTCGCGCGAATGCCGTGCGGGCGAAGGAGTGAGGACGATGAAGGCCTTCGTCCCGGCGGATGAAAGTCCGGCCGAACAAGCTCGCGCCTGCCAGCGCGAGCGTCCGGTCCGGACCCCGCGGCGTCCGGTGCATGGCGTGCTGCTGCTCGACAAGCCCCTGGGCTGGACGAGCCAGGACGCGCTGTCCAAGGCCAAGGGCCTGCTGCGTGCGCTGAAGGCCGGCCACACCGGCACCCTGGACCCGCTGGCCACCGGGCTGCTGCCGCTGTGTTTCGGTGCCGCCACCAAGTTCAGCCAGGTGAGCCTGGATGCCGACAAGCGCTACACCGCGACGCTCAAGCTCGGCGAGCGCAGCAGCACCCTGGACGGCGAAGGCGAGATCACGCCGGGGTCGACGCCGGATTTCGACCGCGCCGCGCTGGACGCCGCCTGCGCCCGGCTGCGCGGCCCGATCGACCAGTTGCCGCCGATGTTTTCGGCGCTGAAGAAGGACGGCCGCGCCCTGTATGACTACGCGCGCGCCGGGATCGAGGTCGAGCGCACGCCGCGCCGGGTGCAGATCCACCGCCTCGACATCGTCGAGTGGCAGGCCGACCGTTTGGTGATCAACGTCGATTGCAGCAAGGGTACCTATATCCGCACCCTGGCCGCCGACCTCGGCGATCTTCTGGGCTGCGGCGCCTGGCTGCAGGCCCTGCGCCGCACCGGCACCGGCGGCCTGGACGTGGCCGACGCGATCACGATCGACGCCCTGGCGGCACTGACCGAAGCCGAGCGCGACGCGCTGCTGCTGCCGCCCGACGTGCTGCTGGCCGACTGGCCGGCGCTGCGCCTGCCCGACGACGAGGCCGGCCGATTCCTGACCGGCCTGCGGCGGCGGGTGGCCGCGGCCGATGCCGCCCATGTGCGCGTCTATGGCCCCGAACAACGCGCCTTTCTCGGCAGCGCCCGAATCCAGGCCGGCGAATTGATCGCCGACCGTCTCCTCAGCCCGCAGGAAGTGCAGGCCCTTCTATGACCACGCATCAGATCCGCAACATCGCCATCATCGCCCACGTCGACCATGGCAAGACCACCCTCGTGGACCAGCTCCTGCGCCAGAGCGGCACCTTCCGCGAGAACGAAAAAGTCGCCGAGCGTGTCATGGACAGCAACGACATCGAGCGCGAGCGCGGCATCACGATCCTGGCCAAGAACTGCGCGGTGACCTGGCAGGGCACGCACATCAACATCGTCGACACCCCGGGCCACGCCGACTTCGGCGGCGAGGTCGAACGTGCGCTGTCGATGGTCGACGGCGTGGTGCTGCTGATCGACGCCCAGGAGGGCCCGATGCCGCAGACCCGCTTCGTGACCCGCAAGGCGCTGGCCCTGGGCCTCAAGCCCATCGTCGTCGTCAACAAGGTCGACAAACCCGGCTCGCGGCCCGACTATGTGATCAATGCCGCCTTCGAGCTCTTCGACAAGCTCGGCGCCAGCGAGGAACAACTCGACTTCCCGGTGGTCTATGCCTCGGGCCTGAACGGCTGGGCCAGCCTGGTCGAGGGTGAATCCGGCGAGGCCTGGAGCAGCGACCTCCAGCCCCTGTTCGAGACCATCCTGAAACATGTGCCGGCGCACGAGGGCGACCCCGCGGCGCCGCTGCAACTGCAGATCTCGTCGCTCGACTATTCGACCTATGTCGGCCGCATCGGTGTCGGTCGCGTCAACAGCGGCACCATCAAGCCGGGCATGGACGTGCTGGTCTGCGAAGGCACCGACGGCCGCAGCCTGAAGGGCCGGATCAACCAGGTGCTGACCTTCGAGGGCCTGAACCGCGTGATGGCGCAGTCGGCCGGGCCGGGTGACATCGTGCTCGTCAACGGCATCGAGGACCTCGGCATCGGGGTCACGATCACCAGCCTGAACGATCCGCAGCCGCTGCCAATGTTGAAGATCGACGAACCGACGCTGACGATGAACTTCTGCGTCAACACCAGCCCGCTGGCCGGGCGCGAAGGCAAGTTCGTCACCAGCCGCCAGATCTGGGACCGGCTGCAGAAAGAGCTGCAGAGCAATGTCGCCTTGCGCGTCAAGGAGTCGGGCGAGGACGGCATCTTCGAGGTCTCCGGCCGTGGTGAACTGCACCTGACCATCCTGCTCGAGAACATGCGCCGCGAAGGCTATGAACTGGCCGTGAGCAAGCCGCGTGTCGTCTTCCACGAGGTGGACGGCGAGCGCCAGGAGCCGATCGAACTGGTCACGGTGGATATCGAGGACCAGCACCAGGGTGGCGTGATGCAGGCCCTGGGCGAACGCCGGGCCGATCTGGTGAACATGGAGACCGACGGCCGCGGCCGTGTGCGCCTGGAGTACCGCATCCCGGCGCGCGGCCTGATCGGCTTTTCCAACGAGTTCATGAACCTGACCCGCGGCACCGGGCTCATCAGCAACATCTTCGACGGCTACGAGGCCTACAAGGGCGAGATCGAGGGGCGCAAGAACGGCGTGCTGATCAGCATGGACGACGGCGAGATCTTCACCTACGCCCTGGGCAAGCTCGACGACCGCGGCCGCATGTTCGTGCGCCCCGGCGACCCGGTGTACGAAGGCATGATCGTCGGCATCCACAGCCGCGACAACGACCTCGTCGTCAACGCCACGCGCACCAAGCAGCTGACCAACTTCCGCGTCAGCGGCAAGGAGGACGCGATCAAGGTCACGCCGCCGGTCGACCTCACGCTGGAGTACGCGGTGGAGTTCATCGATGACGACGAACTGGTCGAGATCACGCCGAAGACGATCCGCGTGCGCAAGCGCTTCCTCAAGGAGCACGACCGCAAGCGGGCGAGCCGCGAGGCCGCTTAGCGGCCGCGCACCCCGCCCGCAGCGGGTTTTCCGTGGGCTTCCCCTAGCCCCCTCCAGGCGGGGGCTCCAGTCAGAATGTCGCCCGGCTCGCTGCGCGAGCCTCTGATCCGGGTCTGCCATGTCGCATGGTCGTGCCGTTGTCGTGATGGTGATTGCCGCGCTGCTGTGGAGCGTCGCGGGCGTCGTCGCTCGCCATCTGCAGGCAGCGCAGGGTTTCGAGGTGACCTTCTGGCGCAGTGCGAGCAACGCGCTGGCCCTGGTGCTGCTGCTGTCATGGCTGCGCGGCCCCGGGCCGCTGTGGACCTCAATCCGCCGCGGCGGGCGCACGCTGTGGCTTTCCGGGCTGTGCTGGAGCGTGATGTTCACCGCCTTCATGATGGCGATCACGCTGACGACGGTGGCCAATGTGCTGGTCACGATGGCCGTGTCCCCGCTGCTGACGGCCCTGGTGGCCTGGGCCGCGCTTGGCCATCGGCTGCCGGCACGAACCTGGGGCGCGATCGCTGCGGCCGGTGCCGGCATCGCCTGGATGTACGCCGGTGAACTGCGCACCGGCGACGCCCGCCACTGGGCCGGCATGGGCGTGGCGCTGGGCGTGCCGATCGCCGCCGCGGTGAACTGGACCGTGCTGCAGCACGAGCGCGGGCGTGCCGCGGCGGGCCAGGCCACCGACTACATGCCGGCGGTGCTGATCGGCGCGGCGCTGTCGGCCCTGTTCACGCTGGGCCCGGCGCTGCCCATGCAGGCCACGCCGCGCGACCTCGGCATGCTGTCGATGCTCGGTGTGGTGCAGCTGGCCATTCCCTGCCTGTTGGCAGTGGCCGCGGCGCGCGTTCTGAGCGCTCCCGAGGTGGCGCTGCTCGGCCTGCTCGAGGTGATCTTCGGCGTGCTCTGGGCCTGGCTGGGGGCGGGCGAAGCGCCTTCGGCGGCCGTGCTCGGCGGTGGTGCACTGGTGATCGCCGCCCTGGTCGCCAACGAGCTGTTTGGCCTGCGTTCGCACAGGCTAGGGTGAGCCCCGGCGGGGGGTAGGCGACCGGCCGCTTACCATGGCCGCCAGGAGCCCGCGCATGCACCAGCTTTCCGGCCTCGACGCCACCTTCCTCTACCTCGAAACCGAGGCCATGCCGATGCACGTCGGCGCACTGCATGTGCTCGAGCTGCCGGTGGGTTTCCGCGGGCGCTTCGCGACCACGCTGCGCCAGCACCTGAAGACCCGGCTGGCGCTGGCCCCGGTGCTGCGCCGGCGCCTGTGGTGGATGCCGCTGAACCTGGCCAATCCGGCCTGGGTCGATGCCGAGCCTGACCTGCGCGAACATGTGGTCGAGATCAGGCTGGCGCGGGGCGCCGGCCTGGCGCAGCTCGAGGCCGAAGTCGGCCGGCTGCATCCGGTGCTGCTGGACCGGCGCCGGCCGCTGTGGAAGATGCATGTCTTCGAGGGCCTGGCGCCGTCGCCCGAGGGCCAGCGCCGGGTCGGCCTGTACACCCAGCTGCACCACGCCGCGGTCGATGGCCAGGCGGCGGTGGCGCTGGCGAACGTCCTGCTCGACGTGAGTGCCGAGCCGCGGCGGATCGCGCTCAGGCCGTCGAAACGCGAGCGCACTTTCGAGATCGGCATGGTCGAGATGCTGCGCGGCGCGCTCGGCGGCCAGGCGCTGAAGGTGGCGCAGATCGTGCGCGAGCTGCCGTCCACGGTGGGCACGCTGAAGGACGCGGCGCTCGGCGCGGCCACGCGCAGCAGCCTGCTCGGCGGCAAGGCCGGCCCGGGCAATCTGACGCTGGCACCACGCACGGTGCTCAACGTGTCGGTGACGCCACAGCGCGCCTTTGCGGCGCTGTCGCTGCCGATGGACGAGGTCAAGGCCCTGGCGCACAGCCTGGACGCCACGCTCAACGACATGGTGCTGATGCTCTGCGGCAGCGCCCTGCGCCGCTACCTTGCCCGCCGCAAGATGCTGCCGCGCAAGAGCCTGATCGCCGCGGTGCCGATTTCGCTGCGCCAGGACGGGAATGATTCACCCGACAACCAGGCCTCGATGAGCCTGGTCAGCCTGGGCACGCACATCGCCGACCCGCTGAAGCGCCTGGCCCATGTGGTGGCCGCCACGCGCGCGATGAAGGCCACGATGGGGTCGCTGAAGTCGGTGCTGCCCACCGACTACCCCTCGCTCGGCATTCCGTGGCTGATCGAGGCGGCCACCGCCCTGTACGGCAAGGCCAGGCTGGCCGACCGCCTTCCGCAGGTGGCCAACGTCGTGATCTCCAACGTGCCGGGACCGGCGCAGCCCCTGTACCTGGCCGGCGCGCGCATGCTCAGCAACTGGCCGACCTCGATCGTGGTGCACGGGCTGGCGCTGAACATCACCGTGCAGAGTCAGGGCGGACGGCTCGATTTCGGGCTGATGGCCGACGGCGTCGCGATGCCCGATGTGCGCGAAGTCGCCGACGCCATCTCCATCACCTTCGACGACCTGCGCATCCTGCAGGGTGTGCCGCCGGAGGTGCTGGCGCCGAGCCTGGTCGGACGCGCCACGCGCGGCCTGACCGGTGCCTTCGGCCAGGCCGTGGGCGCGGCCACCGGCGCGGCCGGCAAGCTCGCCCAGCAGGCCATGGACAGCGCCGTGCGCAGCGCCGTTGCCCAGGTCACCGGCGGCAAGCGCGACGGTCCCGCGGCAAAGCGCAAGCCGCGCCGCTAGGATCGGGCCTCGATGCCCCGCCTGCCGAAAATCCGCACTGCCGCAGCCGCCGCAGCCACCCCGGCGTCGGCCGACATGCTGGCCGCGCCCGGGCCCTGGCTGCTTCTGCTCGAGGCCCGTGCGCCCTGGGAATTGGCGGCCCTGCTCGCGGTGTCGCCCTGGCTGCGCAAGATGCCGGTCGGCGACGGCCATCCGGTGCTGGTCTTCCCCGGGCTCGGCGCCGCCGATGCCAGCACGCTGGCGGTACGCCAGTTTCTGCAGGGCCAGGGTTATACGGCCTACCCCTGGGGCCAGGGTTTCAACCTCGGGCCGCGTGCCGGCGTGCTGGAGCGTTGTCGCGCACTGATCCAGGACATCCATTCGCGCCATGGCGAGCCGGTCAGCCTGGTCGGCTGGAGCCTGGGCGGCATCTACGCCCGCGAAATGGCCAAGGCGCTGCCGGATTTCGTGCGCAGCGTGATCACGCTGGGCACGCCCTTCGCCGGCCATCCGCGCGCCACCCATGCCTGGCGCTTCTACCAGATGGTGAGCGGCCAGCAGGCCCACGACGAGGCCTTGCTGACCGAAGTCAGGCGCCCGCCGCCGGTGCCCACGACCTCGATCTACAGCCGCAGCGACGGCATCGTCGCCTGGCCCTGCAGCATCAACCCGCCGGGCCATGCGCATACCGAGAACATCGAGGTCCGTGCCAGCCATGTCGGCATGGGCATGAACCCGATGGCCCTGTATGCCATCGCCGACCGCCTGCGCCAGGACCCGCGGCGCTGGCGCCGCTTCGACGTGCAGGGTGCACGGCGCTGGTTCTTCAAGGTCGCCCACCAGCCCGAAGCGCTGGTCGACCAGTACTGAATTCACGCCGATGCAGGTCCGTGCCGGCGAGCTCATGCTCGAGGTCGACGACCGCGGCCCGCGCGACGCTGAACCGGTGCTGCTGATCATGGGCCTGGGCATGCAGCTCATCGCCTGGCCCGAAGCCCTGGTCGACGAGTTGGTGGCACGCGGCCACCGCGTGATCCGCTTCGACAACCGTGACGCCGGCCTGAGCCAGGGTTTTGACGAACGGGGCGTGCCGAATCTGGCCGTGGCCACCTTGCGCTGGTGGCTGCGCCTGCCGGTGCGCGCACCCTATTCGCTGGCCGACATGGCCGGCGATGCACTGGCCCTGCTCGATGCCCTGGGCATCGCGCGGGCCCGGGTCTGTGGTGCATCGATGGGCGGCATGATCGCCCAGCATCTGGCGGCGCGACACCCGGATCGCGTGAGCCGGCTGACCTTGATGATGACCAGCAGCGGCGCGCGCCGCCTGCCACAGGCCCGGCCGCATGTACGTGCTGCGCTGCTGGCGCGGCCGAAGGGGCAGGGCGCCGACGCCGTGGTTGCCTATCTCGAGCATCTGTTCCACCTCATCGGGAGCCCGGGCCATCGGCCGGACCCCGCCGAACTGCGCGAGCGCCTGCGCACCAGCGTTGAGCGCGCCTGGCGGCCGGCGGGCACGGCGCGCCAGCTCTGTGCCATTGCCGCCGACGGCGACCGTACCCCGCTGCTCGGGCGGATCGCGGCGCCGACCACCGTGATCCATGGCCGCGACGACCCGCTGATCCCGCCCGCCTGTGGCGAAGACCTGGCACGCCGCATCACGGGCGCCCGCCTCGAACTCCTGTCTGGCATGGGGCACGACCTGCCCCACGCTCTGCTGCCGCGTTTCGCGGACACCATTTCGAACGGTTGATTGCTGCCGGGCAGTGCACATTCCTGAGCCTGGGAGGTTCTATGCGCAGCAGGTTTCAGCATGCGTCGCAGCGGGTGGCGTTCTGGTTCGGACCGCTCCTCGTCCTGGTCGGCGGTCTCGCGGGCTGCGGCGGGGAGGGTGCGGACACGCCCACGGCGCTTGCCGCGGGCAGCCCGGACGTTCGGCCCTTGACGGCCGCTGCCACGCGCGGTGACGGCGCCACCCTGGCGGCGCTGCCGCCGGCAGCACTGGACGGCGCCGTGCGGCTGGCCCAGCAAGCCACCTTCGGGCCGCAGGAGGCACTCATCCAGGACATCCGGGCGCGCGGTGCGGCCGGTTGGGTGAAGGCGCAGATGGCGCTCGATGTCTCCCGCTACACCTCGGGCGGTGACGAACGCATCCACCGCAACGTAGGCGAGGTGTTCTTCTGCGACCAGCCGGCGTACAGCGGCCCCAACTGCTGGCGCGACTGGTTTTCGTCCGAGCCACTGTCCTGGGATTTCTACCGCAACGCCGTGAGCCAGCCCGACCAGCTGCGCCAACGTGTGGCGCTGGCACTGCAACAGATGCTGGTGATCAGCGAAATCGAGGTCAATGGCAGCTACGGTTTGCGCAACTACTACAACCGCCTGTTGTCGTCGGCCTTCGGCAACTACCGCGATGTGCTGAAGGCCGTGACCCTGTCGCCGATGATGGGCGAGTACCTCGACCATGTGAACAACGACCCCACGCTGCCGAACGAGAACTTCGCGCGCGAACTGCTGCAACTGTTCTCGATCGGCGTCTGCGCGCTCGATGCCGACGGCCGACCCAGCGGCGCCGGCTGCCTGCCCAACTACGACAACACCGTGGTGCGCGAATACGCCTACGCGCTGACAGGGTGGACCTATCCCGACGGTGGCAGCACGGTCTGGGGCTGCTGGCCCGAGGGTTCGAATTGCCCCTATATGGCCGGCGACATGGTGCCCGCGGCACCGCTGCTGCGCAACGATGGTGCGCGCCGGCTTCTGTCGGGCATCCGGGTGCCGGCCGGCGCCACGGCAGCGCAGGCGCTGGAGCAGGTGCTGGACAGCCTGATGCAGCACCGCAGCATGGCGCCTTTCGTCTGCCAGCACCTGATCCGCCAGTTGGTCGGCAGCAACCCGTCGCCGGCCTACATGCGACGCTGCTCGCAGGCTTTTGTCAGCGGACGTTTCAGCACCGAAGGCCAGGATTTCGGCGCCGCGCGCAAGGGCGACCTCGCGGCCACCGTGGCTGCCGTGCTGCTGGATCGCGAAGCGCGCGCCGAACGCAGCGCACGCAGCACCCTGGGCATGCTGCGCGAACCGATCCTCCTGTTCACCGGTGCGCTGCGCGCCTTCAACGGCAGGACCGATGGCGCGATCCATGGCTGGTGGTGGGGCCAGGCGCTGCAGCAGCATGTCTTCATGCCGCCGTCGGTCTTCAATTTCTACCCGCGCGACTATCCGGTGGCCGGAACCAAGGGGCTGGTCGGTCCCCAGTTCGGCATCCACAACGCCAACACCGGGCTGAATCGGTTGAACTACCTCACCGCCATCTTCGACTGGCGCTGCTGCGACCCGGACCCGAACGTGCCAGGCGCCATCGGCACCCAGGTGAATCTCGACGCCTTCGAGGCCCTGGCCGACGACGCGGCGGTGCTCGTCGACAACATCAGCCGAATCGTGGTCGGCCGCACCCTGAAGCCAACACCGCGCGCCAAGGTGATTGCCGCCGTGGCGTACTGGACGCCACAGACCGATGCCGAAGGCTGGCGCCGGCGGCGCGCCGAGACCGCCGCCTACCTCGTTGTGGCTTCCCCCGACCACCAGGTGCAACGATGAACACCCGACGCCATTTCCTGCGCCGCAGTGCGGCCTTCGCCGCCGCTGCGCTCGGCGGCGCGTCGCTGGCCCCGCTGCTCCTGCGCCAGGCGCGTGCTGCCGACTACCGGGCGCTGGTCTGCGTGTTCCAGTACGGCGGCAATGACGGCCTGAACACCATCGTCCCGCGCGATAGCGCCCGCCACACCCAGTACGCGGCGGTGCGTGGCGCGCTGGCGCTGCCAAGCAGCGCCCTGGTGCCGCTGGCCGGCAGCGACTGCGGGCTGCATCCATCGCTGGCCGCCCTGCAGCCCTTGTGGGACGCCGGGCAACTGGCCCCGGTCTTGAATATCGGGCCGCTGAACCGCCCGCTGAGCAAGGCGCAGTTGCTGGCCGAACCCCCCGGCTCGCTGGCCGTGCCGCAGGGCCTCTTTTCGCATGCCGATCAGCAGATCCAGTGGGAAGCCGGCCAGAGCATCAGCCTGGCCGCCACCGGCTGGGGCGGCCGCGCCGCGCAGACCCTGGCGACCGTCAACCCCGTGATCTCGGTTGGCGGCAACGGGCGCTTCGGCATCGAGAGCTTGCGCGCACCGCTCGTGCTGCCGGGCCCGGGCGAGTATTTCGGCGCCTACGGTCTGTCGCCGGCCGAGACGCAATGGACACCCAACCGCCTGCGCAAAGAGGCGGTCGACGCACTGTTTGCCCAGCCGCAGGGCTCGGCCCTGGCCGATGCGTTCCGCCTGCAGCAGATGGAAGCCTTTGCACTCAGTGAGCGCCTGGCCGAGATCGTGATCGCGATGCCGGGTGACCCTTTGACTTCGGCGGCCATCGACGCGGCCTTTGCGCCGCTCATCGTCGGCGGCGTGGTGCAGGGGCAGTTGGGCCCGCAGCTGTTCCAGATCGCCAAGCTGCTGGCCCATCGCGCGGTGGTCGGCGGCGAGCGCCAGCTGTTCTTCGCCACCCAGGGTGGCTACGACACGCACAACGCACAGATCGCCGGCGGCAATGCGCAACAAGGCGCGCATGCCAGCCTGCTGCGCGACCTGGGCGACGCCATGGCGGCATTCCAGCGCGCGATGCAGTCCCTCGGCCTGGCTGACCAGGTGGTGCTGTTCACGCAGAGCGATTTTGGTCGCACCTTCGTGCCCAATGCCACCGCGGGCACCGATCACGCCTGGGGCAATCACCATCTCGTGATGGGCGGTGCCGTGCGCGGAGGTGAAACCCACGGCCGCTATCCGACGCTGGAATTGGGCGGGCCGGACGACGTCGGTGTCGAGGAATGGGAGCTTCAGGGACGCTGGATTCCCGGTGCCTCGGTGGACCAGTACGCGGCCACGCTGCTGCGCTGGTTCGGTGCCGAAGAGGGGCAACTCGACAGTGTGCTGCCCAATCTGGCGAACTTCGGCAGCGCACGCAGCCTGGGCTTCCTGTAGCGCCATGGCGCCGCGGGCGCCGGCGTGGACAATGCGGGCATGAGTCTTCGCAGCCCCTGGCGCCTGTGTGTCGCCCCGATGATGGAATGGACGGATCGCCACTGCCGTCACTTCCATCGCCTGCTGTCGCGCCACGCCCGCCTGTACACGGTGATGATCACGAGTGGTGCCTTGCGCCACGGTGACGTGCCCAAGCACCTGGTCTTCGACCGCGAGGGCGAACAGCCGGTGGCGCTGCAGCTCGGCGGCAGCGAACCCGAGGAACTGGCCTTCGCCGCGCGGCTGGGTGAAAAATGGGGTTACGACGAGATCAACCTCAACTGCGGCTGCCCGAGCGAACGTGTGCAGAAAGGGGCCTTCGGCGCCTGCCTGATGAACGAGCCGCAGACCGTGGCCGACAGCGTGAAGGCGATGCGCGACGCGGTGTCGATCCCGGTCACCGTCAAGCACCGCATCGGCGTCGACCGGACCGAAAGCTACGCCTTCGTGCGTGACTTCGTCGGCACCGTGGCCGAAGCCGGCTGCGAGGTCTTCATCGTGCACGCGCGCAACGCCTGGTTGCAGGGGCTGAGCCCGAAGGAGAACCGCGAGATCCCGCCGCTGCGCTACGCGATGGTGCACCAGCTCAAGCGCGACTTCCCCGGGCTCACGATCGTCATCAACGGCGGCCTGGCCGGGCTCGACGCCATCGATGCACAGCTGGCGCATGTCGACGGCGCGATGATCGGTCGCGACGCCTACCACCAGCCCTGGGGTCTGACGGCCTGGGACGCACGCTTTTTCGGTGACCGCCGTTGTGCACCCGAGCGCGAGGCCATCGAGGCGCGGATGGTTCGCTACATCGAGGTGCAGCAGGCCGCCGGCGTGCCCTGGGCGCATGTGGCGCGGCACATGCTCGGCCTGTGGAACGGTACGCCGGGTGCGCGCCGATGGCGCCAGGTCTGGTCGGACCACCGACTGAAGGACGAATCGCCGGCCACCGTCGCGCGGGCAGCGGATGCTGCCCGGCGTGCGGCACGGCCGGCCGCGATGGAGATCGACGCATGAGGGTCGACGGACAGACACGGCGCACGATCTGGCCCGATGCCTCGGGGCAGGCGGTGCAGGTCATCGACCAGCGGGCCTTGCCGCACCGGCTGCAGATCGCCACGCTCACCGACCTCGCAGGGGTGCTGACGGCGATCCGCGAGATGTGGGTGCGTGGTGCGCCGCTGATCGGCGTCAGCGCCGCCTACGGCCTGGCGCTGCAGATGCAGCGCGACCCATCCGAAGCTTCGCTGGCCGCCGCTGCCGAGGCCCTGCTGGCCACACGCCCGACGGCCGTCAACCTGGCCTGGGCGGTGCGCCGGGTGCAGGCCCATCTGAGGCCACTGCCGGGCACCGAACGTGCGGTCGCGGCCTGGCGGCTGGCCGCTGAACTGGCCGACGAGGACGTGGCCGTCAATCACGACATCGGCCGCCAGGGCCTGCCGCTGCTGCAGCAGGTGGCCGCGCGGCACGGCGGGCGGGTCAACGTGCTGACGCATTGCAATGCTGGCTGGCTGGCCACCGTCGACTGGGGCACCGCGCTGAGCCCGGTCTACCAGGCGCAGGCCGCGGGCCTTGAGGTGCATGTCTGGGTCGACGAGACGCGGCCGCGCAACCAGGGGGCCAGCCTGACGGCCTGGGAACTGGGGCAGCAGGGTGTGGCGCACACCGTGATCGCCGACAACGCCGGCGGCCATCTGATGCAGCAGGGCAGCGTCGACCTCGTCATCGTCGGCTGCGACCGCGTCAGCGCGCGTGGCGATGTCTGCAACAAGATCGGCACCTACCTCAAGGCACTGGCGGCGCGCGACACCGGCGTGCCTTTCTACGCCGCGATGCCGCT
This sequence comes from uncultured Rubrivivax sp., assembly GCA_964637205.1. GTDB lineage: Bacteria > Pseudomonadota > Gammaproteobacteria > Burkholderiales > Burkholderiaceae_C > Rubrivivax. Next base: position 14,503 of record CAZWUR010000086.1, read on the forward strand.
GTCGACGCTGGATCTGTCGCTCAGCGACGGACTGGTCGAGATTCCGATCGAGCAGCGCAGCGCACGTGAAGTCAGCCACGTCACCGGCCGCGACGAAGCCGGCCGGCTGCTGGAGGTGCAACTGCTGCCTGACGGCAGCGCAGTCGCGAACCCGGCCTTCGACGTCACGCCGGCGCGACTGATGACGGGCCTGATCACGCAACGTGGTGTGATTCCGGCCAACGAGCGCACATTGCGCGCCCTTGCCGGATGAGCCGCCTGGTGGGCAGCGCAGCGTCCGGCGGCGTGAGCGAGGGCGAGGCGCGGGCGGCCTTGGTCGAGGCCGTGCGGCGACTCGATGCCAGCGGCCTGAACCGTGGCAGCACGGGCAATGCCAGCCATCGCTGGGCGGGCGGCATGCTGATCACGCCCAGCGGCATGGGCGCCGAGATCGAGACCGAGGATCTGGTTTTCGTCGCCGACGACGGCAGCGTGCAGGGGCGCTGGCAAGCTTCGTCGGAGTGGCCGTTCCACCGCGCCGCCTACCGGGCGCGGCCCGACGTGCAGGCGCTGCTGCATACACATGCGGTGCACGCCACGGCGCTGGGCTGCCTGGGCCGGACCCTGCCGGCCTTCCATTACATGGTGGCGCTGGCCGGTGGCGACGACGTGCCCCTGGTGCCGTATGCGACCTTCGGCAGCGAGACGCTGTCAACGGGCGTAGCAACGGCGCTGCGCCAGCGCGACGCCTGCCTGCTGGCCCAGCACGGGCTGGTGAGCTGCGGGCCCTCAATGGCCCAGGCGCTGAAGCTGATGGTCGAGGTCGAGAGCCTGTGCCAGGCCTATCTGCTGGCCCTGGCGGTCGGCGAGCCGGCCCTGCTCGGGGCCGACGAGATGGCACGCGTGCTGGAAAAATTCCGCCGCTACGGGGGGTAATCGTATCTTTCCAGCAAATTGACACGCTGGCCCGCAAAAAGTCCAAC